>CAZMSD010000008.1:0-105880 GCA_964568855.1 uncultured Bacteroidaceae bacterium | reverse complement strand
GCCCCCGGATCGCCGGCATCCGATATCCAATGTGCAAGTTGCACGGCGTCACCGACCACCTCGACGGCATCCGGGTCCTCGCTATTGTCGGCGCCACCGCTGCCGGCAACCACCAGGAGGAACCCATCGAAATAGGGATCGCCGCTCTCCGATTCAAGTCCAAGAACCGAACCCGCATCCGCCAGTGTCAGGATCACGCCGAAATGTGTTTCGAAGACTTCCGCGTTATCCGCTCTATCAGTAGCATACTGGCTTGAGAAGAGCAGGAAGCCACCGCGGTCCATGAAGGACTCCAAGGCCTCCGCCTCGGGTACCGTCAAGTCGTTCTCGTTGCTTCCACCCAGCCAGATGATCTGCTCGTAGCGCAGCATCTCTTCCTCGGCCAGGGCGCCGTCCACTGTGCCGGACCAGACATCGTGCTCGAGGCCCAGCTCATCGGTCAGCGCATTGACGGCCCAATCCTCGTTGTCGTCGGCGCTTCCGTCGCTGTCCACCAGCAGCAGGTCCGGACGGCCCATGCGCTGCATGTAATCCAGGTCACCAGTAATGGTTTCGCGGGGGGTGTAGTCGGCCGAGTAACTGAAAGTGAAAGTGGCCCAATGCGGCTCGATCCCCTCGGCGACGCTGTAGCTGAACAGATCGTCCCCCGTGACCACGTCGCCGGGATCGGCATCCGGGAAGGTGGAGTAGTCGCTCAGAACCGTCACCGCCGGATCGTCGCAGCTCATCGTCACTTCGATATTCGTGGCGGTGACCGCGTTGGGATCGTTCCGTAGCGTCAAAGCGAATTCCACTGTTTCTCCACCATCGGGACGACCGTCCCCGTTGTCGTCGTAGACTATCTCCACTTGGTGGATCGACAGGGAGGGGAAAGGAATGGGCAAGTACTGCTCGATGATGCTGTGCATCGCGTTCTCGTCGAATCCTGAATCAGTGTAGCGCACGATCCCATCCGTGTCGAGAATCACATTGTAGGGGATGTAGCCACCGCCGTACTGGCTGTACAGGCTGCCGCAGCCCACCAGCACCGGAAAGGTCGGATTGTACTGGTCCCAGTGCGCGTGCAGCGTGGCGGCCGAGGCGTTGTCCGTGTCGATGTGCACCAGGGAAAAGGCGGCGTGGTCGTACACTTCCCAGAAATTCGTCTGTAACACCGGAAACTCCGCGTTACAGCCGCTTCACCACGTGGCCCCGAAGTTGATGACCACCATCTTGCCGCGCTGGCTATAGAGATTCCAGCTCTCACCGTCCCAGTCGTCGCAGGTGAAATCCGTGGGCGAGTCCCCAATTTGCCACACGGCGAATACCGGCAGAACCAGGCAGAGAATGGCCGGCACGCTGATAAGAACTCGTTTCATGATGACACCGCTTGCGTCGATTACGATAATTCCGGAAGAGTGTTTCTCAGATATCGCGGCAGCTCGGTGCAACATATCGTTCAGGCTGGGTAACCTGCAACAGGAACCGGGGAGTCTGAAAAAAGCAGGCCACCCCTCTCCCAAGGAAAGGGGCGGCCGGTTGATCGAATGATTCGACGCGACGCCGGCTGAAACTACTTCAGCAACGTGATACGCGCGACGTCGCGAGCCTCGTCTTCCACCTGCAACTCCACCAGGTACACGCCGCTGGCCAGGGCCCCCGCATCGAAGAGCACCTCGTGCACTCCGGCGGGCCTGAAGCCCTGCTCCAGGCGCGTCACCTGCTGGCCCAGCGTGTTGAACACCGCCAGGCTGGCGTCCGCGCCCCGCACCATCTCGTAGATGATGTGCGTGGATGGGTTGAAGGGATTGGGATAGGCTTCCAGGATCCGGAAGCTCTCGGCCGTGGCAGTGCTTTCCTCGACGCCCGAGTTGGCCGCGTGGAAATCGAAGACCAGGCTGAAGAACTGGTGCAGCAGGATCGACTCCGGCACCGAACCGTGCAGGCGCATGGCCTCGATCGGGAATCCGGCGAAGACCGCGTTGTAGGTTTCGCCCACTTCGTAGGCAGCCGCGGGACCGCCCTCGCCCTGCGTCCAATGCATGAACTGCACGCCGTCGCCCGTCACCTCGATGACGTCGGGCTCCTCGTTGTTGTTGGCGCCGCCGCTGCCGGTGAGCACGAAGGCGATGCCGTCGAAATACTCGTCGCCGTCCTCCGACTCGACCACGAAGATGGAACCGCCGTCGTCGTCCACCAGGCCGACGCCGAAGTAGTCGGCGAAGAAGTCCGCGTTGTCTTCGTTGTCCAGGGCGTACTGGCTCGAGAGCAGGACCAGGCCGCCCCGGTCCATGAAGGCCGCCAGGCCTTCCGCCTCGGAGGCGCTGATGTCGAACTCGTTGCGGCCGCCCAGCCAGATGATCTGCTCGTAGCGCAGCATCTCTTCCTCGGCCAGGGCGCCGTCCACTGTGCCGGACCAGACATCGTGCTCGAGGCCCAGCTCATCGGTCAGCGCATTGACGGCCCAATCCTCGTTGTCGTCGGCGCTTCCGTCGCTGTCCACCAGCAGCAGGTCCGGACGGCCCATGCGCTGCATGTAATCCAGGTCACCAGTAATGGTTTCGCGGGGGGTGTAGTCGGCCGAGTAACTGAAAGTGAAAGTGGCCCAATGCGGCTCGATCCCCTCGGCGACGCTGTAGCTGAACAGATCGTCCCCCGTGACCACGTCGCCGGGATCGGCATCCGGGAAGGTGGAGTAGTCGTTCAGGACCGTCACCGCTGGATCGTCGCAGCTCATCGTCACTTCGATATTCGTGGCGGCGACTCCGATGGGGCTGTTCATCAGCGACAGCTCGTACTCCACGGTCTCCCCGCCGTCGGGACGGCCGTCCCCGTTGTCGTCGGAAACGAACACCACCTCGTTAATCGACAGTGCCGGAAAGTCGATCGACATGTACTGGTCGATGATGTTGTGCATCGTGTTCTCGCTGAAGCCGGAATCGGTGTAGCGCACGATTCCTTCCGTGTCGAGAATCACGTTGTAGGGGATGTAGCCGTCGCCGTACTGGCTGTAGAGACTGCCGCAGCCCACCAGCACGGGAAAGGTCGGATTGTACTGGTCCCAGTGCGCGTGCAGCGCGGCGGCCGAGGCGTTGTCAGTATCGATGTGCACCAGGGAAAAGGCGGCGTGGTCGTACACTTCCCAGAAATCAGTCTGTAACACCGGAAACTCCGTGTTACAGCCGCCTCACCACGTCGCCCCGAAGTTGATCACCACCACCTTGCCGCGCTGATCGTAGAGGTTCCAGGTCCCCCCGTCCCAGTCGTCGCAGGTGAAATCCGAAGGCGTGTCTCCCACGTCCCACACGGCGAAGGCCGACAGTGCGAGGCTGAGGGTAGCCAATCCGCCTATCAAAACCCGTTTCATGAAGACTCCTTTCTTTGTCACCCCAAGCATTCCGGAAGGGTGCGTCTCCGGTATCGCTGTAAACTATTGAAGAGACTCGATAAAGCGCAAGCGGAAGATCTTCCGATCAATGATGAGCCGTCACCTGGTAGAATTTACGCGGTGAGGGAACGAAGCTGAGCTGGATGAAGGTCACCGATGTGTCGGCGATGGGCGGTCCCGAAAAATCGTAGGGATCCTCGCTCTCGTAGACCGAATAGTGGGTGACGCCGTCCACCGCCGTCCAGCTCAGGAAGATGAAATCCGTGGCGTAGGTGATGCTCAGATCGTCCACCGGTTCGGGCGGCGGCTGGTTCTGGTTCTCCTCGTGAAAAGTGAAGACCCGCTCGAGGAATCCGGCCAGAGTCACCGAGTTGGGCAGGTCCCCGTGCGTTCGCGCGGCTTCGATGGGAAAACCGGCGAAGACCGCGTTATAATCCTGGCCGATTAAATAAGCGGCGGCGGGCTCCTCCACTCCCTGCTGCCACTCCGCCACGAGCCCGGCATCGCCGCCGAGCGCTATCTGGTCCGGTTCCTCGTTGTTGTTCGCGGCCATGCTGCCGGTGAGCACCAGGCCCAGGTCGCCGAACCAGGGATCCGCGGTCTCGTTTTCCGCCACGAAGGTGTTGCCCAGGTCGGTGTCCGTCACGGTGACGTCGAAGTACTGGCTGAAGAATCCGGCGTGCGATGGATCGTCCGAGGCGTACTGGCTGGAGAATACCATCAGGCCTCCCTGATCCATGAATGAGGCGAGCGCGGCTTCCTCGGCGGCGCTCAGGTCGCTCTGATTGACGCCGCCCAGCCAGATGACATGTTCGTAGCGCAGTACTTCCTGCTCCGACAGAGGGCCGTCGTAGGTTCCCGACCACAAATCGTAATCGCGTCCCAGTTCATCGAGCGCGTCCTTGCCCCAATTCTCGTTGGGATCGAGGTTGCCGTCGGAATCCACCAGCAGGAGCACCGGGCGTCCGAGTCGCTGGTCGTAACTCATGTCACGCTCCACCGATCCTCCGACGTAGTCGGCGGTGTAAGTGAAGACGAACTCGGCCCAGTCCGTTTCGAATCCCGAATCGACGGAGAAGATGAAGTTCAGATCGCTGGTGATCACCTCGCCCGGGTCGGCATCGGGAAAGCTCGAGCTGCCGTTGATGATGGTCACGTGGGGATTGTCGCAAACCAAGGTCACCTGGACGTTGGTGGCCGGCTCGGCGACGGGGCTGTTCAGCAGCGAGAGGGCCAGCTCGGCTGTTTCGCCCGGATCGGGCCGCCCGTCGCCGTTGTCGTCCACTACGATGGGAGCTCCGTCGATGGTGAAGAAGGGGTAGGGCAGGGAGATGTACTGCTGGATCGTACTGTGCATCTGCTGTGATACATTGGCGTCCCAGCCGACCCAGTTGCCGCGGACGACGCCGTCGGTATCGAGAATCGTGTTGTGCGGAATGTACCCCTGGCCCCAGCTCGAGAAGAGGCCCTGGCAGCCCGTCAGGATGGGGAAGGTCGGGTTGTACTGGCCCCAGTGACTGTTGAGGTAGCTCGCCGACTGGCCGTCCGTGTCGATGTGCACCAGCGAGAAGGCATTGTGGTCGTAGACCTCCCAGAAATCGTTCTGCAGATGCGGAAACTCCGCATTGCAGCCGCCTCACCAGGTGGCCCCGAAGTTGAGCAGCACCACCTTCCCGTGCTGGTCGTAGAGATTCCAGGTTCCTCCCAGGGATGTGCTGCAAGTGAAGTCGGGGGGTGTGCTGCCGATCGAGTAGGTCGCCTGAGCCGCTGTGCTCAGGCCGATTATCAGGATCAGAGAATAACAAACGCGCATCACGATGGGCTCTCCTGATTGATTTTGTTCACCTGGCTTGATGTTGCTGGAGTTCAGGTTGGGCGACAGTGCCTTCGGTGCATCGCTTCCGGTTCAATGGCTGAACCAAAAGATAGCTGGCCCGTATAATGCATGCAAGCAAAACTTGCCAGGGTTTGAAGCTGTTGCCTGACTGCAGAAATCCGTTGTCAAAGCACATTGAACCCGTCACACCCTACAATCGAACGCCGTTTAAATCGCGGGCATACTCCAGATTCCAACCGACTCCCTGAGTATCGACAGGGGACTAAGCTGAATCAACTTGTTTGTCGCCCAAGCTGGGAACCGCTGTCCCACCCCCCGCCGACCTTGTTTCGAGCAGCAGGGAGGATGGAAGATGAACGCGAGAAAGAACGGGCGGCCGCTGATGATCAGCTTCATTCGAACGGTGGCGGAACTTCGCGACCTGGGACTGGTGGCCTGGGGCGGCCTCTGCGTCGATCCCGCCGGTATTCAAAGCCGGGACATGGCGCTGCGCCTGGGAGCGCCCAAACCCTGGCTGGAGACCCTCTTCGAGCTGATCGCGCGAAACCTGCCGGAGAAGCTGATCCTGGTGGATCCCGACTTCGACCTGTTCATGGGTGACGGCGAAGAAAACGGCCGCCTGCTCACGGCCTGGCTCCGCGACCGCGAAATCGAACTGAGCATCCTGCATACTCTCCCCGAATCTGCGTCAGTGCCCGGGCCGGGAGGGAGGGCGGCTTGAGGAGGCGTGCGTGGCACGGAGATTTTTCAAGGCAAATCCGTGCTGGACGACCGGTGGAACGATACACTTGGATCGGTTATAGACTTGCAGAAGCCCCCGCTCCGGTCATCCGCAGCGGGGGCTGGCAGGTTTCTTAATCTGAGCGTCGGAAGAACAGAGCTCTACTTCCGGCGCGTCTTCGAAATCGCTTTCGTGGTGGCCCTCGTCCTCGCCTTGGGTGCGGTTTTTCGCGTGGCCCCCGGCTGGGATTTTCTCGTGATCGTTGACCTTGTCTTCGATGCGGCTCCGGCCTTTCGTGATTTTACAGCGGTTCCCTTCGCCTTCGCCGGCGCCTCCGCGGGGTACTTCAGTTCAGCAATGGCCGCTGCCAGGCGCGCCACGGGCACCCGGAAGGGGCTGCAGCTCACGTAACTCAGACCTGCCTGGTGACAGAACTCGATGGACTTGGGGTCGCCGCCGTGCTCACCGCAGATCCCCAGCTTGAGATCGGCCTTGACGCTCCGCCCGCGGTCCACGGCGATTTCCACCAGTTTGCCGATCCCGCCGGTGTCCAGCGTGGTGAAGGGATCGAATTCCATGATACCCTGGTCGGTATAGTCCGGCAGGAAAACCCCCGCGTCATCGCGGCTGATGCCCATGCCCATCTGGGTCAGGTCGTTGGTACCGAAGCTGAAGAACTCCGCCTCCTGCGCGATCTCATCGGCGCAGACCGCCGCCCGCGGCACTTCGATCATGGTTCCCACCAGGTAGTCGATCTTCACCCCGGCCTTGGACAGGACCCGGTCCGCCACCCGGCGCACCAGTCCACCCTGGTTCGCCAGCTCCTCGCGGTGTCCCACCAGCGGGATCATCACTTCCGGCTGGACCTTGATTCCCCGCTTCGACACGCGCACTGCCGCCTCGAAGATCGCCTGGGCCTGCATCTCCGTGATCTCCGGAAAGACCACCCCCAGGCGGCAGCCGCGATGCCCGAGCATGGGATTGTTCTCGTGCAGGGCCTCCACCTTGGCCTTGATCCTGGCGGGCGAAGTATGCATCAGCCTGGCTACTTCCTTGATGGTCTTGCTGTCGTGAGGCAGGAATTCGTGCAGCGGCGGATCCAGCGTGCGGATGGTCACCGGCCGCCCGTCCATAGCCTTGAAGATGCCCTCGAAATCCTTTCGCTGCATGGGCAGCAGTTTCTTCAGGGCCTCGCGCCGTCCCGGTTCGTCGTCGGCGAGGATCATCTCCCGCACGGCCTGGATCTTGGCGTTGTTGGTCCCCTCGCCGAAGAACATGTGCTCCGTCCGGCACAGACCGATTCCTTCGGCGCCGAAACCCACGGCCATCGTACTCTGGTCGGGCTGGTCCGCGTTTGTACGCACCTTCAGGCGGCGGTAGCGATCGGCCCATTTCATGATCTGAGTGTAATTCCGGAATACGCGGCCCTTGCGCGCTTCCGTCATCCGTTTTTCGCGGCGCGCCTTGGGAAGTTTCATGTCCGGAATCAGGGCGCGAATCACTTCCGAATCGTGCGTGCTGACGGCGCCCTCGATCACCTCGCCCGTGGTACCGTCGATGGAAAGCCAGTCGCCCTCCTTGAGCGTGCGGTTCTTCACCTTCAGCACGCCCTTGACATAGTCGATGTCCAGCTCTCCGCAACCCGCCACGCAGACCTTGCCCATCTGCCGGGCCACCAGGGCGGCGTGCGAAGTGGCCCCGCCGCGGGCGGTAAGGATTCCGGCGGAGACTTTCATCCCGGCGATATCCTCGGGACTGGTTTCGATGCGGGTCAGGATCACCGGCCGGTCTTTTCTCGCCATGGCCACGGCGCTTCGCGGCGTGAAGGCGATCTGCCCGCAGGCCGCTCCCGGCCCGGCATTGAGGCCCCGGGCCAGCAGACGTCCGGTGGTCACGGCTCTCAGCTTGCTGCCCGAGTTGAAGACCGGCTGCAGAATCTGGTCCAGCTGGTCCGCTTCCAGGCGCAGCAGGGCTTCCTCGGGCTTGATCAGCTTCTCGCGCACCATGTCCACTGCAATGTTGATGGCGGCGAAGCCGGTGCGCTTGCCCGTGCGGGTCTGGAGCATCCACAGCTTGCCGTCCTGGATGGTGAATTCCAGGTCCTGCATGTCGCGGTAGTGCATCTCCAGCCGCTTGTAGATCCGCTCCAGTTCACGGTAGTTCTTCGGCATGTCCCGCTTGAGTTTCTCGATGGGCAGCGGGGTGCGGGTCCCGGCCACCACGTCCTCCCCCTGGGCGTTGATCAGGTACTCGCCGAAGAAGCGTTTCTCGCCGGAGGCCGGATCGCGCGTGAAGGCCACACCGGTGGCGCTGTTCTGGCCCATGTTGCCGAAGACCATGGACTGCACGTTCACGGCCGTCCCCCAGTCATGGGGAATGCGGTTCATGCGCCGGTACTCGTAGGCCCGCCGGTTGTGCCAGCTTGCGAAAACCGCCTTGACGGCCCCCCAGAGCTGCTCGCGGGGATCGTCGGGAAAGCTCTTCCCGGTACTCTTGCGGATCGCAGCCTTGAACTCCCGCACCAGATCCTGCAGGTCCTTGGGACTGAGGTCGGTGTCGTCGATCACGCCGCGCTGCTTCTTCTTGAGCTCCAGCAGGATCTCGAAGGGGTCCCGACCCGTCTTGAGATCCTCGGGCATCTGCATCACCACGTCGCCGTACATCTGGACGAAGCGGCGGTAGGAATCCCAGGCGAAACGGGGGTTGCCCGTCAGTTCCGCCAGGCCCTGCACCGAGCTGTCGTTGAGCCCCAGGTTGAGGATCGTGTCCATCATGCCGGGCATGGATTCCCGGGCGCCGGAGCGAACGCTGAGCAGCAGCGGATTGTCCCGGTCGCCGAAGCGGGCGCCCATGGCCCTTTCCACCTTGCGCATGTTGCCGTTGACATCGCGCTCCAGCGCCGGGGCGGGCCCGGCTCCCGGACGCTCGAAATCGTTGCAGACCGCGGTGGAGATGGTGAAGCCCGCGGGAACGGGCACGCCGATGCGGCTCATCTCCGCGAGGTTGGCGCCCTTGCCTCCCAGGATTTCCTTCATCGAGGCGTCGCCGTCGGCCACGCCGTCGCCGAAGAAATAGACGGCCTTCTTTTTCGCCATGTATCACACTCCTGCTTTGGTTTATCACCGCGTATCACGCAGTCGGGAATTGTCCCGGTCGATCATTTAACCCGCCCCGATCGCATACTGCAATAAGCGCTCAAGGCACTCCGCGGGCCCGACGGACTCCATGCCGACTAGGGCCCTAGCCCGCCGAACCATCCTGGCTGCGCAGGCACTCCTCGATCTCGCGCACGTCCTCGCGGCTGCCGATGTACAGCGGCGTGCGCTGGTGAAGCTGTTCGGGCTTCACTTCCATCACGGGCATGGTGCCCGTACTGGCCACTCCGCCCGCGTTCTCGGCCACCATGGCCAGCGGATTCGCCTCGTAGAGCAGGCGCAGCTTGCCGTTGTGGATCTTCGGCCCGCGCACGTTCCGCGGATAAAGGAACACGCCGCCGTAGAGCAGGTTGCGGTGGAAATCGGCCACCAGGCTGCCGATGTAGCGCAGCGAATAGGGGCGGCCCCGCTCCCTGTCCTCCACCTGGATGCGCTCCAGGTAATCCAGCACTCCCCGCTCCCAGTACTGCGTGTTCCCCATGTTGCAGCTGAAGATCTTGCCCCTGGGCGGCGTGCGGATGTCCCGGTGGCTGCGCAGGAACTCGCCCACCGAGGGATCCAGCGTGAAACCGTCCACCGAGCCCCTGAAAGTGGTGTAGACCATGATGGTGGAGGAACCGTAGACGATGTAGCCCGCCGCCACCATGCTGCGGCCTGGTTGCAGCGCATCGGACTCCAGCGGTCGCTTGCCGGAGGGCGTCTTGCGTTCGCAGATCGAGAAGATGGTCCCGATGGAGACGTTGGCGTCGATGTTCGAGCTGCCGTCCAGCGGGTCGAAGTTGACCACGTACTTGGCGGTCTCGCAGCCGTTGTCGGGGTAGATCACGCCCTCGACCTCCTCGGAGCCCATCAGGCAGACGCGCCCGCCCAGACCCAGCGTGCGCACCAGCACGTCGTTCGAGTACTCGTCGAGCTTGGCCACCGTCTCGCCCTGGACGTTGACGTCGCCCGTTTTGCCCAGCAGGTCGATCAGCCCCGCCCGGTTCACCTCGCGGTTGATGATCTTCGCGGAGAGCGCGATGCCGTAGAGCAGCTCGGAGAGGTGCCCCGTGGCCTGGGGATGGGCTTCCTCCTGTTCCATGATGTGACGCTCGATGGTCACCATTCTATCCATGAGAGGATCTCCTCTATTCGGGAATCATCAGTTCCAGAATCCGGTCGTGTGATACGGCCACTTCGTGCGCCTCGGCGAGCTGCCAGGGTTCGAGCGTGGTGGCCAGGGCCAGCACGGCGCATCCGGCCGCCCGGGCGGAGCGGATTCCCAGGGGCGCGTTCTCCACGGCCAGGCAATCCCGGGGCCTGAGACGCAGCTGCTCGGCCGCCCGCGCGTACGGTTCGGGATCGGGCTTGCCGCGCTCGTAATCCTCGGCCGTGAGACGGATATCGAAGAGCTCCAGCAGCTCCTGGGGCACCACGGCCTGCATGTTGACCAGCGCCGATCCCGTTACCACCGCGAGTGGTACACACGCGGACTTGAGCCCGCGGATCGCGCGTTCCGCCCCGGGAAAGACCTGCACCTCGGCCTCGGCCCGGTACAGTTCGCGCTTCCTTTCCACGAGCGCGGCGCAGCGTTCGTCGTCCCAGCCCAGGTCATACTTATCGGAAATCCAGCGGCAGGTAATCAGCGCTTTTTCACCTTCGCGGATCCGCGGGATCGCCGGATCGATCCGCACGCCCTCGGCGGCGCAGGCGGCGACCCAGGAACGGACGTGCGCCGGCATCGAGTCGATGATCACGCCGTCCAGGTCCATCAGGACCCCAGCATAGGAACCGGGCATCAGGCCGGTGGGCTGCATCACGAAGACTCCGGGTCTCAGTCGACGAATTCCAGGCGGGCGGTGAAGTGACGCAGCAGCTTCGGGCTGTAGGTCAGACGCATGCCCTTCAAGTTCTCCCTGCGTTCCCAGATGCGCTTGATCACATGGGCCACGTAGTTCATGTGGGCGCTGGTGTATACCCGACGCGGAATCGCCAACCGCACCAGTTCCATTTCGGGATAATGCGTTTCCCCCGTGTCGGGATCGGTCTCCGCAAACATCAGGCTGCCGATTTCCACCGCCCGGATTCCGCCCTCGCGGTACAGCTCGACCACGAGGGTCTGCCCGGGAAACAGCTCCGGCGGGATCTGCGGCAGGAAGCGCTTGGCGTTGAGATACACCGCGTGCCCGCCAGGCGGCTTGACCACCGGGATTCCATGATCGCTCAGCTCCTCGGCCAGGCCCTTGACCTGGGCGATGCGGTAGGCCAGGTAGGTCTCGTCGAGCACTTCGTGCAGCCCGCGGGCGATCGCCTCCAGGTCGCGGCCGGCCAGTCCCCCGTAGGTGGGAAAGCCCTCGATCAGGATCAGGCGGTTCTTGATCTGCTGGGCGAGTTCGCCGTCGTTCAGGCAGAGAAAGCCGCCGATGTTCACCAGGCCGTCCTTCTTGGCGCTCATCGTGCAGCCGTCGCCGTAGCTGAACATCTCCTGGGCGATCTCCAGGATCGAGTGGTTGGCGAACTCGGGCTCGCGGTGCTTGATGAAGTAGCAGTTCTCGGCAAAGCGGCAGGCGTCGAAGAACAGCGGGATGCCGTACTTCTTCAGCAGGCGTTTCGTATCACGGATGTTCTGCATGGAGACCGGCTGGCCGCCGCCCGAGTTGTTCGTGATGGTCAGCAGCACCAGCGGAATGCGCTCGATCCCGATCCGCTCGATGGTCTCCTCGAGCAGCTCCAGGTCCATGTTGCCCTTGAAATCGTCCACCAGGTCCGGATCGTAGGCCTTGCGCTGGACGCAGTCCAGGGCCTTGCCGCCGTTGACCTGGACGTTGGCTTTCGTGGTGTCGAAGTGGATGTTGTTGGGCACCGCCGTCCCGGGCTTGACCAGCGTGGAAAAGAGCAGGTTCTCGGCCACCCTTCCCTGGTGGGTGGGTATCACGTGCCGGTAGCCGAAGATCTTGCGCACCTGCTCTTCGAAGGTGTAGTAATTGCGGCTGCCCGCGTAAGACTCGTCTCCGATCATCATCCCGGCCCACTGGTTGTCGCTCATGGCGCTGGTGCCGGAATCCGTCAACAGGTCGACGTAGATCTTGTCCGCGGGAATTGTGAACACGTTGTATCCGGCCTCGCGGACCAGTTCCTCGCGCTCGTCGCGTGACACGGATCGCACCGGCTCGACGACCTTGATCCGAAAAGGTTCGGCTGGGAATTCCATCGAGGCTCTCCTGTTGCAGCGGCGGTTGATCCGCGGCGATCAGCCGGCCGGGCCCGTCGACCGCGCGGCGGGCCGGATGATTGAAAGCATGTCCCGCACCGCCGTGTCCAGTCCGTCGAACACGGCCCGGGCGATGATAGTGTGACCGATGTTGAGCTCTTCAACCTCGGCGATGGCGGCGATCCGATCCACGTTGTGATAGGTCAGGCCGTGCCCCGCGCTGACCCTGAGACCGAACTTCCGGGCGGCGATGGCCATCTCGCGGATGCGCAGGGCTTCCAGCTCGATCTCCTTCTCTCCGCGCAGGTTGGCGTAGGCGCCGGTGTGCAGTTCCACGAAATCGGCCCCCAGTCGGCGGCTTTCCTTGAGGATCTCCAGCTCGGGATCCACGAACAGGCTGACCACGATGCCGTGGGCGCGCAGCTGCTCGATCCGCTCCTTGAGCGTGTCGTCCCCCGACAATACGTTCAGGCCGCCCTCCGTGGTGACCTCCTCGCGTTTCTCGGGCACCAGGGTCACCATGTCTGGGCAGGTCTCGATCGCGATGCGCACCATCTCCTCCGTCGAGGCCATCTCCAGATTGAGATGCGTGGTGACGACCTTGCGGATCAAGGCCAGGTCGCGGTCTGAGACGTGCCGCCGGTCCTCGCGCAGGTGACACACGATCCCGTCCGCGCCCGCGCGCTCGACGATGCCCACGGCGTGAACCGGATCGGGCTCGTAGGTCCGGCGGGCCTGCCGGACGGTGGCGATGTGGTCGATATTGACGCCGAGTCTCATGGCATTCTCCTTCGACGCGGTCCGCCGGACTTCCACGCGCGGCGACCGTGACCGATCAGGGCAGGGAGTCTGCTCCCTCCCGTCGCGGTTCGCCTGATTCTGCCGGCTCGCCCGCACTCCCCCGCCGGATTCCCTGAGCGATCTCGGCCAGCGCATCGTTCATCCCCTTCCGCCTGGGCATGAACTCGCTCGGGGGCACCAGCTCGATCCAGTCCGGCAGCCGCTCGAGGAATTCCTCCAGCGCATCCAGGGTGTTGAGCCGCGGATGGGCGATGGCGATCGTCGTCGGGCGCCCGGCGGCCAGTCGCAGCAAGTCCCGCAGCCTGGCGCGGATCCGTCGCGGGTCGTCTTCGTGATCCAGGAAGAGGTTGTTTTCCAGCACCGGGATACCGTGCCGACCCAAGGCCGTTTTAACCTTGCTGCCGCCGACGGTCCGGCTGTCGATGAAGGGCAGTTCCAGCCCGGCGTAGATCCCCGCGAAACGTTCGAGGAACCGCTCATCCAGCGAGGCCAGCGATCCCTGGTGATTGTTCGCCGCGATCATTCCGGGCAGACACTCCACCGCTTCAAGAAGCAATGAATATAGAATTGACCTCGATGAGTTGACAGCCATCAGGGTCGCTTCGCGCGGCAGCTCGCGGTTCATCGGCTGCCAGGGAAGGTGCGCCAGGTACTCACGGTCTTCGCGGCGGCAGTGCTCCACGAGGGAGGCGCAGCCCGGGGTCCGGGGAATGATCGAGAAGGCGATCTCCACTGGAAGGGCCATCAGCCGCTCGTCCAGCCGGGAATTCCGCGCGTGGCCCATGTCGTCGATGATGATCGCCAGGCGATGCGGGCCGGTCGCCGGGAGGACGCGCGGATCTCCGCCGGAGAGACCTGTCCCGGGCTCCTCCGCCGCGGGGATCGGCGGCCCGGCGAGCAGCCAGCAGAAAACGAGCAGGATCCACGGCTTGCTGTGATACATAACCAGATCCCGGCGTCCTGTCACACGCCGGCTCTCAGAGATCGTCGTCCCACTGACGGATGCGGAACACCGGGTCGTCGTCGTAGACGGGGCTGGCGCATTCCGCGCCGGTCGGCACCTCTCGCCGGACGCTGAACCGCGCGTGGCCGGTGATCACATCGTAGTTGAGGGTCAGCTCGAAGAATACGGTGAAACTGATGTCCAGACCCAGGTCGTCGCGCTGCGCCAATTCCTCCGCCACTCCCACCCAGCGCAGGTCGACCGTCGAAAAATGCCGGAACAGGCGTCCGGTGGTCGCCAGATCGACCTCGCGGGGCATCCAGGAGTACTCGCCCAGTTCCTCGTCGAAGTAGTTGAACCGGTAGTCCGGGCAGGCCAGGCACTCCGCGTAGCGCAGCGAATCTTTGCGGGTGTAGGCGTTCCGGAAATTGTCCAGCAACCCGCCGACCGTGGTCTGGTCCGTCCAGATGGAAACGGGGTCCCCCAGGAGCGGGGCGAAGGGATTCTCGCAACCGGTGATACAAAGCAGCAGGATCGGCGATGCGGCCGTCCGCAGCCGGCGCGAGAGCGAGAATAGTGGACCGATTCGCATTGCGCGATTTTCCGCTTGCCTCCCGGTGGCCGGCTTCGAGGCCCATCCGCTCGGACGCGGTCGGCTCGCTTCAGTAGAACTCCACCTTGAGCCTTGTCCAGCTGCCGGTGCTGTCCGAGGCGTCCTCCCAGCGGCTGATTGCCCAGTCGCCGGTTTCCAGGTGGCGAGTCAGCGTGAAGCGCAGCGTTCCCGCGAATTCGTCCGGCAGACCTTCCCGTCCGTGATCGAGGAAAAGGTAGTACGAAGCCGCCAGTGATGCACTGTCACCGTAGAGCTGGGCGTTCAACGTGTCGATGTCCAGGCGGGGTTCCTCGGCGTACTGCAGCGCGCCCATGTGCTCCACTACGTTCTGCCAGTAGATCGCTTCGTCGTCGGCGTCCCAGTCCTCCATGACCTCGTGCCCCTGATACTGCTGGTCGGGCAGGAAGCGGAAAGGCGCTGCCCACCCGCTGTCGGACAGCGCGGCGATGTAATTCCCCGAGTCCAGCGTGCGCACCGCCTCTCTCAGGTTATGCACGACGCTTGCGGGCGACAAGGGGGGCAGCCAATCGCCCTCGCCGTCCAGCTCGGGCGCTTCCACTTCGCGGCCCTGGAAGAGTTCGCAGCCCGCGAGCAGCAGCGCGGGCGCAATCGCGGGTGCAAGCGCGCAGGACACGGCCGCCCGCAGAACGCGGAACCGCGGTCCACTCGTCGAAGCGTGTCCGCGGTTCCCGACCGGTTTCCGTCTGTGTCCCATGTGTGACACGTCGTGTCTCAGATTTTCTCCCGCACGGCCTGAGCCATTTCCCGCGTGCCGTCGGAACCGCCCATGTCGTAGGTTCGAACGGCCCCTTCGCGCAGGACCTGGGCGATGGCCGTTTCAAGCCTCTCGGCCATCTCCTGCTCGCCGAGCCAGTCAACCATCAACTTGGCGGTCAACAGCATGGCCATCGGGTTGACCTTGTTCCCGCCCGCGTACTTCGGCGCGCTCCCGTGCGTGGGCTCGAAGACCGCGTAGTCGTCGCCGATGTTGCCCGAGGCCGCGAATCCCAGCCCTCCGACCAGCTGGGCCGCCAGGTCGCTGATGATGTCGCCGAACATGTTCTCGGCCACCAGCACGTCGTAGTCGTTGGGATTCTTGACCAGCCACATGCACTGGGCGTCGATGTTGGTCTCCCAGAGTTCGATCTCGGGGTAGTCCGCCGCCACCTTGCGCGCCTCGCGGACCATCAGTCCGCCGGTCTCGCGTAACACATTGGGCTTCTCGACCACGGTGACGCTCTTGCGTTTGTGCTCCCGCGCGTACTCGAAGGCGTTGCGCACGATGCGGCGACAGCCGCTGCGGGTCATGATCCTCGTCGAGAGCGCCAGGTCCTCGAGCTCGAATCCGCTGAACTTGCTCATCTTGGGATGCAGCGAGAGCGCCTCGAAGACCTCGCGCGGCAGCGGATGGAATTCCACGCCCGCGTAGAGTCCCTCGGTGTTCTCGCGGAAGATCACCAGGTCGACGCCGTCGCGGTAATTCAGCGGATTGCCGGGGTAGGCCTTGCAGGGCCGGATGTTGCTGTGCAGGTTGAATTCCTGCCGCAGGCGCACAATCGGGCTGAAGTACTCGTAGCCCTTGTCCTGCAGCGAGGGATCGAGCTCCCGGGCCGCCTCCTCCTTGGGCTTGGAGGTGATCGCGCCGAAGAGCGCGGCGTCGGTCGTCCGCAGCATCTCCTTGGTCCGCTCGGGCAGCGGATTTCCCTCCCGCTTCCAGAATTCCCAGCCGATTTCGCCGTGCACGTACTCGGCGTCCAGCCCCAGGTCGTCCAGAACGGGCCTGGTGGCGTCCATCACGTCGTTGCCCACTCCGTCTCCGGGCAGCCAGGCAATGCGGTATTTGGCCATTGCGCCTCTCTCCTTTGTATTACATCCGGGTGAACCGTCCCCTCGGCGCCCCGAAACGAGGTGCCGATCAGCGTACAGGCTCCCGTCCCGCGGGCGGAAGCGCGTCCCCGACAATTTATAAGTCCCCGTTACAGGGGAAAAGAGAATGTGAACTTGTGTGTGTCGCTGAAGTCCCGGTCGAAGGGCAGGTTGGCGTAGTCCAGCCGCATCGAACGCCAGACCAGGCCGAATCCCCAGGTGAAGCCGCGGTCCTCGTAGCCGGTCATCCAGCCCGCGCGCAGTGCCAGCGGATCGAGGGGCCGCAGCTCGCCGCCCAGGTGCAGGTGCGCGCGCTCCACAAATTTCCGCAGGGGCAGCAGCTTCAGCTCGTCGGCGCCCTTCAACTCGAACCGGTACTCGAGCAGCAACCTGGATGGACGCCCCCACCATGGCAGGAGGTCCTCGAAGCCCGCGGCCACAGCCAGGATCCCGGGCGGCAGCGGATCTTCGTTGAGGAATTCGTCCAGGTGGCCCAGGTTCCGCAGGACCAGGCCGGTTTGCCAACCCGCCCCGCGCAAGGGACCCAGCTCGAATTCGCCGCCGGCTGCGTGCAAACCAAAGTCGGCCAGGTAGCCGCCGGCCGAACGGTTGTAGATCTTCTCGTGAACGCGACGCAGCGCTACGCCCGCGCTTAAGGCACTGTTCAGGCGCGCGGCGACGCTTATTCCCGCCGCCACGTCCTGCAGGGCGAAGACGCCCAGCGGCTCGGGATTCGAGTTCTCGCGCAACTCGAAACCGTTCAGCTCGAGCATCCGTGCGTCCAGCGTGATCCAGACCGGCCCCGCGGGAAAACAGGCCGCCGCGGTGTGCATGTCGGAGGACGCGATCCAGCGGTTGTGGGTGATCGTGAAGACCCCGCGCCGGCCCTCCGGCATCAGGGCCGGGTTGCCCAGCGCGGACGCGGCGCCCGTGTGATACACGGCGGAAACCTCCCCGGAAGCCCCGGAGACCGCGTCGCAGGAGATCTTGAGGAAACCCAGCCCCGTATCCGTGGCCCGCGCTGAGGAATGGAGGCAGAGCGACGCGGCGGCTGCGCAGACGGCCGTAATGCATCGAATCCTGTGTGTCGCACCGGTACTCATCGAAACGCGTCCGCCTAAAAAACGAAGGTCCAGGTAAAGGAATGGATTTCCGAGGGATCGTGCTCGTGAAAAACCACGGCGTAGTCCATGCCGGCCTCCATCAACGTGAAAGGCCAGGCGAAGCCCACCCCGAAACAGAGCGAGCCGTCGTCGTAACCGCTGCGGAAGGCCCAGCGGCCCATTTCCCCGGCCGGCGAGCGGAATTCGGCCCCCGCGCGGAGCTTCCAGGCCTCGAGGGCGGAAACCTCGTAGTCCGCCAGCAGCAGCAGTCGCTCATCGTAGAGCTGCAGGCCCGCGCCCAGCCCGTACAGCGAGGGCAGGGCGTCGTCCGCCGCCGATTCGCCCGAGGTTCCCCAGACCGGGGTGGAATCCCACTGGTAGGAGGCCGCCAGGTTGCGCAGCGAGGCCCCCAGCCAGAGATCGTCGTGGGGGCGCACAGCCAGGCCCAGGTCGAAACCGGCGGCGTTTTCCTTCAGCTCGTTGGTTCCCTCGTCCAGGCCGCTGAAGCGCGCCGTATTGACGCCCATTGAGAGGCCGAAGGACAGGAAGCTCGCAGGCTGCAGGGCCACCCCGAAGGAGAACAGGTTCTCGCCGTACTCCAGGTCGCGTCCGGTGGTCTCGCCCCAGGTCGTGGTCTCGGGGATCCCGGTCACTGCGGCGCGGGTCCAGCTCAGCCCCACCGCGCCCATGGGCTTGATCGGCAGCACGAAATGCACCCCGCCCAGTTGACGGTCGAGGGACAGCTTCAGCATGCCCAGCGAAAGATTGCGCCGGCCCAGCCAGGTGATCAACGCGGGGTTGTACTGCCGGCTTTCGGCCCCCGCGGGGTAGGCGAGGGCGCAGTTGCCCAGGCCCATCAGGCGGGCGCTGTGTCCCACGCGGCGGAAGGCGCCGGTGGCGCCGCCGTTGCTGTTCTGGCCGGCGGGCAGGATTTCGGGAAGCATCAACAGCCCCGCCAGCAACAGGACCGGTACCCTGAACCTGGATCTATTCATTTGATCACTATCAGTTTGCCCCAGTCGCTGAGGCCGGGCGCTTCGATGTGATAGAAATAGACGCCGTTGGCCACGCGGTCGCCCCTCCGGTTGGTTCCGTCCCAGTAGATTTCACGCTGCACGCCGGCTTCCACGTGAAAACCCGCGGCCACCCGCTTCACCGGTTCCATGGCGAAATCGTAGATGGTCACGTTCACCCGGCCGGTCTGGGCCAGTTCCACGGCGATGGTGGCCTTGACGAAGGCGTTAGGTGAGAAGGGATTGGGGAAGAAGCGGTGGTTCAGCGGCGGATGATGCGTCGATTGCCAGGTATTGCCGCGGTCGGTGGTGACCATCAAACCACGGGTGGATCCCACCAGCAGGTATTCGCCGATCGCGGCCACCGCGTAGACCTCCTCCACGAGCTGCTCCCGGCCGCTCGCGTCCACGAGGGAGCCGAAGCGGGACCAGCTTCCCGGGGCGCCGCCGCGGTTGGATTTCCAGAGGCCCTGTTCGCTGGCCACCCAGACGTCCTCGCCCTGAAAGGCCATGTCCCAGACCTTCACTTCGTCAAGGTCGTGGATCACGGTCCAGCTGTCGCCGTTGTTGCGCGTGTAGGACAGGCCGAAGTAATCGCCCACGCTCCCCAGGGTGGCCCAGCCGCCGACCCAGACGGCCTCGCCGCCCCCGGTCAGTTCCTGCCGGGCCATGCTGACCACCCAGTTTCCCGTGACGGTGGGTTCGCCGTCCGGTTGGGGATGCTGGTAGTCGAAGTGCCGCCAGCCCCCACCGGGCAGCTGGCGATCCGGGGCGTGAAGCGAGTCCCAGGCCAGGAAGTTAACGCCGCCCGCCGAGCCCGCCCAGATGCCGGCATCGGTGGAAAGGACGCTGAAGGCCCGGTGGTTCAGGTGCAGCACGGGCTCGAAGCGGTCTTCGTCGGGGACTTCGATGACCCAGCGCCCCGTATTCAGGCTGTAGCGGCGGAAACCGCCGGCAAAGGAGGCGGTCCAGATGGCGGAATCCCCTTCCAGGGCCAGTCCCCAGGTGATGTTCTCCACGGTGGTGGTCACGGGCGTCTCGATGATCGTGTCCAGGGTGTCGCCGGTGTAGCAGTCCACGGCGATGCGGTCTCCCGGAGTGCCTCCGGGTCCATCCACGTAGCAGTCGAGCGGCTGCTCGAGGTACTGCCAGTTGGATGCAGCATCCAGGCTGTAGGCGATGCCCGTGCCCGCGCCCTGGACATCGGCGATGGACGTATCGGTGACCGTGGCCGCGGCCGTCAGCCAGTCATTGGCCGCCAGGCCCGAGACCCCGCCGTAGCCCAGGCCCACGCTGTCCGTGTAGGTGATGAAACTGGCGCCGAAGTCGTCCGACTTCAGTACGCCGAAACTGTTGGCGCCCCAGACCAGCGTGTCCGGATCCCCGGGCAGCGCCACCAGTTGGGTGACCGAGTTGGAGATCATCCCCTCCGTGGGGGAGCCGCCCTGCTCGTCGCTGAAGGGCCGGTGGTCGCCGGGCAGAAGGGGAGGGAGAGATTCCTGGGAAGCTGCCGCCGTGTGCGCGAAGAGCAAGAGCAGGCAGACGCGTCGCGCCGTTAGGATTCCAGCGGCAACCCGTGATACATGTAAGGCGCCGGCCGGTAAAGCGGGCGAGGTCGAGTGTATTCCGAGCGCTTTCATCGCACGCGTCCTCGCGGCGCTGTCCGGGAGGCGAGGCCCTGGATCTCGAAAGGGACGGGAGACCGGCCGGTCGTCCCGCCTAAACCCGGACTTCCGGGCGGAGACGCATCATGGGGCACGAGGATCACCTTTCGTTCCAGCGGATCCGCGGCCTGCACGAGGCGGTCGAAGGCGAGAATCCGCAAATCATAACGGTAGAAAGTGTACTCCTGGCCGGCCAAAGGGAACTTGTCGCTAGAGAATACGCCATCCCCCGCCGTGTCGTCCTCTTCCAGCCCGCCGGGGCCCTCGTCCGCCATTGTAAAGAACTCGATGTCCGTGCTGTCCTCCGGAACGATCTGCCAGATCACCAGGTCGATGTCGGCCAGGGTCTGGGGATCCTCCGCGCCCACGGTGATGCGCAGCGAATCCACCAATCCCGCTGCGGGTATCTGCAGGAAGATCGTATCGGCTGCGGCGATCGGTTCCCAGTCATCCCCCGCTTCCCGCCAGAATTGGAGTTGTTCCGGCAGCAGGTCGGGCGCTTCGTTCTCGAGGTGCAGGCTGAAGTCCTCGCTGACCTGCTGTCCAACCAGATCCTCCGCCACCAGTCGGAAATCGTGTGCGCCGGCGCGACCCACCGCCACTTCCGGGCCCGCCAGAACCCTCCACAGGCTGTCGTCGACCGCCTCCAGGGTCCAGGTCAGCGCCGGTGCGTCCGCCGCATGGATCCAGGCCCGCGCCAGGTCCGCCGCTCCGTCGGGATCGCCCAGCAGCGCTTCCACCTGCAGCGAGTCGCCGCTGGCCAGACTGTCCGGCGCCTCAAGCGCGAGAATCACGGGCGCCTCGTTGTGCACGCGCTGGAACAGCGTCGTCCGGCGGTCCACCTCCACGCCGCCCTCCAGCAGGACCACCTCCGCGGCGAACTCACCGAATTCCACCGAGAAGTCCGGCGTCAGCAGGGCCGTGAAGGTTCCGTCTCCAGGAACGTTGTCTCCGCTGTGCTCGAGCTGGCCCGTTCCCGGCTGGGCGATGAGGTAGGCGTCCCCGTCATCCAACAGGATCCAGGTGATCGCGTTCGTCAGACCGGGACCCGCCACGCTCACCCGTACCTCGTATTCCGCGTCCCGGGGTTCGGGCAACAGCGCCTTCACCCGGGCCTCGTAGGGTTCAGGCCAGTTGTCGGCGATTCGTTCCGGCAGATCGAGGGCATCAATGACCGGCTGTATGGGAATCGGGGTGAACGTGTTGATCGCGCAGGACAGGAGCATCAAGGGCAGGCTCGCCAGGGAAAGTTTCCTCATGGGCATCCAATAATGTAAGGCTTTGGAGAAAGGAGACTTGAGAATAAAGATTGCCTCTCTTAGATCCAAGCCCATGCAAGGCTGAACATTACTTCTCGACGACTTCGGAAGTTCCCGCCTTCCGGAGTTTGAAAGCCGGGTACCGAGCCTTGTTCAGGAGCTCTGCATGCAGCCCAAAGCTCAGCAGCGTCGTTCAATAAATACTTGATATTCAAGTTTTTACGAGCTTCTCCGCGCCGCCGCTGCGGCGATTTCTCATCCGGCACTCGTGTTCATAATTACGAATAGTGCTGAAAAACGGAAGCCTAGGTCAAGATTTATGGAAAGTGCCCGAAAGGATGTTCAGCCTGATTCTGCTCGCTGCGAAGGGAGATGAAAAGGATGCAGCGTTTGGAAAGGGCTGAGTATATGGATCCTGGTATTAGAAAGCGAAAGAGCGTACTGGAATTATTGCAGATCGTTAACCGACAAGGGGGATTGACTCATGAGTTTGAGGATCAATCAAAACCCACTGGCAATGGGGGTTCACAGACATCTGTTGAACACCCAGCGCGCCTTGGACACTGCTGTAATCCGGCTCTCCTCCGGCCTGCGCATCAACAACGCGTGGGACGATCCCGCCGGACTTGCAGTATCAGAGAAGATGCGGGCACAGATCGCAAGCATGGTGGAAGCGGAACGCAACGCCAACTACGCGATCAATCTACTGGCCACCGCTGAAGGGGCAATGGCCACGATCGACGAGAAGCTGATCAGGATGCGCGCTCTGGCCATCGAGGCCTCCAACGGCACCCTGACCTCGCTCGACCGCAGCTATCTGGACACGGAGTTCCAGCAGCTCAAGAGCGAGATCACCCGAATCGCCGGCGTGACCAACTACAACGGTTTGTACCTGATCGATGGAACCTATTCCGAAGGTGCCGGCGGCGCCGGAGGCCAGGGAATCAAGTTCCACATCGGTACCTACAACGTGTCGAATGAGGATTACTACTACGTGAATCTGGCGGATATGACGTCGTCTGGTCTTGGCCTATCGGCAGTGGAGCTGACCACGACCGCCTCCGCCCAGAGTGCAATCTCCTTGCTCGACTCAGCCATCAACACCAAGGACACAGAACGCACGAAGCTGGGTTCCTACGTATCCCGGCTTTACGCCACCGTCCAGAATCTGCAGATCGCTCAGGAGAGGATCACCGATTCCGAATCCACGATCCGGGACGCCGACATGGCGCAGGAGGTGGCGGCCTTCACTCGTGCTCAGATCCTGATGGAGTCGGGTTTGGCCATGCAGGCGAACGCGAACAACCTGCCTGCAATCGTTGCACAACTCCTCGGCTAGTAGACCAGCTCCAGCCCTTCAACGGAGAAGCCGGTGTCCTGCACCGGCTTTTATATTGGCGGCAACGTACTGTTATTTCGCAGATTAGATCGATATCCAAAGCCTGAGCCCTCTCCAGCACTCGTTTTCAGTCCATTAGACGAGTCAAGTTTTTTCAAATCCTCCCGAAAGGAGAGTCAGCCTTTTTCCATCCGCCGCGACATGAGAAGACGGTTGGACGGGTGGGTCAAGGACTGGAGATTGGATCCTGGAATAGTAGAGCAAAAGAGATTCAGGATGCGTAGCAGGTCGCAAACCCATTGGGGGATTGGCCGATGAGTTTGAGAATCAACCAGAATCCGGTGGCAATGGGGGTTCGCAGACTGCTTGGGCGAACCGACCAGGACATGAACGAAGCTGTCACCCGGCTATCCTCCGGTTTGCGCATCGTGTACTCATGGGATGATCCTGCGGGCCTGGCGGTTTCGGAAAGGATGCGCAGTCAGATCGCCAGCATGGTCGAGGCGCAGCGGAACGCGAATTATGCCATCAATCTACTTGCTACCGCCGAAGGAGCGGTGGCGACCATCGACGAGATGCTGATTCGCATGCGTTCGCTGTCGGTCCAAGCGTCGAACGGCACTTTGACTTCGGTGGACCGGGGCTACCTGGACACGGAATTCCAGCAGCTCAAGAGCGAAATCACCCGTATCGCCAGCGTGACCAATTACAACGGTCTGTACCTGATCGACGGGACGTATTCGCAGGGCGCTGCCGGACCCGGGGGCCAGGGGATCAAGATGCACATCGGCACTTACAACGTGTCCAACGAAGACTACTACTACGTCCACCTGACGGACCTCACCTCTTCCGGGCTGGGGCTCTCAGCGGTGGACCTGACCACCTCCGCGGCGGCGCAGAGCGCGATCGGGATAGTAGACTCCGCCATGCAGACCAAGGACACGGAGCGCACGCGCATCGGATCCTTCGTGACCAGACTGCGGGCCACCGTGCAGAGCCTGTCCATCGCCGAGCAGAATGCGGTGATGTCGGAATCCACGATTCGCGATGCGGACATGGCCAATGAAATGTCGGCCTACACGAGAGCGACGATTCTCATGCAGTCGGGCATCGCCATGCAGGCCCAGGCCAACGCGCTGCCGCAGTACGTGGCCGGGCTGCTCGCTGGCTAAGGTCCGCATCCGAGCGCATTTCCAGGGTATACAAAGGAATCGGTCGGTGCAGCGTGCGCCGGCCGATTTCTCCTCAGACCACGTGTATTCCTTCGACGTTCCAGGCGTATCATTTCATTTCATTGCGACGCGCAACTCACAGAGGGTACTCAAGCTTCCCCGGAACCGAGTGTGCCGATAACAACCCAACTCGGTTTCTTTCGCCCCGGTTCTCCATTCCACCAGGAATCCCAGGAAGTTTCCCGTACTCCGGTTGCGCGTCGAAAACGAAATCCCGGTCCGTGCCGCTCCCGTGCTGCCGCTCTGCAGACGCAGCGCCCCGGGCCAGGGCTGTACAACCTGGTAGACTCGTCCGGAACCGGCCCGACGAAGATCGCAGTAGAGCTGAATCAGCTTCCGGGTCGAGCCCCCTGTGGCGATGCGGCCGTTTATCGGCCAGCGCAGTGCAACGCCGAGACCCCGGGTCGGTTCGTAACCTTCGGAAGCCCTGCTCCAGGCCAGGGAAAGCCGGCAGTCCTTCGCCCAGAACCACGCCAGGCGCAGGCTCCCTGCTTTTCTGCCTTCCCGGGCGGTCCAGGCCATTCGGAGTTCCATTCCGTCGCCCGCACCGAGGGATGCGTTACGGGAACCCCAGTCGAAGCGTCGCCGAATTTCCAGCTTCCTGGTCTGGCGCCGGCCGGGGTAGGCCTGTTGCCGCGCCGACCAGCAGCGCTCGTGATACACGACTCGCCACCCGTCCAGGCCGGCGCCGATGGTGGGCGCGATACCCAGGCCGGGCGCTTTTTCTCCCAGTTGCAGCCCGGGGCGGGCGTACATGCCGCGCGGACCCTCCAGACCACGCCAGGCATCCACCCGGAAGCGCAGGTCGCGATGAACCCTCCAGGCCGCCTGCAGCCACAGCAGGCGGTGCTCGGACCGCGCCGCCAGGAAGCCCACTCGCCAGCCGGGCCGGGCGAGGGAGCCCTGGGCCAGCAGTAGAATCTCGCCCGTTGCCGGATCGGGCATCCACCGTTTTCCCCCCAGCAGCAGCAGGTCCAAACCCGGAGCCGCTTCCGCATCCAGCCAGCCGACGAGCGTGCGGTCCCGCCAGGCACCGACGCGCTGCCGGTGCTCCGCGTCGTGCGGCATGCCGAGAACGAAGCCCTGGCCGTCGTGGCTGCGGTCCCGGCGACCAGCCGCCGCCAGCAGACCACCTTTCAGCCGCCCCAGGTTCCGATGGAGGCTTCCACCCAAGTATTCCGGTTGCCAGTTCGAAGCCCTGCCCCTCTCGGGCCGGAAACGCGTTCGCAACAGCGCCGGGGCGCCGCTCGAGCAATGCCGGCGTCCGAACAGGATGGAAGCGGAATCGTGCAGCCGGATGCTGCCCAGCAGGATCCGCCACCCTGAGCGGGCCAGGTCCGCCGAAAGGGCCGCTCTCCCTGGAATTCCCGACTCCCCGCTGCGCCAGGGGAGGCTGACCGTGAAAATCCGCTGCCCATGCTCCCAGCGTGCGTCCAGCCTGAATTGCAGGCGAGGATCGCTCTCGGCGCTCTTGAGGCGCAGCGCCAGCCCCCCGCTCCCCTGGCCGGCGGGGTCGGTCTCCGCCGCGACCACTGGAATGAGGATCGGTAGTACGATCCAGAGGATCAGAAGAACTCGAATGCGGAGGCCGGCGACAGCGGCAGCCGGGGATGCCACCAGCAGAGGATAACCAGCGCGGTGCGCGAGCCCTCCCAGCGCAGGGCCAGGCGCCAGCCTCGCTCGCCCGCCAGCGAGAGCCCGGCGCCCAGCGAACCGCGACTGAAGGCCAGGCAGAGACGTCTCTCGCGCCGGTTCAGGGAACCCGCCTCCTCCGCCAGGCAGATCTTCCAGCCGCGCGGCAGCCGACAGCCGAGGAAAGAGCGCCAGCTCCTTGAATTGGATCGCGGCGCGAGCGGCCCTCCGGGCTGGTCCACCTGCGTCCTCAGGCCGAATCCCGCCGACCAGCCGGCGTGATCCAGTTCCAGCCCGGCGGAGGGCTCCACGACGCGGCGCTGCGTCTCCCCCACGGGACCGGCACGCCCGTAGCCCAGGCCGAGCCGCCACCGGAAACGGACCGTCTCGAAAGACGCGTCCGGTAAAGTCCACGGCCCTGCGTCGCAGGCCAGGGCCGCGCTGAGCTGCGCTTCCTTCCAGGCCTCCCAGCCGAACTGACTCAGCGCCGCGCCCAATTCCCAGCGCCCGACAGGCAGGGCGGCGGCCAAGGCATAGAGGCCGAACTCGGGGCGCCCGAAGCGACGCTCCCAGCCGGCCCAGAGAGAGGCGCGGCCTCGAGTCCAGCCGGTTCCCCAATCCCCGATGCGCGCAGGGGAGGGACGGCCGGCGTCGCAGCCGACCGCGTCCAGCCACAGGTCCCGTCCCCGGATCTCGAAGGCCGCATCGCCTTCCGGTGCACAGACCAGAAGAAACAGCAGCAGGCCGGCGAACCGGCTGCCGTCTCCCGGAATGACCTTTGAAAAGCCTGTTGATTGACATAATTTGATCCGCGTTTCAGGTGCAACGGCGAGTCTGTTCATGTTCCTTCGCTTCCTCACATCGTGCCGGCGAATTGCGATCCTGCCCCTGCTGGGCGGCATCCTGCTGCTCTCCGCCCGCCCCGGCCCGGGTCTGACGGTCGAACCGGAAGTAAGCATCGACGTCTCCCGGCTGAATCCGGACATGCAGGGCGTCCTGCACGACCTTAAGGAGCGGCTGGTCCGCTACGTGAGCGAGTACGACTGGAATCCTGAGGAGCCTCAACTCACGCTGAGCATGCCGCTGGTGGTTCAGTTCAAGAGCGCGGTGGATCAGGGCGCCACCGTCGAGTACACTGCCACCTTCGCCTGCGGCAACCAGGGCGATATCCGGCTGGACGAGCGAACCTGGCGCTTCCGCCTGCCCGAATTCGGCCGCTTCGAAAACGATGAGGCAAGCTTCGACAGTTTCCTGGGCATGATCGATTACCACGTGCACCTGATCGTGGCCCATGAATTCGACAAGCTGGGCGAATTCGCCGGGGAGGCCCATTTCGAATCGGCCCGCCGCATCTCCGAGCTGGCCATGTTCGACGAGATGAGCGACGGCTGGACACGGCGACGCGACGAGTTGAACCGCTTGATGTCACCCGAGATGCGCCCCTTGCGCACCCTTCGCTGGGTCACCCATACCGCTTTATGGTTCCGCGACGTGATCGGCAGCGATTATGAGGCCTGGTCCACGATCCTGATCGCCCTGGAACTGGTGGAAGAGATCGACGATCAGGGCATGCTGAGCGACTACTGGAAGGCGAACTACCGCAGCGTCGCCGAGATTCTCGCCACCGCCCGCGACTCCGATCACCTGTTTCGCCTGATCCGGCTGGACAGCATGGATCCGCAGCGCGTACAGCACTACCATGACCTGGTGACGCAGCTCGAGAATTGAATCGCCGGACCGGGATCAGAAAGGATGTCCGGTAGGTAAAACCCCTACGCGGCCCGAAGGGGCAGGGTTCCTTGGACCGCGGGGCGAAGGAAGACGATCGATCGGGATGTCCAGTATCAACGACGGAGGCGCTCGCGGACGTTGTAGTGGACTTGCGCTTTCTGCCGGGGACTGTTAGAATCAGTCAGCGTACCATAGCGAAAACATCAGTGATGAGTGCACGGCTTCTGACATCCTGCTGCATTTGGCTCCTGCTGCAGACCGGCATGCAGGCGGCGTGCGCCGCGGACCTGCTGGATTTCAGCGCCGAGGTCCTCGATGACGAAGCCGTGCGACTCGAATGGCGGGTTGACGAACTG
The DNA here is from genome assembly GCA_964568855.1 of uncultured Bacteroidaceae bacterium. GTDB lineage: Bacteria > CAIWAD01 > CAIWAD01 > CAIWAD01 > CAIWAD01 > CAZMSD01. The sequence goes on along the minus strand of CAZMSD010000008.1, from coordinate 78,058 downwards.
ATCGGCCTGGCTGGTTTTCAGCTGGAGCGGAGCACGGATAATCAGTATTTCCAGGCCATTGGTGAAGTAATTCCCTGTACCGAGGAACTTGTCTACGAGTACGTCGATCACCCGGGCAGCCTGGCGGGCGGCGGACGCGACGGGCGTTTCGCGGACTATGAACAGGTCTACTACTACCGGCTGTATTTCCTCATGCCCGATGGAGGCAGGCTGCTCGCCACGCCCCAGGCCCTCGAGGTTCCCTTCCTGATCTCTACCGTCAGCATCACCTGGGGCGCCATAAAGGCCATGTTCCGTTAAGGAATCACGGCTCCCAGCCCTCAGCGCCGGTCGGGCCAGGGCTCATCCCAGACACTCACCAGTAACTGCAATCGGGCGGCCCTCCAGTTATCCAGCTGTTCGCCCACCCGCTCGACGAAGGTCCGGCGCAGCTCCAGGGCCCGACCCTCCATCTTCAGCAACTGCAGGCTAAGGCGCTGGACTTCCGCGTTATGCGGCGAATGCTCGGCGCTTAGATCGTCCAGCTCTTCGGACAGCTCGGCGTACTCGTCCACCAGGCGGCCCCGCTCTTTCTGGTATTCCTGCAGCAGCGGGAAAAAGCGCTCCGCCCGTTCGGAATCGAGGTCCAGTTCCCGGGTCAGCAGCGCAATGGGGTTGGCGGGTTCTACACGGTCCGAGCCCATCTGCTTCGCCATTTTCTCGCTGCGCAGGTGAATGCCCAGAATCAGCATCGCGGTGGCCGCCCCCAGCAACAGCATCTTCAGGGCGCGCTGCCGGGTGGGGCTCATGCGCATTTCACGCTTGCGTTCGAAGCGATCGTACCAGATGGCGGCGGGATCTCGCTGTTCGCCCTTCTGCGTGGAATCGTCCGGCGACTTGTCCGGTCCTTTGCCTGAACCCGGATCTTGGCGGTCTTGCATCGTGCTGACCTTTGGTAGACCGATTCACGTAAATCGAGTTGTTCCGAGTACCTCTCGAAGGTGTCCGTCGGAATAGACCGAGAACCGTTTTACTTATCGGGTGAATGCCTTTTGGTCTGTAGAGTCCAGGCGATCGTGAACCGGTTCAGCGAACCCAGCTCGCCATATGAACTCCAGGACCAGTGAAAGGCCAGATCGCCGGGGAGCCGGCCGCCCACACCCGCGGACAGCCCCTTTGAGGAATCACCGGACACGTCCCGCAGGCGATCCTCGCCGCGGCCGAAGTCGTAGCCGACGCCCAGGTGCCAGCGTCCGGCGATCAGGAATTCACCGCCGGCCCTGAAGAAGGAATCGCGGTCCCAGTGGTTCATCCAGCTGAGGGGCTTCTGCCAGCTGAGCGACCAGGTGAAAGGCAGATGGGCCAGGGCCTTGGATAGACCGATTTCCACTATACCGGGCAAGCTGGTTTTCCCGTCCGCGAATTCCTTCAGCACGGCGCCCTGGTTGAGCAGCCGGCCGCCCAGCGCCAGTCCGGAGGGACCGCTCCAGGTCGCGCCCAGGTCGAAGGCCAGCGCCCGGGCGGAGGCATCCTCGATCCTCGACCAGGCGACCTTGAGCTGGACACCGGTCTTAAGGAGGCCGCCGAAGACGTTCTCCCCGTGGCGCGCCAGACCCAGGTGAACCAGGTTGTCGCTCACCCCGAAATCCCGCGTCGGCCGGCCGAATTCGTCGTAGCCCTCGAATTTCCCGTAGCCCAAGTGCAGCAGTCCCGCGGAGAGCACCCAGGGTGCGTAGCGACCTGTGGCCCAGGCGGTGCTGAACAGACGCAGGTCCTGTACGTGATCCAGGTAGGCGAAACTCAATTCCTGCCCCGCCATCCCGGCCGCGGCCGCGGGATTCTGGTGCAGGCCGCCCACGCCCTCGGCGGAAGAGACCCGGCTGCCGGCGAGCGCCGCGTAGCGTGAATCAGGTTCCGCCAGCAGGAACAGGAAGCCGGCAGCGGCCGCCCGGGCCTGCAGCCCGGCCGTCAATCCGAGCAGCACGGCGAGTCGCAGCAGAACGTCCCTGGTTTTACCGGAACGAACCTTGCGGGAGGCCCTCTTGGGCCGCGGTGGAATCCTAGAGGTTTGTGACACCATCGTTTGCATCTTACCAAGCCCACCCTAATCTTGCAACCATGAAGGACACGGGACTGCTCGTGATACTGAACGGCGATCCCCCCGCCGGGCTGCTTCGTCGAATCGCCGCGGGGCGGGGTCTTCCGCGGAATATCTGCCCGCGGGAGGAATCCCTGCCGGCCGGACTGCACCTGATGGCGGCCGACGGCGGAGCCCGGGCGCTCGAGGAAACCGGGCTCAGGGCGGACTGGATCGTCGGCGACCTGGACAGCCTGAACGGGGAGCCTCTAGAGGAGCAGCGCGCGCGGGGAGCCCGACTGCGGCATGTTCCCGAGCAGGACCGCAGCGACCTGGTGAAGTGCCTGGAAACCGCCCGTGCCGAGGGATACCGGCAGATCTGGATCGCCGGTTTCGAAGGCAGCCGCTTCGACATGTTGCTCGGGCTGCTCGCCCTTGCTCCCGGCGCAGCCAGGTGGGGTCGCATCCACCTGCTGGCGCGCTCCCAGTCCGCCGTGCTGATCAGGCCGGGGAGCTGGTCTTTTACCTGCGCGGTCGGAGAAAGGTTCTCGCTGGTCGCCGCGGACGGCCGCCCAGGGACCTGCACGCTCGAGGGGCTTGCCTGGAGCGGAGAGAACCTGAGAATCCCTCCCGGATGCGGAGGGGTTTCCAACCGCTGCACGATGGAACTCGTCCGGGTGACCAGCCGCGGTGCCGACTACTATGTAATCAGGGACCTTAACCTCGCCGATGCTTGAGCTTCCGGTGCTCACGATCGTCCTGCTCTGCGCGGTGGTCGTTCCCGCAGCCGGTTTCTTCGCCGCCCGCCGGTTCAGGAGCTCCGATTTCATCCATGCGGGCAGGCGGGTCTCGCTGCCCGCCTTCGTTGCCACGCTGGTCTGCACATGGTACGGCGGCATCCTGGGCGTGGGCGAATTCACCTGGACCTACGGCCTGGTCAACTGGCTGGCCCTGGGCTTCTTCTACTACGTCTTCGCCGCCGCCTACGCCCTGTTCCTCGCCCGCAAGGTCCGCGTGGCGACCGCGCTGAGCATCCCGGAGCAGATCGGCCGCCGGCACGGCCGGGCAGCCGCCCTCCTGGCTTCACTTTACACGTTGCTGATGGTCTCGCCGGCGCCGTACCTGTTGATGACGGCGCTGATTCTCGGGCACGTGGCCGGGCTGCCCTTTCTGCCCTCCCTGCTGCTGGCCCTGGTCCTGACCGTGGCCTATGTCTGGCGGGGCGGACTGGGCAGCGTGATATTCACGGACCTGATCCAGTTCCTGATGATGTTTATCGCCTTCGGCGCCGCGCTGGCCTGGCTCCTGCTGGAAAAGGGAGGACTCGGCTTCCTGGCCGCCGAATTGCCGCCGGAGCACCTGGAGATCCCGGGAAGCCTGGGATGGTCCGCGGTGGTTCTCTGGGGCCTGGTGGCTCTCTGGACACTGGTGGACCCGGGTTTCCACCAGCGCGTGGCGGTAGCACGCGATCCGCGCGTGGCGCGCCGGGGCATCGCGGTCTCGATCGGCTGCTGGTTCATCTTCGACGGTCTGACAACCACCTGTGGATTGTACGCGCGGGCACTCTTCCCCGACCTGGCCGATCCGGTCCTGGCCTTTCCCGCGCTGGGCGCGCTCTTTCCGCCGCTGCTGCAGGGCGTGTTCATCGGCGGCATGCTGGCCACGGTGCTTTCGACCCTGGACAGCTTCTGCTTCCTCAGCGGCAGCACCGTATCGCGCGACCTGTTGAACATCAAGGGCGGGGAGCGGGAAATCAGGGCGGCGCGCTGGGGAATCATCGGCGCTTCCACCGCGGCGGCCGCGATGGCCCTGTGGATGCGCAGCGTCGTGGACATCTGGCTGGCCATCGCTTCACTGGGCATCCCCGTGTTGCTGCCCGTACTGGTGCACAGCTATCTCACCCGCCCGGGCCGGAGCGATGCGGAATCGAAGGGCGGGACCGCGCGGTTCGGGCCGGGGAAGGGCCTTCGCTCGGTGGCCGGCTTCTGCTCGATGGTTTCCGGCGCGCTGGTATCCGGCCTGTGGTTCCTGTGGGGACAGACGCACTCCGCGGGCGGCTATCCGGCTTACCCATTGAGCCTTGAGCCCATGTATCCCGCGCTGGCCGTTTCCGCGCTCGTTCTGGGCGGCGGGTCATTCTTCGGGCGCGACTAGGGCCTAGTGAAGAGGCCGCCCCGCGGGGCGGCCTCTTCATCGATCTGTGTGATACAGCGAGGGCGCTCAGCGGAGAGCGCCCGTCAGCGTCAGTTGTCCGCCGTTACAGTGTAGAACTTCATTCCTCCGCTTAGCGGCAGGAGGATGTTCGTGCCACCGGTCGTCGCCACCAGATCCGGACTGGCGTCGTAAGGATCCGTGCTGCTGTAGATGTTGTAGGTGGTCGCCCCCGCTACCGCGCCCCAGCTCAGGTAGACGTTGGCGCCCGCCAGGATGATTTCCAGGTCGTCGATGGGATCCAGCGGGGTTTCCGGCGCCACGGCGGTGACGATGAATTCGTCCACGTACCAGCCCTCGTAGGCGGATCCTCCCGAATCCGAGCCGAAGAGAAAGCGGAACTGCAGGCTCGAGTGACCGTCGGGGACGGCCACGGCGTAATAAGTCCAGTCCTCCGTCCCGCTCAGCATCTCGGTCGGGCAACCCAGCCAGGCCACCAGGCTCGCCGTGGAGGCCCAGTCGCAGCGCAGGTACCTCGGGTAGTCCGGAACGGGAGTCACGCGCTGCCAACCGCCGCCGTCCAGATTGAATTCCATCAGGCTGCCGTCGTAGCAGGAATCGGGGTAGAAGGCCGAGGCCTCGGCGTCGATCCAGGACCAGAAGCCGACCTGGGTCTGGCTCGCGCCGTCCGGCAGGGTGATTCCGGGAGAGGTCAGGATGCCCCCGGCATCGTTGTCATACGACGATGCGCCGGAACCGCCGAATTTCCAGCTGTGGGTGCCGCCGTAGCTGCGGTAGGGATCGAGGTGCCACTGGTCGGTGAGACCCGGACCCGCAGTGTGCGTGAAGGTACTCGCTCCGTCGAAGCTCTCGGAAAACAGCAGCGTGTACACCGTGTAGTCGTACTGCGACGAGGTGCCCGTGTTGGAGTTCTCGCTGTCGTCGGTCGCTTCCACGTAATACGTCACCAGGGTGCCGCTGGGCTGGTCGGGAATATCGGCCGACCACTGATTCCCTCCCAGGTCCGTCATGGCTACCGGGTTCCAGCCCCCGCCGTCGGCGTTCCAGTTAAGGGTCGCCACGGCGATGCCGCTGTGATCTGTGATGGTGGCCTCGATGGTCACCGGATCGCCGGAGTAGACCACGCCGGGTTCAACGACCGTGATGTTCGGCGGATAGGTGTCCTCGAACTCTCCCAGCGACGTGGTGAAGAGAATCGCCGTGCCGTCCGTCACCGAGTGCATGGTGGGCGGGATGATCTGCCCCATGTTCTTCAGGGCCATGCCCACGGTGGAGGTGTGATCCTTGATGCCGATCGAGCACTTGTTGAAGTCGGTGCTCCAGTAGCCTTCCTGGGTATCGTTGAAGTCATTGTACTGGAACTTGAACTGCCCGTCGCCCGTGCCCGTGGGATAGATCTCGGGATCGTAGAGGATCAACTGGAAGGTATTAGGTCCGCCATAGTAATTCGCAGGAAGGTTGTACCAGCTGATCACGAACCAGTCGTTGACCGTGTCGTGCCAGGTGTAGACGCCGTAATTCCCGCCGAGGTTGCCGGATTCGTGGTCGTCCCACATGGGAGCGATCATGGCGTCCGGTCCCTGCGCCGTGGGCATGTAGTGGTTGCGGAAATCCACCTCGCCGAAGCCGTAGTCATCGAAGGCGATGAAGCCGTTCGAACAGACCAGCATGCGATCGTAGGTCTCGCCGTAATACGCGAAATCGAAGGGCAGCAGGACAATGAGGGCGTCGTCCTGTTCGTCGCCGTTGTCCGTCAGCGCCAGCTCGTCGCCCGAGCCGCCCTCCATCGGCGTGATGCCCTGCCAGTCGTAGGCCGGGGCGATGGCGTAGCCCGTGTCCTGGTTCTCGTAGGCCCAGTATCCGTATCCATCCGGCCCCGAGGGATCGTCCTGTCCCGGGGAGCCGACGTAGACCAGCAGCCCTATGTTGCCGGTTTCGTCCCCGCCGGCGGCGCTCCAGTCCACGTGCATGGGCAGCGGCTGCCCGACCACCACGCTGCTCTCGACGTAGATCTCGAAATCGGCGTCGGTCGTGGATCCCACGCCCAGGTTGCCGGCCGACACGGTCCCGCTGGTCACGGAGGCCATGGCCGGGTCGTCGCTGACGAGGGTCAGCTGCAGCGAGTTCGCGGTGCGGCTGCCCAGGTTGGTCACGTCCAGGCGCAGGGTTCGCGTCATGCCCGGCTGCAGCACGCCGCTCGGGAAGGACTGGTCCCCGGGCGAGATGTAGGGCGCCGATACCGGAATGTAGGCCAGCAAGGTGAAGTCGCCGTAATTCGAGGTGCTGATCTCGAGATACAGCGGCAGGCCCTCGCCGTCGGGCAGATCGTTTACGGGACTGAGCATCACACCGCTCAGGGGGACCGTCTGCCCGGGAGTCACGGTACCCGGATTCATCGGGTCCGCTGTCATGCTTCCATAGGCCGGATCCAGGGAGGGCGTGACACTCACGTCGTACAGCGTCGCGGTTCCCACGTTCTGCAGCTCGAAGTCGAACTCCTGGTCCGCCGCGCCGGGCAGCACCACCGACCCGCCGTCCACGCTCCAGGTCCGTATCGCGGGGTCGCCGGCCTGCGCGCTCACCTGGTATGTATGCAACAGCGGCACGTACCGGTGATGCGTCGCCGTGAGCAGCAACTCGCCTTCCTCGAGTGCCGACAGCGGCACCAGCGCGTGGCCCGTCGCATCAGTCAGCACCGTGCTCTGCAGGTCCTCGCCGCTCTGCTCCTGGTAGGCGCAGACCGCCGCTCCCTCCACCGGGGAACCCAGCGAGGTCACCGTCAGGTCGATGTGATCCGTGCCGACACCGATCACGCTCGCCGGACTCGCTTCGAGCTCCGTGGGTATTCCGGCCCAGGCAGGAGTCCCCGGGTCGCCCATCAGGTTGCACCAGTAAGAGAAGCTCTCCGCCCAATCCTGCTCTGAAGGGGGCAGGGTGAGGAAGAGCTCGTACTTTCCGTGCAGCATGCAGGAACCGATCTGGGGCACATCGTACTCGAGCAGGCTCCCGTAATACCCGGCGCAAATCACGTTGTTGAAACGCGTGTGCGTGCTCAGCGTGGCTAATCCGATGGCGGCCACCGCGCCGCCCACCTGGTCGGGGTCGGGTCCCAGGCCCGCCCGCAGAAAGGCCTCCGAGAAATCGTCGCTGTAATCGAAATCCCCGGTGCCGCAGGTGTAGAGACCGGCCACCGGCATGCGCGTTCCCTGGGACATGTTCTGTACCTCGGTCATGGACAGGCCTTCCATGCCCACCCAGCCCCGGTAGTTGTAGAAACTCAGGCCCGCTTCGATCCAGGGGATCACGTTACCCGAGCCCACGCACCAGGCCGTGTCGATGTCGCTGTACTGGCGACGCTGCACCATTTCGGCGGCGACGCCCCGGCTGTTGGTCATCATCGAGAGATAGCAGGCGCTGCTGCCCACCACGAAACCGGCCCGTTCCAGCCAGTGCGAATCCACCATGTAGGGTTCGCTTTCATAGAACCGGATCTTGTTGGCCACCGTGGCCAGCTGGTTCTGGCTGTCCACCGAGAGGCGGCCCACCGCCACGTCGCCCAGTTCGTCGCCGCCCTCGATCTTGGCGTAATGATGATCGTAATACGTGCTGTGGGTGGGCAGGTCGAAGGTGCCGCCCACGTCGCCGATCAGCAGCACGAAGTCCACAGCGTGCTCGCTCTGGTACTCGTCGATGATCTTGTTGCGGATCCCCGTGGTAGTGAAACTGACGTCGCCCTCGTCGTAGGTCACCACGTGGTGTCCCTTGCGGCGCTTCCAGTCCAGCAGCGCCTGCAGCGAATCGTCCGCCAGGGCGAAGCTGCGGCCGAAAACCACGTAGTTGCCCGGCAGCAGGCCCGTGTCGTAGATCATGTCCTCCATCGCCCCGTCGGCGGCGGCGATGGGATTGAAGATCCTGCCGGCCAGCAGCCGCCGGAACCACGATGAAGTCTCGGCCAGCTCGAATTCCTTCATGTTCACCGGGTTCTGGCCCTCGAAGCCGATCTCGAAGCGCATGCTGGTCCAGACCCTGGCCTCGCCGGTGGCGGGATCCACCTGGACCGGGAAGATGGAAGTCTTGACCACGCGGTGGTTGCGCAGCAGCGCCGGCTCGCCCAGCGCCTGATGCTCGACCGGGTACCAGCCGCCGCGCTGGTAGAGCTCCTCGTCCTGCAGCCAGGGCAGCGGAAGGTCCGCCTCGGTGTGCATCCGTTCCTGGCAGGGCAGGGGATTGAGGCCGCTCAGCATGGTGTACTCGCCGTCCAGGAACGTCAGCTGCACGTCGCTGCGGTCGGGAATCTCGATCAGCCGCTGCAGCGCGGGCAGGTCCGGCTCTCCCGGACGTCCCAGCCAGCCCGAATCCTCGACCAGGAATTCGTGATACACCTGGCCGTTGACGGCCACTTCCTCCACCGCCACCGGCGGAATCTCCACTTCCAGGATGTAACGTCCCGGCTCGGAGGCGTCCTTGGTTTGCGAGGTGATATTGAACGGCGCGGCGCTCAGGCCGGTAAACAAGGCGCTGCCGGCGAGCAGGGCGCCCGCCAGCAGGAGTCTGGATTTCCTCATGGTTTCTGTCTCTCCTGTATTGCCTGAATCAAGTCTTATTTCACGGTCGAATGTCTCGCGAGTATGCGGCAGGATCCCGTTGTATCACTTTCCCCGCCGGCGAGGATCAGCGCGCTGGAGGCCCGCACCACGTAGAACCAGCTGCCCGAGGCCGCTTCGCTCCAGGTGGTGGAAGAGGTGGTCCCCGCCAGGTCGCCGAAACCGCCGTAGGGATCCGCGTCGCGGTAGATGCTGTAGGCCGGAGCTCCCGTGTCGCTCCAGCTCAAATCCACGATTCCTCCATCAACGCTTATCGTCAGGTCGTCCACGGGATCTAAAGCGGCGGCGCCCGTGGTGATCCAGAGCGTCTGCCCGCTTTGGATCGCGCCAGCGTCCGCGCCGTAGGCACCGTTGTAGAGGTACTGAATGCCGTCGTAGGTGCTGCCGTCCTGGATCCCCACGGTGCAGCTTCCCGCGTCATCCACCAGTTGGTACTGCGCCAGGATCGGGCTGTCGCCGGTCACCGTCGGCTGGGCGCCGGGGTGATACAGGATCACCTGGAAGGTTTCCGTCTCGTAGCTGCCCCAGTGCGGCACGTCGATCCAGGCGATCACGATCCGCTGATTGGTCAGGTCCTCCCAGTAGCGCACGCTGCCGCCGGAGCTGGGATCCATGTCGTCCCAGAAGGGACAGACCATGTACGAGGTGCCGTCGCCGGCAGCCAGTTGCCGGTTGGTATAGCTGGTGTAGGTCGACGATCCCAGAACCACGAAACCGTTGGAACAGACCGAGAGCTGGCTGAAACTCGCGCCGTAGAAGACGAGGTTGAACGGAAGGCCGAGCACCACAGTGTCGTCGTCGCTCAGGTTCAGGTCGGTGCCCACGCCGGAGATGTCCACCCAATCGTAGGGTTTGGCCTCGCCGGCGTCGGCGGAATCGTAGATGTAGTAGCCGTAGCCGTCCGGACCGGTGGGGGGGTTGCCCGTCACGATTTCGAAACTGTAGACGGGGCTCGTGGTGCCGTTGGCGTTGGGGCTGGCGTCGACGGTGTAGATGCGGTAATCGAATACCGTGCCCACCGGCGCCGGGCCGGGGATATCGGCCCAGTACTGGTCGCCGGCGTTGCTCATCGCCAGGGTAGTGTATCCGCCGCCGTTCTCCTGGTACTGGAGATCCGCCACGGCTACGCCGGATGCGTCGGTGATCTGCGCCGACACGGTCCAGGGACCCACGGTGTCGGGCGAGTCGGACAGGGGAGTATGAACGATAACCGGCGGCGCGATGTCCTCGGAGGTGTACTGACCGAGTTCCGTGGTGCACTTGATCGCCTTGCCGGCGTGGATCCCGTCCACGGTCTGGTCGTAGATGTTCCAGTGGGTCAGCGTCAGCCCGTCGGTGCTGTTGCCGTTCTTGAAGCCCACTGTGCAGTAGGGGAAGTCGCCGCTCCAGGTCCACTCGTTCTCCTGCACGTTGTTGTACTCGAGGTACTGGAACAGGAACTCCCCGTCGCCCGTGGCGGTGGGATGGTGCGCCGGATCGTAGAGCACCACCTGGAAGGTATTGCGCTCGGGATTGAAACCCACGAGCTGCACGTTGTACCATTCCACGACGAAGATGTGCTCGGCCGGGAAGTACTGGGTGTAGACTCCGCTGTTGCCGACCGTGATCATGTGGTCGTCCCACATGGGGGCGATCATGTTGTCCGGCCCCAGCCCGCAGGGCAGCGGGTGGTCGCGGAAGTCCGTCTCGAGGTAGCCCGTCGGTCCGAAACTGACGAAGCCGTTCGAGCAGATGCCCAGTTGATCGAAGGTCTCACCGTAATACACGAAGTCGAAGTCCAGGGTGATCAGGACCGCGTCGTCCTGGTCCTCGCCGTTGTCGCTCAACGGTTGCAGCGTCGCGCCGCTTCCCCCCTCGGCCGGGGCCAGCGGAATCCAACTGAAGACCGGCGACTCCGTGTTCTCGTCCACGTCCTCGTAGGCTCGGTAGCCGTAGTTATCGGGACCGGTGGGCGAATGCGAAGTGGCCGTGCCGACGGAGACGATCACCGGAACCTGGCCCTGTATCACACCTCCCGAGGTCCAGGTGAGGCGTAGCTCGCCCGTGTACCCGGGGAAGGCTTCGCCTGCGATATTCAGATCGAAGACGGCCGTGCCGCTGCCTGAGACCGGGATGTCGCCCACCGTGTCGCTGCCGTCCGTGATACTGACGAAGGGGTCGCTGCCCGTCAGCAGCGCCGTCAGCCCCGTAGCGTCGAAGTTCCCGATGTTGCCCAGCGTGACACTCATCTCGGTACTGACGCCGGGAGGGGCGATGGAGCCGCCCGGATCGAAGACCGTGCCCTCGACCATCAGGCGGGGAGCGCTGACCGGCAGCTCTACGTATTCCGTGAATGAACCCTGGTTGCTGCTGATAAGCAGCTCGGCGGGAACGACGGCGCCCGACAGCAGATCGGTTTCAAGCTGGACCTCGAAGGGATTCTGGGCCTGGCGTGTGGCGCCGACGGAGATGTTCTGCCAGGTGGAGCTTCCGTCGAGCACGGTGCCGTAGGCGGGATCCAGGCTGAGGCTGCCGCTGACTCCGGTCAGCGTCGTGCTGGAACCAGTGTTCTCGAGGGTGGGCCGGAAAGAAACAGCCTCCCCGGGCGTGGCCAGGCCGTCGCCCTCGATCCCCGCGTCCACCACGGAAGGATAGGCGCTCTGGTCCGTTACGGAAAGAGTCGTCAGGTAGGGCAGGTGGCGCCACTTGGTCACGGTCAGCTCGATGTCTCCGCTGACGGCGCCTTCCAGGCCGCCCACCAGGGCGATTCCGTCGTCCCCCGTAATCGCCAGCTCCTGCACGCCCATGGTCGCCTGGTAGAAACAGACCACGGCGCCGGGAAGCGGCTGCCCGTCCGATTCCACCAGCACCGCGGCGTGGGTCTGTCCCGTCGACAGGATTGGGTCATGTGTCACGGAGAGGTCCTCAGGTCTTCCAAGCCATAATTCGGTTCCGGGATCGCCCATCAGGTTCTCCCGGTTGGCGAAGATCTCGGCGTTCGAGTCCCCGGGGGGCAGCGAGATGTAGAGCGTGTACTTGCCGTAGAACATGCACACACCCACCTGGGGCAGGCCCCAGTCGCAGAAGCCGGACCAGAAGCCTCCGCAGAGGGCGTTGTTGTGCTCGGTATGGGTGCCCGAGGTGCACATTCCGATTCCAGCCACCGCGCCGCGCGGATCGGAATAGTCTCCCTTGCGCAGGAAGGCCTCGGACTGGCAGTAGCTGCTGTTGAAATCCCCCGAGTTGCAGGTGGGCGTCATGGCCATGGGTGTCATGTAAGAGTTGTTGAGGTTGTCGTCGTTGTCGATCCACGATGGATACACATCGTTCATCCCCACCCAGCCGCGGTAGTTGTGCACGCTGATGCCCTCCGCGTAGCGGGCGTTCAGCCAGCTCGTGTGGCTGCTTGTCGAATACAGGGAGTCGATGTCGTCGTAGCCCATTTCCCCCAGGTCGATGGCGATGCTGAGCGTCTGCTGGTACATGCTGTTGGTGTCCCAGCCGACGAGCAGCGCGGCGTGAGCCAGCCAATCGTCGCCTGCGCCGTGCCCGGTGGGATCGGTCTCATAAATCTCGATCTTGTGTAACACGGCCCCAAGCTGCTGCGCGCCTTCCACAGAGATGCGGCCCACCGCGATGTCGCCAAGGATGTCGCCGCCCTCCAGGCGGCTGTAGTAGTGGTCCTGCTGGCCGTCATAGCTTCCGCCCGGACCGGCAGGCAGCTCGTAATCGCTGTCGCTGGATCCGGAGTCGCCCACCAGCAACAGGAAGTCCGGCGTGTCCTCCCAGGTCTCGTAGGCATCCTGGACATAGTTGAAAATGTTGGTATTGGTCCAGGTACCCACGTCGGACTGCGTGCGTACGTAGACCTTGTGTCCCTTGCGCCGCTTCCATTCGACGAAATCGAAGAAGGCGCTGTTGCCGGTGATGACCGTGTTGCGGGCCAGCACGAGGTAGGTGCCCGGCATGGAATGCGGATCGAAGATCCCGCGCAGGGCCTCATCTTCCTGCACGCGGTTGACGATCAGGTTCCTGACCGCGCGCGAAAGTGATGTCTCACGGTTCGAGATGCTGTAGGTCCGCTGGTTCACCGGATTTTCGCCCTGGAAGGTGACCCTGACGAGCATCCTGCTCCAGATCCGCAGGCCGCGACCCTCGTCCAGCATCTGGACGGGATAGACAGTCAACTTGGCCACCCGGTGGTTGCGCAACAGAGCGGGCTCGTCCCATTCGACAGTCTGGGCGGGATACACCTGGTCGCGGTAGAAGTCCTCACGGTACACGAAGGGAAGCGGCAGGTCCGTCTCGCTGTGACACCGGGCCTGCTCGGGCAGTACGGGCTCCGTCCGCAGGTCCTCGAAGTCGCCATCCACGAGCTCGAAGCGCACGTCGGAGAAATCGGGGATCTCCACCAGGCGGCTGAAGGAGGGCAGATCGGGCGCGCCCGGCCGCCCCAGAGTTCCGCAGCCTTCGAGGTCCACAAGCGTCCAGGAGTTCCCTTGCAGGTCCACGTTCTCCAGGCGGGGCGCATCGAAAACGAACTCTATCTCGCCGTCGGAGAACTCAGGCTCTCCCGCCTGTCCCGGGTGATGCTGGACCTGGGGGGCGGCGGAAAGCAGACCGGAGAACAACAGCGAGAGCATCAAGGTCTTTCCAGCGGTCATGTGATGGTTCCTCATGTTTGCAGACACTGCTCAGGCACGCTACCGGCCTCCGGGGGGAGCCGGGCAACCCATCGTCCTTGTGGACCGCCGCGGCGAGGTTCATGGAATCATCCCTAAGGCGCTCCGCCTCGCGCGCTCCGGATAAATGACTGTCATCAGAAGGATTGGGCCTTGATGAGTATAGAATAGCTTTGGAAACCGGGCAAGAGGAAATTCACCCGTCTGAAACCCGCTGCATCAGCTTCAGGAGGATCGGCAGACCCGGGAAAAGAAGCGCTCCCCGCTCCTCGCTCGCTGGAAAGTTCGCTAAGTTGGCTAGTCCCCAGGTTCAATACAGTACCTGCAGGAGCATCCATGGGTCTTAGTTTCTTTCTGGAAACGCCGAACTGCCGGTTTCCCGATTCCCGGGAGCGGCGGTTCTTCGTGGATGGAACAAGTCCGGCCTTTCGCGCGGATCTGGACATCGAGCTGAGCCACTGGAACCCGAACAACACCGACGACCGCTACCGGGCGGACAGCTCGACGGAAATCGCGCTTAATTATCTCATGCTCGAGGGGGCGCCCGAGTCCGGACTGGTGGTCAACAACCACCTGGATGTGGACGGCGTTCTCGCGGCCTTCTCGCTGTTGCGTCCGGAACCGGCACTCCGGCACCGCGAAATCCTGATCGGGGCGGCCGAGATCGGCGATTTCTGGGCCTGGGCGAATCGACCTGCAATGCAACTCTACCAAGGTCTCATCGAACTGATCGAACAGGGCCGGCGCGAGGGAAACACGGAGAGCGAGATTCACCGGCGCTGTTGCGAAGCGATTCCCGGACTGCTGGAAGATTCCGCCGGGAGGGTGGACCTGAGCGCCGTGGACGAGGGCCTGCGACTCCTGGATTCGGGCTCCATCCCGCACCGACGATACCACCATCGCTTCGTGGCCTTCGTGATACCGCGCAGCCTGCACGGCGACGACTACGCCAGGGCGCTGCACGTGCCGGAGTTCAACGCGCCCCTGGACGACGCCTGCATCCTCGGCAGCTACGCGCGAAACCGCTACGACAACGAGCGCATCCAGCTGGTTTCTGTCGAGGCGGAGGACGGCTGGTATCACGACCTGTTGTATCCCGGGTACATGTGGGCCGAGATCATCAACCGCTGGCGGGCGCCCGGTTTCTGGGAAGGCGAGACTTCCAACACCTGGTACTTCCGCTACGCCCCCCTGGACGAAGCCCTGCGGACGGTCCGCGTGGAAGAGCGCAACGAGGGCAGCTGGACCGTGGCGGAGGAAATGACGCCCTTCGACAGCACGCTGGGCCGCGGATTTCCCGTGGTCGCATCCTTCCTGAGCGACGAAGATCTTCCCACGCCCTCGAGCATCAACCCCGACCGGATGGCCGAGATCCTTCGCCGCGCCTATACTTTCGACAAGACCAGCCGCCGCTGATGCCCACGATCGAAGCCACTCTGTGCTACGTCGAGCAGGGCGACAGCGTGTTGATGATCCGCCGGGGCAAGCAGCCGGGCGACCTGCACGCGGGCAAGTACAACGGCCTGGGCGGGAAACTGGAGCCCGGGGAGAGCCCCCTGGACTGCGCCCGCAGGGAGCTCCTGGAGGAATCGGGCCTGCGGGCGGACCGGCTGAGTTTCGCCGGGCACATCGTCTTTCCCCGTTTCGACGGCAGCAACGACTGGTCGGTGTTCCTCTTCCGCGCCGCCGACTGCGATGGCGCCCTGCTCGAGGATTCCCGGGAGGGCGTCCTGGAGTGGATTCCCCGCGACCGTCTGCTGGATTCGTGTTACATCCCCGGAGTGCCGCCGGAGGACGCCAGGCGCGGAATTCCGCTCTGGGAGGGCGACCGCCACTTCCTGCCCTGGGTATTGTCCGGGCGACGTTTCCTGGCGCGTTTCGACTACGAAAGCGGCCGCTACGTCGATCATGCGGTGGAATTCATAGACCAGACATGAAAACGATCATCGGCGTCATGGGCGGAGGCGCATCCACCCCCGCCGTCATCAAGCTGGCCGAAGAACTGGGCCGCGCAATCGCCGCACAGGGCTGGATCCTGCTCACCGGCGGGCGACGGGCGGGCGTGATGCACGCCGCCTCGCGGGGCGCCGCTAGCGCGTGTGGAACGGTAATCGGGGTGCTGCCGGGCGCCGACTGGTCCGGGGCCTCCGAATTCGTCGAACTGCCGATTCTGACGGGCATGGGCAGCGGACGCAACCTGGTCAACGTGCTCTCCTCGCGCGCCGTGGCGGCCTTGCCCGGGGGATCGGGAACCCTCTCGGAAATCGCGCTGGCCCTCAAGCACGGCAGGCCGGTGCTGCTGCTGGGCTGGGAGCGCCAGCCGCTGGCCGGGTACCAGTTGCGCCGCTTCGATGACGTGGCCTCGCTTATGGAAGCGTTGAGGAAGGCGGTCTCCGCCGCGCCACCGGATCGGGCGCTCTGAAACATCGACGCCGGCTTCCAGGTACAGTTAGAAACGGAACCTCAATGTCCGACTTCATTCGCATAGCCAACGGCCAGGGATTCTGGGGAGACTCGGTGGACGCCCCGGTGCACCTGGTGCGCCACGGACGGATCGACTACCTGACGCTCGACTACCTGGCCGAAGTGACCCTCTCGATCATGCAGCGCCAGCGGCTGCGGAATCCCGGCGCCGGCTTCGCCCGGGACTTCGTAGAGCTGATGCACCGCATCCTGCCGCGCGTCTCGGAACTGGGAATCCGGATCATCACCAACGCCGGCGGCGTAAATCCCAAGGCCTGCTGCGAGGCGCTGATGGCGGAGGCCCGCAAGCAGGGAACCGGCCTGAAGATCGGTCTTGTGGAAGGCGACGACATCCTCGAGGATCTCGACCGGCTGGTCGAACAGGGAGCCGGGCTCCGCAACATGGAAACCGGCGAGGAACTTTCGACGATCCGCGACCGGATCACCTCCGCCAACGTCTACATCGACTCCTTCTGCATCGCCGAAGCGCTGGACCTGGGCGCCCAGATCGTGTTGGCCGGCAGGGTCTCCGATCCCGGGCTGGCGCTGGGACCGATGATCCACGAGTTCGGCTGGCGGCGTGACGACTGGGATCGGCTGGCGGCCGGCACGGTGGCCGGGCACATCACCGAGTGCGGTGCCCAGTGTACTGGCGGCAATTATTCCCGCTGGTGGGAGATCGAAGATTACGCCGGCATCGGCTACCCCGCCATCGAGATCGACGCCGGCGGCGAATTCGTGATCACCAAGCCCGACGGCAGCGGCGGACTGGTCAACCGTCTGAGTATCACGGAGCAGATCCTCTACGAGATGGGCGATCCCCGGAATTACATATCGCCGGACGTCCGGGTGGACTTCACCTCGCTCGACCTGGAGGAAGAGTCCCCGGACCGGGTGCTGGTGAAGGGCGTGCGGGGCCTGCCGGCAACGGATACGTTCAAAGTTTCCATCTCGTACCTGGCAGGCTACAAGGCCGCCAGCCAGTTGACCATCTCCGGTCCGCGCGCCCTCGACAAGGCGAAAAAAGTGGCGGAGATCATCTGGGAGCGACTGCGCCGCGAGTGCTGCGAATACGAGGACACGCTGACGGAATACCTGGGAGTGGACACCTGCCACCCGGGCATCGGAGTGCACTCCGGGCAAGTCAACGAGGTCGTCCTGCGCCTGGCGGTACGGGACCGCAACAGGAAGAAAGTCGACCGCTTCGGCAAGGAACTGGCTCCCGTGATCACGAATGGTCCTCCCGGGATCACCGGCTTCGCCGGGGGGCGCCCCAAGGCCCAGGAAATCGTGGCCTACTGGCCTGCCCTGATCCCCAAGTCCCTGGTGCGGACCAAAGTCACCGTGGAGTCCTCATGAGAATCCGGCTGGAACAGATCGCCCATGCGCGATCAGGCGACAAGGGCGCCCATTCCAACGTGGGAGTCGTTTTCATCCGGCGCGAGTTCTACGAGTGGGCGCTGGAGAACCTGACGCCCGAGCTGGTCGCCCGGCACTTCGGCCGGCTGGCCAGGGGCGGGGTCCGGCGCTACGAGCTGGACAACCTGCTGGCTTTGAATTTCATCCTGGAAGATTCCCTGGGCGGCGGGGGCAGCATGTCGCTGAAAAGCGACGCCCAGGGAAAGACCCACGGGCAGGCCATGCTGCTGATGGAGGTGGATATTCCCGACGCGCTGATCGCACTGGTAGATCCGCTGCAGCCTTGTTAATTTCCTAATAGGCGAGCTGCAGAGGCCCGCCTGAACGATGGGCGCGATGGCCCGTCGCGCCGGTGCTCCCGCCACGGTGCACCGATTCCAGACTGATAAAACCATGAAACGATAACGCTAGGAGGGCGTATGGCGGTAGGCATCGTCGGCTGGGGAGCGAAACTCCCCCGCAACCGGATCAAGCTCGAGGAGATCGCCTCCGTCTGGGGGACCGATGCACCGAGCTACAAGAGGGGACTGCTGCTCTACGAAAAGTCGGTTCCCTCTCCCGACCAGGACGTGATCACCTTGTCCGTCGAGGCCGCCCGTTCGGCGCTTGCACGGGCCGACATCGATCCCACCGGAATCGGGGCCGTCTACATCGGCAGCGAATCGCATCCCTACGCCGTGAAGCCCAGCGGAACCACCGTGGCCGAGGCCCTGGGCTGCGGCAACCTGGTGCATTGCGCCGATTTCGAGTTCGCCTGCAAGGCGGGCAGCGAGGCCATGTACGTCGCGTACTC
The DNA here is from genome assembly GCA_964568855.1 of uncultured Bacteroidaceae bacterium. Taxonomy (GTDB): domain Bacteria; phylum CAIWAD01; class CAIWAD01; order CAIWAD01; family CAIWAD01; genus CAZMSD01. The sequence goes on along the minus strand of CAZMSD010000008.1, from coordinate 59,890 downwards.
GCATGTGAAATCGGGCGAGATGCCCTATGCGCTGGGCATAGGCGCGGACACGAGCCAGGGCGCCCCGGGCGACGCGCTGGAATACTCCGCCAGCGCTGGCGCGGCCGCCTTCATCATGGGCGGCGAGCGCGTGGTGGCCGCCGTGGATCACAGCGTCTCCTGGATGAGCGACACGCCGGACTTCTGGCGCCGCGAGCACGAGCACTATCCGCAGCACGGCGGGCGCTTCACCGGCGAGCCGGCCTACTTCCGCACCAACCTCGGGGCGGGCAGGGCGCTGCTGGAGAAGAGCGGCCTGCGCCCGGAGGATTTCGCCTACTGCGTATTCCACCAGCCCAACGGCAAGTTCCCCCAGAAGATCGCCGGGATGCTGGGCTTCGATACGAAGTCGGAGCAGTTCACCACAGGTTGGCTCTCGCCCTGGCTGGGCAACACCTACTCCGGCGCTTCGCCCATCGGCCTGACCGCGATTCTCGACGTGGCCAAGCCCGGTGACCGGATCTTCTTCGTCAGTTACGGCAGCGGCGCCGGTTCGGACGGTTTCGTCTTCAGGGTCACCGAGGAGATCGAGGCCGCGCGCGGAAAGGCGCCCTTCACGCGCCCGCAGCTCGACGAGAACAAACACTACCTGAGCTACGGCGAATACGCCAAGTATCGCCGCAAGATCATCCGCAACTCTTGAGGGAGATGTCCAATGCGTGACGTAGCTGTTATCGGCATCGGCATGACCAGGTTCGGAGAGTTGTGGGAGACCAGCCTCCGAGACCTTTTCGTGGAAGCGGGCAAGGTCGCCATGCTCGACGCCGGCGTGGATCACATCGATTCCATGTACATCGGCTGCATGTCCAGCGGCCTGTTCGTGGGGCAGGAACACATCGGCAGCCTGCTGGCCGACTACCTGGGCGTGGCTCCCGCGCCGGCCACGCGCGTCGAATCCGCCTGCGCCTCGGGCGGCTGCGCAATCCGCCAGGCCTTCATCGAGGTGGCCGGCGGGATGAGCGATATCGTGCTGGCCGGCGGCGTGGAGAAAATGACCGACGTGGACGGCAACGCCGCCACCTACGCTCTGGGCACCGCGGCGGACGCCGAGTACGAGTCCTTCCACGGCGCCTCCTTCCCGGGACTGTACGCCATGATGGCGCACGCCCACATGGACCGCTACGGCACCACGCCGGAAATGCTGGCGGGCGTGGCGGTCAAGAACCACGAGAACGGCGTCCACAACCCGCTGGCCCAGTTCCGCGGGCGTATCACGGCGGAAGCGGTGCTGAACTCGGTGATGGTGGCCGATCCGCTGCACATCCTCGACTGCTCGCCGGTCACCGACGGCGCGGCCGCCGTGATCCTGGCGCCGGTGGAACTGGCGAAGAAGCTGGGCCGGCCGATCGTGCGGATCACCGGCAGCGGGCAGGCGACGGACACCATCGCGCTGCACAGCCGTCCCGACCTGACCACCATTCCCGCCACACGGATCGCCGCCGAACGGGCGCTGAAGATGGCAGGTCTGACGATCGGCGACGTCGATTTCGCCGAGGTGCACGACTGCTTTACCATCTCCGAGTTGTTGGTGCTCGAATCCCTGGGCCTGTTCGAACCCGGCGGAGCGGGTCCCGCCACGCTGGCCGGCGAAACGGCCCGCGACGGCGGATTCCCGGTCAATCCTTCGGGCGGCCTGAAGAGCAAGGGCCATCCCGTGGGCGCCACCGGCGCGGCCCAGATCGTCGAGCTGGTCAAGCAGCTCAGGGGTGCGGCGGAAGGCGAACGCCAGCTCAAGAACGTTAAGCGCGGGCTGGCTCAGAACATGGGCGGATCCGGGGGCAGTACCGTGGTCCACATTCTGGAGGCCTGAGAGATGGCGCAGACATTGACCGCCCGCGTCTGGCGGGAACAACCGCAGCGTTACCGGCTGATCGCCGGCCGCGACACGAAAACCGGCCAGGTCTTCTTCCCGCCCCGGATCGTTTCGCCGAAGGACCTGAACGCCGAGTTCGAGGAAATCGGGCTATCCGGCGAGGGGACCGTCCTGAGTTACACGGTGATTCGCGTACCGCCCTCGCCCTTCGTCGACCTGGCGCCCTACGCGCTGGCCATCGTCGAAACCGCGGAGGGGGTACGCCTCACGGCGCAGATCGCCGACTGCGAATTGGATCAGCTGAAGATCGGCATGCCGGTGCGATTCGAATTCCGCCGCGTCTACGAGGACTGCGAGGCCTCGGTTATCTACTACGGCTACAAAGCGGTGCCGAAGCTGTGATCCGGACCCTCGCGGAGTGACACACCGCCCGTTCGAGACTCGAATAGAAAGGGCCTTCCCGCGGGAAGGTCCTTCTTGATTCCAGGGTGGATCAGCGCGGTTTTTCCAACGGCGGCGCGGATCGGCGGTTGCGCTCGGGATCCTCGTTCACGCCGCCCGGCGCGCCGTCGGGCAGGTTCGCCGTCACGTAGTAGAAACCGTTGCCGTTGCTCAGCGCGCGTCGGTGAACGTAGTTCGTGGCGACAGGTCCGGCGAGACGCTCGAACCCGGAACTCAACTTGCTCGCGTGGTACACGTTGTAGCTCAGCGCCCCCTGCAGCGCCTCCCAGTCCAGGTGGATGTCGCTGCCGCGGATCAGGATGCTCAACTCGACAGCGTTTCCCGGGTCCAGCAGGCCGATCAGGCAGACATCGTCCACGACCCAATACCAGTCGTATTCGTCGTGGAACTCGAACATCAAGCGCACCAGGTTCTCCCCGGCCGCCCAGGTGCTGATATCGGCCTCTTCAGTGCCCTCGTAGAGCAGGTCGCCCTGGTTCCCGTCGGAGTGCCACTCGCGGATCAGGATCGGCCAGGTCTCGCCGGCGTCCACCGATCCGCGGACATAGGCGTCGGTCCATGAACCGCTGAAGCCCATCCGCAGACTCTGCCAGAAGCTGAAGGTCACCACGCTCTGGTCGCTGCAGTCGAAGACGGGAGTGATCAAGGCCGCGTGATCTTCCTGTCCGTAGGAGCTGTAGGTGATCTCGGCCGCGTTGCCCTGTCCCGGCCAGCCCGTAATGGTCCAGGTGTTGCCCGAGCCCCAGGTCTCGACGGTGAAGTCGCCGAAGCCGTCTTCGAAGTCCTGGCAGTAGTCCTGGCCGATGGGGGGCAGGATGTTGAAGCTGTAATCGAAGGTGGTCACCGAATTCTCGTTGGGACTCGCATCGACCGCGATGAAGTGATACTGAATCACCGCGCTCATCGGCGCCGGTCCGGGGATTTCCGCCGAGTAGGTGTCGCCGTCGGCGCTCATCGGCACCTGCTGGAACGAGCCCTCGTTGATCCGGTACTCGAGCACGGCAGATGAGATGCCTGAATAATCGGTGATCTCGGCCTCGACGTTCCAGGGACCCTCGGTCCCGTACACGTCCTCGTGTCCGGTGTGCACCACCGTCGGCGGGGCCAGATCCTCGCTGGAGGACGTTCCCAGGTCTGTTGTGATACGCAGGGCCCGGCCGTCGCTGAATCCGGAGACAGTTTCGGGTTCCATGTTGTAGTTCGAGAGCGTCAGCCCGTCCGTGCTGTCCCCGTTCTTGAAGCCGATGCTGCAATAGGGAAAGTCGTAGTGATTTTCCTGGGTATTGTTGAACTCCATGTACTGGAAGACGATCTCGCCGTCCCCGCCGGCCGTGGGGTGGAATTCGGGATCGTAGAGAATCATCTCGAATGTGTTGCGGTCGCCGCTGAATCCGTTGAGCCTGAGGTTGTACCACTCGACGACGAAGACGTGCTCGTCGGGGAAGTACCCGGTGTAGACGCCCGAATTGCTCGAAGTGACGTACATGTCGTCCCACATCGGCGCCACCATGTTGTCCGGTCCCAGACCCGTCGGGAAGGGATGGTTGCGAAAATCGGTCTCGAGGTGCCCCTGCGGCCCGAATGCCGCGAAACCGTTGGAGCACACGCCCAGCTGGTCGAAACTCCGCCCGTAATACACGAACTCGAAAGGCAGGTCCACGAGCACGGCCGTGTCCTGCTCGTTCCCGTGGTCGTCGATGTCCAGTTCGGTGCCGGACCCTCCCTCGTCGGGAGCCAGCGGGATCCATAGGAAGGCGGGCGATTCCGAGTTCATGTCCATATCCTCGTAGACCCGGTAGCCGTAGCCGTCCGGACCGGTGGGGGACTCAGCCGACTCGCCGCCCAGGGGAACCGAGAGGGGCACGCTGCCCAGGATGCCGCCGTCGGAGCTCCATTCGATCGTCAGCTCCGCCGTGTAGCCGCCGAAGGCCGCCGTATCCGACTCCAGTTCGAAAACCGCGCCGATCGCGCCGCCCTGCGGCAGGCTGACTACCGTCAGGCTGTCGGACGACACCGAGACGAAGGGATCCTCGCTGAGCAGCCACAGGTTCAGGCTAGAGGCGTCGAGGTTTCCTGCGTTGAGCAGGTCCACCGTCATCTCGGCGCTGTTGCCCACGGGCATGCTTGAACCGCCTGGTGCGAAACTGAGCGAGCCGGTCGTAATACGCGGAGCGCTGATTTCAATCACCAGCGCTTCGCTGAAGGTCCCCTGGTCGGAGGACAGCGCGAGTCCGAACTCCACCGCCGATTCCGCTTCAAGCCGGGGATCGAGCTGGATCCGGAGGGAATCCTGGGCCGTTGCGGATTCCCCGGGCTCAAGATCCGGCCAGGCGCAATCGCCGTCCAGCACGGTGCCGTAAGCCGGATCCAGGGCGAGGGAGGCGCTCAAGTTCGACAGGGCTTCGGAGTCCCCCGAGTTCAGGAGTTCGGGATACAGCGTGATCTCCGCGCCGGGCCGGGCGAGTCCGTCTCCCTGCAGGCCCGCGTCCTGCACCGACGGGTGGGCCTCCGGCTGGTGAAAACTCAACGTCGTGCGATAGGGTATCACCTGCGGCTTGGACACCGTCAGGTCCAGGTCCTCCGGGGAGAAGCCCTCCAGGGCGAGCAGCACGCTCCCCTCGGCGCTCGTCAGGCCGCGGACCTGGCTTCCGGTCGAAGCCTGGTACAAGCTGACCGTGGCTCCTTCTACGGGCAGACCGGATGACTCTGCGAGCACCTGCACGTGTCCCTGCCCGATTTCGAGCTCGTCGGGATGTGTCACAAAGAACGAGGCCGGACGCCCGATCCACATCTCCATGCCCGGATCGCCCATCAGGTTGGTCCAGTTGGCGAAATCCTCCGAGTGCTGGTCGCCCGGGGGCAGGGTCAGGTACAGCGTGTACTTGCCGTAAAACATGTCGGTGCCCACCTGCGGAAGCTGCAGGTCGCAGGCCCCAGCCCAGAATCCTCCGCAGACCGCGTTGTTGTAGGCCGTGTGCGTGCTGGAGGTGGCGAAGCCCAAGGCACAGACGGCGCCCCGCGGCTCGGCGTAACTGCCCTTGCGCAGAAAGGCTTCCGTCACCGCCTCCTCGTAGCTGCTGTAGAAGTTGCCCGTGGCGCAGGTGTAGATCACCGCCACCGGCGTGCGATAGGAATTCTGGAAATTCGCGTCGTTGTTGACGTATTCCGTGTCCACGCCGTTCATGCCGATCCAGCCGCGGTAATTGTAGAAGCTGATGCCCTCGTTGAACCGGGCGTTGACCCAGGAGGCCGTCGAGTTGTACCACAGACTGTCCACGTCGTCGTAGCCCTTCTCCAGCAGGTCTATCACGATGCTGCGCGACAACTGGACCATGCTCAGGGCCTGGTAGCCCGTGGACAACGCGGCGTGAGACAGCCAGTCGTCGCCGGCCCCGTTGCCCGTGGGATCCTGCTCGTAGACCATGATCTTGCGCAGCACGGACTGCAGCTGGGAGATGTTGGCCACGGAGACGCGCCCCACCGCGATGTCGCCGAGGATGTCCGTCCCCTCCACGCGGCTGTAGTAGTGGTCGAGCTGCCCTCCGCCGCCCCCCGGGCCTACCGGGAGGTAGAAGTCGCCGATCGCGTCCGGGTCCCCTGTCAGCAGCAGGAACTCGGGGGTATGCTCGTCGCTCTCGTAAGACTCCTGGACGTATTCGCGGATCTGGGTGTAGTTCCAGCCGCTGATCTCGTTCTGGGTGGCGACGGACACGTGGTGTCCCTTGCCGCGCTTCCAATCGATGAATTCCTGGAACACGGTGTTTTCCGTGATCTCCGTGTCACGCGCCAGCACCAGGTAATTACCGGGCAGCGCCCTGGGATCGAAGATCCCCCGCAGGCCGTCCTGTTCGACGTTTTCCGCGGCGTTGATGATGCCGCTTTCCACCGCCTGCGGCAGCGACCGGCCCGGATCGGCGATGGCATACTCGCGCTGGTTGACCGGGTTCGCGCCCTCGAAAACGAGGCGCAGGCGCATCCGGCTCCAGACTTTCAGCGTCGCTCCTCCATCCATCATCTGCACCGGGTGGACGGTCAACTTGACCAGGCGCCTGTTGCGCAGCAGGACAGGGTCGCCGTGGCTGTGCGTTGCCGGCGGATAAGTCTCCAGCTGGAAGGCTTCCTCGTCCATGATGAAGGGCAGGGGCAGGTCCTCCCGCCGGTGCACGCGCTCCTGCTGCGGTACCACCGGCGGCGCGCGCAGGATCTCGAAATCGCCCTCGAGCCATTCGACGCGCAGGCCCGCCCTGTCGGGGATCTCGACGAAGCGGCTGAAAACGGGCAGGTCCGGCGCGCCGGGAATGCCCAGCAGGCCGCAGCCCTCCATGGCCACCGAACTCCATTCACGGCCGTCCAGGGTCAGCGTTCCGATCGCCGGGTCGGGAAAATCGAAGACCAGTTCGCCCGCGGGCGGATTCCGAGGATCGCCCGGCGCGGACTCCTCCAGGTGGACCAGCGGATCGGCCACGGACAACCGTCCGAGCAGCATGAGTATCACGAAGTGCAGTTTCATTCGCGGGAGGGCTCCCCGGCTAAACAGGTTTCTGGGACGGAACCGGCGGGCATTCTTCGCCGCCCGCACCCATGTAGTTCATGAACGGAACGACTGTGATACCCTGGAATCGATTCGGACACAGGGGAAACGATCCGCCTCGATAAGAACCGTGCAGGTTCGATAGTCCATTCGCGCGGCGGATCGAAACTAGATCGCAAAGCTAAGAGATTGAATTTACATGCGCAAGATTAGAATGATGTTCACGCAAACTTCAATGCTATTCAATATTCAAACAAAAACAGTAACGGGGCCGTCCCGGTTCGTGAGACGGCCCCGATTTTCGCTTGCTTGATTCAGAGTGCGGGACGAAGCCCGCGATCAGCGGAAAACCGCCGGCGGATCACCGCGCTCCGTTGACCGGCTTATCCTGCGGTGGAGCGGGGCGGCGATTGTGCGCCGGATCGATCACCTGGATCTCGTCCCCCGCGACCAGGTCCGTGCTGTTGCGGCTAACCACGTAGTAGAAGCCCTCGCCGGAAGCGGCCACGCCCTCGTGCAGGTACTCCGTGGACACGGTGCTGGCCAGCAACGCGAACCCGCTCCAGGCAGCGGTCGAATAATAGACGTCGTAGATCTCTGCCCCGGCGGCGGCATCCCAGTCCAGCAGGATGTCGGCCCCGCTGGCGGAGATGACCACCACCACCGGATCGGGATCCGGCGGGGGCAGGGTGCCAGTCAGGCAGACGTCGTCCACGTACCACCACCAGTCGTACTCGTCGTGATACTCGAACATGATCCGCACCTGCGCTTCGCCCGCGGCCCAGGAAGTGATGTCCAGGGTTTCGGTACCCTCGATTTCGAACTCGCCCGGCTGGTCGTCCTCGTGCCATTCACCCAGGAGGTAGGGCCAGTTGGCGCCGCCGTCCACCGAGCCGCGCAGGTAGGCGTCGGTCCAGGCGCCGGTCCAGCCCATTTTCAGGTGGTGCCAGAAACCGAGTTCCATGGTTGCCTGGCCACTGCAGTCGAAGACGGGACTGATCAGCGCGGAGTGGTCTTCCTGCCCGGAGGCGCTGTACTGGATGTAGGCCGTTGTTCCCTGGCCCGAATGCGTGCTGGTGGTCCAGCTGTTGCCCGCCGGGATGTAGGTCTCGACGGTGAAATCGTCCAGGCCGCCCTCGAAGTCCTGGCAGTACTCCAGCCCGCTGGGCGCCAGGATCTCGAAGGACCAGGGCCCGGTGGTGCCCGTATTCGAGTTGGCGCTGGCGTCCGTGGCCGTGATCTGGTATTCCACCGTGCTGCCCCAGGCTACGGGCCCGGGGATGTCGGCCGTCCAGGTATCACGCGTGGGAGCCATGGGAATCACCGTCCAGCCGCCGGCGTTGACGCGGTACTCGAGGTCGGCGGAGGCCACCCCGGAAGCGTCGGTGATTTCCGCGTTCACCGTCCAGGGGCCTTCGCCGTCCTGGGTGTCCGGCAGTCCCGTGTGCGACACGACCGGCGGCGTAAGGTCCTCGCCGCCCGTCGAGATCACGTGGATCACGTTGGACCAGCCGCTGAGGTCGTCCTCGGCGTCTCGCGCGCGCACCTTGTACCAGTAGTCGCCTGGCGACTGTCCGTTGACGGCGTAGCTCTCCGCCGCGATGTGGTCGTCCAGCACGATTTCGGAAGCGAAGGTGTTCACAGGCGCGAAATCGTCCACGTAGAAGCCCTCTTCCAGCACGTAGGTGTCGGTCTCGTAGCGCAGGCGCACACTGACGCTCTGCCCCACGTAGCCGTCCAGCGGGAAGTCGGCGGCGATCCAGCCGCCAGAATTGCCGTTGATGCCGTGGCCGTCGTTGTTGCCGTTGGGATCGTAGGTGGTGGTGATGTTGCCCTGCAGCGTACTCCAGGATCCGCCTCCGTTGGTGCTGATCTCAACGTAGGCGTAATCATAGTCCACCTCGATGTCGTACCAGGTCTGGAAGGTGATCGCGTCGCCGCTCTCGACGCTGATGTTCTCCGCCAGCGTTGATATGGCGTTGGTGGAATTCTGCTCGCCGCCGTAGAAGCTGTAGGGCGCGCTGACATAGCGGGAACCGCTGAGGGTGAAGGGATTGCTGCCGTCCACCCAGTTGTCCGCGTCGGCGAAATCGTCCTCGCCCTCGATCAGTCCGGTCATCTCGCGCAGCTCGTAATCCACGGCCGGATTCTGCGGATCGGGATCCGGCGTGGACCAGGTCAGCACATAGTCGGCGCCCACTTCGCCCAGCTCGTCCAGGGTCGGCGCCGCTGGCGGCAGGGTGCCCCAGGGATTGCCGGCCATCTCGGCGAACAGCAGGTTGGGTTCGAGGTTCTCCTCCACCAGGGGCTCGATCCGCGACTCGGAGGGCCAGAAGCCGTCGCTGCCGCTGCCCACTTCCGGCGTCAGGGCGAAGATGGCCGGGTGGATGGCGTCGTCGCCGTAGAACCAGTCGTCGGTGTCGCCGTTCACCGGGTAGAGCAGCTCCCAGGCCGTACCCGGAGCGTAGCCGTTGAACTGGCTGAGCTGGTCGGCGATGCTGACGAATGTGTCGTGGTCCGGGGTGTAGATGTTGTCGTAGCCCCAGGGGTAGATGTAGAGATTGCTGTAGCTGTGATACGTCAGCGAGGCGGTGAACTCATGCGCGTTGGTGAAGTCGCGGATCACCTGGCTGGCCGGCTCGCTGAAGGGGCCGGTTCCCCGGTAGGTCTCGCTGGAGCCGTAGGGGCTTGAGCCGCTGTCGTCGTAGCCCCACATGTAGCCGTAGTTGCGGTTGAGGTCCACGCCCCAGCTGCCGTCGCCGTTGTTGCGGCGGTTCTTGCGCCACATCCCGCCGCCGCCGGGATTGGTCGCCTCGTTGTAGAGCACGCCGTCGGGGTTCATGAAGGGCACGAACCACAGCTCGCGCCCGTCGACTATATCCGTGACGCGCTGGTCGGTGCCGTAGTTGTCGGTCAGGTGATGCATGAAGTGCAGCAGCACCTCGATGGTGATCGCCTCGCGCGCGTGGATGTAGGCGTTGTAGAAGACCTCGGGCTCCTCCTCGTCGATCTCCGGGTTGTCCGAGATCTTCAGCGCCCAGATGTCGTTGCCCTCCAGGCTCAGCCCGATCACGAAGGGCGTTCCAACGATGTCGGGAAAATCGTCGTGCAGCTGCTGGATCTCCGCCATGCCCTCGCTGTAGGTGTGATACGCGCCGTAGTTGCGGCTGTAGCCCAGGCGCTCGGCGTAGAATTCCTCCAGGTCGTCCACCAGCACCTGCGGGCTCAGACCTGCGCGGTACAGCGCGGAGACGTCCTCTTCAGTGGCCGGAAACTCGACGCCGGCTTCGCTGAAAACCGTCCCGCAGTGATCCAGGCCGCCCAGAACGCGCTGCACGTCCTGCAAGGCTCCCTTCTCCGGCAGCGGCACGAAAACCTGCTGCCAGCGCGCCTGGACGGATCCCGCTACCAGTAGAACCAGTGCAAATCCAAGTGCTTTCTTCATGGCTCCCTCTGTCAGTTTAAATTCGGTACGCGGCAGGGACCCGCGTTCTATTCTATCGTATTACTCTGCCGAAGGAATCAGTCCCGGCGCAGGCGGACTGACGCGAAAGATCCGCCACGCCGCTTTCGCGCCGTCCCGGCCGTGCATTCAAGATTGGGTCTCACCTGCGACCGCTCTCAAGTTGAAATCGAGCTTCGCAACCGGTCTCACGAACCGTCAAATTCCCGCTGGTTTTCGATCCGCGCCGGGCTGCGCGGTGTTCAGGTTTCCGGCCCCGTTCCGGTCAGGGTCCAGATATTGAATTCTTACCAAATCCAAGCTGAAAATCCGAGGAAAACTCGACCCGGGCCGGCTCTCACGTTTTGGGCCGTTGCCGGTGCATCATGCCAATCGCCGTATTACGGCAACGCCTTCTTCCCTGCGGAATCGACCTGGATTACAGCACGGACAGCCGAAACATGCACTTCATCCATGATTTGCGATGGGAATTCAAGGGGGATAATGTGAGAGTGTCGATTCTGAGTGAATCCTTTTGGACCGTTTCACATAGATCGATTCACTAGCGCCGCTTCTTCAGCTCCCGCAGCTTCTTCTTCAGCTCCCTGGCGTGCGCATCTTCCGGATGGTGCTCCAGGTGCTTGCGAATCCAGGTCTTGCCGCTTTTCCAGTCGCCCAGGAAATAACAGGCCAGGGCCATGTCCTTTTCGCGGCCGTCGGCCACGGCGCGCTCCGGATCCAGCTCCAGCAGGCGCTCGCCGGTGCTCAGCATGCCTGGGGCGAAGGCGGTCTCCCTGTACCGTTCGAGCAGCAGGCTGAGGGCTAGGAATTCAAACTCCGGGTAGAGCGCCGCCCACTTGTAGGCGTTGAGTTCCAGCTCGAAGGCGTTCTCCATGTCGAAGCGTTCGAGCCAGCTCAACAGCTCGGCCATGCGCAGCCACTGCGCGCCCGTCATCCCCCGTCGCGGGGCGCTCGCGATGGCCCAGTCGCGCCAGCCCCGGCCCAGGCTGCGCTGAACGGACAACCGGACGCTGTCGGTGTGGAAGAACTCGTGCTCGTTCCAGGCCCGGCTGAGCTGGTCGATGCCCAGGCGCAGGCTGTCCTCCAGGCGCTGAACGGCGGCCCGCATCGCCATCGAATCCACTTCGGCGGGCGGGAGGGAAACCCGGGAGGTATCCAGGGCTTCCGTTGGGCTGCTTTCAGGAGCTGCCTGAAAAATCAGTCCGCTGAGGAAGCAGAGGAAGACCGTTGTACGAGGTATGCTCAAGGTTCGGAACATTGTTGTGCTCACATTCGGAAACTGAAGCCTCAGGTGACCAGTTCCTTCCATTTGTAGTCACCAAGCTCGAGATAGAATGTAACAAGTGGTGGATGGCAGGTTGTCGAACCACATCGAGTCCGAGCTGGTCCATCAGGTTCTGGTGAAGGACCATGAGACGGGTTGAGATAGCATTCGAGAAGAGCCCGCGATGAAGGTCCATCCGGTGAACTCGCCCAGGATGTCAAAACAGGTGGATGCTTGACTGCGATATTTTGCACCAGGCTCTCATTTTGCATGTTTAATTGTCATAATTGTCACACGCGCTTTTTTAATTCGGGTCGCTGTCATACTCGTTCCAGCTCACTGTTGCAGTAGAGCTACGGCCAGTGGCCTGATCCTTCAGCAGACAAGGATTGTAGGGCTGGCTATGTGACACATTCGGCACGGCATGTGCGTTGTTGTATTACACATTTACTTCAGGTAAAGTCTAATACCGTTCTTCCTCCAAATAATTGCGTGAAGAAATAAACTATTGATGGTTGTCTTCGACAATGATGCGATACCTCTGTATTTCGACCAATAGCGAACTACAAACTAATACAAACAGAAACTGGCGGGATGCCCAGAATTCAGGGTACTCCGACCGATCGTAACTGAGGAGGCTGGGAATCATGAACTGGAAACAGAAGCAGGCGCGCAGCGTTGTTGATAGACGCTTATCAATAGTACTGACGTGCAGTCTCTTTTTGATTTCTCTATTGATCACTCCTGTCCCGGTTATCGCACAACATCCAGCGTATGGCGCGGGTATTGTTGTAGACGGTGATCCCGCTGAATGGGATCTGACCAACGACTTCTTCGCCGACATGTACAATGCTGGGAATCCAAACCCGGATTGGCCTGGCTTCGCAATCCTGTCGAAGCTCTATCTGCGCTATGATTGTTCTGCCAGTAATCTCTATGCGCTTGTACTTGACGTTGCGGAAGATGGGTTGATGCCTGACGAATCGCCGGGCGATGCCTGGATCAAAATCTATGATATCGGCTGGCCCAACAACTTGCTCATCAATGGAAACGGTGAAGGCAACACATCACCTCGAGGTTTCGAATGGGTTTACGAAACGCCAGGTGATGACAACACACCGCTTCTGGGTTTTGAGGCCTATGCTCAACTCGATGAGGGGATCTACGATGCGTTCGAAGCTCACCTGAACATCAGTGGCAACACATCATCCACTGGGAGAGAAAACCAGGGGCATGCGATTCCGCTTTTCATCGAATGCATCACGGTCGATGCCGACGAGCAACCGCTAAGCTTCGATCTGAAGCAGAACTACCCGAATCCCTTCAATCCGGCGACCACTATCGAGTTCAGCCTCGAGCAGACGGCTGCCGCTACACTGATAGTCTATGATTTGACCGGACGACAGGTGGCGAGGCTGGTGGACGGCATGCGGGAAGCGGGCCCGCACAGCGTTGTCTTCAACGCGGTCGATCTAAGCAGTGGCGTGTACTTCTACCGGCTGGAAGCTGAGGATCTCATCCTGACGCGGAAGTTGGTACTGATAAAATAGGCTCCTTCTGACTCACTGGGTCTCGAATAGTTTGAACCTGCCCCCGGCATGGCCTCTTAGCCACTCGCCGGGGGCTTTCTTACAGCTTGGTCGGGATGGAGTCCTGGATCCCTTCTAAGTTGATCAGTGGTTATTTTCAAAGAATAGCTTACCAGGTCGTTTCAGACATCAGGTCGTGCTGCGATACGGATTTCAGGTGTGGCCCATATTCGCCGGACCAGGTCGAGCATGCTCGAATGATCCGTAAACTAAGCGATTGACCAGATCCGTCTTCATGATTCCGAGCACCGTTTTGTATTATAGCACCTGCTTCCAGGTCAGGGCTCCCTAAACCTGACATCTACACAGCCCCACAGCAGGAGGTATCTCATGTTCTTCATGAATCGTGTTACAGCACTATTCTATTGTGCTGCACTCTTGTTCGCGACTAGCACCGCGCCATGTGTCACGCCGTCCTGGTTGATCAACGCCGGTGGAACCGGCGAGGACCACGGCTTCGCCGCCGCCCTGGACAGCGAGGGAAACAAGTTCGTCGCCGGCAACTTCAAGGGAACCGCCACCTTCGGTGATACATCGCTGACGACAGTTGGGACATGGGGAATCTTCCTGGCGAAGTACGACTTGTACGGGGGTTTACTCTGGATCCAGCACGGTCGTCTATCGGGTGTGATAGAGTCTTTTGCGCTGTCCATCGCCATCGATGACTGGGACAACGTGCTCATCACAGGCGGTTACAAAGGCGGGACCTTAACCTTCGAGTCGACGACTCTACCGCCAGGAGCTTCCCAGTCGAGCGCATTCGTAGCGAAATTCTCATCTACAGGAAGTCTGCAATGGCTCATTCCAATTCATGAGAACAACAACAGCACCGCCGAAGGAGCCGGTATCGCTTGCGACAGTCAGGGCAACTGCCTCGTTGTGGGCGGGTTCGGTCATCACTCTTCTGGTGGAACTGCAACTTTCGAATCGACGATCCTTACATCCTATGGAGGAAGGGACATCTTCCTGGCGAAATATGATCCGGATGGAAACCTGCTCTGGGTCCGGCAGGCGGGAGGATCGGCCAACGGGGGAACCCACCGTCAGCGAGATAACGGAGATGGTATTGCTGTCGGGTTGGAAAACGAGGTTACAATAACGGGTCGTTATCGTTCGACAACGACGGTTGGTGACACAACGTTGTACTGTGCCGGCGACTCTGACGTGTTCCTGGCCACGTACTCCGAGAATGGCATATTCCTGCGGGCGGCAAGCGCTGGCGGATTGGGCTGGGACATAGGGCTCGATCTATACTGCGATTTTGAAGGAGAGATCACCCTGGCCGGAAGATTCGAATTGACCGCTGAGTTCAATCCTTACCTGCTGATGAGTGCCGGAGACGCAGACATATTTGTGACACGCTACACACAGAACCTTGATCCAGTGTGGGCTACTAGTGCTGGAGGATTAAGCTATGATTGGGCCAACGGTATAACTTCCTATGGTGGAATAGCATCAACCGGATGTGATCAACTGCTGATCACAGGCACTTTTTACGATGAAGCACAGTTTGGTGACATTACTCTATATGGATCCTCCAATGGCGATGCATTCCTGGCAAGATTGGACAACAGCGGCGTGTTCCAATGGGCGGAAGCAAGCGCCAACACAGGTGTTGGCGCAGCCGGCTCTGACATTGCAGCGGACGCAATAGGAAACACTGCCGCCTCGGGCTACTTCTATGGCGAATTGTCCTTTCTTGGACACACTGTCGTCTCGTCCGGCCACGAGGACATCTTCCTTGGAGCAATGGAGGTTCCTGAATCAGAGCCCGCAGCCATTGAACTGGAAATCACCACCGTCGGTGAGGATGCTGTTCTCACTTGGGCAGCGGTCGAGCATAATTCGTTTGGTTGCCCGATAGCCGTCGACCGCTACCTGATCTATTTCTCCGAGAACGCCTACGGTCCCTACTGGTTCCACGGCTACACCACCGGGCTGGAGTACATCCACGCCGGAGTCGTCACGCACGCGGAGATGATGTTCTACCAGGTGACGGCCTACATCGGATCGGTGGCGCTGCTGGATGAAGTTCTCGATTCAGGAGAACGGATTCGGATGGATGTGCTTCAAAGTAGGATTGCAGGATTGTCCGACTGAAGAGAACCGGGAATCCGGCGATATCCATTCCTTTGACTGCCAAACGCTGAAGTACACTCCATCGAATGAGGATCTCCACACCGACCGTCGTTTCCGAACGAGCGACGGTCGGTTTCATTCTGCGTTCGCCAGACTGTCTATACACTGTCAATCAGATCGGTCGGATTTCTCCTGAGTAAGCGAGGCGGCGATCCGCCTGGCGATTTCCTGCTCTTCCTGCGGCAACGATGCAATCGCGTGCTCGTCGTCGCCTCCGGCAAACGAGATGGCCGGCTTCAGGAAGGCGATTCTCTCGCGAACCTCCGGCTCATCACTTGCCAACAGAGCGTCCAAGATTGACTCGGCGGCTCGCAGCGACGCCTCTCTTGCAGCCGTGGTGACAAGTCCTATACGAAACTCAAGTCGCTGCTCGATTGTCGTGTCGGCAGGTTCCAGTTGGCAAAGACGTGACATCCATGAAATCGCTTCCTCCTGATGTTCCTCTTGCAGAGCAATCCTCACAAGCGCTTCAACGGAAGCATGGACTACTGTGATGTCTGCTCCTGATTCCGCGCATTGAGTGAAGTCGCGGTTAGAATCCGTGGTCTTGCTTAATTTTTCAAGTAAATGCGCTCGATAGAATAGAGCGTAACTACTATGTCGTCTTGGGACGCCATCGACTAGGAGTGCTTTTTCGACCTCTTGCAAGGCTCCTTCATGATCTCCATCGTCTTCAAGCTGAATACCGCAACAAACAAGTGCCTTGACTATGTGCTCTGGCAAGGCGCCAGGAATACTCACAACCGTGCAATAATCGGAGATCGCTCCTTCGATGTCACCGAGTTGACCCATGCAAAGGCCACGATTGAAAAGCGCCTTAGCCACCAGACCGGGCAGAGCTCCCGGCAAATCCACGACCGCTGTGTAATCGGCGATCGCCCCCTCGGTATCACCGAGCAGGTACTTACTTAAACCCCGATTTACATGGGCTGTGCAAAGCAAAGGTTGTTCTAGTTTCGTCGTACTCACAAGTGCATCGAACTCCTCCATCGCTTTTTCGTGCTCGCCTGATTGACCAAGCGCAACTCCCAAACCCGTGCGTGCTTCTACATTCTCAGAGTTCTTCCGCAATGCCTCCCGGTAGATCTCAATCGCCCTTTCCAATTCCCCCTTTTCCAGCAGCCGATCGCCAAGCGCCATGTAACCCGCCGATTCGTACTCCGCCGTCGACGAGTCGGCGGGGGCCGTGTTTTCAGCCAGCAATAGGGCAGCTTCCCGTGTATCACCATATTCCATGATTCGATCGGCCAGACGGTTGAACTGCTTCCTCTGTTCCTGCTGATCCTCCAGACTGGCGATGTAATACTCCATTCCCAGGAGAGCGTCCGTGGCCCCGAAAGCACGGCTCGTCCCCGGGCTCTCACGTTTGTCTTGCCAACGCTCTTCGATCAGTTTCCTTCGTTCCTCAGTCGAGAACAAGGCCCGGAGGAATTCCACGAAGAGTTCGATGCGCCGGCCCGCGGGTCGCAGATAGCGCATCTGGTACCAGGTACGGAACATTGGATCGGCGATCCGGTAGGCCGCCGGCCTGCCCTTGCCGCCGCCCTCGACCACCACGAAACGTGCATCCTTCAGTCGGCCGAGCTGTGTGGTTACGACGTTCAGAGGCAGGCGCGAGTGCTCGGCGATGCTACTCGGCGAAGTCCCCTCGCCTAAACGAACGAGCGCGTCGAGCGTCTTGCTCTGCTGTCGCGGCATGTCGTCCATGATATGTTTGAGCATGGGCGTCAGGCCGCTGACGGTCTCCCGCAGGGACTGCACGACTGTCCGCAGCTCGCGCTGGCGCAGGACGTCGTAGAGCAGCAGCACCAGGCGCGGGTTGCCGCCCGTCATGAAAGTGACGGCGCGCACCTGGTCCCGCAGCCCCTCCAGTTTCCGAAGGAAGGCGTGATTCAATTCCGCGCGTGCGCGTTTCTGCAACAGCAGATGTATCTCATCATCGGTGAGATAGGGGATTTCAATGGGGCAGAAGAAGTTGAAGAAGGCCTGATCGTAGGCTGCGATTTCCTCGAAGAGCCGCACCGAGGCTCCCACCACCATGAGAAAACCGTCCGTACTGAGGAGCTTCCGAAAGGCGCGGTATTGGTTTTCCGAGGGCAGCTTCTTTCTGTGGCCGCCGGGTTTCAATGGGAAAAGACGGTCGAAGTTGTCGATCAAGAGCAGAATGCGTTTCCGTCGTGTCTCACAAATACTACGCAGTCCGTCTATGGCGATGGCCAGGCTCTTCTCGTCGTCGCGTTCTTCATGCACTTGAGCGAGCAGATCCTCCGCTTCGGACAGTTCCTCGTCCTCCGCCAAACCTTGCAGCGTGAGATCGAGCAGGTCGCGCAAGGTGCGGATGTAATACTCCTCCTCCCTGAGTTGAACGCAGAACCAGTTTTCCGACAAAGCAGCGTCGTCTTGGATCCTGTCCCTCAAGGTCAGGAGTATGGTCGTCTTACCGATTCCCCGGGGACCCAGGACCAGGTAGTGCTGAACCGTTTGGTGGTCCTGTTGCTCCTCAACGGCGGTAACAAGCTGCCGGAGCAGGTTTTCCCGTCCGACGAAAACCGCCTGCCGCTCTTCCCTAGGCATGTCCCAGGGGTCGTAAGTCAATTGAGCATAGGCCACTGGTTCATACTCCTACTTACTCTTTGGCACCACCGTCCTGTAGTACCGCTTCCACCAATCCCGCATCACGGTTAGCAGAAAGCCGAATTCGTTGGTTCGTGGATCGAGCACGACGTAGCAATCCGTTTCCAAGTCGGCCATGATATCGTCGAACTCAAAACTTGATTCGCCGCTCTTCCGAGCCTTGCGGTACACGTCGAACAGGACGCTGTTTGAGACCCTCCTGGCGGGAGAATTGGCGACCTCCTGCAGGATCGCCATGGCCGCTCTTCGACCCGGTTCTCCATATCGCTTCAGGCGCTGGCGGTAGAAATCGAAATATGCTCGGCAGGTGGGGCCGAGTACGCGGCGGTGATACAGGTCCTGAATGTCCTCCACTCCGAGTTCTTCGTCTACAAGGTGTCCTTCCATCCGTATCTGCGCTACGAACAGTTGAAGGAAGTAGGGAACCGGCGGCGAGATCAGTCTGAGCAGTTCTTCACGACCCTCATTCGTGAAACGAAGCGAATACGTTTCGGACAAGCCCTCCAGAAGGGCGCGTGCGGCATCCATGCTGATCGCCTCGATGGGCACGCGAAAGAAATCATTCAACTTGTCGGGTACGTCCAGGCGTCGCAGGATCATGTCCACACTGGTGGAACCGCTAAGCAAGAAACGATAACGACGTAATACATCCTTCTGCCTCATCCTCAGGGCGCGAAACCACTGCACGAAGCTCCTGGCGGCGTCTTCATCATGCCGGCGGGCGATGTTATCGATCAGCTGCGGAAACTCGTCAACGATAAAGAGAATCGTGTCCTCGGCTTTTTCCATCTCGAGGACCAGCGCACGGGTCAAGCTGTCCCAGGAGTCCTTTATGAAATCGCGCAGTTCGATCTCCAGCGCTTCCGTCTTGACGGATTGAACGTGGGTATTGATGAAGTCAAGTAGCTTGCCGGGCAGGTTCTTCATCCCGGCGATCAGTTTCCGGAGTTTATCTTGCTCGAGCAGGGAGGCGATCAGCGCGGCCGCGAAACGTTCGGGATCGTGATACTCCTCCACTTCCAAGTAGACGGGGATATAACCCTGCCGGGGCCGTTTCAAGAGGTGCCCCATGACGCCGGTTTTTCCGAACCGCCGTGGAGCCACCAAGAGCACATTGTTTCCCCGCAGTTGGTCCCAAATGAAGCTGATGGTGTGATCCCGTCCGACCAGTTCATGCGGTTCAGGTACACCGCCCGCGATGCTTCTGACTTTCATCATCTTTGTATTCATGCAAATATGCTCCGACACTTGATAACAACAAGGCTGTTGTTTTCTATCCACAATGATAACAACAAGCTTGTTGTTTGTCAATGTTGAGAAGTAACTCACTGTAAAATTGGCAGTCAAGTACGTCTGAGTTTCACGACTGCCCGTTTAGAGCGGAGTTTGATTCGAACCATTCAGTAGAAATTCCTCTTGACATTTCCTCGACATTTCCTGACTATGTGACCAATATGACCAAATGAATCCTTTCAGTCAGTCGTTCAGAACCACATGTCGAACACCGAACGAAAACAGCAGATCCTCGACGCCGCGGAAAAACGCTTCGCGCATTACGGATACAAGCGGACGGTCATCGATGATATAGTCAGCGACGTGGGCCTGGCCAAGGGCAGTTTCTATCTGTACTTCAAGAGCAAGGAAGACATCTTCCGCCGGGTGATCGACCGCAACCGGATGGAAGTGCTTGAGAACATCCGCCATGTGGTGGGCGAGGACGATTCCCCCACGGATAAACTCCGGCGTCTCGTCCGGACCTTCGTGCGGGATATCGACAATTTTCCCGTGCTATCGCGTTTCATCGCCCGCGATCCCGATCTGGGCCTGCCGCCGGAAATGGCCATCGACGACGAGGAGTCCTGCCGCCAGCGGCACCTGGTGGCCGACGAGGCGCTGGGCGGACTGATCGCCGAGGGCATCCGGCGCGGGGAGTTCCGCGGCGACATCGACACCGCGGCGGCGGTTTCGATCATCGTCTCCTTCTTCCACATCCACATTCACAACCGGCGGCATCACTTCGTCAAGATCGACATCGAGACATTCATGGAACAGCTGCTGGATATCCTGTTCGACGGCATCCGCAGCCGGACGCAAAGTGGACCGATTTGCATGGAATGATGGGTTGTGCTTGTCGCAAAACTGTCTGTACGCGAACAGAACCCGTCAGATCATGTGAATCGGTCCACTGGTAATACGGACGAAGGCGGATCAACGCGTGTGGAGGGGCAATGACCTGTTTCAGTGAGGTCCCGCCGCGCCGTCGCGGCGCGCCGTCGCGGTGGATCTCAAAGGCCCTGCTGGGCTTCGTCGTGGTAATTTCAGGCAGGCCGGGCGGCGCAGCGACTGCGGGCGATCCCTCGCCGCAACTCTTCGATCGTCCGGTGTCCGAGGCGGTGGACTACCTGCTGGAGCACAACCGCGATTACCGCAAGAACCTGGCCGACTGGGAGAAGGCCAGGATGGACGTCCTGGAGGCCTCCTCGAGCGCCCTGCCGCAAGTCCAGCTGGACTTCTCGGGCACCTACCTGGGCAATGTCCAGACCTTCGAGAATCCCTTCGAGGCGGACAGCGCGGGAGCACCGACAGGCCCCACAGAGCTGCTGACATCCGCCGAGAAGAACTACAAGGGCTCCTTCTCAGTCAGTCAACTCCTGTTCTCCGGATCGGTCTTCAACGCCATCGGTGTATCACGCAGCTACCGGCGCGTGTCCGAGAGCTCCCTGCGGCAGCGGCGCATCACGCTGACCCGCGACTTCCTGGCGGACTACTCGCGGCTGGACATGCTGCGCGACCTGGTGGCGCTGAACCGCGAGATCGTCGAGCAGACGAAGGCCCGCTTCGAGGACGCCGGGCTGCTGCACGAGATCGGCAGCCTGAGCCGCTACGACCTGCTGCGCAGCGAGGTGGAGTACATGAACTCGATTCCGGCGCTGCGGGAAGCCGAGGACGGCCTCGGCCAGGCGGAAGCCGGGCTGCGCCTGATGCTCAACCTGCCGGCGGGAACGAAAATCGTGATCCACGGATTCGACCTGGATTCGCCGGCGCTGGATCCCTCCTCGCTGCCGCCGCTGAACGGCGGGGCGGCGGCTCCCGGCGACGCTTCCTCCACTGATGCCGACGATGCTCTGGATCGATACAGCGCCAGGGCCCTCGAGCTGCGGCCCGAGCCGCGCATGGCCGAACACGCCGTGGAAGGCTACCGCAAGGCGGTCAAGGTCTACAAGGCCTCCCGCTGGCCCACCCTGGCCGCCTTCTACAACTACGAACGGGCCAACCAGTGGGACCTCTTCCAGCAGGACGACGTCTGGCGTAACAGCTGGAACGCCGGGCTCAGCCTGAGCATCCCCGTGTTCACCGGCTTCCTGGCGCACAGCAAGATCCGCAAGGGAGCCGCCGACCTGGACAAGGCGGTGCAGGACCTGTCGACGCTGAGGGACGCGATTCGGCTGGAAGTGGACATGGCCCTGGATGAATTGCAGCGCCGCCGTCTGGACTTCGCGGCCTGGGAACGCAACGTGGAAGCGGCCCAGGAAGGGCTGCGCATCGCGGAGATGCGCCGCGAAAGCGGCAGCGGCAGCGAGCTGGAACTGCGCGACGCGCGGACCGCCATGAAGGCCGCGCGGGTCAACCTGGCGCAGGCCCGGTTCGAGCTTCAGAGGGCGCGGATCGAACTCCTGCACGCCACGGGCGACCTGGATTCGGTCCGGATCATCGACAACTGAGCCCTCCGCGGGCCCAACAATCGGACGAAGCAGATGGAAAACGCAAGTATGTATCACAGGCACGAGCGGAAGGCCCGTTTCTGGCCGGCCGCCATTGTGGTCGCGGGAATCCTGCTGGCTGCGGGTTGCGGCGGATCGGGCGAGGCGGCCGAGGACGGTCCCGTCGGCGACTCGGTCAACGCCTCCGGCGCCGAGAAAAGCGTCAACGTGGAAATCCGGGTGCTCGAGGAGGACAGCTTCACCAACCGGCTGATCCTGGTGGGAGAGGTGGCCGCCGAGCAGGACGCCGTGATCTCCTCGGAAACAGCGGGCGTGCTGCGCGAGATCGTCTCGGACCGCGGCAGTCGCGTCTCACGCGGTGACACGTTGATGGTCGTGGACGCTCGCCGGGCTGAGGCCGCCCTGGCGGCGGCCGGGGCTCAGCAGGAGAACGCGCTGCTCGATTTTAAAATGGCCGAGAAGCTCTTTCTCAACGGGCAGGGCATCAGCGCCAACGACTACCTCAAGGCCCGTAACGCGCTCGACATGACCGAGGCAGCGCTGGCCAACGCTCGGATCGACCTCGAGAACTGCTTCGTGCTGGCTCCCTTCGGCGGGACCGTGGCCGAGCGCTTCGTGGACACCGGTGAGCTGGTGGCGCCCGGGTCGCCCCTGCTGCAGCTGGTCCAGACCGGAGCGCTAAAGGTGCGCAGCGGGGTGCCCGAGAACCAGGCGCTCAGGGTCAAGCAGGGGATGGAGGCCCGGATCAGGGTGCCCGAGGCGGGCATCGAGCAGCGGGGATTCGTGCACTGGGTCGGCGTGATCCTCGATTCCCGGTCGCGGAGCCTGCCGCTGGAGGTGACGCTCTCGGGCGACGGCCGCCTGCGTCCGGGCATGGTCTGCCAGGTGGCGCTGGATCTCGGGGACGGCCGCGCGGCCTTGGCCGTGCCGCTGTCCGTGGTGCAGCAGGCCCCCGACCACCGCTTCGTCTTCGTGGCCGAGGACGGCCGCGCCTCGGCCCGTCGTGTGACAACTGGCGCCCGCGACGAGGAACGGGTGGAAGTCCTGGAAGGTCTCGAGCCGGGCGACAGCCTCGTCATCACCGGCTTCCGCGACCTTGTCGAGGGCCAGCCTCTGCGCATCGTCGGAAGCCCCTGACCCGGGCCGACGGACCGGTTCGCGAAGAGCGGCCCGCCCGTACTGCGTGATACATGACCAGGAGAAGCGAGTCCCGCGATGAGAATCAGTGACTATGCGCTGAAGAACAAGCCGGCCGTCTTCACGATCATCGTGATGGCCGTACTCTTCGGCCTGCGCAGCTACATCACCCTGCCCAGGGAATCCACTCCCGACGTCACGATCCCCTACGTGATCGTCAGCACCATGTACTTCGGCACCAGCCCGGAGGACATGGAGAACCTGGTGACCAAGGAACTCGAAGCCAAGCTCTCGGAAATCGACAAGATCGAGGAGATGCTCTCCGTTTCCGGCGAGGGGACCAGCACCATCACGCTGGAGTTCGATCCCGACGAGGACGTGGACGACATCCTGGCCAAGGTGCGCGAGAAGGTGGACCTGGCCAAGCCCGAGCTGCCCGAGGACTGCGAGGATCCGTACATCAGCGAGCTGAACTTCAGCACCTGGCCGATCCTGATGATCAACCTCAGCGCCGACTACGACCTGGTGCGCCTGAAGTCGGTGGCCGAGGACATCAAGGACGAGATCGAGAACATCCCCGGGATCCTCGACGTTGACCTGCAGGGCGGGCTCGAGCGCGAGGTGCAGGTGAACGTGGATCCCGAGAAGCTGCGCCACTACCGGCTGGCTCTGGCCGACGTACAGCAGGCGATCCTGGGCGAGAATCTCAACATCCCCGGGGGCAACCTGGAAGTCGGCGACTACAGCTACCTGCTGCGAGTCCCGGGCGAGATCGGCAGCCCCGGCGAGATCGCCGACTTCGTGGTCAAGGCGGACGAGCACCTGCCCGTCTACGTGCGGGACCTGGCCGAGGTGGTCTACGGCTTCAAGGATCCCACCAGCACCTCGCGGATGGAGGGCCGTCCGTGTATCACACTCTCGGTCTCGAAGCGCGCCGGCGAGAACATCATCCGCATCGCCGACGAAGTGCGCGGCGCCATCGACGGGATGATCGGCCAGTTGCCGCCCACCACGCGGATCACCTACACCGGCGACCATTCCAAGGACATCCGGATGATGGTGGACGAGCTGGAGAACGGCATCATCAACGGCCTGATCCTGGTCGTGCTGGTGCTGGTCTTCTTCCTCGGCCTGCGCACCAGCACATTCGTCGCGGTGGCGATTCCGCTGTCGATGCTGATCAGCTTCATCGTGCTCGACACGCTGGGTTACACGCTGAACATGGTGGTGCTGTTCAGCCTGATCCTCGCGCTGGGCATGCTGGTGGACAACGCCATCGTGATCGTAGAGAACATCTACCGTTTCATGGAGGAAGGCCGGCCTCCGGGCGAGGCCGCCGGCCGCGGCGTGCGCGAAGTGGCCTGGGCCGTGACCGCCTCGACGGCCACCACGCTCTGCGCATTTTTCCCCATGGTCTTCTGGCCGGGAGTAGTCGGCGAATTCATGAAGTTCCTGCCGATCACCCTGATCATCACGCTGAGCTGCTCACTGTTCGTGGGCCTGGTGATCAATCCGGTGATCTGCGCCGGGCTGCTCAAGATCAAGAAACGCCACGTACACACCGACCGCTTCAGCAGCAGCCGCTTCCTGATGGGCTACCGCCGCCTGCTCAACTGGTCTCTGGATCACCGCCTGTCCGTGCTGGGCATCGCCCACCTGGCGCTGGTGGGAATCATCGCCCTCTACTTCTCCTTCGGCACGGGAGTGGTCTTCTTTCCCGACATCGATCCCAACATGCTGTTCATCGACTTCGAGCTGCCCTCCGGCTCCCGCCTCGAAGCCACCGACGAATATGTGCTGAAGATCGAAGAGCAGCTCCCCCACTGGAAGAACGTCGAAACATATGTGGCACAGGCGGGCGTCTCCACCTCCAACTTCGATTTCACTCCCACCGGGGGACCGGCGAACAAGGGGCGTATCACGGTGGACATGCACGACCGCGAATACCGCCATCACAGCACCTGGGAAACGCTCCACGAGATCCGCGGGATCACCGGGGACATCGCCGGCGCAGAGTTGGTGGTGGAAAAGCTCGAGGAAGGGCCGCCCACGGGCAAGCCGGTGAACATCGAAATCATCGGCAAGGACTTCGGCACGCTGGGCGGGCTTTCAGAAGGGATCATCCAGCGGATCAAGGGCGTTGAAGGCCTGGTCAACCTGCAGTCGGATTACGACCGCGGCAAGCCCGAGATCCGCGTGCGCATCGACCGCGAGAGGGCCGCCTACCTGGGCGTGGGCACGGGCATGATCGGCGGCGTGATACGTTCGGCCTTCAGCGGCGCGGAGGCGGGCACCTACCGGGAAGGCGACGAGGACGTGGACATCACCGTGCGCCTGGCGGAGGAACACCGGCGCCGCGTGGAGGACATCGAGGACCTGCAGCTGACCATCGAGGAGGGCGACCTGGTGCCGCTGTCCAGCGTGGCCTCGGTGGAACTGGGCACAGGTCTGGGCGGGATCAGCCACAAGGACCGCGACCGGGTGGTGACCGTCAGTGCGGACGTGGAGGGACGGCTGCCCAACGACGCACTGATGGAGGTGCAGCAAGTACTGGCCGACCACGAACTACCACGGGGCTATCAGCTGAAATACACCGGCGAAAGCGAGGAGCAGGACGAGGCGGAGGAATTCCTTTCGCGCGCCTTCATCATCGCGCTCTTCGCCATCGGCCTGGTGCTCGTGTTACAGTTCCACAGTCTGACCACGCCGATGATCATCATCTTCAGCGTGCTGCTTTCACTGGTGGGCGTCTTCAGCGGGCTGCTGGTCACGCGGATCCCCTTCGGCATCATCATGACCGGCGTGGGGGTGATCAGCCTGGCCGGGGTTGTGGTGAACAACGCCATCGTGCTGCTCGACTACACCATCCAGCTTCGCCAGCGGGGCCTGGAAAAGCGGGAGGCGATCGTCCAGGCGGGAATCACGCGCCTGCGTCCCGTGCTGCTGACGGCGGCCACTACGATTCTCGGCCTGCTGCCCATGGCCACGGGCGTCAGTTTCCACTTCAAGAAGTGGGAATGGATCACGGAAAGCGACTCGAGCCAGTGGTGGTCTTCGATGGCCGTGGCGGTGATCTTCGGCCTGCTGCTCGCCACCTTGCTGACGCTGGTGGTGGTTCCCGTGATGTACAGCCTGACCGACAGCGTCAATTCCTGGCTGCGCCGGCATTTCGGGCACCTGGTGAATATCCGGGAAGCCTGAAGCAGGGCCGCCGCCCGGTACATGCAGGAATCCCGACGCAAGTAGAGAGGCTCTCCTCTGCCGCCTCCCCGGCCAGTGGATGAGCAACGATGCCGGAACTGAACTCGGAAGCGGTGGACTTCGCCACCATTATCAGGCTGGTCCTTGCGGGATTTGTGCCTCGTGCCAGACTGCTGCGATCCAGATCGTCTTACCCTTCGCGCGATAGAAGAACCTGTAAGGGGGCTCAAGAACCTCACGGAACGGGAGCTCCGGGAATTCGGTGATGATCCTTCCTGAATCGGGATAATCCTTGAGACGCTGCAAAGCTTTAGACGCCCTCGCCTTCAGCCTTCTTGCCGCGCCAGGATCGTCTTTGCGAATGTATTGCTGTCCTTCCAGGAAGGCGGCCCGGGCCGAGGGGGCGAACTTGATCCGCATTACATGGAATCGAGCAGCTTGTCGGCTTCCGACATGACGCTGTCGAGGTCGTGCCCAACCCCTGCTGCGATTTCTTTCTCGCCGCGTGCAAGCAGCATGAGCAGTTGGCGATCCCGCTCGCTTCTTTCGTATTCCTCGATACTCAGCATTACAACTGCGGCGCGACCGCGTTGGGTGATCACCCACGGCTGTTTGGAGATTCGTACCTGCTGTAACACGCGTGCCGCGTCTTGTCGCAGATCGCTGATCGGGATGATGGTTGGCATACTCGGCATTTCGACCTCCAATTGTACTTTTAATAGTACCATTGGTCGGTCAATTGGGCAAGCACTTAATTGTCTCATCCACAGCGGTGGCGAATTGCTTTCCTCTGGCACCTAAGATCTCCGAGTGATATTCTGTAACCGGTACTGATTTACACAAACACCGATCCACTTCGTGCCCCGGCTCCCCATGATTCTTCGAGCAGGCCGCATCGCCCGTTTCGCACTTGGCTGCCTGATCCTGTTCCTTGCGAGCGGGTGCGGGCGGATGCCCGTGGATCCGCGCTCCTACCCGATTCAATTCACGGTCACTCACCGCTTCGATCCCAGCGTAACGGGATTCAAACGCTTCCAGGATCCGGCCTCCGGCGAAGAGCGGGTCCTGCTGGCCAAGTTCGGCTCACCCAACGGCAACCATCGACTCGAGGTCACCGACCTGTGCGAGAGCAAGACCTACTGGCAGCACCACTTCGGCTGGACGACCAATCTCAGGAATCTGAAGACCACCGATTACTACCTGCAGGACGGATCTCTCGACCAGCATACTCACGGCAGGAACATGATCTATGTCGCGTGTTACACGGATTCATCCGTGACGTTGCTGGGGATCGCCTATCCCGAAGGATCGGTCGATACACTTCTTGAACGGTCGTGCCGCATCGAGTTGCTGACGGACGCCTCCTGGGACCAGAGTGTCAGCGGGCCTTTCCTGCTGCCGCCCGAAGACGGGCAGCCCTTCTCGATGGCCGTCAAAGTCGGCAGCGGGTATTACCCTGCTCCCCGTGAACTGGTGTTCTTTGATCTGGAAAATCCCCCTGCGCAGGACCATACCTTCACCAGCGGGTCCCC
The DNA here is from genome assembly GCA_964568855.1 of uncultured Bacteroidaceae bacterium. Taxonomy (GTDB): domain Bacteria; phylum CAIWAD01; class CAIWAD01; order CAIWAD01; family CAIWAD01; genus CAZMSD01. The sequence goes on along the minus strand of CAZMSD010000008.1, from coordinate 32,364 downwards.
CATCGCGGCTCCGCCCTTACTCGCGGATCTTGACCGAGACGGCCTGCAGGACATGCTTTGCGCCACCAGCGCGCCCTGCAACGGCAGGATCGCCAACGGCCTGAACGACAGCATCGCGTACTACTTGGCCTTGAAACACGACGGCCGGCCGTTGTGGATCACGGAAACTCCCTTGGGCGGAGGCTCCGCAGTTCCCATCGTGGAAGAGCGGGGCGGCGCGCTGCGCGTATATGGCTCTCGCACTTACAGGAATTATGGCACCGAGGAGCCTTACACTCTGCTGCATGAACTCGATCCGCGGTCGGGCAGGATCCTGCGGGAACAACGGCTGCCTGGTCTGGTCGTCTGGCCCGACGGGCATGAGAGTCGCGAGGAGCGCTGGGCCATCCTGGCGAACCATGCTGGAAACACGCTCAGATGGATCGACAGGGACTTCAAGCCCTTCGGTGAAGCAAGGCTTATACCGGCGCTGTTGGAGCTGATGCGCAATGCCGTCCGCTGTTCGGATCGTGACGACGTTTTGCTGGCGGTCCGCCTGGAAAACAGGGCCACGACGATCCTCGACCAGGATTTCGAGATCCTTGCGCGAGCGCCTTTCCAACTCAGAGGTGATACGGGCAACGAAGGATCCGTGTTGCAGTGTTCCACTTCTCAGCCGATGCTGGGTCTTGCCCGTGACGGTCGGCTGCTCCTGGCGACCGCGCGGTCTTTGCCCTGGTGGCGCTGGTGGACCTGGCGCTGGCGCTGGCTGCTGATCCTGGTAATCGCGCCCCCGCTGGCCGGCTCCTCGGCGTATTACATCACGCGCTATTTCTATCTCCGCCGCAAGTCGCGGATCGAGCAGGAACGGAGACATCGGGAATTGCGCGAGCTGAGTCACCGCCAGCACTCCCTGCAGGAGAACGAGCGCTCCCGCGTTTCGCGCGAGCTCCATGACGACCTTGGCCAGCGGCTCGTGTTGTTGAAGATGATTCTGAAGCGCGGCCTGGATCGTGTCCGGGGGGAACTCGCACAGGATCTCGCAGAAGCCATCCAGAACACGGATTCCAGCCTGTCCGCCATGAGACGCGTCATCTCCGAGCTTCGTCCCGCTATCCTGGACGACCTGGGACTGGAGGCGGCAATCGAGTGGCAGCTCGAGCGCTTTGAAAGGAGTACCGGCCTTCCGGCCGAGTTCTCGGGGGATGTGGAAGGTCTGGATCTTTCAGCGTTTGAGACGACCGCCCTGTTCCGCGTGTTGCAGGAGTCGCTGACCAACGCCGCCAAGCATGCGCGGGCCTCCCTGGTGGAGGTTCGTCTCCTCAGCGAAGACGGAAACGTCGTGCTCGAGGTCCGGGATGACGGTCGCGGTTTCGATCCGACGAACGCCGGCGGTGCCTCGCTCGGTCTGATCAGCATGCGTGAGCGGTTGGCGGCCATCGGAGGTCTGATAGATCTGCAAAGCGCACCTGGACAGGGAACAGCCGTTCGCGCTTTGGTGCCACGCGCTAAAAAGGAGGATCACGGTGATACGAGTCCAGCTTGTTGACGACCATCCCGTAGTGCGGGAGGGATGGAAGAGCATGCTCGAGAGGCAGGGTGACATCAAGGTGATCCTCGAAGCAGGCTGCGCTTCCGAGGCGCTCGAGCAATACTGGGAGAACGACATCGACGTGGTCCTGCTGGATATCCATCTTGGGGATGGAAGGAACGGCCTGGATGTACTGCAGCAGATCATCAAGCACAATCCACGGCAGGCTGTTCTCGTGATGACAGTACAGAACGAAGAACAATACTTCACGCGTGTGATGAAATTGGGCGCCTCGGGCTTTCTGAAGAAAGAGGCGCTCACTGAGACGCTGGTGGATGCCGTCCGTACGACTGCCACCGGGCGCCGCTACGTGGATGAGGAGCAGGCGCAGCTCCTCGTCCGCGCGATCCGCGGCCGGCACGACTCCGAGCCACGGCCTCCTCTCAGCCCGCGCGAGCTGGATGTGGTGACCAGGTACGGAAGGGGCCGGACAACAAGCGAGATAGCCTCAGAAATGAATCTCAGCGTCAATACGATCAGCGCTCATCGCCGTCGAGCCCTGGACAAGCTGGGACTGAAAACCACGGCAGAGCTGATCAAGTATGCCATAGATCGCGGCTTGAGCTAGAGCACCGGTCACGGCAAGCGTCGTTCTTTCTACTACACGGTGTCGCACTTTCTAGGACAGTTTAATCGCATTCTGATCCATTTTTGTTTCCAGGACCTTTTCCCACAATTATCCCGTAATACGCCGGCGATGTAACACAGCGGGAGCGCTCCTCCGACACAAGCACCGATGAATCCGCGCCCTGCCCCTCGGGGCGCGGAAGGACACGAGCATGCAAAGGAGCAACCGATGAGGCGAGCATTTTCGACCCGGCGAGCGTTCACCGCTCTGCTGTGCGCCTGGATGCACTCGGGCATGGCCTGGGGATCCATGGTATTCTGCGACGGCTTCGAAGACGGCGACTTGACGGCCAATCCCGCCTGGCAAATCAGCGGCGCCGCGGGAACCGCCAATGTCGTCTCCGGCGGGCACGACGGCAGCCTGTGGAACCTTGAAGTCACCTGCGATGGATCGGGCAACAACGCCGATGTTGCCTACATCCCCATCGAGGCGGGTGAGGCCTTCACCGTCAATTTCTGGATCCGTCAGCGCGAGGATGCCTATCCCATCGCGCAGTTCGGCGTCTGCGACGGGGACTTCAGCGACGCGGACCGCGTGATGCAAGTCACGGTCAATCTGCACGATCTGGATGGTCTGTGGTACCTCAATTTCTGGGATTATATCGCAGACACCGGAGAGCACAACCAGACACAGATCCAGTACGACGACAGCCGCTGGTACCAGGTGGAGATGAGCCGCAACGCGGACGGGCTTTGGACCTTCATCTTCGACAAGGAAGGGGCGAACGAGCTGACTTCGACCTACCAGGACGCCATGACCTGGACCTACGAAGAGCATTTCTGGATCCGGGGCGGCTGTTACTACAACCCCGGTGGTTCATACGTGGACGATGTTTGCGTCCATGATGACAGCGAAAACAACGCCGTGTATCTCGACGGTTCGACGGGCTACGGGACGATCCCGGACGATCCGGCTTACGCTTTCGGTACGGAGGATTTCACGCTGGAGGCCCTGGTGCGTTTCAACAGTATCCCAGCTGACAGCCAGACGACAATCCTTGCGAAGGACGCTGTGGCGAACGAGGAATACCTGGTCCTGGAATACTCGTACCCCGAGAATCAACGTTTCTATTTTGGCGGCAGAGGCGGAGATATCGAATGGAACAGTGGCATCTCAGGTTTCTTCCCCGTGACGGACTCCTGCTACCACGTGGCGGGTGTACGTTCCGGCGACGATTTCATTTTCTACTTGAATGGTGAGGAAATCGACACGCAGAACCTTGCGGATGTCGGCGATCCAAGCAATCCGGGCAACTGGGATGTGGGCAGGTTATCCACATCCAGTATCTGGCGTCTATTCCCCGGTATGATCGACGAATTGCGGGTCTGGAACGACGCGCGTACACCGGTTGAGATCGCCCAGTACGACCGCCAGGTCCTGACGGGACTCGAGGACAACCTGGTGGGCTACTGGCGCTTCGATGAGGGAGCGGGTGTCGCCTTCGCCGACTCCTCTCCCACGGGAAACGCGGGAACGCTTACCGGGGGATACACCTGGGATCTTACTGCTTGTCCAACAGATGATCCGCCGCCCGTGTACCAGGATCCTCCCTGGTGTGATGACTTCGAGGACGGTGACCATGATTCGCTTCAGACCTGGCACGTCTTTGGAGACGCCGGAACCGCTGGTATCACGGCCTTCGGTCATGATTCGGATTACGGCGTGGAAGTGATGTGCGACGGCGAGGGAAACAACCCGGACATCCTGAACACGCGGATGGGCACGAGTGATTCCTTCCTGATCAACTTCGTTGCCCACCAGCGGCCCGAGGATTACCCAATCCTCCACGTGGGTATCGCTGACGGCGAGTACGACGGATTCAACCAGGTGCTGCGAATGACGGTCAACAGGCACGACCTGGACGGCAACTGGTACCTCAATCACTGGGACTACGTAGCCGGCAGCGGCGACCACAACGTGCACCAGATCACCTACGACGACTCGCGCTGGTACAACGTCGAAGTATCACGCAGCGACGACGGGCTGTGGTGCTTCACATTCGATGTGGGCGGCGAGCACGAGTTCACCCGCTTCTACCAGGACTCGGGCTTCGACATCTCCGAGCCCTGGTTGTGGCTCGAGGGCGGCTGTTATTACAACCCCGGCGGTTCCTACGTGGACGACGTCTGCGTCCAGGAGTACGCGGCGCCCATGCTCACGGCCGACTTCTGGATCATGCAGCGCACGCCGACTTACAGCATCATTGACTTCGGTTTCTCTGAAGGCCAGTACTCGGGAACTAACCGCGGTCTCCGGGCCTGGTTCGGCATGCACGACCTGGACGGCCTGTGGCACTTCAGGTTGTGGGACAACGACAACCAGCAGCTCTACGACGAGGTGATGGACTGGGAAGCCGAGCGCTGGATTCCGGTGCGCATGGACCGCTACGCGGACGGCAACTGGTTCGTGACCTGGGACCTGGGCGGACCGCACCAGCAGACCGCGGGAGGCAACGACGCCCTGGCCAGCTTCGACGATCCCTACGCCTGGTTCTCGCCCCAGGGGTATTACGCGGTGGACGGCGGATTCTACCTGGACGACCTAAGTATCAGCACCGTTCTGGCCGATTCGACATACGTGATCGGTGAAGCCTGGGACGACGGCGAGTGGACTTCCTGCCTGGCCTGGGAGGAATACGAGAACGAGGGCGAGTGCTTTGCCATCGTTCCCTACCTGGGACACGATGCGACGCCATGCATTGAGGGATTCGAGAACGGCCAGATGACGGACAACACCGCGCTGTACGCATCGCTCATCTTGCGCAACGAACCTCCGGCTCCGGTGACGGACCTGGCGATCGAGATCGACGAAGAGAACTCGGCAGTGCTGAGCTGGTCGCCAGTCAGCGTGAATGCTTGTGGTGATCCAATCCTCACTGACGGGTACATCATCTACTACAACGAGAGGTGGGATACGGAGGGTGTGTACGACGAAGCGATCTACTATTACCTGTCCTACGTGACCACACCTGGATTCACACACTACCGCGTGGCCGACTTTGCGACAGAACACTACTACTTCGTCACGACCTACAACGGCGATGATCCGAGGACGCTGGGCGTCCGGGAAGGCATGCCGAGAACGCAGGTGAGACAGCTACTGAGCAGCAGGAGCCGCTGAGCGATTATTTCACCCCATCGGTAATGCTCAGCTGGAGCCTCGGCGCGTGCCGGGGCTCCGTTTTCGTGCTCATAGTCGTACCGCCATTCGCCGCGGCGATCGTCATTACATGGCCCGTGTGACATGCCGCGCGCCGAATCGGCCGCGGGCAGGAGCGCGGAATCCGCACCGCTGCGAGTAAGCGCCTGCTCCCCCGCCACCGTTTTCCATATTGTAAGCGATCTTGACACAACCTGATTCGGCGCTCCAGGAATCCAGCCATGCTGCGCATTCACCAGTCCCACCGGGTCGAACAGCTCGCCGACCGCCTGGCCGCGACGCTGCTCGAGGATCCCCTGCCGCCCATGGAGCCCGAAGTGGTCGTGGTGCACGGCGCGGGCATGGCCCGTTGGCTGTCACTGCGCCTGGCCGAGCGCCTCGGAGTCTGCGCAAACGTGGACTTCCCCTTCCCGGCCAGCTTTATCTGGGACTGCTTCCGGCGCAACCTGGAAGGCCTTCCGGAGCGACGGCCCTTCGATCCCGCGGAGCTGCGCTGGCGGATACTGCGCCTGCTGCCCGACCTGCTGCCGCGGGAAGAATTCACGGCTCCGCGAAAGTGGGTCGAAGCCAATCCCGGCCAGCTGCGCTTGATGGAGCTGTCACGCCGCCTTGCGGATCTCTACGACCAGTACCTGGTCTACCGGCCGGACTGGATCAGCGCCTGGGAAGGGAAGCCGGTCTCGGCGCAGCCGGCCGCCCTCGAGCAGGACTCGCCGGTGGAGCAGGATCCCGACTACCTCTGGCAGGGTGCCCTTTGGCGCGCCGTGGTGAAAGAGGCCGACGGCGCTCACCGCGTGGAACTGCACCGCCGCCTGGGGCGTCTGCTGGACGAGCGGCCGGTCGCCGCTCTCGACCTTCCGCGGCGTGTCACGCTGTTCTGCATTGCGGACCTTCCGCAGCAGGAACTGCTGTTCTTTTCGCGGCTGGCGCAAAGCATCCCGGTCGATTGTTTCGTCCTCGATCCCCTGGCATCGCCTCCGGCGGGTCTCGAACCGCTGGTCTCCTGCGACGCGCGCCGGCGGGATTTCCTGCTCCGTCTGCGCGAGGCCGGCGCAGTGGATGAAGCGGGCGAGCCGGCGGCGGTGAGCGTTGGCAGGCCTGCCGTGACACAGGCGGAGAACCGACGCCGCAGCGGTTCCACTGCCGAGGTGTCCGACGGGCCAGCTGACCGCGGTATGCTAAGGTGCCTGCAGGATCTGATGCGCGGTGAATGCGCTCCCAACGCCCGGGAATGCACCGTGCTTGACGATGATCAGGACGACCCCTCCCTGCAGGTCCATGTGTGTCACAGCCGCTTGCGCGAGCTGGAGGTGCTGACCGACCGGCTTCTGGCCCTGTTCGACAAGCATCCCGAGATCGGTCCTGGCGACGTCCTGGTGACGACGCCTGACATCGAGGCCTACGCGCCGCTGGTCGAGGCCGTTTTCGACAGCCTGCCGGAGAATCGCCGAATCCCCTATTCGATCATGGGCCGTCGCGATGCGCCCGCTTCAAGCATCTCGCGGGCCTTCCTGAGACTGCTCGAGCTGCCTGGAGGCCGCTGGACCGCGGTACAGGTCCTGACCCTGCTCGAGGTCCCCGCCGTGGCGCGTTCCTTCGGGATAGTCGAGTCGGAACTCCCCCGGATCGCGGGCTGGATCGCAGATATCGGCGTCCGCTGGGGCATCGACGCGGAGCACCGCGTGAGACAGGGACTGCCCGGCGTCGAGGAGCACACCTGGTCCGCCGGCCTGGACCGCCTGATGCTGGGCGGCGTCTTCGGGGGCGACAACCGGACGAAAATCGCCGGCATCCTGCCCTTCCCCGCCGGCGGCGGTGACGGGGCCGACCTGCTGGGACGTCTGGGGAATTTCTGCGAGGAACTCTTCGAGCTTGAGCAGCAACTGGGTCGGGAGCGCTCGATACGGGACTGGCGCAGCCTTCTGCTGCGGATTCAGGATCGTTTCTTCCGGCGGGATGCCTGCGAGCGCGGGGAGCCGGAGCGGCTGAGCGGCGCCCTGAACCACATGGCGGACACAGCCGAGTCGGCCGGCTATCATGATGCCGTGACACTCGAACTCCTGAGGGAGGAACTGCGCCGCCTGCTCGAAACAACGATCAGCCGTCGGGGATCGTCCATCGACGGGCGCCTGGTCTTCTCCTCGATGGTCTCGCTGCGCGGCGTTCCCGCCAAGGTCCTCTGCCTGCTTGGCCTGGACGACGGCGTCTTCCCCAGGCCCTCCGCGGAACGGGGCCTGGACCTGGCGAGTCGCCGCCCGCGCCGCGGCGATCGCTCGCCTCGCGACGAGGACCGCGGAATCTTCCTCGACGCGCTGGCGGGGGCTGAGGACGTGCTGTACCTGAGCTACGTTGGGAAAGGTCTCCGCGAGAACAACGAGATCCCGCCGTCGGTCCTGCTCAGCGACCTGCTGGACGTGTTGCGCTCTGTCCTCGAGCAGGATGAACAAGGGCTGCCGAGGGGTGTCATCACCCAACACCGCCTGCAGGCTTTCAGCCCCCAGTATTTCAGGAAAAACGAAGAAAACCTGTTCAGTTTCGATACCGAGCTCTGCAGGGCTGCCGCTGAAGCGTTGAAACCGCGCGACCCTCCCGGACCGATCACCGGAGGCCCTCTTCCCGATCTGCCCCCCGAACATCGCAGCGTGTCGCTGGAGAGCCTGCTGCGATTCTTCGAGCACCCGGGCCGCGCCCTGCTTCGGGATCGACTCGGCATCCGGTTGCGCGAGGCGGAGCTGGGCCCCGACGAGCGCGAACCCTTCACGCTGGACGAGCTGCAGCGGTATCACCTGCGCGAAGAGCTGCTGGAGGGCTTCCTCAGGGGCGAGGACGAACGAAGGATGCTGGATCTCGCCAGGGCAAAGGGATTGCTGCCCCACGGTCCTCCAGGCGATCTCGTGTATCACGAAGCAGCTGCGGAATCCCGGGCGCTGGCGGACGCTGTCGGCGGGGCCCTGCAGGGCGTGGCGATCCGGGACCTGGAGAGCGCGGCGGTGGACCTGGAGTTGGGCGGCTTCCACCTGAGCGGACGCCTGGGGGGCCTCTCACGCCGCGGCCTGACCGCCTGGGGATCTTTCAAGCTGAAGGGAAAGCGACGCGGCTCCTTCTGGATCCGCAATCTCCTGCTGCAGGTCCTGGAGCCCAAGGACGTCCCACCGCGCAGCCTGCTGTTGGCGCGCGACGGATCCATGCCGCTGAGCGCGGTCGAGGATTCGGCGGCCCACCTGGTCCGGCTGCTCGAAATCTACTGGAAGGGCCTGCACGGGCTGCTGCCCTGGGCGCCCGGCGCGGGATGGGCATACGCGAAGACCTTGGCGAAGTCGTTGAAACTCGAGGGACCTCAGTCGCTTCGCGGTGATACTCTCGAGGGGGCCGGCGCTGAATACGACGCGGCCAGGAGCGCAGCGCGCGAAGCCGCGCTGAAGGAATGGCGCGGCGGCTTCATGCAGCGTGGCGAGTCCGAGGATCCCTGGTACCGGCTGGCTTTCGGCGAGTCTGAACCGATGCGCGGCGATACAGCGCAGCGCTTCGGCGAGCTGGCGGAGGCGATCAGCCTGCCCGCGCTGCTGCATTGCCTGGAGGACGAATAGTGAGCGCTCCCGGCATCCTGGATCTCCCGCTGAAAGGCTGGACCCTGGTGGAAGCGGGCGCCGGCACCGGCAAGACCTGGACCATCGCCTCCCTGTACCTGAGACTGCTGCTGGAACTGAATCTGCCGGTTAGCCGGATTCTCGTGCTCACTTTCACCGAGGCGGCCACGGCGCAGCTGCGCCGCCGCCTGCGCGACAGGCTGGCCGAGGTTCGCGAGTGTGTCACGAATCATCGCGGCACCGGCCGGAGCGATCCCTTCCTGAAGGAACTCGCGGAGCGATTACGAACCAAGGAGGGAGGCCTCGCCGCGGCGCGGAGCCGCCTGGATGAAGCTCTGCGCACTTTCGACCGGGCGGCCGTGCATACCATTCACGGGTTCTGCCGCCGCGTGCTCCAGGAAAGCGCCTTCCAGAGCGGCTTCAACCTCGAGTGGGAACTGGCCGGCAGCGAGTCGAGAATTCTCCGGGAGACGGCCGAGGACATCTACCGGCGATGGTTCGCCCGGCTTGACCCGTTGTTCATCCAGCACCTGGCCGGCAGCACCATGCGTGGTGCAAGCCTGATCGACCCGGAAACCTGGACCGGCATCCTGCGCGATGTTGCCGCCAGACCTTATCTGCTCCTCGAACCGGAATCCGGATACGTCGGCACTTCCGGCGCTGAGCGCGAATACCGCCTCCACTGGCGGGAGGCTCAAGAGCTCTGGCGGGCGGAGGCGCACGCCATCACCGCACTCCTCGAACACGAATCGCTCAGCAAAGTCGCCTTCAAGGCCGGCACGATTATGAAAAATGCCGGGACGATAGCGCGCCTGTTCGGCGCCGATTCGCCCAGCCTCGTTCCCGAGGATCTTCTTGGCTATTTCAGCGCGGGCAAGATCAACAGGTCGCTGAAGAAGGGGAAGACTGACCGTCCGGAGCACCGCTTCTTCGAGGTCTGCGACTTGCTGATCGAGAACCTGACCGAGCTCGAACTCGAGCATCGCCGGCGTCTGGTTCACTTGTATCACGAATTCCTCAAGGAAGGCCTGGTCGAGTTGCGGGCGCGCAGGAAATCCGCGGCCGTCGCGAGTTACGACGACCTGCTGACCTTGCTGCACGAAGCGCTGCGAGGCCCCGGGGGAGCGAGTCTCGCGGGCCTGATCGGCAGGCGCCACCGGGCACTGCTGGTGGACGAGTTCCAGGACACGGACCCGGTGCAGTACGCCATTTTCCGCGACGCCTTCAAGGACCGAGATCGCCCCGTGTATCTCGTCGGCGATCCCAAGCAGGCCATCTACTCATTTCGCGGCGCGGACATCCACACTTACCTGGAAGCCGCCGACGCGATGAAAAGCGACACCCTGCTCCTGGACCGCAATTTCCGCTCGCGTCCGCGCCTGGTGGAGGCCCTGAACGACCTCTTCGGGCAGCGGCACCTGGAACCGGGCGAGCGCAATCCCTTCCTGGACCGGCGCATCGCCTACCACGAGGCCGTCGCCGCGGATCCGGAAACGGCGCAGCTCGACGAAACGACCCGGCTGCAGGAAGACGGCATCGCCGAGGAGCGGGATGCGCCGCTGCGCATCTGGCGCGTGGATCCCCGTGATACGGGAAAACCCCGCAGCAGGGACGAGGGTTCGGCAGCGGCCGCCCGCGCCACCGCGGCGGAGGTCTCGCGCCTGCTGCTCCTGGGAGCGAAACAGCGGATCAGACTCGTCACGCGCTCGCTCCCCGGAGGGGCGGAATCGTCGAGACCGCTTTCCGCGAGCCACCTGGCGGTTCTCGTGCGCACCAACCGGCAGGGTGTTCAGGTCACGGAGGAATTGCTCAGGCTGGGTATTTCCAGCGTGCTCCTTTCGCGGGAAAGCGTTTTTCACACCGGGGAAGCCGAGTCGCTGCAGCTCGTACTGCGTGCGGTCGCGGATCCCGGATACCGCGGCGCGGTCAAGGCGGCCCTTTGCACTCCCCTGCTGGGGTTCCGGGCCGAGGACATCGTCGAGCTCGAGCGGGACCCAAAGGCCTGGACCCTGCGCGACGAGGTCCTGCGACGGGCGCGCCGCATTTGGCGCGAGCGCGGCGTGGCCCTGATGCTGCGCCTGCTGATTCGCGAGGTGGGGATTTCGCGCCGGCTGCTCTCTCTGCGCCGCGGCGAGCGACGTCTGACGAACCTTCTTCAACTGACGGATCTGCTGCACCGGGAGGAGCAGTCGTCGGGTTCGAGTATGCAGGAACTCCTGCAGTGGTTCGCTCTGCAGCGCGAGGACCGGGGCGCCGCGGATGAAGAGCGCGAGCTGCGGCTGGAAAGCGACGATAACCTGGTGCGTATCCTGACCGTACACAAGAGCAAGGGCCTCGAGTTCCCGATCACCTTCGTGCCTTTCTTGTGGCACACCCAGGACCGGAAGAAGGTCCATTCACCTGTTCTGTATCACGATCCGGACAGGGACCACAGCGCCGTGCTCGATCTGGGCGGACCCGACCTGGACGCCCACTGCGAGCAGGCGCGGCGGGAAGCGGAGGCGGAGGAACTGCGCCTGGCTTACGTGGCCCTGACCCGCGCCCGTTTCCGCACCTATTTCGTCGCGGGTTCGGTCAGGGGCGCCGGGGACTCGCCGCTGGCCCGATTGCTCGGACTTCCACGGGCTGAGGGCGCAGGTGCGGCACTGGACTGGCGCACGGCCCTGGAGCGACTTCGGGAAGTCTCCGCCGGCCGAATCTCCGTCGATGCGCCGCCAGCCGAAAAGCCGACCGGACCCATGGAGCGCGGGGAGCGCGGCCCAGACCTTCAGCCGCGCGACTTCAGGGGCAGCACGAGGAGCCGCTGGGGCGTCAGCAGTTTCAGCTCCCTGATCTCCGGCTCGGAAACCCGTTTCGAGGAGAGCGATCACGACGCTCTGACCGAGAACGTGATTCATCCTGCATTTCCGGATTCGCGGGCGACGGCAGCATTCCAGGCCGCGCGTGATCCGTCGGCGCGCAGGGGGACCGGGTCGAGCGTCGTCGCGCCCGTCGCCGGTGCCCGGCACTTCGAGGGCGCCGGCATTCACGATTTTCCTGCGGGAGCCGCCGCGGGTACCTGCCTGCACCACCTGCTGGAGACGCTTGACTTCCGTCGCTTCAGGGAGGCACGATACCTGGAAGAGCAGGCTGAACTTGCGCTTGCGGAGCATGGTTTCGATCCCGCGTGGAGAAGCGTGCTGGGATCCATGCTGGAGCGGGTGCTGGCTACTCCTCTACACGCGGATGCCGGCTGCGTGCTTGGCGACCTGGATGGTCGTCGCCGCATCAGCGAACTTGAATTCACCTTTCCGACCCGGGCTCTCGACTCGCGGGCGTTGTTCAGGCTGCTCAGGGCGCGACTATCCATTTCCCCGGACGCGCCGGGAGCGAACGAATCTCCGAAGGTGGACGATCCGCTGGATCGTTTTTTCGAAGGCCTTGATTTCCAGCGCAAGCCGGGCTACCTGCGCGGTTTCATCGACCTGGTCTTCGAGGCCGGCGGCAGGTATCACCTGGCCGACTACAAGTCCAACTGGCTGGGCCCGGACTCTGAGCATTACACCGACGAACCGCTGGCGAACGAGATGATTTCGCGCGGCTACGTGCTGCAATACCTGCTGTACCTGGCGGCGCTCCACCGGCATCTCGCGGTTCGTCTTCCCGATTACGCCCCGCAAACCCATCTGGGCGGCGTGTACTACATCTTCCTGCGAGGCGTGAAGCGGGACATTCCGGGATCGGGCGTCTTCACGGTCCGTCCGCCGGCGGAACTGGTGCTGGATCTTGACCGCCAGCTGGGGCGCGACAGCGATGAGTGAAACACTGAACGATTTGCTGCTGAAGCTGCAGGACAGGCATCGGCGAGGATTGATTCCCCCCTACGCCTGGCAGCTGGTCCGTTTCGCGTCACGCATCGGTGGTTCAGAGAATCCGCACCTGCTGTTGGCCGCCTGTCTGGCCGGTTGCGGAGCCGTGGAATCACAGGTCTGCGTCGACCTGGCCGCGACGGCCCGTTGCGAAGTGTTCGCGGACCTCGACGAGGAGGGCCGGGCGATTCCGGACTCGGGCATCCGCGCGCCGGACCTGTGTGCCTGGCGGAAAGCCCTGCTCGACAGCCCGCTCTGCGGGCGACCGGGGCAGGATGCGCCCTTCGTGCTCGACGAGGGGAACCATCTGTATCTGCATCGCTATTGGGAACTCGAACAGCGGCTGGCTGAAGGGATCGCGAGTCGCCTCCGCGAGCCTCCCCATCTGGAATTGCCCGGACTTAGGCGTTCACTGGCGAACCTGTCGGGGTGGGGAGACGAGAAGGATGAACGGCTGATCGAGCGGTTTTCAACGGCTCTTGAACGATGCGTCACGGTAGTCACGGGCGGTCCAGGCACCGGAAAGACCACCATCGCCGCCCGGCTTCTCGCCGGGATGCTGAATCGCGAAAGCGAGCGCCTTGCTGCCGGAGTCGTATCACCACGACTGCGGATCGGTCTTGCCGCGCCCACCGGCAAGGCCGCCGCCCGGATGCAGGAGGCCATGCGGGCAGCCCTGGAGGAACTCGAACCGACCTCCCTCGGAGAGGCACCGTCGCTCATGGATGCGGTGACGCTGCATCGGCTGATCGGCCTCGGCGGGAGGACGGCAAAGCCTCGGTACGACGCCGGCAACCAGCTGCTGCTGGACGTGCTGGTGATCGACGAGGCTTCCATGGTCAGCCTGGAACTTCTCGCCCGGACGCTGGAGGCCCTGCCGGAGTCCGCGCGCCTGGTCCTGCTGGGCGACCCCCACCAGCTGGCCTCCGTGGAGGCGGGCTCGGTCCTGGCCGACCTCTGCGCGAGTGTTCCATCCGCCGATCTCTCGCCTCCCGCCAAACCTCTGCTGGGCGCCGCCCTGGTTCGTCTCACGCGGAACTGGCGCTTCGGCGCCGAGAGCGGCATCGGCCGCCTCGCTTCACTGGTCAGGGACGGCCGGGTCAGGGAAATCCTGGAGCTTCTGCGTGACACGGAAAGGGAAGACCTTGCCTGGAGCACCGCCTGCGGCGATGTCCCCTTGTCAGCGGTGATCGAGGACTCCCTGCAGGGCTGCGCAGGATTCGCCGGCGCGGGTGCTCCGCGTGAAGCGCTGGCCGCGCTGGACCGCTTCAGGATACTCTGCGCCCTGCGCCACGGTCCACCCGGCTCGGAGTCCCTCAACCGGAGACTGGCGCGGGCCTTTGGAAGCCTTCATCCGGGCGCAGGGCCGCCCACTGTGTATCACCGCCTGCCGATCATGGTCCGCGCGAACGACTACGAGCTGGGCTTGTTCAATGGCGACGTGGGCCTGCTCTGGGACGCGGCCGATCCGGGTCTTGCCACCGCGCTGGAGCGATCGGAAACTGAATCTAAGGACGGCACGGGCTCCGCCGCATTCACGCCGCAGGCCGGAACGGGGAATTGGCTGGCCCTCTTCGAGACCCGCGAAGGCGATTTGCGCGCCGTCGATCCCGCCCGGCTGCCGCGCTGCGAGACGGCCTTCGCCCTGACCGTGCACCAGAGCCAGGGTTCGGAATTCGACGAAGTGCTGCTGGTGCTGCCCGACCGCGACTCGCCCGTGCTCTGCCGCGAGTTGCTGTACACGGCCGTCACGCGCGCCCGAAAGAAACTGAGCGTCTTCGGGAGCGAGGAGATCCTGCGCGCGGCCATCGAGCGGCCCTACCGGAGAAGCTCGGGGCTGGGGGATGCGCTGCGGCGAAGAATCGATTCGCCACATGCTTGAGGGTCTCTTTGCCAAGGGCCCTTGCTTTTCTTGAATCCACACCCTACTCTGGCGGCTCGAAGCGCGTCGTTCTCCGACAATCCCCTTGCCTGAAGTCCGGGAGTCCCGATGAATCTCGAAGCCCTGCGGAAAACCATCGACGAACACGGCATCAACAGCGTGGATGTCAAGTACTCGGACCTCGTGGGCAACTGGTATCACCTGACATTTCCCGTGTCACGGCTGAAGACCGTGATGCGGAACGGCATTCCCTTCGACAGCTCCAGCGTGCCCGGCATGCGCTCCGTGGAATCGGGCGACATGCTCCTGCGGCCCGATCCCTCCACCGCGATCGTGGACCCCTTCACCGCCGCGCCCACGCTGCGCATGCTGTCGCACATCTGCGACGCGGAGACCGGCCAGGGCGTCGCCAGGGATCCCCGCAGCCTGGCCCAGCGCGCCCAGGTCTTCCTGGAGGGCAGCGGCGCGGCGGACCAGTCCCTCTGGATTCCCGAGTTCGAGTTCTACCTCTTCAACGAGGCCGAAATCCACAACGGCAAGTTCAGCGCGGGTTACAAGTTCACCTCGGCCGAGAACAAGGAAGACCTGCCCTTCGGCTACCAGGACCGGGACGGCACCGCCGTGGCCAACCGCAAGGGCTATCAGATCGACACTCCCTTCGACAAGTACGCGGACATCCGGCAGGAGATGGTCGACCTGATCGAAGCGACGGGCTGCCCCGTAAGGTATCACCATCACGAGGTGGGCCTCTCGGGCCAGCAGGAGATCGAAACGGATCTCTGCGACTTCCGGCTGATCGTCGACCGGATGATGTACATCAAGGACATCATCCACAACATGGCGCTGCGCAACGATCTGACCGCCACTTTCATGCCCAAGCCCCTGTACGACGAACCGGGCAACGGCATGCACTTCCACATTCAGCTCCGCAAGGGCGGCCGGAACGTCTTCTACAGGAAGGGCGGCTACGCGGACCTCTCGGACGAGGCCCTCTGGTTCATCGGCGGCATCCTGAGCCACGGCCGCTCCCTGGCCGCCTTCACCAACCCCAGCACCAACTCCTACAAGCGCCTGTTGCCGGGCTACGAAGCGCCGGTGAAACTGTTTTTCGGCCTGGCGAACCGCAGCGCGGCCATCCGCATCCCGCGCTACGCCACCAGCGAGGAGTACAAGCGCATCGAATTCCGCACCTCGGACGGCACCTGCAACTACTACTTCGCCATGAGCGCCCTGCTGATGGCCGGCCTGGACGGAATCAAGCGCCGCATCCTGCCCACCCCCGAAAACGGATTCGGCCCCTTCGACGACAACATCTTCGCCTGGAGCGAGGAGCGGAGAGCAAGGCTCCACTCGATCCCCACCAGCCTCGAGGAAGCGCTGGAGGCCCTGCGGGAGGATCACGATTACCTGCTGGCCGGCGGCGTGTTCAAGGAAGAGCTGATCGAGAGCTGGATCGCCGAGAAGACCAAGGAAGTGGTGGCCGTCCGGAACCGGCCCCATCCCTTCGAGATGAATCTGTATTACAGGTTGTAGCAGGCAATTCGCTGAATCACGGCGTATTTTCGCCACGCAATGGCGAATTATCAAGAACCGAACGCCGTCTTAATCACAATCACGGATTCTTTACGTAGGCCTTCGGCCGCAGGTAGAACCACCAGTTGAGCAGCAGGCAGACGAAATAGAAGACGGCGAAGCCGTAGAGGGCGTACTCGGGCGTGGTGGCCTTGATCTGTTCGCCGAAGACCTTCGGAATGATAAAGGCGCCGTAGGCGGCCACGGCGGAGGTCCAGCCCAGGGCCGGGCCGGCCTGCTCCTCGTTGAAGACCATGGCGATGGTGCGGAAGGTGGAGCCGTTGCCCACGCCGGTGGCGGTGAACAGGACGATGAAGAGCAGGAAGAAGGGCAGGAAGTACTGCTCGGGCGTGGCGGAGCGGTAGGCCGCGGCCATGAAGTAGGCCACTCCCAGGGCGGAGAGGATCATCACGATCGAGACGATCTGGGTGATTTTCGCCCCGCCCACCTTGTCCGAGATCCACCCGCCCACGGGACGGATCAGCGCCCCGATGAAAGGCCCCATCCAGGCGAACATCAGGGCGCTGGGCCCGTTGGGATTGACGGCGTCGTGCACCATGACGCCTCCTGGACCGGGCACGTGGGTGAAGCCGAAGATCACCTTGATCGCCAGGGGAAAGGCGGCGGAGTAGCCGATGAAAGAGCCGAAGGTCATGGTGTAGATGATGGTCATGGCCCAGGTGTGCTTGTTCTCGAAGATCCTGTATTGCCGCTGCAGGTTCTCCTTCAGCGCGCCCGGCGAGAGGAACTTCATCAGCACCACGGTCATCACGATGATCGTGGGCAGCACGATCCACTTGTTCTTGAGGATGTTGTCCGCGAACCAGTTGCCGCCCGCGTAGCCGTTCGGCGGGGGCAGGATGTAATACAGGCCCACGGCCGCCGTGACGAAGCCGATTCCCAGCAGGAAGGAGATCTTCAGGAATGCCGAGACGGGATTTCCCGGATTTGGCGTGACGGCCTCGGTGACGATGTTGTTCATCTTGAACCAGCCGAGAAAGGCAAGCGGCACCAGGAAGAGCAGCCAGACGAAGCCGGCGTTCTGGATCCAGGCGGCGCTTCCCGCGGGGATTTTTCCGATCAGGGTGCCGCTGGTGTTGGTCAACGTCATCGGAGCCCCGCTGAGACCGGCCAGCAGCGGGAAGGTCATCACCAGGGGAACCAGGATCTGCATGGTGGTCACGCCGAAGTTGCCCAGCCCGGCGTTGAGTCCCAGGGAGGTTCCCTGGACCTTCTTGGGGAAGAAGAAGCTGATGTTGCTCATCGATGAGGCGAAGTTGCCCCCGCCGAAACCCGAGAGAAAAGCCAGGACCTGGAAGACCCAGAGCGGCGTCTCCCGGTTCTGCAGGAAGAGACCCGCGCCCAGGGCCGGAACCATCAGCAGGGCCGTGGTGAAGAAGATCGTGTTCCGGCCGCCGGCGATGCGGATGAAGAAAGTGCTGGGAATGCGCAGCGTGGCCCCCGTCAAGCCGGCGATGGCGGCGAGCGTGAAGAGGTCCGACTGGCTGAATGGAAAGCCCAGGTTAAGCATCTGGACCGTGATGATGCCCCACATCAGCCAGACTGCGAAGCCGCAGAGCAGGCTCGGAATGGAGATCCAGAGATTCCGGGTGGCGATGGCCTTGCCCGTACTCCGCCAGAAGTCCTCGTCCTCCACGTTCCAGCGGCCGAGATTCACTTGCGACATGGCTTCAACTCCTTGAGAACGCCGAAGACTTCGGCGGGATCGGGTACTCTATTCCTCGGCGAAGGCGTCCCTGGGCTCTTCCATCATGAAGGCGCAGATCAGGAAGCTGATGGTCGCTCCCGCGGAAATCGTAAGGAAGAAGGTCTTGGAATCCACCAGGGAGTAGAGGACCAGGTAGAAGACGGCGCCCACGTTTCCATAAGCTCCGGCCATCCCGGCGATCTGGCCGGTCATGCTGCGCTTGATCATCGGAATGACGGCGAAAGTGGCCCCCTCCGCTCCCTGGACGAACATGGAACAGATGATGGTGATCAGGACGGAGACCGCCAGCCACCAGACGCCGTCGAAGGTGGGAATCAGCGTCTGGACGCCCTCCACCACCGGTCCGTACTGGCCGATCTGCGCCATCCCGAAGAAACCCAGCGCGATGCCCAGCATGTAGATCAGCATGATGCGCTTGCGGTTTTTCATCGTATCCGAGATCAGCCCCCCCAGCGGTCGGGCGACCAGGTTCACGAAGGCGAAGGAAGAGGCGATGACGCCGGCCAGGGTGGCGGTCATGATCGGATTTCCCGAGATGCCGCTCAGGGTCCGGAAAGTTGTCTCGAAGAACATGGGCAGCATCGAGACCACGGCGAGTTCGGCGCCGAAATTGGCGAAGTAGGTGCTGTTGAGGGCGGCCACGCTTCCCCAGTGGTACTTCTCTTCCTCGGGAACTCCCGCCCGCAACACAGGCAGGTTGATCTGCAGCACTTTGACCACGTGCATCACGTAGACCAGCGCCAGCACCGCGTAGATGAGATTCAGGACCAGGGGCGTGAGCAGGGCCTGGCCGCCCACGCTGACGCTGCTGATCCGCCAGGCCAGGATCCCCATGGCGCCCACCAGGGGAAACGACCAGAGCAGATACTGGGTCAGGTCCAAGTAGGAGGAGACCGTCATCGGCTCGGTCTTCCTGGCCCTGTTCTCCTGCCGGCCGGTGGGCCCGTCCTTGACCAGGAAGAAGTACCACACCCCGTAAAGCAGGGACACCAGGCCGTTAACGGCCAGGGCGTAGCGCCAGGCGTGCTCGCCCAAGTTCAGGAAGTCCTCGAAGAGGTTGATGGCGATCCAGGGCATGGTCATGGCCGCCCAGGCCGAGCCGAAGTTGCCCCAGCCGGCGTAGAAGCCCTCCGCCCTGCCGATCAGCTTCGGCGGGAACCAGTTGGCCACCATCTTGATGCCCACCACGAAGCCGGCGCCGATGGATCCCAGTATGAGGCGCGAGATCAGCAGCTGCAGGAAGCTGTTGCCGAATGCGAACACGAACACCGGGATCGACATGCTGATCATCAGTCCGGAAAACACGATACGGGGGCCGAACCGATCGATCATCGCCCCGATGACGATGCGCGCGGGAATTGTGAGCGCCACGTTGCAGATGGCCAGGACCTTCAGGTGCTCCTTGGTCAGCCAGGACACCTGCCGCAGCATTGTTGTGGCCAGGGGCGCCATGTTGAACCAGACGAAGAAGGTGATGAAGAAGGCGATCCAGGTGTAGTGGAGGACCCGGATGCGCTCCTGGCTGAAATCGACGAGTTCCGGTCTAGGCATGTTCGTACTCGCTTTTCCACCGGCGGCTTGCACGAGGCGCTCGGCGGGTCCCGGCCGCTCGCGTTCCGGGGGACTCCAACGCGGGCGAAGCGGTCAGTTGTTCCTTGGTTCGTGAATCGTCCAGGGAGTCCCGGGGCGGCGCAGCTCTTTCGGATTCCAGTTCCAGATGACCCGTTGCAGGGGCCGCCAGGTATAGTGCAGGGGCAGCACCAGGAGGTGCACCAGGCGCGAGAAGGGGATCAGCGCCGCGAGCAGGAAGGCGCCGATGAGGTGTAGCTTCACCAGCAGGGGCAGCGTAGCGACCACGCTGATGTCGGGCTGCAGGATGAACAGGGAACGCAGGTAGGGCGTCAGCGAGGCGGCGAACCAGGAGGATCCCCAGCGGGCGGTGAGAGCCGTCAGCAGACCGAGCACCACCTGGACGATCAGCAGCACCTCGATCACCAGGTCCATCCTGCTGGTGACGACCCTGATGCGCGGCCGTCCCACGCGGCGGATGAACAGCGCGAGCAGGCCGAACAGCACCAGCACTCCGGAAGCGAAGGCGCTGATCTCGATGATCAGCAGCCGCACGGGGTGGTTGTTGAAGGCGAGCAGGGTCTCCGGGAAAAGGAAGGCCGCCAGGTGGCCGAAGAACAGGAAGGCCAGACCCCAGTGGAAAGGCAGCGAGCCCCAGAACAGCCCGCCCCCTTCGAGGAATTGCGAAGACAGGGAAGAATAGCTGAACCCGCGGCGCCGGTAGCGGTAGATGCCGCCCGCCGGGAACAGGACCAGGGCTGCATAGGGCAGCCCGATCCAGAGGAACTGATCCAGTATCGCCATCTCCGGCGCCTCTCGCTTGTATTACGTGGACTCGATTCTCATTTCGTCGCGCAGCGACTCGAGGAAGCCGGCTCCCTGCGCGGGGGCCTGGACATCGTCCAGGTCGAAACCGTGTTCCAGGGCCCGGTACACCGCGCGCAGCGGATACCGGTAGACGATCGCATGCTCCTCCGAGCGCGCGATCAAGGTCTTGTGATGCTTGCGGAAGACGGCCGTCTTCGCTTCGATTCTGCCCTGTTCGAACTCCCCGATCATCCGGGCCAGGCCCGGCGCCAGGATGCGTGACACGAACTCGGCGCGCAACCGATCGTCGGTTATCCGGGGCAGCAGCCGCAGCACGTTGGGCAGGTGGTCGGCCAGTTCCGTGCCGCAGTCCAGGCCGGCCTCCCGGTGTTCGCGGTTCAGGTTCGCCAGCAAGGCCCCGCGCTTGTAGTCGTCGCCGAAGAGCACGTAGCCCAGGTCGAGGGTGGTGATCGCCTGCACGTCGAAGGTGCGCGTATACAATTCCTCGAGGTCGTCGGGCGCCGCGCCTGCGGCGTAATCGCTGAAGGGCCGGAGTTCCGCCCCTCCCCCGGGAAGGCGCTCGTCGAGGAAGGTCTGCGTCTCGGCGACGGATTCCCGGAAGCCCCTCGCCGGATAGGCGAAGAGGCCGGCGAGCCTGTCGTACGTTTCCGTCATCGGCTCCATGCGTCTCAGGCCCCCCGCTCGGCCTTTTCGCGAAACCCGAAGCCGGCCGATCCCTTCGCGTCTCCGACGAACTCCAGCATTTCGAGCGCCTGCTCGCGGTGGGCTGGCGGGATCACGAAGCGCTCGTCGAACCTGGCCAGCGAAGTCAGGTGGTAGATCCGCTCGGCGTCCTCCGGCCTCAGTCCGGCGGCGGCCAGGGCGCGGTCCGCCCGGTTCGCCTCGATATCGCCCACCGTGCGGCTGCGGCGATGAATGCGCACCGCCAGCAGCTTGTTCAGGGCGGCCTTGACCGGCTCCGTCTCGCCGGCGCCGAAGAGACTCGCCATGTACTTCAGCGGCACGCGGGCCTTCTCGACGGCCGCGAAGAAGTCCCCGCCGCTTGTGTCGTACAGCCGGTCGTCGTTCCAGTGTTTGGCGATGGGATCCAGCTTGGCCGCCTGCTCCTCGTGGTCCGTCTCGCTCAGCGAGGCCATCACGGGCAGCAGGGGCGGCACGTAGAAGAGCATCGGCAGCGTGCGGAACTCGGCGTGCAGCGGCAGGGCCAGCCCCCACTCCTTGACGAAGCGGTAGACCGGCGACCGCCGGGCCGCCTCGATCGTCGATTCGGGGACGCCGTGCTCGTAGGCCGCTTGTATCACATCCGGATCCCGGGGATCCAGCAGCAGGTCGCGCTGCCGTGCCGGGAGCTCGCTCTCGTCGCCGGCCCCGGCCGCGGATTCGATGCGGTCCGCGTCGTACAGCAGCACGCCCAGGTAGCGGATCCGCCCCACGCAGGAGTGCATGCAGGCGGGGGCCTGTCCCGACTCCAGGCGCGGATAACAGAGAATGCACTTCTCGGACTTGCCCGTTCCCCAGTTGTAATACGACTTCTTGTAGGGGCAGGCCGTTACGCACATGCGCCAGGCGCGGCAGACCTCCTGGTTGATCAGCACGACGCCGTCCTCGCCGCGCTTGTAGATCGCGCCCGAGGGGCAGGAGGCCACGCAGGCGGGATTCAGGCAGTGGTTGCAGATCCGCGGCAGGTAGAAGAAGGCCATGCGCTCCAGCTGGAACATGGCCTCCTGTTCCGCCCGGCTGAGGTCCTTCAGGTTAGGATCGCGGCGGGCGAAATCCGGCGTCCCGCTCAGATCGTCGTCCCAGTTGGGGCCCATCCTGATCTCCATGGGCTTGCCCGTGATCAGCGAGACCGGGCGCGCCGTGGGCTGGTCGTCCATGGCCGGGGAACGGATCAGGTCCAGGTACTTGTAGGTGAAGGGCTCGTAGTAGTCGTCGATCTCCGGCAGGTTGGGATTGTGGAAGATGTTCAGCAGGCCGCGCAGCTTGCCGGCGCCCTTCAGCGAGAGGCCGTCCTTGCGCCGCCGCCAGCCGCCCCGGTAGATCTCCTGGTCCTCCCACTTCCCCGGATACCCGCTGCCGGGCTTGGTCTCGACGTTGTTCCACCACATGTACTCCGCGCCCTTGCGGTCGGTCCAGATGTTCTTGCAGGCGATGGAACAGGTGTGACACCCCAGGCACTTGTCCAGGTGGAACACCATCGATATCTGCGCTCTCACGTCCATGGCGGTGGGTCTCTCCCTTCTGGGGCGGTCAGAACACGACCTTGTCCATCTTCTTCACGATTACGTGCGTATCACGGTTGGGCGCGGTGGGGCCCCAGTAGTTGAAGTGGTAGGTGAACTGGCCGTAGCCCCCGGCCAGCAGGTTGGGCTTCAAATGAACGCGGGTGAAGCTGTTGTGCCCGCCCGCCCGCTTGTTGCCCCTCACCTGCGACTTGGGGATGCCGACCGTGCGCTCGGGTACGTGATACACGATGCACACTCCCCGCGGGATCCGCGCGCTGACCACGGCGCGCGTGCAATACACGCCGTGGTCGTTGAAGACCTCCACCCAGTCGTTGTCCCGGATCCCCAACTCGTCGGCGTCGACCTCGCTGATCCAGCAGGGCTCGCAGCCCCGGGAAAGGGTCAGCATGCGCAGGTTCTCGCAGTAGGTCGAGTGGATGTGCCACTTGCCGTGGGGGGTCAGGCAGTTGAGCACCCGCGCCCGACCTTCTTTCAGGGTCTCGCGCAGGTCGCCGTAGGCCTGCCACTTGGGCGAGGGCTTGTGGGTGGGCAGGTTCTCGCCGAAGGCGAGGTACATCTCGTGGTCCAGGTAGAAGTGCTGCCGCCCGGTGAGCGTCCTCCAGGGCACCAGCCGCTCCACGTTGTAGGTGAAGGCCGAATAGGCCCGGCCGCCGTTCATCAGGCCCGACCAGACCGGCGACGTGTTGTAGCGGCGCGGCTGGGCCTGCAACTCGGCGTAGCTCATCCGGCCGTCCTGGTTGCCCTCGGAGAGGTCGGCGAGGCTGAGGCCGGTCTTCAGCTCGGCGTTGCGGTAGGCCCGGTGGTTGAGTCCGCCGTTGGTCAGCGTCGAGAGGTGCAGCACCGCGTCGGCCGCCCAGACGTCCTCGCGCAGCGAGGGGAGGGCCTCGCCGTCCACCCGTTCCACGGGGAAGCGGGTCGACTCGAGCATCTCGTCGTAGGCGTCCGCGCAGGAGTAGTGGTTGCCGTGGGCGCCCAGGCCGGTCGTCCTGACGGCCCGGCCCAGCGACACGAAGCGCTCGTGCAGCCTGGTGTAGTCGCGGTCCACGACCACCAGCTTGTGCATGGTGCGGCCGGGGACGGCCTCGCACTCTCCCTTGTACCAGTCCTGCACCGCGGGCTGGGCCAGTTCGTCCGCTGAATCGTGAGACAGCGGCGCCGCCACGATGTCCTTCTTCCCGCCGAATCCGCAGGCGCGGGCGACCTCGGCCGTCCGCTCGGCGATGGAGCGGAAGATTTCCCAGTCGGTCTTCGATTCCCAGACGGGGGCGATGGCGGCGGACAGCGGATGGATGAAGGAGTGCATGTCCGTGCTGTTGAGATCGGCCTTCTCGTACCAGGATGCGGCGGGCAGCACGATATCGGAATAGAGGGCCGAAGAATCCATGCGGAAGTTGAGGTCCACCACCAGGTCCATCTTGCCCTTGGGCGCGATCTCGTGCCACTTCACCTCTTCGGGCTTCTCGTCCGCTGCGTCCCGGGCGATCTTGTTACTGTGCGTGCCGAGGTAGTGCTCCAGCAGGTACTCGTGGCCCTTCATGCTGCCCATGATCGCGTTGCCCCGCCAGATGTACCACACGCGCGGATGGTTCTCCTCGGCCTCGGGGTCGCTTGCCGCGTAAGACAACTCCCTGCTCTTCAGCTTCTCGAGCACGTGGCTCGCGATTTCTTCGTCGCCCGCGGCCCCGGCGGCGACAGCCTCCTCGCAGAGATCCAGCGTATTACGGTTGAACTGCGGGTAGAAGGGCATCCAGCCCATGCGCACCGCGCGGTAGATCCAGTCGGCGTTGTGTCCGCGGGTCCAGTCGTTTTCGGGCAGCGTGTTGTAGTTGGCGAAGGACCCGTCGTAGCGGTACTGGCAGGTGTTGATGTAGTGCCAGAGCGGCGCCTGCTGCAGGCGCGCCGCGGGGACCCAGTCCTTGGCGAAGGCGATGCTGCCCCAGGAATCAGTTGGAGCCAGCTTCTCCTGCCCCACGTAGTGGTTCAGGCCGCCGCCGTTGCGCCCCACGCAGCCGCAGAGCATCAAGGCCATGATGCCGGCGCGGTAGATCAGGTTGTTGTGATACCAGTGGTTGATGCCGGCGCCGATGATGATCGAGCACTTGCCCCCGGTTGCGCTCGCCGTTTCCGCCCACTCGCGGGCAAAATGGATCACTGTGCGGGCGTCGACGCCGGTGAAGATCTCCTGCCAGGCGGGCGTGTAGCTCGAGTCCCGGTCATCGTAATCCTTCGGGTAGCCGCCCGGCAGTCCCCGATCCACGCCGTACTGGGCCATGATCAGGTCGTACACCGTGGCGACGGGAACCTTGCCGCCGTCCACGGTCTCCAGCCAGCGGACGGGCACGCCCCGCCGGTGCCGGGCCTGCAGCGACCAGTCGGCGAACTCCACCTGCAGCACTTCGTCGTGCCGCTCCAGCAGCGTCAGCGCGGCCTCGTAGGAGCCGTTGTCCAGGGCGTCCTCGGCCTTCATGTTCCAGTTGCCGCCCTGCTTGTCCCAGCGGTGTCCCACGCTGCCCTTGGGCATCACCAGGCGCCCGTCGGACTCGTTGAAGTTGAGGAACTTCCAGTCCCCGTGTTCCACGTCGCGGAACCTGGACACGCGGTTGGCGCGCAGCAGCCGGCCGGGCTTCCATCCACACTCCCCCTGTTCCAGCTCCACCAGGTAGGGGCTGTCCGTGTATCGCCTGGCGTAATCCAGAAAGTAGGGCGTCCGCCGCTCGTGGTGGAACTCCTTCAGGATCACGTGTGTGACGGCCATCCAGTAGGCGCCGTCGCTGCCTGCGTGCAGGGGAATCCACTGGTCGGCGTACTTGGCCACCTGGTTGAAGTCCGGGGCGAAGACCACCGCCTTGGTGCCGTTGTGGCGGGCCTCGGCGAAGAAATGGGTGTCCGGCGTGCGCGTCATGTTGAGATTGGCGCCCATCACCGCGATGAACTTGGAATTGTACCAGTCGGCGCTCTCGGCCACGTCCGTCTGCTCGCCCCAGATCTCGGGCGAGGCGTTGGGCAGGTCGCAGTACCAGTCGTAGAAGCTCAGGTTGACGCCGCCGAAGAGCTGGAGGAAGCGGCTGCCCGCGGCGTAGCTGAGCATGGACATGGCCGGTATGGGCGAGAAGCCGATCACCCGGTCGGGTCCGTGGGTGCGGGCCGTGTGGATGTTGGCGACGGCGATGATCTCCAGCGCCTCGTCCCATGAGGCCCGCCGGAAGCCGCCCTTGCCGCGGGCTTCCTGGTAGGCCCCGCGCCGCCCGGGATCGCTCTGCAGGTTGGCCCAGGCCTCCAGCGGGTCGCCGGTCTTCCAGCGCTCCTCCCGGTAGGCGTCCAGCAGCGCGCCGCGGATCAGGGGATACTTGATGCGCAGGGGGCTGTAGAGATACCAGGAAAAGGAAATTCCCCGCTGGCAGCCGCGGGGCTCGTAGGGAGGAAGCGTGTCCTCCAGCAGCGGGTAATCCACCTGCTGGGTCTCCCAGACCACGATGCCGTCCTTGACGTGCACCTGCCAGGAGCAGCCGCCGGTGCAGTTCACGCCGTGCGTGCTGCGGACCACCCGGTCGTGCTGAAACCGGTTCCGGTAGAATTCTTCCCACTGGCGCGTCTTGGGCGACAGTACGTCTGTGATCCAACTCATGGCGTCCCGCCGGGCTATCGGGAGTTATTCGGTGTCCATCTGCCGGTCGAAGATCGTCCGGTTCACGCCGCCGGGGCGGGTTTTCCTTCCGCCCCGGGAAAGGATTCGCAGTCCGCCGAACAGCAATAGCAGCAGCGCGGCGCCGCCGAATCCCGGGAAGAGCAGCGCGCGGGCCGCCGACCCGCCCCGCTGCTCGTTCTTCACGCGATCCACCTGCTGCAGAAATGCGCCCAGGTCGTAGATCTCCTCCTCGCTCAGGCCCCTGCCCAGGTAAGCCTGGCGCATGGCCGGGAACGGCGGGTTGTCGAGCATGGCGCGCACTCCCGCCTCGCCCAGTCGCGAGTGGGCCTCGGTCAGGTCCTTGGCCAGGCTGCCGCCGGCCAGGATCCGGTCGGAGAGCACGTGATGGCATGAGCTGCAGCTTGGCCCGCCCGCGGCGAGGCGGTCACGGCCGCTGAACAGTCGTTCTCCGGACAGGATGTCTTCCTCGGTGGCACCGTCGAGAGATCGAGCGGCATCGCTCACCGGAGCGGTGGACCCGCTTCCACTCGCCTCCCTGATGTAAGCGAGGATCGAACGGATCTGGTCGTCCGAATAGTTGTTGTCCGGCATGATCAGCTTGTTGTGTTCCTCGAAGAGGGCCGCGGCCACGGCATCGCCGCTCTGGATCACCGACTGCGAGGAGCGGATGAAGCGGATCAGCCAGTCCTCGCTTCGGCGCTGATGGACCCGGGCCAGGTCCGGTCCCACCAGTTTCCCGCCGTTGATGCGGTGGCAGGCGAAGCAGACCTGCTTGAACAGGCTTTCGCCCTCGTCCTGGCCGAAAACCGTGCCGCAGCACAGGATCAAGCCCAGGCCCAGAATGGATCTGAGGGACCCTTTCATGGCGTCCTTTTCATAGTGTTAAATATTAGTCCGGCCTACCCTTCCCGGGGGGATGTAGAAGGACTCAGGCGACAATATCCTGTTATCCGAGTATCCGGCGCATCCAGGACAATGCGATCAGGTCGCACCAGGCCTGGATTCTAATTGCTAAAATTTCAACGCGTTAGACGCATAACTCGTTAAATGCTATCTACATGTAGTATAACATAACGGATAAATTCCTAACAATTCAAGTTTGGCACGTAAATTAGATGATTAACAACCCGGGCAAGGAAACGCCGGATCGCTGGGGAATCAAGGGTCGGGATTCGATGCTCAATAATTGAAGCACCCTCCCCAGACAATCGATGCTGCCGGGGAGGGTGCTGAATGTGCAAGATCATCCCTGAACGTCGTTATTTGTTCAACGATCAGCTAGGAGTCTGTCGGACTTAGGGGTTCGTTACGAAAATTGCAGATGGCGAGCAGATTTGTGCGAAAAAATAAGAACCATAGCTAAAGCTATGTTTCGCACTTTTTTCGTGCAAAGATGCCGTCCAGCTGGAATTTGCAGTAGATCATCCTAAGTCCGACATACTCCTAGAGTATCCTGGATAGCCCTGCTTCTGACTCCTCAGAAGATTCCTACTCCACTGCAATCACCCGGAACAGCATTGCCCCGTTCGCGGTCGGTTCGGTCCAGGTGGTTTCGGTGGTCGTCCCCAGCGTGCTCCAGGCGTCCCCGAGGTACTCGGCGGTCTCGATCCGGTAGCTGCCGGCCCCCGCCACGGCGCTCCATTCCAGCAGGACCTCCGAGGAACCGGTATAGCTGATACTCAGGTCGGTCACCGGATCGAGCGATACTTCGGCAAGCCCCTCCAGCAGGAAATCGTCCAGGTACCAGCCCTCGTCGGCTGTGCCGTTGTCACTGCCGAAACGGAATCTGAAAGCCACGCGCTCTTCTCCGTAGCTCCCCAGGTCGAAGATCGCCTCGTGCCAGCCCAGGTTCCCCGAGTAGCAGAACGTACCGCCGTCGAAGGGGTGCGAGGCAGGGTTGCCGCCGCCCGACTCCCAGCGGAAGTTCCTGTTGTATCCGCCGCTGACGGCGAAGATCTGCTCCCAGCTCTGGCCGTCGTCGGCGCTTAGCTCCACCACTCCGCCATCGTAGGCCGAATCGGGATAGAAGTCCGAAATCTCGGCGTCGATCCGCTGCATCATCCGCAGCCGCGAATAGGGGCGCAGATCGACCGCGGGGCTTTCCAGGAAAGAGTCCAGGTGGTTGGCATAGTTGCCGGTTCCCGTGTCACCGCACTTCCAGCTGTGCGTCGGGCTCTGGCTGTCCTCAGTGCTCAGGTGCCAGTCGTCTCCCCAGCCCGGCGCATTATAGTGGTTCCAGCCGGAGAGGTCCCCCTCGCAGTCTTCGCTCCAGTAGACGGCGCGCTGGCCGACCTGGAAGGTGAAGAGCACCTGCGCGGTCGATTCTCCGCTCTGCAGCTCCAGCCGCAGCTCGACCTCGAAGACCTCCGGCGCCGCTGGATCCACCAGCAACGAAAACGGGGTCAAGTTCCGGTGGATCTCGCCGGGATTGAAATCGGGGTAGTTCGAGGTTCCCGCCAAAATGTCGATCCACTCGGAATCCTCCTGCAGCGCTGCGCTCACTCCGGTCAGCGGCGTGTCACCCGTGTATTCGAGGTCCACCGCCAGTTCGACGGTCTCACCCGGCTCGGCTACGCCGTCGCCGTCGGTATCGGCGAGAATCTCGTGCTGGTCGTAATACAGCGCCAGGTAGCCGAGGGCGATGTACTCCTGGATGACGTCGTGCAGGTCGCTCGGGTAGTAGCCCGATTCGGTGTAGCGCACGATGCCGTCCCGGTCGAGGATCACGTCGTAGGGGATGAAGCCGTCGCCGTACTGGCTGTAAAGACTCGCGCAGCTCACGAGCACCGGGAAGGTGGGATTGAACTGGTCCCAGTGGGCGTGCAGGTTCTCGGGCGTATCGTTGTCCGTGTCGATATGCACCAGGGCGAAGTCCTCGTGGTCGTAGACTTCCCAGAAATCGGTCTGCAACTCCGGAAACTCCGTGTTACAGCCGCCTCACCAGGTGGCGCCGAAGTTGATCAGCACCACTTTTCCGCGCTGATCGTAGAGGTTCCAGCTTCCGCCGTCCCAGTCGTCGCAGGTGAAATCCGTCGGCGTGTCGCCGATCTGGTAGACCGCGAAGGCGGCCTGGGCCAGAAACAAGGCGGCCAGCCCGCTGTACGATAGCCGTTTCATCATCGATCCTCCCGTTCCGCGTTGTATTACAAGGTCGTCATCTACGTTTCCGCTTGCGGTCCGCGGGTCATGAAGCCGCTACTCCACCGCCACGACCCTGAAGAGCATGGAGCCGGTGACCGTGTTTTCTGTCCAGCTGGTATCCGTCGTCGTTCCCAGCGTACTCCAGGCTCCACCGAGTACCGATGCGGTCTCGACACGGTAGCTGGAGGCACCCGCCGAAGCGCTCCATTCCAGCAGCACCTGCGAACCGCCGATGTAGTCGATCGCAAGATCGGTCACCGGGTCCGGACCGCCGGATTCAAGACCTTCCAGCACCAGATCGTCTACGTACCAGCCCTCGTCGCCGCCGCCGTTGTCGCTGCCGAAGCGGAAGCGGAAGCTCACGGTCTGCCCGGAGTAGCCTTCCAGGTCGAAAACCGCCTCCTGCCAGCCGAAGCCGCCCGAGTAACACGGCGTGCCCCCGTCTAAGGGATGGGTGGCCGGGTTGCCGCCGCCGGACTCCCAGCGAAAGGCCTTGTTGTAGGCGCCGCTGACGGCGCTGAGCTGCATCCAGCTCTGGCCGCCGTCGACACTGAGTTCAACCACGCCGCCGTCGTAGGCCGAGTCGGGGAAAGCGCCCGAGACCTCGGCGTTCATGCGGTGCATCAGCCGCAGCAGCGAGAAGGGCAACAGCTCGACCTGCGGGCTCACCAGGCGGGAATCCAAATGGTTGGCGTAGTCGCCCGTGCCCGTGTCGCCGCACTTCCATGCGTGAACCGGGCTCTGGCTGTCCTCCGTGCTCAGGTGCCAGTCGTCGCCCCAGTCGCCCGTGCCGGAATGCGACCAGCCGGAAAGGTCGCCCTCGCAGTCCACCGTCCAGTAGACGGCCCGCTGTCCCACCTGGAACACGAAGGCGACCGTGGAGTTCTGCTCGCCAGCCGTCAGTTCCAGGGCCAGGGTGGCCTCGAAGACCGCCGGGGCTCCCTCGTGGACCAGGATCTCGAAGGGACTGATGTTGACGTGCGTCTCGCCGGGATTGAAGAGCGGGTAGGCCGAGCTCCCGGTTTCCACGTTGAGCCACTCGGACTGCTCCTGCAGCAGGGCGCTCACGCCGTCCAGGGGTGTGTCACCCGTGTACTCCAGGCTCACCGCCAGCTCAACGAGTTCGCCCGGTTCGGGCACGCCGTCGCCGTCGTCGTCTGAGAGCACTTCGTATTCGACGAAGGCCAGGCCCATGGTGTTCAGCGGATCCAGCGCGTCGAGCAGCAGGGTGCCCGTATCGTCGGGGTCGAGCCAGTCCATCAGCCGGCTGGAAGGTCCGCCTCCGTAGTCCCAGGACATGGCGAACTTGCCGTACCAGTCGGGCGTGATACTCGTGCAGGAGGCGTAGCCACCGTGCAGCTGGCCCACCACGCGGTGCTGCGGATCGTAGAGCGGCGAGCCGGAGGAGCCGGGCTCGGTGGTGCCGTCCTCCCAGTTGCTCACCTTCCAGTGGGAGTCGGCCACGCCTCCGCCGCCCAGGTAGTAGTCGGAGATCGCCGGGTCGTAGTCGAAGCTGATCTTCTTGATGTCGCCGCTGGGATGATGGATGCCCACCGAGGAGGAATGGGGCGTGTCCACCGCGCTCCACCCGGAGAAGGCCACCTCGTATTCCTCGGGGATCGTCTCGGTCAACTCCACCAGCGTGAAGTCGGAGGCCGAGTTGCCCGCCCTGAACTGGGCGCCCTGCACCGTGTCGGTGGTGGGCCCGTTCTGGTTGCTGCAGCCGGGACTCTGGTAGTTGAACATGAAGATCCAGCTGCCCGTGCCCACGCCGCAGTGGTCGGCGGTCAGGAAGTACTGGGTCATGTCATGGCGCACGTTGTTCACCAGCACGCCGCTGCAGATCCGGCTGCCGCCCGAGGTGAGGATCATCGCCACCGAGCGGATCTCCACCTGCCAGGGATCGCCCTCGGGACACATCACGTTGTTGTTGCAGCTCCCCGAATCGCCGTAGTCGCGCGAGGCGCCCGGCGCGAAGATGTCGCGGTAGGCGTGGATCACGCGGCCCAGGCGGATCTCCCCCGCGTAGGACACGCCGGCTGGTTCGTGATACTCGAGAGTCAGGGTCTCGCCGGTCACGGGCTGGGTGGCGAAGACGCCGTCCTCCTTGTTGTTGAACTCGGTGAAGGCGCCGATCAGCATGCTGCGGTCGTCGTTGTAGAGGAACAGCTCCGCGCCGGGCGGCAGGCGGTAGCGGTCGTAGACCAGGTTGATCGAGCGGGCGCCGGGACTCTGGATCCTAAGGCGCCACAGCCGGGCGCCGCCGGGCAGCTCCTCCCAGCGGCCCACGTCGTTCATGTCGTACTCCACCTCGAAGGGGTAGCCGAAACGGAGCGGCTGATCCTTGCCCTCCGATTCGTCCTCCGCCAGCAGGGCCTCTTCATCCACCGCGGGCATGACGATCGTGGGCACCTGGTCGTCCAAGGGAATGCTGAAACTCGGCGGGGCGCCTCCCGCGCTCACCTGGGCCGCTGCCGGGCCGACGGCGAAAAGAACGGCCAGGAAGAGGAATATGGATGCATGCATGAGGTATTCCTTTCTGCGAACACTCTGGAACAGCTTTGATGAATGGTGGTCCGGGCTTCGCAGGAAGGTAACGCAAACAAAGCTGAATCGGTACGAATTCAGCGGCTTATTGAAAATCGTACGGGGTGGGAGATTTGTTATCTGTATAGTCTCAACAGGCAGTTTCAGACATGGATGTCTAAAGGAAACTGTCTCAGGGTTATCGCGGCTCTCCTATCTCTGATGCCATAATTTTTTTCGAACGCCAATGTCACACAATCTTACTCACCGAATCAGCAGCATTTTCTCCGTCTTCACAAACCGCCGCCCGTCTTCGCCGCGTGCCTCCAGCCTGAGCAGGTAGAGTCCAGAGGCTGCAGACGAGCCGGATTCGTTGGCGCCCTCCCAGAAGAGCTCATGGCGACCCGCCGGCATGGTCTCGTGTTTCAGTACC
>CAZMSD010000007.1:81126-112044 GCA_964568855.1 uncultured Bacteroidaceae bacterium | reverse complement strand
TGGCGTGATACAATGGGGGCCACTCTGAATTTCAACTGACTTTGGGATTGACTCGTTCCGCTGCTCGAGTACCTGCAGCGCCTCGCTGCCGTCACGGGCCTGGAAGACCTCGTAGCCCTGCAGGATCAGGTAACGGGCGGTGATGTCCCGGATGTTCTCCTCGTCCTCCACCACCATCGCCGCGGATGAAGAGTACTCGACGCCGTTGACCGAGCGCTGGCCGGAATTGCCCACCATCTGCCGGATCAGCTGCGCCAGACCCCGGGTGTTGCTTCGGTCGTCCGGCCAGAAGATCAGCGAGGTCACGCCGTTGGGCAGCCTGCTCAGCGACTCCTGGTCGGGTTCGGGCAGGTAGAGCAGGCGGACTCCCGGCCGGTACTCCTGGAGCTTGCGGAGTTCCGCGGCATACTTGACGAAGCCGGAGCTGTCCACCACCAGGCTGTCCAGGGTCTTGGCCTTGCCCCGGCGGATGCTGAGGGGGTCCATCTGCCGCAGCTCCACCTCCACCTGGGCCAGGATCTCGCTCACCCAGCCGATGGTTTCTTCCTCGCCGAAGAGGCTGAAGACCTGGAGGGAACTGCCGTCTCCCTCACTGATCCGGCGCTCTCCCCGGGCGCCCGCGGACCCGGCGTTCCGTCCGCCCTGCTCCCTCGTGCGTCGCCGCTCCTCGCGGAATTCGCGGATCTTCCGTACTACGGATTCCTGGTCCGTGTCGCGGTTCAGGTAAGCGCCGCCCTGCAGGCCGTTGAGGTACTCGCGCTCCTTGTTCACGGCTTCCTGCGTGGCGGGATCCGCCCGGCCGACGTAGAGCATCCCCGGAGAGGCCAGCTTGTCGAGCAGGGCCGAGAGGACGGAAACCGCGGTGAGCAGTTCGTCGGATCCGCCGCGCAGGTCGATCACCGCAGCGTCCGGCAGGTGCTCCTTGAAGGCGGCCAGCATGGCCATCCCGCCGGTACAGGCCTTGAGGTTGGTGATGTCCTCCTTGGCCAGACCTTTCTGCAGCTGCTCGGTCCAGCTCTGATCCTCGCTGACGATGTAGACGAGAAAATCCTGCATCGGGCGTCGTGCAACCTCTTGGCTCTGCGGTCCCATTTTCCGGCTGAAGTGCCGTAGTCCAGCTACTCTATCGACCAATGAAACCGCTCAATCAAGCAGGGCCGGAAATTCGTCGGTGATGGGGGCGAAGGGCGGAGGGATCAGCGCGGACGAAAGCGCGCGGGGTCCAGCGTGTACTTCTTGAGCTTCGCCTGCAGGTTCTTGCGCGCGATGCCCAGGCGCCGGGCGCAGGCGGAGACGTTACCCTGTTCCTCTTCGAGGATCTGCACAAGAAATTGTTTTTCAAAAAGTTCGCGCGCCTCTTCGAGGGTCAGGTCGGCCAGGCCGGGAAGCAGGGCGGGACCTGGCTGCGACAACCGGCCCGTTCCGCCGCCCGGAAGATCGCCCGCGCGGTAGTCCTCGGGCAGATCGGCGAGACCCAGGCGGTCGCCGCCGCCGAGTACCAGGCAGCGCTCAAGAAGATTCTCCAGCTCGCGGATGTTGCCCGGCCAGTCCAGCTCGCCGAGGCGGTCGAGAAAAGCACGCTCCGGCAGTGGCGGGCGCCGCCCCAGCTTCCGCGAGACCCGGGCCAGGATGAAGTTCACCAGTTCGGGCAGGTCCTCGATGCGTTCTCTTAAGGGAGGCAGGCGGATTTCCAGCACGTTGAGCCGGTAGAGCAGGTCCGTGCGGAAGCGCCCTTCGCGCCGGTCCGCCCTGAGGTCGCGGTTGGTGGCCGTGATCAGCCGGACGTCCACCCGGCGCGAGCGGTTGGAGCCCACCGGCTCGAACTCGCGCTCCTGTAACACGCGCAGGAGCTTGGCCTGCATGGCCGGGCTCATCTCGCCGATCTCGTCCAGGAAGAGGGTGCCGCGGTCGGCTTCGGCGAAGCGTCCCGCGCGGTCCTTGACGGCGCCCGTGAAGGCGCCCCGCACGTGCCCGAAGAGCTCGCTCTCCAGGAGGCTTTCGGGCAGCGCCGCCGCGTTCACTTTTACGAAGGGTTTGTCCCGGCGACTGCTGAAGCGGTGGATCAGCGCCGCCATCAGCTCCTTGCCGGTGCCCGACTCGCCCGTGATCAGGACCGAGGACTCCGCATCGGCGATGCGGCGGATGGCCAGGTCCACCAGGTTGCGCATCCGCTTGTTGCGGCTGGCCGGGAGGTCCTGCTCGAAGCGGCGCAGCATCTCGTTCATCAACTGCCCGCCGCTGCTGCTCAGGTCAAGGTCCACGGCCAGCTGCTCGATCTCCTCGCCCAGGGCCTCGAAGTCGATGGGCTTGGTAATGTAGCCCATGGCCCCCCGTTTCATGGCCTCCACCGCGTTGGCGATGGTGCCGAAGCCGGTGAAGAGCAGGACCCGGGTGCCCGGGTGGTGGGCGATCACGTGATCCAGCAGCTCCATGCCGTCCATCCGCGGCATGTAGATGTCCGAGAGGACCAGGTGGAAGGGTTCGCGGTCGAGGTGTCGCACGGCCTCGCGGCCGTCGACCGCCGTGACGCAGCGGTGGCCTTTCCCGCCGATCAGCTCGGAGACCACCGAGCGGACGGTCGCTTCGTCGTCCACGACCAGAATGCTGAGGCGTGATACGTCCATATCAGGTTAATGTAGCCAGCTGCGCGGGTCCGCGCAATCAGGATTGCGTCCAACGCGCCGCCGCCCAGGTTTCAGCTGGCGTCCCGGCAGTGCGTAAATCCGCCCGCGGCGCAACCCGATACATTTTGCATGGTGGTCCAGATCTTTTCGTGGAACCCGTTCCGCTTCCACTGCTACGGCATTCCGGCCGAAGCGGGCGGCTCGCCCGTGGACCTGGTCTACGTGGCGGACCTGTTTCCCGCGTGGATGGTCCCGGGTCTCGTGCTGCACGAATGGGTCGAGCTGCGCACCGGCAGCCACCGCCTGGGCGTGCTGGCGGAGATCCTGGCCTACAACGCGGTCTGGCCGCTCTACCACCTGAACTACCTGTGGGTGGTCCTGCGTTTCCCTCTTTCCGGCAAGCTCTTTACCTGAATCCGCCCCGCTCCACCTTCAGCCCCTGAGCGCCCGGGACGACGGGGGTCCGCCGCTCAGATTCCCAGGGCTCTGAGCAGACGCTCCGCCAGGCGCCGGGCCCTGGAATCCAGGATGGGCGGCACGACGATATCCAGCCGGCAGACCAGGTCGCCCATGCCCCGGCGTGCCGGGAGGCCCTGCCCCCGCAGCCGGATCCGCGTATCGACGCCCGATCCCGGCGGCACGCGGATCTCGAGCAGACGTCCGTCCGGATGTGTCACGGACAACCGGCAGCCCGTACCCGCGCGGATGGCGTCCACGGGCCGGCGAACCAGCAGGTCCGAACCCTTCAGTTCGCAGCCCTCGGGCAGGTCCGGCCGGAGCTCCAGGATCAGCCGGCCCGGCGCTCCGCCGCCGGAGCCCGGTATGCCCAGGCCGGGCAGCACCAGGACTTCGTCGGGCAGCACGCGCTCGGGCAGCCTGACTTCCACGGGCGAATCGAGGTGGTCCAGGTTCAGCCGCAGGAGACCGCCCGATTGAAAGCGCTTCAGCGGCAGCTTGATGCGCCGGTGCACGCTGCGCCCGACCCGGGGCACCTCGCGCCGCGCCCCCGCGTCCTTGCGGGACCTTGAATCTCTCCGGGAACCCACGCCCGTCGTGCCGGTTTCCGCATCGCGGCCGCCGGACTTCCCGCTCTCACGGCCCGCCCGGCGCTGAAATGGATCGCGACTCGTGTCGCGGCCGCGCCGCATGCGTCGCGCGTACACTTCGTCGTAGAGCCCCCTGAGCCGAGGATCGCTGAGGGTCCGGTAGGCCGAACTGTACTTATTGAAGCGTCGGGCGGAATCGGCATCGCCGGGATTGCGGTCGGGATGGTGGCGCTTGGCCAGCCTGCGCCAGGCTGCCTTCACCTCGTCCAGGTGGGCGAAGGGTTCCAGGCCCAGCAGTCTGTAGAAGTCGACGAATTTCTCCGCCATTATCCTTCCAGCAAGGTAGTGTCACAGCCGGGATCCGGAGCCTGCCGGCCCTAGGAGTCTGTCGGACTTGGCCCATTGCGGTCTGCATCTACCACACGGGCCCCTTTTTCCGCCCGCTTCTTGGCGGTAGTCACCACTACAGCCTGCAAAACGGGCGAAAAAACGTGCTCCGTGTGGCAGCGCATACCATCACAAGCTCCAAGCCCGACAGACTCCTAGTGTTCCGGCAATGGGAGCGCTTTCAGCAAGGTATCTGGACCGCCTTGAAATGACAAGTTCCGCGGCTCTTCCAGCTTTGGGCGCCCGGTTATCCGGATGATCCGGCTACCCGGGTGTCCGGGAGTCTGTCGAGCTCACAATTGTTCAGTATTACCTAGCACACGACCTTGCGAGTTGTATAAATTGAATGGGCAATCAATGCAATGCTAATATTTTCAAGTACCTGCCTGAAATAAAGCAGGCCAGGTGCTACGCAAAGGTGGCACCTGTCAGACGAGAGCTCTGCCCGGTCCGGCCTGGTCTCCTGCCAACACCACCAGGCACTACTTGGCATACCTTTGACTATCAATGATTTCCGCTGTATTCCGCTTCGGAACTTCTGAAGTTCGGCTTTTCTGGCCTGTCCTTTGCGCATCCTGTGCTTCGCTCAAGCAGCAGGAGGAAAAATGATCCGCCGCGACACTGCCCAGGACATGGTGCACCAGAACCTGCGCCGCTTCAAGATCCACAAGCGTACTTTCGAAAAGCGTCTGACCGCCGTCCGCAAAGAACGGGACGATCTGCGGCACCTGGTGGCGATTCCCACGAATCCCCGGAACAAGCAGTCTCCCCTGCTGGACACTGAGAAGGACAGCCGCCTGGTGGAGATCTTCGCCAAGGTGGACGCCGGGCACTACTTCCGGGGCGATGTGGCCGAGGAGGTGGGCGAGAAGCTCATGTCCCGGCTGTGGGAAATCAACTTCTAGAATTCCTTCCCTAATCCATCAGAAAAACAACGAGAGGCCGAAGCGGACACCTTCGGCCTGCAGGCGGTATGAGCGGGACTTTGAATCCGAGGAATAATGCGTCTCCGGGTCGCTGCCCCTGCGCGTGTACTCGTTGTCATCCCACCGGTAGGTCAGGGATGACCTGTACTCCGCGTGCAGCGTGATGAACTCGTTGAAGGCCCATTCCACTCCCGCAAGAGCACGAAGGCCTATGCCCCAGTCCGTTGAGGAAGAGTTCAGAACCTCGCTTCGCAGAACACCCCGATCGCTGTCCCGGTCGTCGTGGCTGCTGTTCGAGTATTCCAGCACGGGTCCCAGGCCGTAGAAGAACCACGAGCGCTTGCCGGGAAGCAGCCTCAGCAGCAGGATCGAGAAATCCAGTCCGTGATACCAGGTGTCGCGGGAGGAGGAACTGTCCAGCGTATCGACTTCAGGGTAGACACGCCTATGATCATCCTCGGAGACGCTACCAGTCAGGCTCAATCCGATCTGCAGCGCCCGATCATCACTCAGCAGGCGCTTGTAGGAAATCGTCGCGCCGTCGTACTCGTCCAGCCGGAAATCGGAGGCGATCAGGAACTGCAGCGCCTGGTCACCGGCGGCTGGCTGATACTTGGCGTTTCCTCGGCGGTGAGGGATGTTGCCAGTAGTAGAAGCGCGGTGGTGCGTATAAGGGGTGTGTAGTTCATTGTGCTCCCGGGGGCTTGTTCATGATCTGCTGCCATTCGAAGATAGCATGACCAAAAAGGAATGCCGCCTTTAGCCCGTCGTCGGAACGGCAGGGCGAAAGACATCCGGACGACATCCGCGTCGTTTTCATTTTCTCGCCGGAAGTCCCACTTTACCCCGAAGTGATACAGGCACACACATTCCGGAGTGGACCGATGATGGATCTTCAAAGTGTGACACATCTACGACCGGCGCTGGCGGTAATGCTGCTTGCGGGAGTTTTCCGCACACTACCGGCCCAGGAGGCCGGCGACGCAGGAGCATCCCAGGCCGCCGCGGCCGGTTTCAGCGCCGCCATGGGCGTGGGCGCCGTGACCATGGACGGGCAGACCTGGACCCAGATCTCGCTGCGCCCGGAGATCCCCATCGGGAAGCTGGGCCTGGCCCTGGACCTGACCCTCTACTTCGACGAGGAGGGCAACGTCCGCTCCCAGGACTGGGACGAGCCCCGGGACATCATCGACAAGATCTACTACGTCCGCTGGGGACACCGCGGCGACCCGGTCTACGTCAAGGCCGGCGCCCTGGACAACGTGAGCCTGGGCTACGGCATCCTGGTGCGCAACTACGCCAACAGCATCGAGTACCCCTCCGTGCGTCGCGTGGGCGCCGAGTTCGACCTGCGCATCGGCCGGCCGCAGATCGAGGGTTTCCTGGCCAATTTTCGCGAGATCGACGAACCCGGCCTGCTGGGTCTGCGGGGCAGCTATCCCGTGCTGGGGAAGCTGCGCCTGGGGGCCGGTCTGGTCTACGACGGCAACCTCTACGCCGGCATGCGCGACGCCGACGACGACGGCGTGCCCGACGAGCTGGACCGCTTCCCGGACCACTCCGACCACACCGAGTGGCAGCTCTGGGATGATCTCCAGGACGGCATGGATCCCGGGCTGTGGGAGCGGCTGCGCGAGTCGCCCAGCTATCCCGGGGACGACTGGCTGGCGGGCGGACCGGCCGATTACTCGGACGCGCAGGAGAGTATCCAGGCCTACAGCTTCGACATCAGCTACGAGCTGCTCCCCAAGCTGGATATCTACCTGCAGTGGGCCATGTTCAACAGCTACGGTTCGGGCTACGCGCCGGGCCTGGTCTACCGTCCCTTCAACTGGCTGACCATGGGGGCCGAGTACCGCGTGTGGGGCGAGGAGTTCATCGGCGAGTTCTTCGACAGCAGCTACGACCTGGAGCGCGTGTTCTTCCTGGACGACGGGCTGGGTGGCGGCCTGTTGCTGACCAAGAAATCTCTGCTGGAAGGGGCTCCGGCCATGAACGGCTGGTTCGCCGACGCCCGGATGAACATCTTCAACATTCTCAAGGTCTACGCGGCCTACAATACGATGAAGCCGACGGGCGGCGGCGAGGACTGGAACTCGCTCTGGGGCAGCGCGGGCCT
Organism: uncultured Bacteroidaceae bacterium; assembly: GCA_964568855.1. GTDB lineage: Bacteria > CAIWAD01 > CAIWAD01 > CAIWAD01 > CAIWAD01 > CAZMSD01. The sequence goes on along the minus strand of CAZMSD010000007.1, from coordinate 104,942 downwards.
GAACCTGGCCAGGATTCCCAAGCTCAGCGAGCTGAGCGTCTACTACCGCCAGATCGGCGTCGAGTCCCTCTTCAAGCTGAAGACCGAATCCACCGTGCACGGCTACAAGCTGGGCTACGAGATCTCGCCCGGCGTGGACCTGCGCCTGCACTGGCGCACCACCTACGTGGACGCCAACGGCGACGGCGAGATCCGCGGAGACGCCGAGCAGAACCGCACCTTCGCCGTTGAGACGGTCTTCAGGCTGGGGGGCTGATCGCCTACTTCCGGAAGCCCATCAGCTTGGTCACCACCCAGGTCCCGCCACGGGTCTTGTCGCGCGCGGTCTCGAGCACGCCGTATTGCTGGGCGTCCTCGAGCAGCTCGCCGAAGTTGCCGTAGCCATAGGCGGACTCGTTGAAGGACGGGCTCTTGCGCTTGATGGTGTCCTTGATCAGCGAGGCGTAGAGCACGTCCGTACCCTCGCGGATCAGCGCATTGGTGGTGGAAACCAGCAGGCGCAGAGCCGGCAGCTTCTTCTTCGGAATCCGGCTCTTGTCCAGCTCACCCGTCTCCCGGACTTCCTCCACGCCCAGCTCCTCGTAGAACAGGAACTCGTCGCAGTTGTCCACCAGCAGCGCCGAGGACGAATCGCGCATGCCGATGCCGATGATCGTCTTGTTGTTCTCGCGCAGCTTGCCCACCAGCGGGCTGAAATCGCTGTCGCCGGAGACGATCACGAAGGTGTCCAGGTGCGTGTTGGTGTGACACAGGTCCATGGCGTCGACCACCAGGCGGATGTCGGCGCTGTTCTTCCCGGTCATGCTGCGCTTGGGGATGTCGATCAGCTCGAAGGCCTGGGCGTGCATTTCGGCCTTGTAGCTCGTGTGGTAATGCCAGTCGGCGTAGGCCTTCTTGGTGATGATGCGGCCCTTCTCCAGCAGGCGGTCCAGGATCCGGCGGATCTCGAACTTGCCTTTGCGGGAAGTCTTCAGGCCGATGGCCACGTTGTCGAAGTCGACGAAGAGGGCCAGGTTGCGTTCGTTCTGCATGCACATTTCCTTTTGTGAGTGAGCGGTCGCGATCCGGGCGCGCCGGTCAGTTCGTCCGCTCGTCGCCGTGCCAGGTCCAGACCGAGCAGGAACTGGGTTCGGGCAGCCGACCTCCGCGTTCCTGCTCGCAGTCCAGCACCGCCTGCAGGTCCCCGGGCAGCGGCGCCTCGAATTCCATCCGCTCGCCGGTCCGCGGGTGGCGGAAGCCCATGCGCCAGGAATGCAGCGCCTGCCGCGGAAGCAGCTCCAAGTAGCGCCTGGCCCGCAGCACGCGATCTCCCGTGTAACCCGCCCGCTGCTCGTTGCGTCCGCCGTAGTCGGGATCGCCGAAGACGGGATGCCCGAGGTGCTCCATATGCACCCGGATCTGGTGCGTGCGGCCGGTCTCCAGTTTCAATTCCAGCAGCGAGAGGAAGTCGAAGCGCGCCGTGGTCTTGTAGTGTGTCACGGCTCGCCGGCCCCGCCCCGGCAGCAGCACCTGCATCCTGCGGCGGTCCCGCGGGTCGCGTCCGATCTCGGCGTCGATGGTTCCCTGCAGCCGCTTGAGGCCCGTCCAGACCAGCGCGCGGTAGATCCGCTGGACCTCGCGCCGGAAGAACATCTCCGAGAGCAGCCGGATCGCCTCCGGGCTCTTGCCCACGATCATCAACCCGGTGGTGTCCTTGTCCAGCCGGTGAACGATCCCGGGCCGGAAGTCCTCGGCCGCCTCCTCGGGCAACTCGTCCAGGTAGTGCATCAGCGCGTTAACCAGCGTGCCGCTGATGTTACCTCGCGCGGGATGCACCACCATCCCCGCCGCCTTGTCGATCACCATCAGGTCCTCGTCCTCGTGGATCACGTCCAGCGGCAGGTCCTCGGCGCAGACCACCGGGCGGGGCTTGCGCGGGACGCGGACGAGGATCTCTTCCCCGGGGTTGACGCGCTGCGAGCGCTTGGTCGCCGGGCGGCCGGCTGCGTGGACCATCCCGCGGTCGATCATGTGCTGGATGAAGGTGCGTGATACAAAACCGATCTGGCGGGCCAGGTAGCGGTCGATCCGCTCGTGGGCCTGGTGCGGGCCGATGCACAACCGGATCTCCTCGATGTGCTCCTCGGCCCCGGAGGCGTCCGGTTCGTAGAGCACATGGCTCCTGCGGCCTCTAGGGGACCTATGCGTCACGGCGCTCGAGTCTCCCGCTGAGGGCCAGGCCGACGAGCAGCAGGACGCTGACGAAGATGAAACTGTCGGCCAGGTTGAACACCCACCAGCGCTCCAGGTGCAGCTCCGGCACCTGCAGGGGCCCCAGCCGCCAGGCCGCCAGGTGGATGTCCGGAATATCCACGTCGAACATGTCGGTCACGCTGCCCCGCAGCAGCCGGTCGGCCAGGTTGCCCAGGGCGCCCCCCAGCACCCAGGGCAGCAGGCGCTGGAGCCAGGTTCCGCGGCGTCTGCGGCCCTCGCCCGGGACCGGGGACGCCGGGGGCAGGTGCCGCCACAGCCACCAGCCGAGCACTCCCGCCGCGGCGAGGGAGCCCAGGGCCAGCAGCCACATCGGCAGCAGGTCGATCCCCATTACGGCGGCGCGGTTTTCCACGTAGGTGATACGAAACAGCTCTCCCAGCAGCGGGATGGAATCGCCGGGAGCCATGGTATTCCTGATGCCGATTTTCAGAGCCTGGTCGGCCGCTAGGCAGGAGGCCGAGATGAGCAGCGCGGAACGGCGTGTGATACGGCTTCCTCCTATCCCTCCTGCGTTTTGCAGTCGATGCACAGCTTGGCGGTGGGCACGACCTTGAGCCGTCCCTCGCTGATCAGCGCCTTGCACTGCGCGCAGATGCCGTAGGTGCCGTTATCGATTCGCTCCAGGGCCGCTTCGATGGTCTGCAGATACTTTCCCTGGCGCGAAGCGAACATGAAGGTCTTCTCGCGCTCCTGCGAGTCGGTTCCCTGGTCCGCCATGTGGAAGGAATAGGTGCTGCTGTCGCCGGAGGCCTGGGACAGGCCTTCCTCGAGTTCCTTGCGGCAGTATTCCAGCTCCTCCTGAGCCTCTGCCTGCTTGTCCAGGAGGCGCTGACGGAAGGCTTCCAGTTGTTCTTTGCTGTAGGTTTTCTTCTTACCCATGAGATCTCTCCGTCGATTCGCCGGTCGTGATCATTCCGCGCGGGTCAAGCCGATCGCGACCGGGATATCGTTCAGTGTCACCTCCTTGAGGTCCACGCCGTCCTGTATTACTTCGATCCGCTCGCAGAGGGTCTCGCGCCGGATCCGCTCGCCGTGCTTTTCAAGAACCTCCTGCAGCCGCTCGTCGGCGCGCACGCTGAGCCTGATGCGGTCCGTGACTTCCAGGCCGCTGTCCTTGCGCAGGTTCTGCACGCGGTTGATCAGCTCGCGGGCCAGACCCTCCGAAATCAGCTCGGGCGTCAATTCCGTCTCGAGGGCCACCGTGAAACCGTGCTCGGTCAGCACCCGCAGCCCTTCCCGCTCCCTGCGCTGGATCTGCAGGTCCTCGAGCCGGATCTCCTCGTCCAGCACTTCGAGCATTTCCCCGTGCTCGAGCATCTGGATCTCGGCGCTGCCCCAGGAGGAGATCACCGCGGCGGCGTCCCGCATCCTCGTGCCGAAGCGCTTGCCCAGGACCCGGAAGTTGGGCTTGACGCTCACTTCAACAAGTTCCTTTTCGTCGCGGCTGATTTCCACCTCTTTTACGTTCATTTCCTCGCGGATCAGATCGGCCATTCTGTGGATGCTGGCGTCGTCCTCCTCCACTCCGACGACCACCAGCATCTTTTGCAGCGGCTGCCGAACCTTGAGCTGGTTCTTGGACCTGAGCGAGCGGCCCAGTTTCACGGCGTGATACACCAGGTCCATTTCGCGCTCGAGCGCCGGATCCCGGTAGCGTTCCTCGGGCTCGGGCCATGAGCAGAGATGCACCGACTCGGGCAGCTCCGGCTCGCCCACCCGCAGCAGCCGCTGGTAGACCGTCTCGGTCACGAAGGGCAGGAAGGGGGCCAGGATCAGAGTCAGCTCCCTGACGGCCCGGTAGAGCGTGGAATAGGCGCGGGCCTTGTCCTCGTCGTCCTCGCTCTTCCAGAACCGGCCCCTGCTGCGGCGGATATACCAGTTGGAGAGCTCGTCGATGTGATCCACGATGGCCTCGCTGGCGGCGAAGACGTCGTAGGCCTCGAGGGCCTCGATCACCCTGGCGGAGAGGCGCTCCGTGGCCGAGAGGATCCAGCGGTCCAGCTCGCAGCGCGGCTCGAGGATCCCCCGCGCCGGCGTCCAGCCGTCGATGTTGGCATAGGTCACGAAGAAGCTGTAGATGTTCCAGTAGGGAATCAGGATCTGCCGCACGGCCTCCCTGATCAGCTCCTCGCTGAAGCGCTTGGCGTTCCAGGGGTGGCTGTTGAAGAAGGTCCAGCGCACCGCGTCGGCGCCGAACTTGTCGAACATCTCCAGTGGATCGATCACGTTGCCGAAGGTCTTGGACATCTTGCGGCCGTCCGCGTCGGCCACCAGGCCCGTGCAGATCACGTTCTTGAAGCTGCTGCGGCCGGTGAGGATCGTCGAGACCGCCAGCATGGTGTAGAACCAGCCGCGCGTCTGGTCCAGGCCCTCGCAGATGAAATCCGCCGGGAACTGCCGCTCGAAGATCTCGGAACCCTCTTTAGCGGGATAGCCCCACTGTCCCCAGGGCATCAGTCCCGCGTTGAACCAGCAGTCCAGCGTGTAGGGCTCGCGCGCCATGGCGGCGCCGCAATCCGGGCAGCGCACCGGCACCTGGTCGATCCAGGGGATGTGCAGGTCCATCGAGGGATCCAGCGGCTCCTCGACGTACTGCTGCAGGTCGGCCAGACTCTCGACGCAGACCCGGCGGCCGCAGCCCTCGGCGCCGCAGATCCACACCGGCAGCGGGCTGCCCCAGTAGCGCGCGCGGCTCACCGACCAGTCGATGTTGTTCTCCAGCCAGGTGCCGAACCGCCCGTCGCGGATCGACGGCGGGATCCAGTTGATCTCCCGGTTGGCCCGCAGCATCTCGTCGCGCACCGCCGTGGTGCGGATGAACCAGTTGCTCTTGGCGTGATACATGAGAGGACTCTCGCACTTGTAGCAGTGCGGGTAGCTGTGCACTTCCTTCTTCCGGTCGTACAGCAGCCCGCGGGCGTAGAGGTCCTTCATGATCTCGACGTCCAGCCCCTCCTCGCGGAAGTAGCGCCCGGCATAGGGACCGCACTCCGCGGTGAAGTGCCCCGTGTCGTCCACGTGCTGCACGCGGGGCAGGTCGTGGGCCTTGATCAGGCGATAGTCGTCCTCGCCGTAGAGCGCCAGGTGCACGACGCCCGTGCCCTCGTCCGCGGTCACGTAGTCGTCCGTCACGGTGAAGTGGCCGCGGCGGCCCTCGGCGTCCGGCCCCGCGTAGAAATCCCAGAGCGGCACGTATTCCATGCCGGCCAGCTCGGCGCCCCGCTGAACCTGCAGCACCTCGTGCTCCCGGTCGCCCAGCACCCGCTCGACCAGCTCGCGGGCGAGGATCAGAATTTCGCCGTCCACGCGCACCCGGGCGTACTCCACCTCGGGGCCCAGGGCCAGCGCCAGGTTGCCGATCAGGGTCCAGGGAGTGGTGGTCCAGGCCAGGAAGCAGGTCCTCTCCAAGCCCTTCACCGGGAAGCGGACCGTCACCGTGAGATCCGCGATGTCCCGGTAGCCCTGGGCCACCTCGTGGCTGGACAGACTGGTCCCGCAGCGGGCGCAGTAGGGCATGATCTTGTAGTCGCGGTAGAGCAGGTCCTTGTCCCAGACCTGCTTGACCACCCACCAGTCGGTCTGGATGTAGTCGCTGGTCAGCGTGGCGTAGTGGTCCTCGAGGTCGAGGAAGCGGCCGATCCTCCGGATGCACTGCTCCCATTCGTCCTTGTAACGGAAGACCGTGCTGCGGCAGTATTCCTGGAAGCGTTCCACGCCGAATGCCGGGATCTCGCTCTTGTCGCTCAGTCCCAGCTCTTTTTCGGCCTTCAGCTCAACCGGCAGGCCGTGGGTGTCCCAGCCCGCCCGCCGCAGGACCCGGTAGCCGCGCATGGTCTTGTAGCGCGGCCAGAGGTCCTTGAGCGCGCTCTGCATCATGTGCCCCACGTGCGGTCGCCCGTTGGTGCCGGGAGGGCCGTCGTAGAAGACCCAGTCCGGGGAGCCCTCTCGCAGCGCGACGGTCTTGTGGAAGATCCCTTCCCGCTCCCAGAACTCGAGGATCTCGTGTTCCAGCTCGGCGTAGCGGACATCCTGCGGAACGGGTTCGTACTTACTCACTGCTGTTCTCCAAGCGTGATACAAGCGCCTCGACCAGGCGCGTCATCCTGGGTTCGGCCTCGCCGGCCACTTTCAGGATCTCGTCCACCGAGACGGGCTTGAGCGTCTCGGGAAAGCACTCGTCGGTGACGACCGAGATGCCGAAGACGCGCATGCCCATGTGCCGGGCCACGATGCACTCCGGCACCGTGCTCATCCCCACTACGTCGCTGCCGATGATGCGCATGAAGCGGTATTCGGCCCGCGTCTCGAGGTTGGGCCCCGTGACCGCCGTGTAGACGCCCTTGCGGACGGGGATCCCCAGCTCGCCGGCCAGTTCCTCGGCCAGGGCGATCAGCCCGCGGTCGTAGGCGGCGCTCATGTCGGGGAAGCGGGGCCCCAGCTCGTCCAGGTTGGCTCCGATCAGCGGATTGTCGCCGAGCAGGTTGATGTGATCCTCCATCAGCATCAGGTCACCGGCCCGGTATTCAGGGTTCACGCAGCCACAGGCGTTGGAGACCAGCAGCGTGTCGACGCCCAGGCGGTGCATCACTCGGACGGGAAGGGTCAGCTGCCGCATGCTGTACCCTTCGTAGTAGTGGAACCGTCCCTGCATCACGAGCACTCGCTTGCCCGACAGCCGTCCGGCGATCAGGCGCCCGTGGTGGCTTTCGACCGTGGACACCGGGAAATGCGGAATCTCCTCGTACTCGAGCGTCACCCGGTCCTCGATGTCCCCGGCCACCGCCCCCAGGCCCGTGCCGAGGATGATGCCCGTGCGGGGCTCCCGTCCCTCCAGCCGTGGGCGGATCCATTCGGCCGTTTCGTCGATCTGCCTGAGTGCTGCAGCCGGATCAATCATCAGCGGGCTCCTCGGTCGCGGATTCCTCTTGCGCCGCTCCGCCCTCCCCGGCGGCGGGGACCGCGGGAGCGCCGGCGAGTGAACCCTCCCCCTCCGCGGCGAGCGCTTCCAGCATTTCGCGCTGGCTCTCCAGCAGGTGTCGCATGCGTGTCACAAACGTGCGCTTCTGGATCTTCAGGGCCTCCAGCTCGTCGAGCAGCTTACGCAGCTTGGCGCGCCCCTCGGCGAGCAGGCCTTCCGAGGTCAGTTCCGCCTCGCGCAGCAGCAGCTCGGCCTCGCGCTTGGCGGATTCGCGCGTCTCCTCGCTCGAGCTGCGCACTGCGAGCAGTGTATCACGCAGTCCCTGGTCCATGCTCCGGTAGCGCTCGACCTCGTCGCGCAGGCCCCGCAGCCGTTCCTCGGCGGCCGCCCGTTCGCGCTCGAGCTGCTCGACCTGGTCCGCCGCGCCGGCCAGGAAGGCGCGCACTTCGTCCGCGTCGTAACCCCGCAGGCTCTTGCTGAATTCCGCCGAGCGGATATCGTTGGCGCTGAGCTGCATGGGAACCTCAGATCACCCAGATCAGCAGGCGCTCGAGCACGTAGACGAGGACGAAGGCCACCAGTGGGGACAGGTCGATGCCGTGGAAGGTCGGTACGTACTGCCGGATCCGGGCGAAGACCGGCTCGGTCAGACGATTGACGAACTGCACCGCCGGATGGTAGGGATCCACCCGGATCCAGCTCAGGACCACGGCCACGATGATCAGCAGCTTGTAGATTTGCGCGACCAGGAGAATGATCTGTTCCATTGCCAACCCCGTCGATTGATTTGCGGCTCCGCCGCCTCCTCGTGTGTATTACGAATCCGCCTCGGCGCCGTCGTCTCAGTCGTAGAGCAGGCGCCCGATGCGCAGCATGGTCGCCCCTTCCTCCACGGCGATCTCGAAATCCGAACTCATGCCCATGGACAGGTGCGCCAGCTCCGCCGAAGGATATTGTTGCGCGAGCCGCTCCCGCAGCTTAGCCAGGGAGCGGAAGGCCCGGCGCGCCTCTTCCGGGAAGCCCTCGGCGGCCATGCCCATCAGACCGGCGATCGCCAGCGAGGGCAGCTCCAGGAGACTCCCCAGCTGCTGCTCCAGTTCCGCGGCGGAGAAGCCGTGTTTCCGCTCCTCCCGCGAGATGTTCACCTGCAGCAGTATTCGCTGCCGCAGCCCCCGCTCACCACAAACTCTGTCCAGGCGGCGCGCCAGGGCTTCGCCGTCCACGCCGTGCAGCAGGTCGAAACGCCCCGCCAGCGCGGGCACCTTGTTGCGCTGAATGTGCCCGATGAAATGCCAGGCATCCGGTCGCTGCTCCAGCGGCCGGCTTTCGAAGAAGACCAGCTTCGGCAGAGCTGCCTGCACCCGGTTCTCGGCGAAGATCCGCAGGCCGGCGTCGCGGAGCTGCAGCATCTGTTCCGGCTGCAGGTACTTGGTGACCGCCACCAGCTGGACCTCGCCGCCGCGTCCGGTGCGATCCTGCGCGGCCCGCACGCGCTCCAGGATGCCCTGGAGCCGGGCGGCCACGTGTTCGGCTCCCCAATTCATCACAGTAGCCCAATTCAGCGGAAAAAGATTAATATAGAGCGACCGCCGATGATCGGCAACAACCGTTGCACCGGCGGGCGGAAAGCACCCGGCACTCGAGGATCCGATGACTGCAGAGCAGGAACGCGGACTGGTCCTGCCCGTCCTGAGCAAAGCCTTCGACATCTGGCGCCTCGACGCCTGGCGTTTCCTGCTCTACGGCCTGTTCATGGTGGCCGTCTCGCTGGCCTGCGGCTCCCTGCCCCTGGCCGGTCCCCTGCTGGACCTGGCTCTATCCGGGCCGCTCTTCGCCGGTCTCGTCTTCGCCACCCATCGGCTGGCCCTGAAGGAGCGGCCCACCGTCGAGGATTACCTGGGCGGCGCCAGACAGATGGCGCCCCTGATGGCCCTGGGCTTCGTGAGCAACCTGCTCGTGCTGGGGGGAACGCTGCTCTTCGTGATCCCCGGGCTGGTGCTGAACACGCTCTTCGCCGTCTGCATCCCGGCGATGGCGCTGGAGCGGACGCGCTTGAGGGATTCGATCCGCCGCAGCGTCGAGCTGGTGCGCGGCAGCTTCTTTCAGGTCCTGCTGCTGACGCTGATCTTCGGCCTGCTGCAGCTCGTGGTGGGCATGCCTGCGGTGCTGGACCTGTTAACCGGATCCCAGCCCCTTCCGGGCACTCTCACGCCCCTGCTGCTGGGAATGGTCCTGCTGGAGCCCCTCGGGGGCATCGTCACCGCCCTGATCTATTTCCGCCTGCGCGGCGGAACCTACCTGGTCATCTGGCGGGGAAGCTCTTAGTAACACTGTAATGGACAGCATTTGGCCGCTGAAATCGTTAGCTTTATAGATCAACCAGCGGTCGGATGATATTGTTGCCAAGAGGAGCGCAGGATGACCGAACTGACTACCGAGTTGCGCGAGCGACTGGCCACGATCGCCGACCTGGAGGGCGCCTGCGCCCTGCTCGGCTGGGACCAGCACACCTACATGCCCCGCGGGAGCCTGGAAACCCGCATCCGGCAGATCAGCACCCTGGAGCACCTGTCTCACGAGATGCTCAGCGCCGAGCGCACCGGCGAGTTGCTGGAAAGGCTGGAGGATGCCCTTCCCGGCCTGGATCACGACAGCGACGACGCCCGCCTGATCCGTGTGACACGCCGCGACTACGACGAAGCCGTCAAGCTTCCGCCCGAGCTGGTCAAGGAGAAGGCGATGGTCAGCGGCCGGGCGATGGACTCCTGGATGGAGAACAAGCCCAAGGGCGATTTCGAGGCCTTCCGGCCGCACCTGGAAGCGGTCTGCAAGGTCTGCCGCCGCGAAGCGGAAGCCCTGGGCTATCCGGAGCAACCCTACGACGCCCTGCTCCACCGCTTCGAGCCGGGCCTGCTCACTTCCCGCCTGAAATCGATCTTCGACGAGCTGAAGCGCGATCTGGTGCCCTTCTGCCGCGAACTCTTCGAGCGCCGGGATCGCGTGGACGATTCCATTCTGTTCCGCGACTTCGACGACAAGGGGCAGTGGAAACTGGGGCTCATGATCCTCGGGGACATGGGCTACGATTTCTATCACGGCCGCCAGGATTGCAGCCCCCACCCCTTTACCACGGGCTTCGGCATCCAGGACATCCGCGTGACCACGCGCATTCACGAGGACGATTTCAAGGCCGGTCTCTTCTCCACGATCCACGAAGGCGGCCACGCCCTCTACGAGCAGAACGTGGATCTTTCTCTGGACCGCACGCCCCTGGGAACCGGCTGCAGCCTGGGCATCCACGAGAGTCAGAGCCGGCTGTGGGAGAACCTGGTGGGGCGCAGCAAGCCCTTCTGGCGGCACTATTTCGAGCCGGTGCGGGAGATCTTCCCCGAGAACCTGGGCCAGGTGGATTTCATGGATTTCTACCGCGCCATCAACTGCGTCAAGCCCAGCCTGATCAGGATCGAGGCCGACGAGGTCACCTATTCCCTGCATATCTTCCTGCGCTTCGAGCTGGAGCTGCTGCTGCTCTCCGGGGAACTGGAGCTGACCGATCTGCCGGAGGCCTGGGACGCGAAGATGCAGGAGTACCTGGGAATCCGGCCACCCAGTCCCACCGAGGGCTGCATGCAGGACATGCACTGGGCCGACGCCAGCATCGGGTATTTCCCCACCTACGCCCTGGGGAACCTCTACGGCGTGCAGATCTACAACTTGGCCCGGGAGGAACTCGGCGACCTGGACGACCAGCTTGCGGCGGGCCGCCTGCAGCCGCTGAAGGAATGGCTTAGCGAGAAGGTCTATCGCTACGGCAGAAAATACGATCCCGGCGAATTGATCGAGCGTATCACGGGGAAGCCGCTGAGTCCGGCACCCTTCATGGAATACATACGGCGCAAGTACTCGGAGATCTACGGCCTGTAGATCGATCGTGGACGCGGGAACGGGCGCTTGCGCCGGACCGAGGTTGTATCACGAACCGGCGACACAGCACGGAGGCACAATGGGCCAGTTTCCCGTAACCAGGACGGAATCGAGCCGCTACGATTCCATCGACTACGATAACCTTCGATTCGGCGTCTATTTCACCGATCACATGTTCTGCCTGGACTACAGCGACGGCCGCTGGCACAGTCCGCGCATCGAGCCGAACGCCCCCCTGTCGATCGACCCCGCCAACCTGACCTTTCACTACGGACAGGCGGTCTTCGAAGGCATGAAGGCTTTCCGACACGCGGACGGAAGCGTCTGCCTTTTTCGTCCCGAGGATCACATCGAGAGGCTCAACCGCAGCGCGCAGAAGCTGTGCATCCCCGACATCCCCGTGGACCTGGTGGTCCAGTCGCTGAAGGAGCTGATCCAGCTCGATAAGCGCTTCGTCCCTACGGTCCGCGGGCACAGCCTTTACATTCGTCCCTTCATCATCGCCATGGACAACGCGCTGGGCGTACGGCCCAGCAACACCTACCGCCTGATGGTGCTGCTCAGCCCGGTGGCCGCCTATTACCCCGAGGGTCTGAAGCCGGTCAAGCTGCACGTGGCCCGGCACCACGTGCGCTGCGCCAGGGGGGGACTGGGCGAGGCCAAGACCCTGGCCAACTACGCCGCCAGCCTGCTGCCCGCCAAGAGCGCCATCGAAAAGGGCTTCTCCCAGGTGCTCTGGCTCGATCCCATCGAGCGCAAGTACATCGAGGAAGTGGGCACGATGAACATCTTCTTCAAGATCAAGGGAGAGATCGTCACCCCGCCGCTGGAGGGGGGCACCATCCTCAGCGGTATTACCCGGCGCTGCGTGATCGAGATCTGCCGCGAATGGGGCCTTGAAATGCGCGAGGAGCGCCTGAGCATAGACCGGCTCTTCAGCCTGCACGAATCCGGGGACCTGGACGAGGTCTTCGGGACGGGCACCGCCGCGGTGATCAGCCCGGTGGGCCTGATCCACCACGACGGCCGGACGATCACCCTCAACGACATGGAAATCGGCCCCATGGCGCAGAAGCTCTACGACTACATCACCTCGATCCAGTACGGCGAGGAGAAGGATCCCTACGGCTGGAACGTGATGCTCAATTGAACTGCGCTTCGCAACCAGATCAAAATCATATCACAAGGGCGTCTTCGGGCGCCCTTTTCGGATGTGATTCTGCGTTACGGTTTGGCAGAAATCGGAGAAAACCATGGATTTCATCCCCACCGACCAGAAGTCACTCCTGTTTCTCGGTCTCATTCTGTCGCTGGCCCTATTCATGGCCTGCGATCCGGGCGGCGAGGAATTGGCGCCCTACCCGCTGGACTCGGAGAACTGGCAAGGCTTCCTCGTGGTGGACGGTGATACAAGCGATCTGTCCGCCACCTTCGTTCAGCAGGGCGCACCCTGGCAATCGGAGCGAACGAATGAATCCGGAATCGGCGGCACCTTCACGGAATGGCCCGTCATCGGCACGCTGAGCAATCGCGAGTGGATCGAGGCGGAATTCGCAGGCTTCGTCAGTGCGCCGGTTTCCGATACTGCGCTCGATGTCCTGCTGCAGTGTTCCACTTTCATAGACGCAGACTCCATCTGGGCCGGGCTAAGCGGAACAATCGACTCCCTGATCACGGGCAGCTGGTTCGTCTGGCAATCGCCGGCCGGCATCAATGAACTTGTCGAAGAGGGGCAGTTCCAATTGGCGGAAGCCGAATAGATCACCGTTCCTCCCAACCTCACAGCGTGTGACACGCACCAGGGATGACCCGGATCCGCTTGCCGAAACATCGAAACTGCGTGATACAAAAAGGCGACCCTCGCGGGCCGCCTTTTCTCGTGTTGCGGTTCTCGCTCTCCCGGAGGGGAGCGCGCAGTCTATCTTACCAGCAGCATCCTGCGCGACTGTTCCCCGCCGGCGGCGCTCAGCCGGTAGACGTAGAGGCCGCTGGCCAGGGTCTTCCCCGATTCGTCGCGCCCGTCGAACAGAACCTGGTGCGTGCCCGAGCCCAGCTGCTCGCGCACCAGGGTTCTGAGCTTCTGCCCGGCCAGGTTGTAGACCTCCAGCCGCGCCACGCAGGGCCGCAGCAGCTGGAAGGAGATCCAGGTCTCGGGGTTGAAGGGATTGGGATGGTTCTGCGCCAGCCGGAATGCGCGCGGCCCGGCGGCGACCGGATCCAGCGACTGGTCCGTGGAGGCCAGGCGGGTGGAATAGACGTCGCGGATGTCCTCCTTGCCGCTGGCGCGCATGTCGATCCAGGACATGTAGACCCCGTCTCCGAAATCGTAGCTCAGCCAGGGCTCGCGCTGGTTGTGGAAGAAATTGAACACCGTGCCGGAATAGCGCGTGTCGTGGATCAGGCCGTCCTCTGGACTGACGTGGGAGTCCATCGCCCAGAGGTCCTTGTGGCCGGTCGTATCACCGACCGATTCCTCCGCGGCCAGCGCCACCACGCAGCCGGTCCAGCCGTCTCGGGGCACCAGCGCGGCCGCCACGTCCTCCTGGGTGCCGTCGGCCACGAAGACCTCGCCCTGGGCGTCCTCCCAGAGCAGGCTGCCGTCGGCCAGCAGGTGGCGCTGGTAGACGTCGTCGTTCTCGTTGTTGCTGAAATCCGTGTAGAGCACGAAAGCACCGCCGAAGCCGTCCGCCAGCAGGACCGGGGTCTTCTGCGACTGCGGCCGCATGTCCACTTCCGTGGTCCAGATCGGGTCGCCGGCCGGGCTCATGGCGCGGGCGATCAGGTCCGAATTGGAGCCCTCCGCGGTGAAGTCCTGCCAGAGGCCCAGCAGGCCGCCGTCGGGGCGATCCACCACCAGGGCCTGCTCCTGCTTCCCTTCCCCCTCGGCGAAGGCCATGCCGCCCTCGTCGAACTGGACCTGCCCGGCGATGTTCACGTACTGGACGATCACGTCCGTATCCTGCCAGTCGCCCGAATCCCAGAGCACGTAGACGCCGCCCTGTCCGTCGGGGGCGATGGCGTCGAGCTTCTCGTGGATGTCCTCCGTCGACGTGATCCGCAGACCGTCGTCGCCCCAGTACGAGACGCCCGCGTCGTCGAAGCGCTGCAGGCCCACTTCTGCGAAGAAATCCGAGTAGTCGGTGTCCACGCCGGACCAGGCGACGATGATGGCCTCGCCCGACCTCAGCAGCTTGACGCGTTCCTGGTATTCCAGTCCACTCTCAGGATCGAAGCCCGCGGTGACGGGCATGGATTCTCCCCAGACCGGCTGGCCCTGGTTGTTCACGCGGGTCAGCCAGGCCTGCTGGGCCCGGTCGCTGCCCGCCTCGATCATCACGTAGGCTCCTCCCTCGCCGTCGGCCAGTACCTGGTAGGTCAACTGGCCGCCTTCCAGGCTCAGGTCCACCGGCACGCCGTTGACGTCGAGTTGCGGCTCGCCCGTGGCGGCGTCCAGGAACTGCATGTGGACGTGCGGGCCCCCCGAGTTGCGGGGATCCACCCAGAAGACCAGCGTGCCTTCCGCGGTGGCCACGTTGCTGGCCATGGAACAGCTGCCGGAGATGCCCCAGGCGGAATCGTGGCCCTCGTCGTCGAAGCTCCGCTGGCCGGCGGCGTTGAGATGCTGGGTGAAGATGCCCAGGCTGCCGCGGCTGAGGTCGCCCCAGGCCACAAACAGGCCGCCCTGGTTGTCCAGGCGCAGGGAGGGCGCGATGGCGTCGGCCTCGATGTCCTGGCGGTCCACCACGATCGCTCCGTCGTCGTCCCACTGGCGCTGGCCGTCACTGTCCAGCTTCTGGGCGTAGATGGCGCTGTGCGATTCATCGCGCAGGTCCTGCCAGACGACGAAGGCTCCGCCCGCCCCGTCGCCGATCACGCGGGCAGCTTCCTGGTTGCCGTCGGCCAGGGTGGCCGGAAGGCCTCCCGTGCCCCATTGCTCAGTGTCCGCCACGGTCATCTTCTGCACGTAGATGTCCGCCTGCGTGTTGCCGGGATCGTTGCGGTTGTCTTCCCACATCAGCAGGGTGCTGCCGTCTCCGGCGTAGCTGAGCCGGGGATTCTTCTCGGCGTTGTCCGCCAGGGCCACCAGCGGTGTGCCGTTCTCGCTGAAGGAGTTGGCCAGGTTCGCCTCGTAGTGCTGGATGTAGATGTCGCCGGCGTTGTCGTCCCGCTGGTCCACCCAGGCCACGAAGCAGCCGGTGCCGCCGTCCCAGGTGACCTTGACCGAGTGCTGCCTCCCGGGAGCCAGCACCACCGGCAGCCCGTCGGCGCCGTTGACGAAATCGCCGTCGGCCTCGATGTGCTCGATGTAGATGTCGTCGTCGGCCGCGTCCCGCTTGTCCACCCAGGCGATGTAGGCGCCCCCGGCGCCGTCGTGTTCCATGGAGAGCACGCGCTGGTCGCCCACTTCGTCCACCACCACCGCGCCGTTGACGCCGAAGTTGGGGTCGATGTTCCCGTCGGCATCCACGTGGCTGATGTAGATGTCCCAGTTGGAACCGCGCCGGTCGGACCAGCTGATCCAGGAGCCTCCCGAACCGTCGATGCAGTGGCTCTTGCCCATGTTCTCCGACCCGTTGGCGCATTCGTCGCAGAGCAGGACGCCGTCCTCGCCCCAGGCCAGGCCGCCCGGACCGCCGTCGTCCACCAGGCGGTTGACGTAGATGTCGCCCGCCGGATCGTCCCGGAAGTCCACCCAGCTGACGATGGCCCCGCCGGCCCCGTCGCTGATCAGCACCGGGTCCTCCTGGCGGATCACGTCGTCGTTGACGATCAGCGCGTCCACCAGCCCGTGCTCGGGATCGTCCGTGGACCAGAGCGCCGGCGCTCCGGGTTGCGAGGCGTCGATCTTCTGCGCGAAGAGGTCGCGCATGCCGAAGCGCGTGTCGGACCAGCCGATGATCATCTCGCCCGCCGCGCCCGATTCGGCGCTGCGTTGCCACTCGATGTGGTATCCCTGCCTGACCGCCACGCCGTCCTCCTGGTCCCACCACTGGGGAGGATCCTCGGCCCGGATCGTTCCGGACAGCAGGAACAGGGCGGCGGTGCAGCAGAAGCCGAGGATCGCCAGGCGGCCGCCGCAGTTGCTCAGGAAACGTTTCATGCTGTGTCTCCGCATTCTTTGATTGTATCTCGTTTTCGTCGTTCGTAGTATTCGTCCGCCCCGCGGCCGCTTGCCCGTGTGTCACGCCCCTATTCGAGCGGGTTGTCCAGGATCAGCAGGCCCTCGTCGCGATCGGCCACGTAGATCCTGCCGTTGGCCAGGCGCAGCCGGCGGGCGTAGCCGCTCTCGAACTCCCAGCGGAGGTGCGGGAGCGCCGGATCGCGCAGGTCGACGACCCGGGTGCCCTTCGAACTGTTGGCGATGAAGGCGTGATCCAGCGCAAGCTCCACGTCCAGCACCGTTCCGCCGGGTTCCAGCAGGCTGCGCAGGTAGGGCCGGCTGGGATCGGAGACGTCCACCGCCGCCAGGCCCGCGCCGCCCAGGGCCACCGCGGCCAGGCCGTCGTCCACGGCCAGCCGGAGGGCGTCTCCGGGAAGGCGCAGCACCGAGAGCAACTCTACCGTCATGGGAACGCGCTCTCCTGTCAGGCGGAAGATCTCGAGCCCGTAGCGGCCGTCCGCCAGGTACAGCAGGTCCCCTTGCACCACCAGGTCGTTGCCGTCGTTCTCGTAATCCCCGAAGAAGCCCAGGTCGGAGGTGCCCGGCTGCGCGCCGTCCCAGAACCAGCGCCCGTCGTCGCCGGGTTGCGTGCCCGCCAGGTCGGCCAGGAAGCGCAGGACAGTCAGCCCGTCGCTGCGGTCGCTGTAATAGAGATAGTGGAAACCGTCCTCGCTCAGGCCGAATTCGTTGTTCACGCCGCTGGCGAAGATCGTGCGGACGTAGTCGGGCTGGAACGGATCCGCCACGTTGAAGGCCAGCAGGTTGGTTTCGAGCTTCAGGAACAGCAGGCTGTCGGCGTAGAGATAGGAGGACAGGAAATAGGCGTCCTCGGCGCTGTAGAGGCTGTCCAGATCCGTGAAACCGCCCACCGGGGCGGGCGCGGCCTCGTGGTCCAGATCGAAGAGCAGCACGCCCCGACGCTCGTTGCTGGACACGAAGAGCAACTCGCCGCCCACGGAAATGTCGGCCACTTCGTCGTAGACGCCGGACCAGGCTCCCACCAGCTCGAGTCGGGCCTGCTCCGCATCCTGGCGCCGGGCGCAGGACATCAGTACGGGAACCAGCAGCAGGCTCAGCAGAGCGGCCATGAGCCTCAGGCGCCGCGGGGCGGCCGATCCTTCCATCCACACCCTCCCATCAATCATGCCGGGGCGACTGCGTATTCAACTTTTCAGAAACGAATCAACTTTGTAGGATAGCATTTCGTCAAGTGCTTCAAAAGCTGTCGCGCGAAGCCCCTCTCCGCGAATCACGTTCATCAGAAGAGAGAAATCAGCAACAATTGTTCCAAACCTTCCCGGCCCGCGTATGGGCCTGTTTCTTCTGGACCGCGCCCGTCGGCGGCCGGCCGGGGATCGAGATTCGATCTCGATCCACCAGCGGATGTCTGGGCTTTCTTCCGCCTGACAATTCCGCCTCACACGCCCTGTGGATCTCGACGAACGGACAACTGTTCAAAATCCGGCCGTTCATACAGGGTTGAGCGATTTCCGCCTGGCCCAGGGACAATAAACCGTCCCTTTCTTCCCGCGACCACCCTTGCCGGACAAGTGTTTGCGTCCTTGAAGACCACCGCGTGGAATTGGAACAGGAATTGCACTCTGCAGTTCTCAACCAAATTCACGAGGTAAGCATGCGCACCAGTAGATACCTGATGATCGCCGTTGCGGCACTGTGCCTGCTGCAGCAGGTCGCCACCGGCGTACCCGCGCGTCCCGGGTGGCTGGAGGGCCAGAGCCGGGACCGCGACTTCCGTTTCCAGCTCATCGGCGACGAATTCGCCAACTGGGCCGTCTCCGAGGACGGTCACACGCTGCTCAGCGATTCGCGGGGCGAGTGGCGTCACGCCGTGCTGCAGGACGACGGTTCGCTGGCGCCCGGAGGCCCGGTCTACGTTCCCGGTGATACGCCGTCTGAGGGCGGCAGCCGCGGCCTGAGGCCCGGCCCTGAGTGGCTCAGCCGACAGGTGAACTCCATGCGCGAGAGGATGTTCTCTTCCCCCGCCGGCCGGACGCAGAGCCGGGTGGACGGCGTCTGGAACCTGCTGCTGATCATGATCGACTTCCCGGACTACGACTACACCTATCCCACCGGGAACTTCGACAGCATGATGAACGACGAGGGCTACGGCGGCATCGGCTCCTTCCGCGATTTCTACCACGACATGAGCTACGACGCCTACGACCCCGTCTCCGTGACCACGGGCTGGTACACGGCCCAGTACAACCACGACCACTACGGCTACAACCAGGGCTGGAATGTGTCACAGGATCTGGTGGTGGAAGCCATCGAGGCCGCCGATCCCTTCGTGGACTATGCCGAATACGACAACTCCGGCGACGGCAACGTCGACGCGCTGCTGGTGGTGCACGCCGGTCCAGGGGCCGAGGAAGGGGACTACTCGAACATCTGGTCCCACCGCTGGGGCCTCTGGGACTACGGCGCCCTGCTGCGCGACGGGGTCTACCTCTTCGATTACACCATGCAGCCGGAGATGCAGTACGGAGGCATGGCCAACATCGGCGTCTACGTCCACGAGTTCGGGCACAACCTGGGCCTCCCCGACCTGTACGACACGGACTACAGCAGCTCGGGCGTGGGCAGATGGTGCGTGATGTCCTTCGGCGCCTGGGGCGCCGCCGGAGACGGAGCCTGGCGGCCGGTGAGCCTCTCGGCCTGGTGCCGCCACGACCTCGAGTGGGCGTCGGTCACCGAAGTTGAGACGGTCCTCACGAATTACCCGCTGCAGGCCATGCACCAGAGCGACGAGGTTGTCCGCCTGACCTCCGAGGCCGGTTCCTGGCAGTACTTCATGGTGGAGAACAGGCAGAACGCCGCCTGGGACCTGTACCTGCCGGGCAGCGGGCTGTTGATCTGGCACGTGGACGAATCGCAGTCCGGCAACACGGAGGACTGGCACCGCAAGGTGGATCTCGAGCAGGCCGACGGCCTGTTCGAGCTGAATTACAGCGGATCCTCCGATTCCGGAGATCCCTACCCCGGCAGCTACGGCAACACTTCGATCACCCAGGACACCACGCCCGATACCCGTCCCTACGGCGGGGCTCCGACGGACCTGGCCGTCGAGTCGATCTCCTCTTCCGGTGTGACGATGTGGGCCGACTACCGGGTGACTCCCTGCGGCGATTTCACTCCCCTGGCGCCCGTGGTGGAGATCACGGCCCAGGGCTCGGACATGCTGCTCGACTGGGAGGCGGTGACCGAATCTGTGGGAGGCTGCCCCATCACGGTGGATTATTACGCCGTGTACCGTTCGGGCACCGCCTACGGCGGTTTCGTCCTGCTGGACACCACCACCGAGACCCAGTACCTCGACGCGGGGGTGCGGCAGCTCGAGGCCGCCTTTTTCTACCGTGTCACGGCGGTGGTCGTCGAATGACGGAGCGCAACCACCCGCGTGATGCAGTTGAGGGACCGGGCCGCACTTCCGAAGTGCGGCCCTTCCTCTAGGGACCCGCTTGACCGGCCCGGGCCGCCTGAACCGGTCGCGAATTCGCCTGGTCGAGATTCGCCGGTCGAGGTCGACAGCGAGTCTGCCCGCCTTTGTATCTTGCAGCGGACAGGTTCCGCGGATTCAGGGAGCATTCCAGCACGTGCACTGTATGCCCAGGTGCCTTCAGGCCGTGTAACATCCGGATCGATCCATGTTGAATAGTCCCAAGCGTGTCACGCCGGCCGGCGTATCGACGCTCCTGTTCCTCGTACTGGCCGCACTGCTTCAGTTGCTGCCGGAACCGAACCGCTCCGCCCAGGCGGAATACCTGATCCCCGCGACGGTCAAGAAGGGCGCGGCCACGGACGTCCTGCCCTACCGGGACAACCGCACCCACCGCACGGGCAAGATCTGGCTGACGGTCAACAACTGGGGCTGGATGGGCAACTTCAACGACTACGACATCGACGCCTACACCGACGAGGAATACCTGGACTGGGCGCCCCAGTGCGAATACCCCGGCGGCAGCGGCGTGCAGTACCTCTTCGCGGCCGGCCTCTGGGTTGGCGCACTGATCGTGGACGAATACGGCCTGGCGACGCCGCGCGTCTCCACGGGCGCGGACGGCTACGTGGCCGGGGAGGCCCACGAGTTCTATCCCGGCGAGAACGACCCGATCGAGGAGCGCTCCACGCGCTCGAACGCCTGGAACCGCCTGGGCCAGCGCGTGTCGCACGACCTGGCCATCAGCGAGCAGGATTTCATCGCCGCCTACACGGACACGCTGGTGGATCCCACGCTGCTGACCCCGCCCGTGGAAGGCGAACTGCACGAGCCCCTGGGCATCCGTGTTACGCAGAAGTCGATGAGCTGGAGTTACAACTACGCCTCGGACATCATCATCGTCGACTACGAGATCGAGAACGTGGCCAGCAAGTATCTCAAGAACCTCTACATCGGCCTCTACGTGGATGCCGACGTTGGGCGGAGGGGCTACCCCGAAAAGAACCTCGACGACATCGCGGGCTTCGTCACCCAGGCCTTCGACAGCGCCCGCGGGCAGTGGATCGACGTGAACACCGCCTGGATCGCCGACAACAACGGGCGGGACGAGGACGTCGACCAGGGCAACAGCTTCACCTGCCCGCACGTCACCGGCTTCCGCGTGCTGCGCAGCCCGAACCCCAAGCTTGAGACCTCCTTCAACTGGTGGACATCATCGCTTGACATAGCGCAGGACTTCGGCCCGAGCTGGGAGTCGTGGCTGGATACGCAGGAAGGCCTCTGGACGGTCCTGCGCGGGACGCCGCTGGGCGACGAGGAGAAGTACTTCATCCTTTCCAACGGGGAATTCGATTACAACCAGTGGCACGTTGACGACCCGGAGTGGATCTCCGCGCACCCGCAGCAGTGGACGGACGAGCAGGATCTTGTAACACGCGAGGAGATCTGGCAGGATCCCACCACCAACGCGGCAGACGCGGCCGACGTGGCCGACGGCTACGACACGCGCTACCTGATCAGCTGGGGACCCATGGGCGTCTTCGACCACGTGGACAACACCGGCCGCTGGATCTACCGCCTGAATCCCGGCGAAAAATTCAGCTTCACGGTGGCCCTGGTGGCGGGCTCCAACTTCCACGACCGCAACGCCCCGCAGGCCGCCGTGGGTGCCCTGAATCCCGCGCTCTACGACTTCAGCGGCCTGGAGAACAGCGCGCTCTGGGCCCTGCGGATCTACGACAACGAGTTGATCGACACTCCGGTCTTCGACTTCGGGGAGGACGGCGTCCCGGACACGGAGGACCTGGGCGAGGGCGACGGGCTGCTGGACACGGGGGACGGCTGGTACGGCGAGGACGCCGGCAGCGACGGGCTCTACGCCGTGTTGGGCGCGGACGAGGACAGCGCGGAGGTCTGGTACTTCGGCCATTTCATGGGCTGGTACAGCGGCCCGGACGAGGACGGCAGCGAGAACAACGGAATTCTCGACCCCGGCGAGGACGAGCTGCTCTGGCAGTTGTCCAACTTCGTCAGCGACTCGGGATACGTCTACGCCGGGCCTCGGCTGAGCCCCGGCGGACACGCCTGGGTGGCCACGGAGGAGGGCGGCCGCCAGCTGATGATCTTCGGCGAGGGCTTTCCCAATTCCTGGTTCATCGGCCACCTGAACCTCAACGGCGTGCTTGACCGCGGGGACGGCGTCCCCGATTTCCAGGGGCCCCCTCCCCCGCCGCCGCCGGTGATCCAGGCCGAGGAGGAGGAGCACGCCGTGGTCCTGCGCTGGAAGGACAACGCCGAGCGCTACGTGGACCCCTTCAGCCACATCCGCGATTTCGAGGGCTACCGGATCTGGGTGGGCAACGAGAACCTGGAGAACAGCTTCTCGCTGCTGGCGGAATACGACCGCCTGGACTACGCGTACTACGACCGCAGCGGGCAGATCCGCACCCCGCCCGATACGCGCGGGTATCACGAAGCCCCGCTGGACACCACCGTGGAGGGCTGGTTCCGTCAGCCCATCGGGCCGAACAACGGGCTGCTGCCCATCCGCAACCCGCAGGGGTATCACGAAGCCTTCACCGACATCAACGGGGACCTGGTCTGGAACGCCGAGGAACCCTACGCCGACCACAACGGCAACGGACAGTGGGACACCGGCGAACCCTGGCAGGACCTGAACTACAACAGCACCTGGGACGCCGGCGAGCCCTACGAGGACGCCAACGGAAACGGGCAGTACGACGTGGGCGAGGACTACACCGTCTACGAATACCGCATCTCGCCCGTGCACGCGCTCTTTCCGCGCTGGTACGCCGTGACGGCCTACGACTTCGGCGACTTCCGCACGGGCACGGAGCCGCTGGAGAGCGCAAGGACCGCCAACGCCGTCTCGCTGGCGCCCTCGGGCTCGGCGCGGAAACCGGTGCGCGTGGTGCCCAATCCCTACCGCATGGACGCTGATTACACGCGGCCCTTCATGGCGGGCAGCGGACCGGACGAGAACGCGGGCGGCTACCTTTCCTGGGAGAACCAGGACGACGGCACGCCCGAGTACTGGCCCCAGCAGGACCGGCGGATCGAGTTCGTCAACCTGCCCGCCAGGTGCCTGATCAGGATCTACACCCTGGCCGGCGACCTGGTGCAGATCGTGCCGCACAACGTGGCCGGCGACACGGACCGCTACTGGAGCAGCGTCCACTCGGAGAGCTGGGACCTCAACAACCGCAACTACCAGATCGTCAGCAGCGGGCTGTACTTCTATTCCGTGGAGGATCTCACCGAGGAGGGCCAGGGCCGGATCCAGACGGGCAAGTTCGTGATCGTGGGGTAGGGGCTGATTCCTACTCCCCGCCCTTCCCGAAGACCTGCGGCAGCTGTTTCACGAGATCCAGCGGGAAGACGATGGTGGAACTCCTCTCCCCGGCGATCTCCGTCAGGGTCTGCAGGTAGCGCAGCTGCAGGGCCTCGTGCTTCTCGGACAGCACCTGCGCGGCCTGCAGCAGCTTCTCGGAGGCCTGTAACTCGCCCTCGGCGTGGATCACCTTGGCCCGGCGCTCGCGCTCGGCCTCGGCCTGGCGGGCGATGGCGCGGATCATGCTCTCGTCCAGGTCCACGTGCTTGATCTCCACGTTGATCACCTTGATGCCCCAGGCGTCGGTCTGCTTGTCGATGATCTCCTGGACGTCCACGTTGAGCTTGTCCCGCTCGGCCAGCAGCTCGTCCAGCTCGTGCTGCCCGAGCACCGAGCGCAGGGTGGTCTGCGCGAGCTGGCTGGTGGCCGCGTGGAAGTTCTCCACCTGGATGATGGCCTTCTCCGGATCGATTACCCGGTAATACAAAACGGCGTTGACCTTGACCGAGACGTTGTCGCGCGTGATCAGGTCCTGCGTGGGCACGTCGAGCACGATGGTCCGCAGGTCCACGCGCACCATCTGCTGGATGCCCGGAATCAGGATGATCAGGCCGGGGCCCTTGACCTTCCAGAAGCGCCCGAGCTGGAAGACCACGCCGCGCTGGTATTCGCGCAGGATCTTCAGCGTGGCGTAGAGAATCAGCAGCACCAGGGGAATCAGCAGGGTGATCGGCGGGATAATCATGACATC
>CAZMSD010000007.1:19882-81026 GCA_964568855.1 uncultured Bacteroidaceae bacterium | reverse complement strand
GAATCAGCAGCACCAGGGGAATCAGCAGGGTGATCGGCGGGATAATCATGACATCCTCCTATTCCGGCTTGTCCGTTTCAGGCGTCACGCTCAGCAGCAGGCCGTCGATGCCGGTGACTCGCAGGCGCTGACCGCGTGTCACGGGACCGTCGCTGACCGCGTTCCATAGTTCGCTGTGCACGTAGACGCGCCCGCGGTCCTGGAAATCCTCCAGGGCCTCTCCGACGGCTCCCATCATTTCTTCCCTGCCGCTGACCACGGGTCTTCGCCTGGCCTTGACGGCCATGCCCACCACCACGATCAGGAAGCCGGCGCTGAGCAGGGCGGCCAGTCCCACCACCGGCCAGAACAGGTAGAAGCCCGGCAGGTCGGTGTCGAAGAGTATCACCGAGCCGATGATGAAGGCGGCGATACCTCCCAGGCCCAGCGCTCCGAAGCTTGGAGCGAAGGCCTCCGAGACCATGAAGGCGATGCCCAGCAGGATCAATCCCACGCCGGCGTAATTGATCGGCAGCACCTGGAAGGCGTAGAGCGCCAGCAAGAGGCAGATGGCGCCGATCACGCCGGGTGCCAGGTGACCGGGGTGGGCGAATTCGAAGAGCAGGCCGTAGAAACCCAGCAGCATCAGCAGGTAGGCCACCGTGGGATCGGTGATCACCGAGAGCAGCTTGCTGCGCCAGTCGGGCTCGCGGGTCTTCAGCTCGAGACCCGCGCAGGCCAGGATTTCGCGCCGGTCGAGGACCATTATGCTTCGTCCCTCGCACTGCCGAAGCAGGTCCGCATGATCCACGGCCAGCAGGTCGATCACGCCCTGCTCAAGCGCTTCCTCCGCGCTCAGGCTTGCGGCCTCGCGCACGGCCCGCTCGGCCCATTCCACGTTGCGCTCGCGGAGTTGGGCTAGGCCGCGCAGGTAGGCCGTGGCGTCGTTGACGGCCTTGCGCTCCATGGCTCCCCCGGATGCGGCCAGTGAATCGGGTCTTGTATCACCGCCCGGCGTGGGCAGGCCGCCCACCTGGACCGGCGTGGCGGCGCCCAGGTTGGTTCCCGGCGCCATGGCCGCCACGTGGCTGGCGTAGAGGATGTAGGTCCCCGCGCTGGCGGCCCGCGATCCGGAGGGGGCCACGTAGCTCACCACGGCCAGGGGCGAGGTCAGGATGGCCTTGATGATGTCGCGCATGGCGGAATCCAGACCGCCCGGCGTGTTCATCTGCAGCACGATCAGCTCGTGCCCCTCGCCGGGAGCCTCCTCGATTCCGCGGCACACGAAGTCGGCCACGGCGGGGCCGATGGGGCCGTCGATCTCGAGCAGCATGGCCGTTCCGGCCGCATCGGCGCGAAGCGCGCCCAGGGCCAGCAGCAGCGTCAGCAACAGGCTTTGTATGGCTCTCATGGATGCCTCCTCGGCGGGACCGGCCCTGTGGGGTCGATGGCCGCAGACTCCCACGGGCGAGTGGATCGATTCACATGGAGCAGTGAACAGGTCCACCTGGATGGCGTACACGTTATTGAAATGCTTATCTCGGCGCGGATATGCAAACGATGTTGCACCGGCGGGAACTTTTCCGCGTCGCCGCCGGGCCGACCGGATCGGTCGCCGGTCTACATCTCACCGATCTTCAGCAGCAGCAGTTCGAGGAAATCGTCCGCCTCGGTGTCGGGATCGAATTCCGGAAAGACCGCCTGCACCTGGGCCAGGGCCTCCAGCAGGCGATCGAGCTTGACCAGGTTCCAGGCAGCGATCCTGCGGATGCTGCGGCTGTTCACCTCGGCGCGGTGCGCGAAGACGTAGTCGTCGCCGCGCAGGTCGATCAGGTCCAGGGACCATTCCACGGCCAGCAGCGTGTCGTTTTCATGGCTGTGGAAGTTGGCCAGTCCGGCCCAGGCGTCGGCGTAGTCCGCTTGAAGGAGGTCCGCCTCGCGGAAGTCGGCCAGCACGGCCTCCCGGTAGTCCGCCGGGTCATCGGGATCGACGTGCAGCATGGCCCGCGTCCAGCCCAGCCCGCACCAGGCCTCGGCGTGCCGCGGATCGGCGTCCACGGCCGAAAGGAAGTCCTCCTCGGCCGCCGTCCAGTCGCCGCCTTCGAAGGAGGACCAGGCCCCGTCCAGGCTCGGGCGCCCGGAATCGCCGTCGCCCGCGCAGCCCGCGCAGAGCATCGACAGCGTCAGAGCGACTACCGGCCCGGTGCTTCCGTATTTCGTTCTCAGCTTCATGGGGACACCATTTGTATCACTTTCGCAGTTCTTCCGTGTCACACAGAACGCTCAGCGCACCAGCAGCATCTTCGTGGTCTCCAGGCGTCCTTCCCATTGAAGCGCGGCGATGTACAGCCCGCTGGCGAGGGTTTGTCCGGATTCGCCCCTGCCGTCCCAGCGCAGGCGATGGAAGCCCGCCTGCAGGACCCGGTCCTCCAGCAATCGCACCCGCTGCCCGCGAATGTTGTAGACCGCCAGCCGCGCGCGGCCGTCCTCGGGCAGCTCGAAGCGCAGCCAGGTTTCGGGATTGAAAGGATTGGGATGGTTCTCCGCCAGCCTGAACCCGGCCGGCAGGATGGTGGCGGCATTTTCGTCCACCAGCGCCACGATTCCCGATTCCCGCAGCTCTCCGATCGCGCGGCCACGCTCCGATCGCTGGGAAAGTGCGAGCCAGCGACCCGTCTCGTCGCGGCGGGCCAGCACTTGCCCTTCCCTGTAAGGCATGTCGATTCGCGCTCGCTCCAGGCTCTCGGGGAAACGCAGCTGCAGCGCGTTCCAGGACCTGCCCGCCGGCAGGTCCAGCGCCGGATCATCCAGGCGGCGACCGAGCATCACGACCCAGCCCGGTCCTTCGCCGGACCAGCTCAGTAATGCATCGGAAAGCTCGAGTCCGCCTTCGGGCACACTGGCCGCGGCCGTCGCCAGGGCCTCGTCCACCGTCTGTCCGTGCAGGTCCTCGCCGTGCAGCAGGACCTGGGCCAGCTCTTCGTGGAGTTGCGCCCGCAGGTAATACAATTCACCGTCGCCGCCGACCACCCGCTCGCCCTCGTCCGCGGCGAATTCGGCCAGGGTGTCGCCCGAGGCGCTGATCGCCAGGGCCTGCAGCAGGGCCATCCTTTCGCTGGCCAGCACGCCCAGCTCGAAGTAGTCGAGAAACAGGCCGCTCTCGAGCAGCGCCGCGCTGAGCGCGGGCGGGGTGGCGTCCACGTAGAAAGTGATCGTGCCCTGCAGGGCTTCGATTACCTCGCCCTCCGCGTGAGCCAGCACCTGCAGTTGCAGAGATTCACCCTCGGGCAGGATCAATCCCGCTTCCGCGAGGTCCAGCCGGTCGCCCGCGATGCCGCTTTCCTCGTGTAGCAGGCTGTCCGCCGAGTCATGCAGCGTCACACCGTAGGTTATATCCTGGATCCCCAGCACCGCCGCCAGACCATCGTGGTCCCAGATGATCACCGGGCTGACCTCCAGCATCCACTGCTCCGGCAAGGGTTGCAGCACCTCCACGCGCACGGCCGTGTCGTGAGTCGGGACCCGGGTGGTGAAGAGCACGCTGCGGTTGGGACCCACCGGCGAGCAGCCTGGACTTGCCTGATCGGCGTAGGTCACCTGCAGGCCGTCGTTGTGGCCGAAATTCTGGATTCCCACGGTGGAGAAGTTGTTGTTCAGGTCCACGTCCTCGACGGTCTTGAACTGAACCAGGATCTCGGTGTCCCCGGTGGGCGTTGGACGTACCGCCTGGTCGTAGAGCACCAGCTGGAATTCCTGGACCGGCTGGCCCGGCGAGTCCCAGGCGTAGCGCGACCAGGTCCGGCTCCACGAGACCACCAGCCGACCCTCGGCTTCGTCGTGGCGCCAGAAGACGGGCACGTAGACGCTGTCCTCCGCCGGCGTGTACAGCGGCTTCAGGTCGTCCCAGAAGGCGCAGATCATGTCGGGCGGACCCAGGCTGCTGGGCAGGTTCCAGTTGCGGAAGTTGGCCATCCAGGTGTCGCCCAGCGAAACCCAGCCGTTCGAGCAGACGCTCAGGCGATCGTGGGTCACGCCGTAGAAGCTGATCGGGAAGGGGGCGTCGATGCCTTCCACCCTGTCGTCGGCGAGCCACAGGCGCTGGGCCCCCGTGCCGCCGTAGTACGGATCCAGCTCGATCCAGTCGTACTCCGGGCGGCCGAAGATGTCGTAGTCGTCGCTCTCGACGGCGTAATACCCGTGCAGGTCAGGTCCCAGGGGATCGCCCGGCCGGCGCTCGCCCGAGGGAAGCGGTACGCTGAGGGTGGTTTGAAAATCCGATTCCGCGGGTCCCTCCGACACTTCGAGTTCGAGGTGGACCTGCATGCCGGCGAAGAGGCCGGCTCCGCCCGCGAGGACGTAGTCGAGCCGCGTGCTGTCTCCGGCGGCCAGTTCCGGAACGGGAACGCTGTCCTCGATCAGCTCGACCAGGTTGGTGGAGCTGGAAAGCAGCGCCATGGCTCCCTGAGGCCCCCCCAGGCCGCCGGCCCGGACCCAGACCTGCAGCGTATCCTCCTCGAGGGGCGCCAGCAGTTCGGCGCCCGAGGCCAGGATTACATCGCGCAGCTCCAGGGCCTTGTTGCGCACCTCCAGGTACCGAACCGCGAGTCCGGCATGGGAACCCGCGCTCAGCTCCAGCGCCAGGGGCAGCAGCTCTTCGTCGCCCAGGCTGCCGTGCAGGCTGATCTCCAGCGGATCCTCCGCCTGGACTTCTCCACCCGCCGGTACCTGGCCGAAAGCCGCCTCGCCGTCGAGCAATGTGAAACCGCCGGACAGCTCCGGCCAGTCGAGCGGGTCTCGCAGGACGACCGTTCCGCCGGCCAGGTCGGCCTGTCCCGTGTTACTCAGGATGGGATAGATGCTGAGGCTCTCGCCGGCCGTATACACTCCGTCGACGAACTCTTCTTCAATGGTCAAGCCGACACAGGCCAGGGCTTCCTCCTGCTGGACCAGCTGCACCGTGTGACGCAGTGGAACGTAATCCAGGTGATTCACCGTGAGCTGCAGCTCGTTCTCCACGCCCAGTGCTTCCGGATCGAAGTCCAGCAGAATCCAGCCTTCATAGCTGCGCCCGCGAGCCAGCAGGATCTCGTGGTCGTCGCCCGCGGTGATCGTCACCAGGGCGTTTTCCAGCGGATCCCCCGTCTCGCCGTCGCTCAGGCTCAACTCGAGGGACGATGCACCCAGGGCCAGCTGCCCGGGCGCGTCGGATTCCAGGATTTTCGGTTCGTTGCGCCAGATCTTCAGGTCCGGATCGCCCAGCACGTTGTAGACGTGGAAGTAGAAATAGGAACCGTGGGGATCGTCGCGCTCCAGCGGGTAGCCCCGCCAGAGTTCCATTTTGCCGTTGAGCAGGGCCGGGCCCACGGTGCTCAGATCCAGGTCGAAGACTGCGTTGAAAAAGCCGCTGCAGACCGGGTTGTTGTATTGCGTACGCGTGTGCAGGTCGCTGGGTCCCACGAAGGCCACCGCGCCCTTGGGGGTGGCGATGTCGCCCACCCGGACAAACTTCTCGCCGAAGCAGGGATCAGGCACGCCGTAGCCGCCGAAGGCTCCGGTCTGACAGACGAAGCTGCCCACGATGGGCATCCTGGGACCGTTGTTCAACTGGTCGATGTCGCCGTTGTTGTACTCGGGGAAGGCCCAGCCCTCGGCGTTGGCCCAGCCGCGGTAGCTGAGGATGCCCCGGCCTTCGTTGAGCGCCTGGTTGATCGGGGCCCCGCCGTCTTCCACCGGAGGGTAGAAGATGCTGTCCTGTTCCGTGATGACGAAACCGTTGGCGCGCAGCTTGTCGATCACCCAGCGACTGGTCAGGTTGGGCGTCACCGGGGTGAGCGGCCCGTCGCTGTAGTTCCCGCTCACCACCAGGCCGTGGCGCCGCCATTCGCCGCCGGCCAGCAGCGGGTCGCTTTCGTGTATCACGGGCTTGCGCGACATGGAGATCAGCTCCTGCAGGCCGTCCACGCTGAAGCGGCCCACGAAGAGCTCGGGGAAGTAGTCGTCCCCCTCCTGCAGGGCGTAGAAGTGGTCGCTCACGTCGAGATCGCCGTGGCTGCTCTGCACCACGCTGTCGGGACAGGCCGCCGAACCGTCGTCGTCGCCCAGCAGCAGCAGATGCTCCGGTCGCAGCTCGAGCCACTGCTGACTCATCCAGTCGCGCAGGTCGCCGAAGGAGATAGTCTCGCCGCCGCCGATCTCGTCGAAACCCACCAGGCGCACGTCGAAACCCTTCTGCCGCTTCCAGCGCACGAAGTCGCCGATGTACGACATGCTGACGTAGCTTGGGGATCCGACCACCAGGTAGACTGGAAAAACCGAGTCGTCCACGTCGTCGTAGAACTGGCCGTGGTTGAGCACCAGCGAGCGGTAGAGACGCTCCATGTTACCGGACCAGGGCCGCGGCGGCGCGGCCAGAGGGTTGCCGTCCACCAACCGGCCGTATTCCGCGAATGCGCCGTCGCCCTCGCCGCCGGGCGATTCGGCGAACTCGCCGTACTCCAGCCTCAACCGGGCGCTGCCGAGTACGCTCACTCCGTCTTCGCGCGGTATCACGGGATGGATGTTCAGCGGCACCAGCCGCAGGTCGCGCAGGATCACGGGATCGCCCAGCAGCAGGTGCCGGTCGAAGCCGGAGGCCTCGATCAGCCGTCGGTGATCCTCCCGGCCCGGGTCGCAGAGGACCGCCGGGGCTCCTGCACCATCTTCCTCGATGTCATCCTCGCTGCGCCCCAGGCAGGTCCACGGGCCTTCCAGAACCCCGACTTCGACATCTTCCACCACCAGCCGCACGGCCGCGTCGCGCGGAACTTCGAGCATCCTGCAGGCGGATGGAAGCAGCGGCCTGTTCTCAAACTCGTAAGTCTCGCAGCCAGCCACCTCGAAGCGGTTGCCGCCGTTCTCCAGCGCAATTCGGTGGAGTTCGCCCAGTTCCAGGACAAGGCTCGTGGCCGAGGCGGCCTGTCCAGCGATTTCAACCGACAGGCCCGACTTCGTGCCGCCCATGACCAGGCGCTCGGAATGTATCACGACGCCGGGTTCCGCCTGCGCCGGCAAGGAGACCGTTCCCGCGAAGACCCCGAGCCACGCGCACAACAGCAGGCAGCCGGCCGGGATGCGTTTGCTGATCATCCGCTGTTCTTCCTTCCTGAGTTGATGCCCGCCGGCTCCTTTGTCAACGGATCACGGTGAGCTTCTGCGCGTGGTCCCAGAGCTTCCTTCCACCCTGTTCCACTTCGATGCGCAGGAAGTAGAGGCCGCTGGGCAGCTCCTCCGCGCCGAGGATCCTGCGATTCACGCCCGCCCTGAGTGATTTAAAACCTTCCAGGCGCCGGACCTCGCGGCCCAGCAGGTCGTAGAGCCTGAACGCGGCGTTGGCTCCGGCGGCGGATGGAGGCACCTGCAGGTGGATCACGGAACAGGGATTGAAAGGATTGGGCGAGACGAACAGTCCGAAGTCATGCGGGCCCTTCACGCGGTCCGCGACGTCCAGCTGACTGCCGTTCCAGGCCAGGCGCACGTCCCGCAGGTGCAGGCCGCTGTCCTCGATGCCCTCCTCGACGCCCACGTCCGTCACGACCCGGAAGGCGAAGCGGAACGCTTCCGCCCCGGACCAGGGTGCGAGATCGACGCTGCGCTCCCGGAGGCGCTTCCCGGGCCCGGTCATTCCCAGTACCGTTTCCCAGTTCTGTCCGCCGTCGACGCTGATTTCTACGCAGGCGCTGTCGCTGCCGCCCTCGAGCTGGTGATACTCAGTGAAGCTCAGGCTGCCCGGGTTCAGGTCACGCAGGCCGGCCGACTCCAGGTGCCAGGACCCGGCGCTGGCCAGGCGGCAGTTCACGCCGGGTGCGCTGAAGAGTCCCGGGGCGTCCTCGAAATGCCAACCCATGCTGTCGTTGTATGCCTCGGTCCACGCGCAGCCCTCGCCCGTCTGCACGAAGTCGTCCAGGGAATTCAGTTCTTCGACGAACACCTGTTCCCTGAGTCCGCCCTCCTCAAGGGCCAGCAGGATCCAGGACTCGGCCTGGTCCACCTGGAGCACGTGGTGCAGGTCGACGTAACCGGTCAGCAGGGCGGTCAAGTGGTACACGCCTCCGGGCAGCTCCAGCTCGATGGTGGAAAGATCGCGGAAACTGAGCGTGGTGTCCGCGCCCAGGTCGTAGATCTCCACCAGCCGGGGGCTGATCTCCGCGCCGGCCTGGCTCTGGAACTCGATCGTGCAAGCATGCCGCTCCAGCGGTTCCAGCTCCCAGGTGCGCAGCGTGGGCAGGGTGTTGCCCACGTTGACCGTGGTGTCCAGGGGCGCGTAGCCGTGCTTGCGCAGCGCTATGGTGTAGGGCGCCGGCTGCAGCAGCCGGTAATACGCGCCGTACTGCGGATCGGTGGCGTAATACGGCGCCAGGTCGGGGTGATACACTTCCTCGATCCGCAGGCGGGCGGCCAGGGGCTCCTGAGTCTGGGCGTCGCGCAGGTGGACCCAGAGACCCGGCGCGTCCACCTCGAAGCCGATGATCCTGCGGCAAAGCCAGACCAGGCCGCTGATGTTCTCCTCGACGACGAAATCGATGAACTCCTGGTCCTGGGGCTGCATCCCCGCTTCGCCCTGCGTGCCCACTTCGATCAACAGGCCCACCGCTCCGTAGGCGCCGTAGATCCAGTTGTGGTGGTTGCCCTTGCGGCCGCCGCCCGCGAGGTTGCGGTAGAACTCGTAGTTCTCCCCCTCTATCTGGTCCCCCATGTTGCGCGTGAGCTGCTGCATCATCTCGTAGTCCAGGGGCGGGCAGGTCTTGCCCTCCTCCCATTCCCAGGGATGGATGATGATCTCGTGATTGGTGGAAGTCCGGGCGCTGTGATACGCCACCGCGGCAACGAAACGCTCGCGCTCGGCCTGCTCGGCCACGCAGGCGCACTCGGATTCGGAAAGGGGATAGAGCCCGCGGAAGTAATCGAACTGCTCGGGATCTGCGTTCTGGATCCACAATGTATCACCGTGGTTCCACCAGGCGGGGTAGTTGCGGTTGAGGTCCACGCCGCAACTGTCGTTGCCGATGCCGGGGGTGATCTGGCAGTGGCCGTCCTCCACGAAGGAGTGCAGGTTCTTGCGGTAGGTGACGTCCGTCTCGGACATTACGATGCCCAGGCCGTCCGGGTTATTCGTGGGCAGCACGTGGAACTCGATGCTGCTGATCAGGGGCCCCCAGTCGGGATGCCCCATGCTGCCCCAGTGCAGCAGCTCGCGGACAAAGGCCATCGAGATGTTGATGCCCAGGATCTCCTCGGCATGGCAGGCTCCGTTGATCCACAGCGCCGGCTCGTCTTCATCGAGCTGCACGTTGTCGCTGATCACGGCGGACCAGATGGGCCTTTCCGATTCGTAGGCGTAGCCGATGGAATCCACCCTGAGCCAGCCGGGGTAGAGCGCCTCGAGGGAGTCGAATTCGGCCCGGATCTCATCGTAGGTGTAGTAGAAATCGTCCAGGGACGCGCGGGCGGTCCCGGCCGCCAGGACCAGCAGCGCCGCGGCAGTCCAGAAACACCTTCGGAAGCGGCCCGATCGACGGGCTGGGCCGAGATCCGGCCGCCCTCCTGCATTCCACATTGAAATCCTCCGCACTCTTCGCCGGTAACGCAGCAGATGAAACTCATTACAGGCGCAAAATTCGTGCCCGCATACGATCAATCATTACACCGTTTCACGGGCCGTTTCACAGGGTTTTGCGATACAGGTGTCAAGGCGGTCTAACAAGCTATCCCAGGGCCTATTCCACCAAGCGCACCGATTCGATAACCACCGCATCCCGGGGGACGTTCTTGTGATTGCCCCGCACCTCGGTGGGAACCGCGCGGATCTTGTCCACCGTGTCCATGCCCTCGATCACCCTGCCGAAGACGCAGTATCCGAAGCCCGGAGGATTGGGCGCCCGGTGATCCAGGTTGTCGTTGTTCTCCACGTTGATGAAGAACTGGCTGGTGGCGCTGTGCACGGCGGAGGTCCGCGCCATGGCGATGGTGCCCCGGCGGTTCTTCAGCCCGTTGTCCGCCTCGTTTTTAATAGGCTTGTGGGTTTCCTTTTTGCATATGTCCTCGGTGAAGCCGCCGCCCTGGATCATGAAAGTCGAGATCACGCGATGAAAGATGGTCTCGTCGTAGAAGCCCTCTTCTGCATAGCGCTCGAAGTTGGCGCAGGTCAGCGGCGCCTTGCCATAGTCCAGCTCCAGCAGGATCTCTCCCTGGCTGGTGCGCATCAGGAAGCGCGCGGACTCGCCGTCTCCCCTGCCGCAGCCGATGGCGGAGATCATCAGCATCAAGCCCAGGGCCAGGGGGCTGATCAGTTTTTTCATGGTTTCCGGTCCCTTCGACTTTCTCTATTCCACGTGAATCCATTTCATGGGTTGATGCTGTTCGGCCACCTTGAGCGTTTCTTCGGGCAGCCGCAATTCCTCGACAGCGCCCAGCGCCGCGGAGCGCGCCAGTTCCGGCCGGTTGTTCTCTTCGCTCAAGTGGGCCAGGACGACGCACTGCAGGCGGTTTCCGCCCACCGCGGCCAGCAGCCCGGCGCACTGCTCGTTCGACAAGTGACCGTGGGAGCCCAGGATCCGCTGCTTGATCGGCCAGGGATAGGAACCTTCCAGCAGCAGCTCGCGGTCGTGGTTGGCTTCGAGGACCAGCGCATCCGCCTCGCGCAGGCTGTATTCCACCAGCGCATCGGGGGCTCCCAGGTCGGTGGCGCTGACCAGCGCCCGGCCGTCGCACTCGAAGCGGAAATGCAGGGGCTCCCGCGTGTCGTGCGCCACGGCGAAGGCGCGGACCCTCAATCCGGCGATCTCCACCGTCTGTCCCGCCTCGATGTTTCGCAGCTCTTCCTCCCCGCGCCAGCGGCGCAGGCTGCCCTGGTGCGTTCCCCGGCTGAGATAGACCGGCAGGCCCTTCCGGCGGGCCACCAGCGGAACGCCGGACACGTGGTCGCCGTGTTCGTGTGTCACGAAGATCGCCCGCAGTTCCGCAGGATCGAATTCCAGGCGGCGCAGGCGGCGCCCCAGTTCGGCCAGGCTGAGCCCGTTGTCCAGCAGCAGAGCGCCTTCGGGGCCGCGAATCAGGGTGGCGTTGCCTCTGCTGCCCGAGGCCAGCACGACGAATGAAAACACCTGGTTCCTTTCCGATTGGAGCGATCGGGCTTAAGCGGATCGCGGACGGGCCGTGTCACACGGACCGGCCGATCAGGACAGCGTCCGGCTGCCCGGTCTGTCGATCGGTCGGCCTTCCCGGCACAGCGGGCAATTATCGGGCGTCCAGGTCTCGACCTGCTGCGTGTGACAGGCGAAGAAGCGACCGTCGGATTCGCCGGCCGCGGGCTGCGACCCCCCGGGGCCATCGATGCCGAAGGCGTCGCCGCTGCGGTCCACGATCACGCCCACTCCGGCGACCTCGGCGCCCGCCGCGCGAACCAGCTCGGCCACCTCCCGCACGCTGCCGCCGGTGGTGACCACGTCCTCGACGACGAGTACCCGTTCCCCGGACTTCAGCTCGAAGCCCCGGCGGAGGGTCATCCGGCCTTCCACCCGCTCGGCGAAGCAGGAGGGCAGCTCCAGCAGCCGGCCCACCTCGGAGGCCACCACGATTCCGCCCACCGCCGGGGCGATCACCCGCTGGACTTCCAGTCCGCGAAAGGCCCCGGCGATCTGCCCGCAGAGCGCGCCGCAGTACTCCGGGAACTGCAGAACCAGCGCGCACTGGAAGTAGCTGGAGCTGTGCAGCCCGCTGGTCAGCTGGAAATGTCCCTCCAGGAGAGCGCTGCTCCGCGTGAAGTACTCGAGATTATCCATCGCTTTTCCACGTGTTACACACCGTTGTACGCGTACCGCGAACTACCAGTGGCTGCGAGTGTTCACGATCTCGAACCGAAACTCAACCAGTGCTGGTTGTTCTGGTTGATGACGTCGATTTCCGCCTGCTCCAGGTCTTCGAAAGTGTAAACCTGCAGCGGTTCGTCCGTGCTCCAGTCGATGCGCAGCCAGCGCACGGAGCGGCGGTTCAGTTTCAACCCGTCCAGCTCCAGCGTGATCTCGGCCACGTCGTGGGGCGAGATCTTGTGTCCCCTGGGAAGGTTCAATTCGGCCTTGAATCCGCCCGCGCTGATGTTCAGGGCCGTGCCCTCGACCCAGCAGATAAAGATGTAGTCCCGGTCGCGTGACCGGCTGAGCGGCCGGTTGAAGAGGGGCAGGCGCATCTTGATCGGCATCCTGCGCGCGGCGCGGGGGTGCTGGCGGCGCTGATGCTGGGAGATACTCCGGGGCGCCTGGATCCTCACCCATTCCTGCTCCTCCCCCTCTTCGATGCCCAGGAAAGACGATTCGAAACTGCACACCGAGTGACTCAGGTGAAAGCGGCAGGTCAGGCGGGACGCCGGCTCCAACTCGGTCAGCTCGTCGGGCAGCAGACTACCCGCATCCAGCACCACGTCATCGTCCTCGATGCGTTCCACCCGTGTCCGCCAGGTCTGCAGGCCCGACTGGATCATCAGGGTCATCCCCGTCTTCAGTTCCTCGCTCACAGCCACCATTCCGTAAATGCGTTGATCGTATCGTTCAGCGCGGATGCCCGCTCCCGGGCTTCCCGAACGCTGGCGCGCGGCTTGTCGCCGTAGAGGATGCCGCGTGAGACATTGACCAGCGCTCCGCTCCGCCCAAGCGGCAGCACGGCCTCCAGCACCGCTTCAAGCTCTCCGCCCTGGGCCCCGACCCCGGGAATCAGCAGGTGCAGCTCAGGGAACTCCCGGCGGATTTCGGCCAGCTGCGCCGGACGGGTGGCGCCGGCGACCACGCCCAGCCGTCCGCCGCCCCAGCTCCGGTTCCACTCGGCCACCCGCTCCAGGACCCGCTGATAGAGCGGCCTGCCGCCGCTGTCCCGCAGCTGGAAGTCAGCGGCGCCCGGGTTGGATGTTAGGGCCAGCACGTAGGCGCCCGTGCCCGGCTGAAAATCCCGCCCGGAAAAGGTCGCGTGATGCTCGTCCCGCCAGTCCAGGAAGGGTCGCAGGCTGTCCTCGCCCATGTAGGGCGCCAGGGTCAGGGCATGGCAGCCCAGGTGTCCGAAGGCCAGTTCGGCGTAGCGCTGGGAGGTGTTGCCGATGTCTCCGCGCTTGGCGTCGCCGATCACGAAGGCGCGGTTCCCCACGTGCTCGATCGTCGAGGCGAGGGTCAGGAACCCCCGGGGGCCCAGCGCTTCATAGAAGGCGAAATTGGGCTTGTAGGCCGCCACCACGTCCGCCGTGGCGTCGATCAGCTCCCGGTTGTAGGCCAGCACGGGATCCTCCTCGCCCTGGAAGCGCTCGGGAAGGCGCTCCGGATCGGGATCCAGGCCCAGGCAAAGCAGGCTGCGTCGGCGCCGGCAGTGATCGGTAAGTTCCAGCATATCTTGTAAACTTAGCAAAGCGAGTAAGCGCTCACAGCCCCGGCGGCAGGGCTGCGCGGCCCTTCGAGAGCCAGGCGGAAACAGCCAGGAAGGAGCCGGTCACCAGCAGCGGCGTCCCGAAGATGGGGCCGCGGGCTCCTCCGTCGCCGGGCGCGGCCTGCGCTTCGATCTCCTCCGCCAGCTCGGCCAGCTCCCCGGAACCGACGGGAGCAGCGGCGGGAAGCCCCGCCGCCTCGGCCGCCCGCAGGAGTTCAATCGCCGGCGCCGCCCGCGGATGATCCAGGTCCAGCGGCCGGAGGCGCCTGACCGCCGGAGCGAGTCCCCGCAGCATGCCCGCGATGTCCTTGTCCTTCATGGCGGCAAAGTAAACCTCGAAGCGGGTCTCCGGCCAGAAGCGCAGCAGGTCGGCGGCCAGGGCGGCCGCGGCGGAAGGGTTGTGCGCCACGTCCAGCAGCAGCGGCGGATCGGCGCGCAGCACCTGGAAGCGGCCGGGCCAGTCCTCCGGGCTGGCGTGCAGGGCGATTTCCCTCCGCGGCAGGTCCCCGATCACCTTCGCTTCCAGCAGGTCGAGCGCCTCGAGCGCCAGGGCGGCCGCCCTGCGCCAGGCCGCGCCGGGATTCAGCAGGTTCAGGCCGACTCCGCCGGGATGCTCCAGCACCCCGCCCGCGAGACCATGGTCCGTCCAGCGGCAATCGCCCGCGGGCAGGCGGAACCCGGCTCCCCGCGCCGAGCAGACAGACTGTATCACGCGCCGGAGGACGGGATCCTCCTCGCCGCAGAGCAAGGCCCGCCCGGGACGCGCTATTCCGGCCTTGTCGCGGGCGATCTCCTCCAGGCTGTCACCCAGCACGGCCGTGTGATCCAGGGCGACGCCCGTGATCACGGCCAGCTCCGCGTCCAGCGCGCTGGTGGCGTCGAAGCTCCCGCCCAGGCCGCACTCCACCACGGCCCATTCCACTTTCGCCCTGCGGAAGGCGACCAGGGCCAGGGCCGTCAGCAGCTCGAAATAGCTGGGATCGACCTCGGGCAGCAGGGCTTCGAGTTCCTCCCAGGCCTCGAGCAGGCCTCGCTCGTCGAGCGCCGTGCCGTCGATCCGCACGCGCTCGAGTGGGCTCAGCAGATGTGGTGAGACATAGAGTCCGGTCCGGCGGCCGGCCAGGCCCAGCAGGCGATCGATCAGGAAACAGCATGTACCTTTGCCGTTGGTGCCCGCGACGTGGATCACGCTGAAGTCTCGCTGCGGGTGGTCGAGCAGCTCGAGCAGACGCCGCATCCGCCCGAGGCCGGGCACGATCCCGAAGCGGGCGCGGCCGTCGATTTCCCGCCACACGGCTTCCAGGCCGCCGCTCACCGGTAGAGCTCGCGAAATTCCCGGATGCTCTCGACAAGCGCCCGGGCGACTCTCCGCTGGCCCTCCCGGCTGAAGAGCAACTGCTCGTCCTTGCGGTTGCTGATGAAGCCGCACTCGACGAGGACCGCGGGCATGGACGCTCCCACCAGGACCTGGAAACCGGCCTGCAACACGGTCCTGCGGCGGGTATGGCCGATCCCTTTCATTTTTCCGGCGATCAGGGTGGCCAGGTTCTGGCTCTCCGCGGCGTAGGCCGACTGGGCCATGCTGGCGAGAATCCAGTTCTCAGGACCGCCGGCGCCGGACTCTTCCTCGAAGGAGATCACCGAGTTCTCGCGCAGGGCCACCTCCCTGGCGTGGCGGTTCTTGCCCGGCCGCAGGAAATAGACCTCCCAGCCCCGGGCGCGGCGGTCCTTGGCGGAATTGGCGTGGATCGAGATAAACAGCTTGGCGCCCGCCCGGTTGGCCGCGGCCGTCCGCTCTCCAAGGCTGAGAAAGCGGTCGTCCTCCCGCGTCATGACCACCCGGACCCCGGGCAGCTCTTCCTTGAGCAGTCGCGCCAGTTCGCGGGAGATCTCCAGCACCGCGCGCTTTTCGTATTTCCCGCGGGGCGACACGGCCCCGGGATCCCGCCCCCCGTGGCCGGGATCGATCACCACCAGGTCCAGCTCGATAGGCTTCAGGGGCCGGGTCAGGACGGGCGCCGGCGCCTCGCTCCAGTCCCCGCCGGCGATTACGCGCCCGCGCTGCCTGAGCACCACCTGGATCTCGCCCAGGCTCTCCAGCTCGACGATCTCTAGCAGCTCCGCCCCTTTCCATAAACGCATACTCAGCAGCTGCTCTTCCCGTGATACATCCGTCTCGAGCGAGCGAGCGAGGTTCGATTCCATCCAGTCCGGCATTCCGCCCGCGAGGTCCAGGGTCTCCAGGCCGCTGCCGGGAGGCAGGCCGAGTTCCAGCCTCGCGCCATCGACGCGCGACTCGTAGACCGGGATCCGCGCGAGGCGGAGGCGGAAGACTTCACCGCCCTCGAGCCGCTCGTGGATCAGGCCGCAGGCCGGACGCTCGATGCGCAGCCGCTGCCTGTCGTCGTCCAGGGATCCGCGCACCAGTCCCTCGTCCAGCAGCAGGTCCAGCAGGTCCAGGTCGACCAGCAGCTGGCCCTCCCGCACGGTCACCGGGCCCCCCAGGACTATCACACGCCCGTCCAGCAAGGCGAACCGGCCGCCCGCCAGTACCCTCAAGCGACTCCCGTGTCCCGCGAGCTCGCAGTACCCGGAGCCGCGTGACACGAGCGAGCGGTCCAGACGCAGCAGGTCGCCCAGGGCGAAAACCCTGCGGCTGCCGATGAGCCAGGTGGGCAGGATCTCTTCCGTACCGTCCTCGCAGATCACCAGCAGTTCGCGCGAGGGCGAGGGCGTCGGGGAAACAGGCGGACCGGCCGCCGGAACCCGTGTCACGAGGATCGATGCGAGCAGCAGGAGCAGGCCCTGAACAGGGAGCCGGAAGGGTGGGAGGAAGGGGAAAAGCGCCGGACACCGGCGGGAGGAACAGTGGGCGGCGCTGCGCATCAGCCCGCGCGCGTCTCCGCCCGGACGCGGTTATCATCGAGCAGCCGCAGGCGTTCCTCGCGGTAACTCAGGTCCACGGCCGCGGGCCTGACGTGATCCAGGTTGCGGTAACCGAGGTGCGGGAGAATCCGGGCCGGATCGGCTCCGCGGAACTCGGGGCCGGTGCACTGCAGGGGTTGCGGATCCACCAGCTCGGGCAGCCGAAGGACCATGTTCACGCGACGGTCGGTAGCCAGCTCCATTACCTGCGTGTCCATGTAGATCGCATCCTTGGGGCAGGCCTCCTCGCAGAAGCCGCAGAAGCAGCAGCGTTCCAGGTCGATCACGAACTCGGCCGGGGCCTTCTCCTCGGGGCTGTCCGGATGCTCCATGGGCGTGATGTGGATGCAGTAGTCGGGGCAGGCGGTTTCACAGAGCATGCAGGCCGTGCACTTGGGCCGGCCGTCCTCGTGCACCTTGATGCGGTGGCGGCTGCGCAGGCGGCGCGGCAGGGGACGCATCACTTCCGGGTACTGGACGGTGTAGGCCCCCGGCCGGGAAGTCTTGACGCCCACCGCGTTCAGCGTGTGGCGCCACATGTTGACGAAGAAGTGCTTCGCCGTGATCAGCAGGCCTCCCAGGACAGCCGGGTAGTAGACGGCGGTCTTGAAGGAGTGCTTTCGATCGACGTAGACGAAGCGGGACATGCGCGGTCCTTTCTCGTGTTACAGCATCACGATCGCCGTGATCACGATGTTGGCCAGGGCCAGGGGCAGCAGTTGCTTCCACCCCAGGCGCAACAACTGGTCGAAGCGGAAACGCGGCAGGGTCCAGCGGATCAACAGCTGCAACCAGCAGAAGAAGAAGATCTTGCACAGGAAGCCGACGATGCGCAGCGCCGTCACCAGCCAGGCGGAGAGCTCGACCGTGGCCAGGCCGCCGAAGACGAATCCGTGGTCCTGCAGCCACGGTACCTGCCAGCCGCCGAAAAAGAAGGTCGAGATCAGGGCGGCGAGGATCACGATCTCGATGAACTCGGCCAGCAGGAAGAGTCCGAACTTGAGCCCCGAGTACTCCACGAAGTAACCGATGATCTCGCTTTCGCCCTCGGGCACGTCGAAGGGCACGCGCCTGGTCTCGGCGATGGCCGCCGGCAGGAACAGCAGGAAGGCCAGGGGCTGGGTGAACACGCCCCACTTGGGAATCCAGCCGAACCAGTGCCCGCCCTGCGCCGCCACGATCTCGGGCAGGCGCAGGCTGCCGGTCACGAGGATCACGCCCACCAGCGAGAGTCCCAGCACAACTTCGTAGCTCAGCATCTGGCTGATGCCGCGCAGGGCGCCCAGCTGGGCGTACTTGTTGTTCGAAGACCAGCCCGCGATCACGACCGTGTACACGCCCATCGAGCCGAAGGCCAGGATGTAGAGCAGGCCCACGTTGAGATCCGCCACCTGCAGCTTCACGGTGTGTCCGAGTACCTCCACAGGCGGGCCGAAAGGTATCACGGCGAAAGTGACGAAGGCGGCGAAGAGGCCCAGGAAGGGCGCGATCGAGTGCAGGAAGCGGTTGGCGAAGGGCGGAACCCAGTCCTCCTTGGTGAAGGACTTGATGGTGTCCGCGATGATGTTGAACAGCCCCCACAGCCGGAAGCCCAGGATGTCCGCCCGGTTGGCGCCGAGGCGGTCCTGCATGATCGCGCTCTGCTTGCGCTCGACCCAGGTCAGGACGCTGGCCAGCGGCAGGATCAGCACCAGCAGAAACAGCACGATCTTGATCAGGGACGCCGTCAGATCGAAGAGCATTTTCCACTCCCGGACCCGGATTCCGTGTACCATCGGCCGCTTTCCGCGCGGCTGGTCGGCGAGAAGCGGGACGCATTCATCGCGGGGCCGCCTCCTTGGCCACGCGGCTCGCCGGAGACCGCGAAGCGCCGTCGATCTCGCCGAAACCTTCGAGTTCCTGCGCCAGCAGGCGCTGGGCTCCTTCCAGCGTTCGGAAGCCCAGCTTCAGACCCACTCGGCCGGCCAGGTCAAGCAGCAGGTCCAGCTCGACGCGTGCATCACCCGCGGGCGGGAAGGCGCGGTGGATTCGCTGCACCCGACCCTCGAAATTCGTGAAGCTGCCGTCCTGCTCCGCGTAGACGGCCACGGGCAGCAGGATGTCGGGCCGGTCCAGCCACCGGCGCTCATGTGTGTCACAGACTATCAGCAGCTTGAGCCCGGAAAGGACCTCGGGGAAGCGCTCGCCCAGCAGCTCCGGCAGGTCGGCGCGGAAACTCACCAGCGCGCGGATCTCGCCCGCGGCGATCCGTTCCACCAGTTCGCCGTGGGGGAAGGCCCCGCGGTGCAGCTTCATGAGCTCGCAGGCCCGGCGGTTGGGATTGAGGTCCGCCCTGCGCAGGAACCCGTCCTCTTCGCCGTAGATCTCGCCGGTCAGCCCGTAGTCGCAGGCGCCGGCCTCGAGCCCGTCTACGAACAGGGTCCTGGCCGCCAGCAGGGACTCGTTGGTCATCTGCGGGCTGAACAGCACGGCCAGCTGCTCGGGGTGGCGGTCGGACACACTCCTCAGCTTCCGCGCCGCCTCGTCCAGTGCGTCGTCCCAGTCCGTCTGCGTCACCTGCCCGTCGCGCCGGATCAGGACACGCGTCAGGCGGCCCTCGTCGATTCCGCCGTAGCCGTAGCGTCCGCGGTCGCAGAGCCACCACTGGTTGATCTCGCGGTTGTAGCGCGGCTTGAGCCGCAGCACGCGCCGGGAGGGCTCCGCGCTCTTGTGCGGGTGCCGGAGATCGAACTGGATCTCCACGTTGCATCCGCGGCTGCAGCCGGGACACACGCTGTCCGCCCTGTCCAGGAACCAGACGCGCCGCGTGAAGCGGAAATCGCGGTCCGTCAGCGCCCCCACCGGGCACAGGTCCACCACGTTGCCGCTGTAGGGATTGTCCAGCTCGCGGCCTTCGGCCAGGTGCAGGGTGCTGAGGGCTGCCCGCTCCTCGACGCCCAACTCGGCCGTGCCGGTGACTTCCTCGAGAAACCGGACGCAGCGCGTGCAGAGCACGCAGCGTTCGCTGTCCAGCATCACGCGGGGACCGACGGCCTGCCGCTTGGGTTTGTGCAACTGGGGCGTTTCCCGCCTGCTGCCCTCGGCGACGTTGCCCCAGTCCAGGAAATAGTCCTGCAGCCTGCATTCTCCCGCGCAGTCGCAGGAGGGACAGTCGACGGGGTGGTTGAGCAGCATGAATTCCAGCACGCCGAGGCGCGCATCGC
Source organism: uncultured Bacteroidaceae bacterium (assembly GCA_964568855.1). Taxonomy (GTDB): domain Bacteria; phylum CAIWAD01; class CAIWAD01; order CAIWAD01; family CAIWAD01; genus CAZMSD01. The sequence goes on along the minus strand of CAZMSD010000007.1, from coordinate 61,482 downwards.
GCACTTCTTCGGTGGCCGTGCGGACGATCATGCCCTCCGTCACCGGCTCGATGCAGGATACCGCCTCGCGGCTGCGTCCGTTGTGCTCGATCTCGACCTGGCACATCCGGCAGTTGCCCGAGGGCGACAGGCCGGGGTGCCAGCAGAAGTGCGGAACCACCACGCCCGCTTCGACGCAGGCCTCGATGACCCTCGCCCCGCGCCGCACGTCCACGCTGATGCCGTCGACGATGACAGTCGGCATTGATCTATCCTTTCGCGCCGTCGTGCCGGGTCCCGTCCCTGAGGCCCGGACCCGGTCGGGACGGCTAACGGTCGAGCTCGCCCCCGATCATGTTGATCGAACCGAAAATGGGCACCACGTCGGCCACCGTGCGACCGATCAGCATCTCGCGCAGGGCCTGGGTGAAACCGAGACAGGGAGGCCGGCAGCGCACCTTCCAGGGTCGCTCCTCGCCGGTGGACACCAGGTAGAAGCCCAGCTCGCCGTTGGCCGCCTCGACCGCGTGATACACGGACCCCGGTTCGGGCGCCGGCATGTGACCCGGCATGTGATGCTTGAAATGGATCATCAACTCTTCGATCCTGGTGTAGACGAGTTCCTTCTCCGGCAGCGTGTAACGGTTGTCGGGAATGCTGACCGGTCCGCCGGAGGGCATCTTCTCGAAGCACTGCTCGATGATCCGCAGGCTCTGCTCCATCTCGTTCAGGCGCACGAGATACCGGTCGTAGCAGTCGCCGGTGCGGCACATCGGTATCTCGAAGTCCACGCGGTCGTAATACAGGTAGGGATGCTGGATGCGGACGTCGTACTCGATGCCCGCCGCGCGCGCCATGGGACCCGTGAAGCCGTAGCTGATGCATGTATCACGGTCCAGGGCGCCCACGCCGCGGGTGCGGTCGATGTAGATCCGGTTGTCCGTCATCAGGCGGTCGATTTCGCGGTTGATCTCCCGCAGGTCGACGAAGATGTCCCGCAGCTCCGCCTCGCAGCCCTCGTGCAGGTCGTGGGCCAGGCCGCCGATCCGCGAGTAGGACGTGGTCACGCGCGCACCGCAGATCTTCTCGAGCACTTCCCAGATCAGCTCGCGCCCCTTGATCAGGTAGAGGAAGGCCGTGAAGGCCCCCAGCTCCATGTGGTGGGCGGCGATGCATGTCTGGTGGTCCGCGATGCGCATCAATTCGCAGGTGATCATCCGCACCCACCGGCCGCGCTCCGGAACCTCGACGCCCAGCAGCTTCTCGACGGCCATGTGGTAGCCGACGTTGTTGATGATCGGCGAGACGTAGTTCAGCCGGTCGGTGTAGATCACGCCCTGGCTCCAGGGGTGATTCTCGCACATCTTCTCGAAGCCGCGGTGCAGGTAGCCGATCTCGGTGTCGCAGTCGACGATCCGCTCGCCCTCCACCTCCAGCTTGAAGCGGACGATGCCGTGGGTCGTGGGATGACTCGGCCCCACGTTGAGCGTCATCGTCCTGACGCGCTCGTCCCCGTCGCTTTCCATCACGGCGTGCTGGTGCAGCTCTTCGCTCATTGTCTCACGGCTTCTGGCTTCCCGGTGCTGCCGGTTCCGCTCCCCGCCTGCCCTTGCTGCCCGGCCCGATCAGCGGCTGGCGGTCCTTCATCCTGTAATCCTTGCGCAGCGGGTGCCCCTTGAACTCGTTGTACAACAGCAGGCGGCGCAGGTCCGGGTGCCCGCTGAAGCGGATTCCGTAGAGGTCCCAGACCTCGCGCTCGAACCAGTCGGCCGCCTTCCACAGGCCCGTCAGGGATGGAACTTCAGCCGAAGCCTCGCCCACCGGCACGCAGACCCTCAGGCGGTGGTTGTGCCGCAGGCTGTAGAAGTGATACACGACATCGAAGCGCGGCTCGCGCCGGCCCAGGTAATCCACGGCGCAGAGGTCCATCAGGAAGTCGAATTCCAGCCCGGGCTCGTCGCGCAGGAATTCCGCCACCGCGGGAATCCGCTCGCGGGAGATGCCGACCTCCCGCTCGCCGCGGTAATACACCTCGCCGAGTAGGGCGTCGGGAAAGCGCTCGCGCAGGTGTGATACAACCGCGTCCTCCGCGCCGGGCGAACCTCCGGCGACCGCGGAGTCCGGCGCGGACTGCCGCTCCGGACCGTTCGGTTCCTGCGGCGCAGCCACTTCAGACCTCATGCTTCTGGTGCTGGATTTTCGCCTGCAGCTTCACCAGGCCGTCGAGCGCCGTTTCCGCGTGCGGCGGGCAGCCCGGAATGTAGATGTCCACCGGGATGATCCGGTCGATGCCCTGCAGTACGGCATAGTTGTTGTACGGTCCCCCGCTGATGGTGCAGGCCCCGAAGGCCACGACCCATTTCGGTTCGCACATCTGGTCGTATACGCGCTTGAGGATCGGCGCCATCTTGTGATTGACGGTGCCCACCACCAGCAGCACGTCGCTCTGGCGGGGGCTGAAGCGGGGCAGACCGGCGCCGAAACGGTCCATGTCGTAGCGGCTGCAGGCCGCGGACATGTATTCCATTCCGCAGCAGGCGGTGATGAAGAGATAATTGAAGATGGAATACTTGCGACCCCAGCCGATGATCTTGTCCAGCTTCGTCGTTACGAAAGGTTCCTGCAGGGCGATATCGCCGCTGCCGTTCACTTCCATTCAAAGACCCCTTTCCGCCAAACGTAGACCAGGCCAACGGCCAGCACGCCGATGAAGACGAGCGCCTCCACCAGGCCGAAAAGGCCCAGGCGATCGTAGGATACCGCCCAGGGAAACAGGAATACGGCCTCGATATCGAAGATCACGAAGAGAATCGCCACGACATAGAAGGGAAACCGTATGGCGCCCTCGCGCGGGGAACTCTCGGATTCCACGCCGCATTCGAAAGGCTGGATCTTGGACTTGTTGGTGCGCTTCGGCCCAAGCAGGGTGGCCGCCAGGAACATGACCGCCACCAGGGCGCCAGCGACGGCGAACAGCAGGATCAGGGCCAAAATATTGGGATTGGTTTCCGGCATGTTTCCTCACCCGGATCGGCGCGCACGGTCGCAGGAGGTCGAACAAGACCCTGTTAACGGCTTAACGCCGAGCTCCTGGAGCGAAAATATAGGGCTTTTACAATGGAGTACGAAGCGCCCCGCCCTTGACCGGGCGGGGCGCAGGCTTGTTTTCTCGGATCGAAGGGCTGAACCGAAACTCAGCGCACCAGGTTCACTCGATGGACGTAGCGCTGATGCGAGGTCTCCAGCGCCACCAGGTAGATCCCGCTGGCCAGACGGGGGGAGACGGTCCATTGGTGGCTGTGTTCGCCAGCTTCGAGCTGGCGGTCGATGATTACTTCCACCTGCCTCCCCAGTAGGTCATAGACCCGCAGGCGCACGTGTTCCCGCTTCGCGAGCTGGAAGCGCAGCCAGGTGGAGGGATTGAAGGGATTGGGCCTGTTGGGCAGCATTCCCGTGACCAGCTCACCTGCCGCAGCGGCCTCTCGGCCGGCTCCCAACGCCCTGTCCTCTTCCTTTCCGCCTCCGGTTTCGCTCAAAGCAAGGGCCGGATCCTCCCAGCTCTCCGTTCCGCCGATGTCCTGTGAACCAAGGCCGATGAAAAACGGCCTTGGATCGTAGCAGTCGGCCACTGGCCCCAGATCGTACCGCGCAATCACTTTCCACCAGTAGTCGCCGTTGTCCAGCTCCACGCTCATGAAGGTATCCGTGGTCCAGATCGTGTCGGATTCGCCGAATGCGCCCCGGTCGTCGATCAGCAGCCCGAACTCGTGCGCCTGCCCGAGATAGGGATCGCGTGCGTGCGCCCACTCGAAGTGCACCAGGTTGTCCAGCATAACCTGGTTTTTGGATGGGCTGCGCAGCATCACCGTGCTGGGACAACGCTGCCGCCAGATCACCTGGGCGCCCTGCGTGAGCACCTCAGGGTAGATCTCGCCGTCGCCGTCGGCTATGGAGGTCATGACGATCTGGAGGTCGGCGTCAGCCGGGTTCACCAGCCGGAAGTCCAGTCCGACGATTTCCGTGGTGTCCATCAGGACCTGCGCTTCAGCGATCTGCATCATCAGGTCCACGTAGCCTTCGCCTTCCTGGGCGCTGAGGTTGACCTCACCCAGAGCGCCAAGGTCGGTCGCCTCGACGAACTGTACCTGGGACTCCAGGCCCACGCGCGCGAAGATGCCGCCCAGATCCGGCAGCGGGCTGAGACTGAGATTCAACCGCGCAAACTGGCCCTGGTAGCACTCCTGGCTTGAAGGATTCAGGCTGATCGTGCACCCCGTGGCCCAATCGCCCACCGTCAGGGTCAGCGGGGGCGCCTCCACGCGCTGACCGCCTTCTCCCATGGTGCTGTAGAGAGTACAATCGTCCATTGAGATTGTCTGGGCGCCGGGATCCACGGTGTGCAGGCGCAGAATCCCGAAGGAACCCATCGCCTGGTTCAGACCGGCCTCGTCCTCGTCGCGGTCGATGCGGATGCGCAGTCCCGAGTCGCCGACGTCGCTGATCTGCAGCGTGGTTCCCGCGGCCCCGCCCTCGTCGAGCAGGTCGCCTTCGCTGAAATCAATGAACTGCAGGGCACCCGCCGGCCATGCCGGCGCCATTTCGATCGCCGCCAGGTCGAGGCCGCCGCTGAACTGCAGGTCGATTTCTACCGTATCGTTCTCCGCCGGTTGGGTGTCGTCAGCCAGGGATTCAAGCCGCGCCAGCGGTTCGACGCCGCTGAAGATAAGGGAGTACTTCTGCGGGTCGTCAAGCTCGTCCGTGTGACGCACTGTGAGCGTGTAGTCGCCGGCCGGCAGGTCCGGCACCTGGATCAGCTCCACGTTGTCCAGGTGGTTGAAGTCCCGAAAGGCCGGCGCCGCAGGATCGGCGGGATTCAGGCACCAGGGAAAGTGCTTCGCGCCGGTGGCGTTGTCCATCAGCTCGACGTCCAGGTCGTTCACCAGCCGCGGCGTGGGATCGTCCAGCATATCCTGGGGCAGGGGATCTGCGCCCGGATCCGTCCAGGCCAGGGTTATGCGGGCCGGGCCGCCGTCGGAAACCATGCGCAGCGAGAATTCCGTCTGGGGCTCCAGCTCGCGCTCCAGGATCCGCCGGTGAGTCTGACTGTCGTGCTGCAGGAGCTCGGCGGCGCGCTGTGCGTTGAGCAGCCCGAAACCGAAGCGGTAATCCGGACCCGGCGCGTTGCCAGCCTCTTCCGCGGTGTGGATCAGCAGGCCGCGGATGGTGGATGAGAGGGGCAGGCGGCCGTTGCCGGGATCCTCTGGATCCTCGTGTCCCTGCTTGAATAGATCCTGTAAGAGACCAACGGTGCCCGCCACGGTGGGACTTGACAGCGAAGTGCCGCTGGAAGTGGCATAGACGGCGTCGCCCGTGTTGCGCGTGGTATAGAGACTGGTTCCGTTGCTCACCAGGTCGGGCTTGATTCTGCCGTCGTCCGTCGGACCGTAGGAACTGAAGTGAGTCATGACCACGCTGCTGGAATCGACGTAATCACCCTCGAGGTCGTACACCGCTCCCACCACCAGCGTGTTCTTGGCGTTGGCCTCCAGGGTCAGGCACTCGTATCCCAGTTCCCCGCCGTCCGGCTGGCGCGTTTCGGTGCTGAGTTCCCAGGAACCGTTGATCTGGACGTAATGCTCGCCCCCCTCTCCGGGTCCCGCGTGACTGCGATGATTGCCCGCCGACCGCACCATCACGTAGGTATCGTAGATGTTCGCGATCCAATCGTTCCATTCCGCCTTGCTGTCGTAGTAGCCGAAACGCCATTCCTCCTGGGCGTCGACGTCGGGATCGCCGAACCAGTACCAGTCGCCGCCGGAAGAGCCCCAGCCGGCGTCTATTCCGTAGGAATGATTGGACACGTGGATCAGGCCCGCGGCTGCGGCGACGTAGATCTCCATGTCGTCGTCCTCAGCGGACCAGTAATGAACGTCGGCGGCCGGAGCCATGCCCCGGGCGGCCGGGTCGACACCCGCCGCCGCCATGACGCCCGCCACCAGGGTCGCGTGCAGTGCATAGTCGTCGCCCAGGTACTCCTCTGCGGGAGCGAGGCTCACCCGGCCCCCGAATTCCTGGTGGCTCTCGCGGATCGCGCCGGCATCCCACATGCCCAGCACGATTCCGCTGCCGTCCAGGTTCAGGCCGCTTTCCCCGCCCGGCCAGAGCCGGTCCACGCGAATCGAGGCCGCCGCGTCAACGTTGTGATACTCGTAGTACACGTAGCGGCCCGCGGGGGTCCGGTACATCAGCTGGATTCTCGGATCGGCGTTCAGCTGGCCCGCCGGCCCCGCTGTGGCCTCGAGCATTTCCCGGAATTCGACTCCGCTGCGGCCTTCCTCCCACAGGGATCGGATTTCCTGTTCCAGCGCTGCGATTCGGTCGGTTGTACGGGCCAGGCTGCTTCCCATGAGGCAGAGCAGGGTCAGAGTGGTGAGTGTCAAGCGCATTGGACGCCCTCTTGCCGCCTTGTTCGTGTGTCTCTTGCCGGCCGACCCAAGTGCAGAGAGTATGCCAAAAATTGCCCACCTACTCAACGCTTTGTTATTACAGGATTTTTTCATTCGCCGTTTCCGATCCGGCAGACAACCCGGTCTTTCTGAGCCATAACTGGGCTTTTCCTCGTCAGTTCAATTTCAGGGATAACAACCATTTGTGACCTGGATCACAATGCCGGCTCCCGTGATACATACTTGTGAACAGCGGATGGAGAGCACCGCTTTTCCTCGCCGGCTGTTCACGGAACAGGCTCGCGCCAGGCCTCCGATCGGGACCGGCGGGTCTCAAGGGTGGGGATGGTAGAACGGATCCTGATCGCTGTGCACGCTGTCATCGAACCAGCAGAGATGCCGGGAGTCTGTCGGAACCTGCCAGCTCCGCCGGTTCACGCTTCAGATCCGATGCGTAAAAGTAGCCCTCGACCGCCGCCGGCGCAACGTCGCCGGGATCGAAGCCATACAAAATCGTGCGGCCCGGGCCGCACGCCGTTCGCTGAATTCCGTTTTCGTTCCGTCGCGTTCGAGATCTACTTGGTCATCTCGAATCGAATCACCTGCGACATGCGCACGGCAACGAACTTGTCCCGCTGCTTGCCCGGTTTGAAGGTCATTGTCTTCAGCGCCTCGATGGCCGCCTCGCCGAAGCCCAGTCCTTCAGGTTTTTCGCCCAGGACCACGAAATCCCGCGGTCTGCCGTCCGGACCGACCACGAAACCGATCTGGGCCAGTCCCTCCATGCCCGCCCGCTGGGCCATTTCGGGATACTTCACGGCCTTGTAGAGGGCCTCCGTTCCACCGATCATCTCGGGCTGCTGTTCGATGGCCCAGAATTCCACGATCTCCTCTTCCGCGCCTGCCATGGGCGGGGGCGGGGGCGGAGGGGTACTCCAGTCGTCCTCGTCCTCGAAGAGAATCTCTTCGTCCTCGACGATCTCCTCGTCTTCTTCGGCGACGGTGAAGGTGGGCCGGCTGGGCCGGGGAATGGTCTTCTGCTGGCGCGTGGTGGGAATGTCCTCCACCTCGATCTCCTGCTGGGTGATCTCTCGCACCTTCACTTCCACGTGGAATTCCTTGGAGACGATGAAGGTCACGACGAAGAACAGCAGCGCCAGGGCCAGTCCCAGTTCGCTGTAGAACTGGTACCTGAGCTTGATGTCGGCTTCAGGGCGCTTGTGATACTCCATTCCCGGACCCTAATTCTGGAAGTGCGCAGAGGTCGTGTAGTTCACGCGCAGGGCATAGGCCTTGCGGCACTGCTGCTGGATGTCGGTGATCACCTTCATCCGGCATTCCTGGTCCCCCTTGAGCGAGATCACCGTCCGCGGATTGGTGGAGCGCCGGTCGTGCAGGACGGGTGCGAGTTCGTCCAGGTTCTCCAGCGGGATCAACTGGTCGTCGAGCATCACGCGGTCGTTCTTGTCCGCCCAGATGTAGGCGATGTCCCGCTTGGCGGCATCGATCTTCTGCGTCATCTTGGCCTCGGGCACCAGCACCGCCAGTCCGTCGAACTGCTTGAAAGTGGTGGCCACCATGAAGAAGATCAGCAGCATGAAGATGATATCGGGCATGGCGGCCGTGGGAATCGCGGCTGCGACCTGCAGCTTCTTCTTGATCCGGGGCATGCCTGGCCCTCCGTTGCCGTGAATGGGAGTGTCGGCGTATCAGGCGGATCCGCGCCGGCGCAGTCCGCGTGACACGGCTCAGTCTTCCGGTTCAGCGATCGAGATTTTCGTCGCGCCCGACTCCTTGACCTTGTCCAGGACGAAGATGTAATCGTCGTAGGGCGTACCCGCCTGGGTCTTGATGGAAACGATCTTCTTGTACTTGCCCTGATCGTCCTTGCCCAGTTCATCTAATGAATTCTTTATCCGGGGCTTGAGTTCCCCGCGGTTGTCCAGTTCCTGCCCATCGATCATGATGGCCCCCGTCTCGGCCACCAGGATGCTCAGCACCATCTTCTTGTCGAGCTTGATCTGCTCCTGCTGCTCGGTGTACTCGGGCAGCGTGAGCGGCACGCCCTTGTCCGAGCTGATGGTCGTGGTCACCAGGAAGAAGATCAACAGCATGAAGACGATGTCCGGCATGGCTGCCGTGGGGATCTCGGTCTCCAGTTTGCGTTGCCTCTGACCTAACATTGAGTGGTCCTATCGGGTGGGATTGGCGACCGGCGGCTTCAGCTCTCGCTGCGCTCACGCTGCAGCAGGGTTTCCACCAGCTCCACGGAAGCCTCTTCCATGTCGATCACCAGCTTGCCGATCTTGGCGTTGAAAGCGTTGAAGAAGAACTGTGTGACCATGGCGGCGATCAGGCCGAAGACGGTGGTCAGCAGGGCGATCTTGATGCCGCCGGCGACGAGCGTGGGATTGATGTCGTTGGCCTCCTCGATCTCGTCGAAGGCCTTGATCATGCCCCAGACCGTGCCGGTGAAGCCGAACATGGGAGCCAGCGCGGTGCAGGTGGAAAGCCAGATCAGACCTCGTTCCAGGAAGGCCATTTCAATGGTGGCCGCGTTCATGATGGCCTTTTCTACGTGGTCGATTCCCCGCTCGTAACGCAGGAGACCGGCGTGTACGATCGAGGCCACGGGTCCGCGCGTACCGGCGCAGATCTCGGTGGCGCTGTCGATTCCGCCGGAGCCGAGCGCCTCGCGGATCTTCAACGCGAACTTTTTCACGTTCACCGAGGCCAGGGTCAAGGTGATGGCCTTGACGAAGATGATCACGAGACCCAGGATCAGGATGAGCAGGATGGGCCACATGAAATTGCCGCCCTGTTCGAAGTACCTCAGCATGGGTAGTATTCCTCCAAAAAGGCTGATTCCGCTCTTTCGACGGAGTGCACCGCTTCGAGCGACGCGCCACGCGGGAGCCGCACGGCGCGCTCAGGGATCAAACTGTATATGAACCGGTGCGAACCTGCGAAACGTACTACATGGTCCAAGCAAAGTCAATTTGCCGGACAGGGGCCCGTCCGCCTCAGCGTGCGAGGGCCTGTACGCGCTCGGCCTCGTCGAAGAGCAGCAGGGCTTCGCCCACCGCGGGATCGATTTCAACATCGACCCGCAGCGCTTCGGCGCGGCCCCAGACGACCCGGGCCAGCTCCCGCTTGATGTAGCCCTTGATCCAGCGCAGGTCCCGCCGCCAGCCCTCCTCGTCGAACTCCACCTTGTCGCCCACGAAGTCGACGAAGTCCCGCAGGAGCTCGTCCTCCGGCTGGTAATCCGCGAGGAAGCGGTCGAAATCCAGGGCCGCGAGCCTGTCGCGCAGCTCCCCGGATCCGGCCTCCGAGTTGGCGAAGTCGAAGAAGGTGCGCTGGGTGCGCAGGCGGCTGGTGTAGGCGCTCAACCGGCCGCTGCGAATGCGCACGTCGGGCGTGATACCTCCGCCTCCGTAGACCAGGCGCCCCGCCGCGGTCCGGAACTCGGGCTTCTGCAGCGTCGAATCGGCGTCCAGGTTGGGATCCAGCTCGTCGTAGCCCTCGCTGTAATACGAGGCCAGGCCGCGGTCGTAGGAGCGCTGGATCAGCCGATGGCTGGGCGTGTAATACCGTGCGATCGTCACGCGGACGGCGCTGGAGTCGCGCAGGCTGAACTGCCGCTGGACCAGGCCCTTGCCGAAACTGGTGCGCCCCGCCACCAGGCCGCGGTCCAGGTCCTGCACCGCCCCGGCGACGATCTCGCTGGCCGAGGCGCTTCCGTGGTTGATCAATACGATCAGCGGAAAGGGCTCGAAGGTCGTTTGATCGGTGCTGTGCAGCACTTCGTTGAACTGCGGCAGGCGCCCTTCGGTGGAGACGATCACCCTGCCGCCGGGGATGAACAGGTCGGCGATGCGGCGAGCCTGGTCCAGGTAGCCGCCCGAGTTGTTGCGCAGATCGAGCAGCAGGCGGGACATGCCCTCGTCCAGCAGCCGCTGGATGCACGCGCGGACCTCTTCTTCCGTGGTGGCCATGAAGCGGTTGAGCCGGACGTAGCCCACGCCGTCCTCAAGCAGGAAGGCGGATTCCACCGATCGGATAGGGATCTTCTCGCGGGTGATGGTGAAATCCAGCAGTCCGCTCAGACCGGGCCGGCGCACCCGGATGCTCACCTGGGTGCCCCGTGGGCCCTTCAGCTTGCGCTGGACCTTGTCGTTGGTGATACCGTAGGTGGACTCGCCCTCGATCTCCACGATCTGGTCGCCCGGGCTGAGACCCAGCCGATCGCTGGGGGTACCCGGGATGGCGGAGACCACGGTCAGGATCCGCTCGCGGATCACGAAGTAGATGCCGATGCCCTCGAACTCGCCCTTGAAATCCTCGGTGACCTTCTGGATCTCCGAGCTGGAGATGTAGGCCGAGTGCGGGTCCAGCTCGTAGAGCATGCCGCGGATGGCTCCGTCCACGACTTCGTCCACGTCGGGCGGTTCCACGTAGAGCTCACGGATGATCTCCAGGACGGTTTTCATTTTCGCGAGCCCCGCCAGCGGATTGCCCCCGGAGGCGAAGCTGTCCTCCGATCCGCGCAGCAGGAAGAGGAACAGTGGAACCAGCAGGACGCCGAGCGGAATGAGAAATCTTCGAAGTTTCATGAGTTCAACGTATAAAGGGCTCCAGCCAGTTGCAACGTTCCCAGCGATCTCCCGGCAACCGGTTCACCAGGCCTCCCAGTTCGAGATCCACCAGCAGGCCCGCGAGCTCCCCGGAGGACAGGCCCAGCTCCAGCACCAGTTGATCGCGGCTGCGCGGAACATCGAGACGGCTCAGCAGCCGGCGCTGCGGCTCCGTGGGCTGCACCGGCGGGGCGGTTTCCGCGTCCGTTTTCGCCGGTGCCTCCCGTTTCATGGGCGGCAGGTCGGCCAGCGCGCCCAGGGGCAGGGAACTCAGGTCCTCCAGCATCTGCCGCGGGCCGGCCACGAGCCGGGCGCCCTCCCGGATCAGGCGGTGGCAGCCCTCGTGCAGCGGATCCCCGGCCGGGCCCGGGCAGGCGAACACCTCCCGGCCCTGGTCGAGCGCCAAACGGGCCGTGATACATGCGCCGCTGCGCTCGGGCGCCTGGATCACCAGCACGGCGCGGCAGAGCCCGGAAACGATCCTGTTGCGCCTGGGAAAATGCCAGGGACGCGGTTCCGCCCAGGGGGGGTGCTCGCTGAGCAGCAGGCCCCGCTCGCCGATGCGGGCGATCAGTCCGGCGTTCGCCGCCGGGTAGGGATGGTCGAAACCCGTGCCCAGGACGGCGCAGGTCCGCTCCACCCCGGCGCCGCGATGCGCTTCCCCGTCGATGCCCGAGGCCGCCCCGCTGACCACCAGTAGCCCGGCGGAGGCCAGTCCGCAGGCGAAGATCCGGGCCAGTTTGCGCCCCCGGCGGTCGGCGCTGCGGGTGCCCACCACGGCCACCCCCTCGCGCCGCGCAAGGCCTGGCTCTCCCCTGGCGAACAGCGCCTCCGGCGGATCGGGCAGGTGGCGCAGGAGCGGCGGATAGTCCTCGTCCCCGGGTCGCAGGAGTCTCAGCCGCTCCCCTTTGAGCTCCACAAGGAGCTGCTCCAGGCGACCCGTCTTCAGCAGGCGGTACAGGGCTTCCCGGCGCTTGGGTTCGAGTCCCGCGGCGCGAACCAGAACGCTCAGCGACGCGCCGCCCTTCCGCAGGCGCTCCAGCATAAGCTTGCGCTGATCGGCGGACAGCTCGTGACAGACCAGGATCGCCAGCTCTTCTACGCGCACCGGGCATACCGTATTGCATGATGGGACGACATGCCGGATACGCGTCGCGGGAAAGAGAGTTCCTCGGGATCGAGCCGGGAGCGCCGGTCCGGGGGCGAGTGTCGACCGCGTGTTACGGTCCGTCGGCTTACTTGAGCAGGAGCAGCTTGACGGTCTGGCTGCCGACGGGACTCCGGGCGTGGGCGAAGTAGGTGCCCGAGGCCAGGCGACCGCCGTCGAAGCGGAAGTAATACACTCCGGGTTCCAGCATGTCGTCCGCCAGCACGGCGACCACCTGGCCCAGCAGGTTGTAGACCTCGAGCCTCAGCCGGCCGGTCTGGCCGAGTTCCACCTTCAGCGTGGTGGCGGGATTGAAGGGATTGGGCCGGGGATCGTGCAGCAGGAGCCCTTCCGGCAGCAGGTAGGCGGGCTCATCCGGACCGCCGCCCGGTTCCACCTCGCTATAGCCGCCGTTCTCGGCCCAGGGGCCGCCGAACCAGCCGATGTCGTTGGGACTGCCGTCGTGGGCGTCGTACCAGGCGGCGCCCGGTTCGCCGGCGTCGATCAGGGGTGAATCGGCGAAGAGCCGGAAGTCCTCCTCGGTGTCGAAGCGGGCGTCGCCGTTCCCGTTGGCCAGGTTCTCGGAAAGCAGCAGCGAATCGCTGACCGCCAGGTATCGCGTCAGGTCGGCCCAGACGACGGTGGAGTCCATCAGCATGCAATCCACGCAGTCGTACCAGTTGTAGCGCATGGACACGTCGCTTTGCTCATCCAACCAGACAGCGTGCTGCCGGGAGAGCAGCAGGTCCTCCAGCTGATCGATGCTGTGTAGTTCGCCGGCAAGCTCCGTCTTCCAGTGGAACAGGTTGTTGCGGACGCTGATGCTGCCGCCGTAGCAGTGGATGCGGCCATAACCCAGCAGGTTGTACATGGGCCAGTAACCCGGCACGCCGGTCAGGACGTTGTGGAAGCTGTTGTTGGCGATCTCGGCGGAGGCCTCCGCCAGAGCCACGCCGATCACCGGGTCGATGAAGAGGTTGTTGCGGATGACGCTGCCCGAGGACTCCGCCAGGTAGATGCCGTAGCTGCCCAGCCGCAGAGTGTCCGCCGGCTTGACGAAGCGGCAGCTGCGAATCTGCACCGGTGTGCCCACGGCCAGCACTCCGATCCGGCTGTTTTCGAAAGTGCAGTGATCCACTACCAGAGGATCGGCGGCGTATTCCACGCGGATCGCCTCGCCCATGCCTCTGAACAAAGTGTGGCTGAGCTGCAGGACTTCCGCTCCGGGTCCGATTCGCAGAAACAGCGGACGCTTGTCGAGACCCTCCCAGGCGAAACCGCCGACCTGGATTTCAGCCAGGGAGACGAACTCGACCGGTTCCTCAGGGCTGCCCGAGATCTTCAAGCTGCCTTCCACGTCCAGCAACCACTCGTCCGGTTCGGAGACTTCATCCATCACCAGTCGGGTGCCCGGCAGAATCTCCAGGCTGTCCTGCTCTGCGACCCGCAGGGGCCCCCCGACGAAGAGGGCGCCCGATTCCGGACCCAGAACCCCGCTCACCTCCCCTTCAAGCACCTCGTACCGGGAAACCACGTCGAAGAGGAGGCTGTCCCGCAGGAAACCGTCCGAATAATCCAGCCTGAAGCTGGTGCGCTGCGTATCCAGCACCGCGAAGGTTTCCAGGGTATCGTGACCCGCCGCCAGGATGTCCGTCTCGCGCCTCAGCGAGGAATTTATGAACTGGTAATCTCCCAACCGCGCGCTGTCTTCGTCGGCGATGACGATCTTGAATAACAGTGAATCGCTGGCCGAAACGTAGTCCACGAGCACCGTATCCTGTTCAAGGCAGCCTTCCGGCCCGTCGGAACAGGGTTCCAGCCAGGAGAGGCTTGGGGCGTGGTTCGGCCCGAAGTCGAGGATCACGTCCAGGGTATCGTGGTAGGAGATGTCGTTGATCACGTTGTAGCCGGCGATCCGCACCTGGTGCTGGCCTTCGACCTGGTAGAAAGGAAGCCAGGACAGGCTGTACTGGTTCCGGCCCTGCTGGCTGAAGATCATGCCCGAGGGCAAGATCAGCGGTTCCAGAAAGGGAAGCGGATAGGACGCCATCGTTCCCTCGGCCCTGAAATCATAACCCACCACCCATTCAGTGGGATAGGTGTCATCCATGAAGCGGAAGGGCACGGGGTCTCCGGCCACCCAGAAGGCGCCGATGTCGGAAACCGTGAAATCCGGATCAAGGATTTCGGGATCCCCCGCATCGATCAGGGGCGATTCCTCGGGATCGGGATGGTAGGGCGGATCCTCCAGGAAGATCGGATCTCCGACGATGTTGGTGGAGTCCAGCTCGACGATGATCAGGTCGCTGATATCGTGGTCGTAGATCCAGACATGCCGGGTGAAATTGCCGTCGTCCGGGAAGAAGCAGTTGTAGCCGTGGGTGAACTCCAGCTGGTTGTCCAGGTCCTGGCAGAGGATGCCGATCTTGTAGATGTTGTCAGGGTTGGGAAGGAAGACGTTGTTGCGGATATCCGCTCTGCAATTGACGGCGATGATATCCTGCGACTGGGTGGAATCGAAGTCGCAGTTGGAGATCAGGTAGGATCCCGGATTCCAGCACTGGATGCCGGTGTAATTATCGATGAAAATGCAGCGATTGATATGGGCGCTGGTGCCCCAGGGCGGGATCTCACGGGCCAGGTAGATTCCCGTCGACGCCTGTTCCACCTGCACGTAGTGAAACAGGAGGGTCTGGTTTCCCTCGACGGTCTCATTGGCCAGGACCCCCCTCCAGCGGAGCTGTGGGTCGGATTCCGGAGAACGCGTGAAAACGATCAGGCTGTCCTCGTGTCCCACCGCCGTCAAGGAGCCGTTGATCTTCAGCTGGCCCAGCGTCTGGTCCGCCTCGGCAGTGAAATAAATGGTAACGCCCGGATGGATCCAGACCCAGGCCGAGTCGGCCACGACCACCAGTCCGTCGGCCAGGTAGGGAGAGAACTCGGCTGTCAGGTCCATGCTTTGCAGGGTGTCCGGCAACAGGCTGTATTCCTGGGCCCGGACATCCCGGCCCGCCAGCAGGATCAGCAACGCAGTCAGCGAAAGCAGGCGGCTTAGGATTATCCGCGCCGTTCTATTCCCTGACCGCGCGGTTCCCCTTCCGCGACCTCGCGTCCTGCGTGTTCGTCTTGAACCAGACATCGCCAACCGCCTTTCATCCGCCGGCCCGAAGAATCCGGGGTCCCGAATCCTCATGCAAAAGTAGGCATTCACCGACGGAAAGACCATCTAAAGCCTGAGCACCTTCAGGAACCGGTCCACCGGCGGACACAGATGATATCGGAACACCGTCCGCGCAAATGCACGAGGAGGAGCTCTTCACTCGACGAGGCGCACCCTGCGCAGGCGCGTGATCTTCCGCATTTCTTCCACCACGCGGGCCACTTCTGCCTCCAGGAAGGCCTGCTCGACGCGCTCGCGCAGGGCCCCGGCCAGCTCCGTCGACTCGTCCATGTCGGGCATCCTGCGCCGCACCAGGTACCACAGGCGCCAGCGGCGCCGGGAGCCCTTGAGGCCGTTCTCCACAACCTCTGTCCAGCGGCCCGGATCCAGTTCGAAGACAGCCTTGCGTTCCGCGTGATCGAGTTCCCGCAGCTCGGCGGGGCTCAGCTCGAAGGGATTGGTACCGGGCGCCCAGCGCGAGGCCGCCTCTTCCGGCACCAGGGACCCTTCGCGAATCTGGTGGAGGGCTTCGCGGGCCTCCTGCTCCCGGCGGAATTCCAGGCGCCAGAGGCCGAAATGGCGGTACTCCAGGAACTCGTGCGGGAAGTTGGCCAGGTAATTCCACAGGTCCCGCTCGCCGGCCTCGATGCTGCCGCTGAGCCGCTCGTTGACGAACAGGGCGCTCTTGGCCATGCGCTCATGGATATCCAGGCGGTCCAGCACCTCGCCGTCGGTGAACAGTCCCTCCGCGGCGCACTCCCTGAGCCAGCAGTCCTGCAGGATCCAGAACTCCACGAAGTCGCGCAGCAGGTCGTCGCCCAGACTCGCCGCGCGTTTGCCGAAGTTCCGCTCCAGCTGGTAGTGGAGTCGGGCGGCGGTGATGGATGTGTCACGGCTTGCCGCCAGCACGCGCTGGGTGTCCACGGGGGAAGCCTTCGCCGCCTCCGGGTCGATCCAGACCTCGTGGGCCAGCGTGATTTCGTCGCGCTGGCGCAGGGCGTCCCTGCGGCGGGCCTTGCGTTCAAGCTGCCGGCGCAGCTCGCGGGCGCGTTCCGGCGTCCAGTGCTCCTCGCCCCGTTCCAGGCTGTCCAGGCGGATCAGGTGCCAGCCGTAGGGCGAATGCACCGGCTCGCTGATCTCGCCGGTCTCCAGCGCGAGCAGCGCGTCCTCGAATTCCAGCACCGTCTGGCCGGTGCGCAGGGGGCCCAGCGAGCCGCCGGCTTCCGCGCTGCCGGGATCCTCGGAACGGGCGCGGGCCAGCGAGGCGAAGTCGGCGCCCCGCTTAAGTTCCAGGGACAGGGAGTCGGCCAGCGGCCGGCCGTGCACGAGGATATGGCTGCCGTAGTAGGTCAGTCTGGCCAGTTCGAAGAAATCGCGGATCTCGTCGTCGCGCACCTCGGCGATCCGCGCGCGCCGCCGCTGTATTACGCGGACGGCGATCTCCTCGTGGCGCTGCTTCAGCAGGTCGAGCTGTCGCTCGTCGAGCGGGATCCCGAGACTCTCCCAGGCCTTGGCCAGCAGCGTGTGCTCGAGGATCTGCCGCTTGACCAGGTCGAGGGATTCCACATCCAGCCTGCGATCCGGATCGCGGCCCGAGGCCCTGAGGTATTCGTCCAGCTGAGGACCGGTGATCTGCAGCGTCCGGCCGGGTAGGCATCCGGGCAGCAGCGCGCCCAGCAGGAGCAGGACGGCGGTCAGGCGGCACCGATGCTTCATCGCGGATCTCATCAGAGCAGGTCTGCCGCCAGCCCGGCGAGACGGCTCCGCTCGCCCTTGGTCAGGTTGGCGTGGGCGGCGATATCCTGCTGGCGGAAGCGGTCGATCACGTAGGACAGGCCGTTGGACAGGGCATCCACGTAGGGATTGTCGATCTGCTCGGGATCGCCGGTGAGGACCACCTTGGTGTCGTTGCCGGCCCGGCTGATGATGGTCTTCACCTCGTGGGGACTCAGGTTCTGGGCTTCGTCGACGATGAAGAACTGGCGCGGCAGGCTCCGGCCGCGGATGTAGGAGAGAGGCTCCACTTCGAGCAAACCGGCCTGCCGCAGTTTTTGTTCGTTCATCCGGTTGTTTTTCTTGCCCGAGGATGATTTCGCCATGCTGAGGAAGATCTCCTCCAGGTTGTCGTGGATCGGCGTCATCCAGGGGCCCAGCTTCTCTTCCAGGCTGCCTGGCAGAAAGCCCAGCTCCTTGCCCATGGGAAAGACCGGCCGGCTGACCACCAGGCGGCGGTAGACCGGCGATTCGTTCAGTACCAGTTTCAATCCGGCCGCCAGTGCCAGCAGGGTCTTGCCCGTGCCCGCCTTGCCGGACAGGGTCACCAGCTTGATGCGGTCGTCCAGCAGGAAGTTGAGGGCTATGCGCTGGCCCAGGTTGCGCGGCCGGATGCCCAGCACCGAATCCACGTCGCGGATCAGGATCAGCCGCTGGGAGCTGCAGTCGAAGCGTGCCAGCGCCGTGCGCTCCGGCGCACTCAGGTCCTGCAGCACCGTGCCCTCGTTGGGATTGAGCTCGTCGTCGTCCTCGAGCGGCAGGTAGCCCCGGTCGAAGAGTTCCTCGATCCATTCGCTGGGCACGCTGATCAGGTGAAAACCCTGGAACAGGTCGTCGTGTCGGACCCGGCGGTCCTCGTAGCCCATGGCCTCAAGGTCGTAGGCGCCCGCCTTGATGCGCATGTTCACGTCCATGGTGACGAAGAGCTTGGGGTAGCCGCGGCGCGCGGGCGTAGTCAGGGCGATGGCCAGGATCTGGTCGTCCGGCAGCTCGGGATCAAGACCTTCTGGAAACTCGACCTTCTTCCCCGCGCCGGCCACGGTCAAGGTTCCGCCGGGATTCAGCCGCACGCCCCTGGACAGGGGACCCAGGCCGCGCAGGTCGTCGAGGATCCGGCTGGCCTCCCGTGCGTTGCGGCTGACCTCCCCCACGCCCTTCTTGAACTTGTCGATCTCGGCGATCACCGTGATGGGCACCACCACGTGGGCGCCTTCGAAGCTCAGCAGCGAATGCGGATCGTGCAGCAGCACGTTCGTATCGAGGAACACGGTGCGTTTCATAGGTCCGTTACAATCCGACATACATGCCCCGAGTCCGGTCCGCGGTGAGTCCTCAGTACTCGTCCAGCGATTCCGGGAATTCGCCGGACTCCTGGTAGAAGGTGCGGTGCAGCTGGCGGGAGAGGGTCTGATAGGTCAACGCCAGGTCATCGCTGATAGGAAGATCCAGCACAAGATTGTAGAACTGGCCGAGCTTGCGCCGGCCCAGGCTCATCCGCACCCGCGCGCCGGTGAGGCCGCAGATGTAGGATGCGGCCAGATCGTCTTCCAGGTTGAGGTCCAGGGCCACCGAGCAGCCAAGCTGAGCCACCTGGTTCAGCAACTTGTTGCCCGGCAGGCGGAGCACGTTGAGGTCCCGCTCGGTCCAGCAGAAGGCATGACCAATCAGCCGGCTGTCGATCCAGTTCTTGTAGGTCTCGTGCAGGAAGGTGCGCACCATTACAGGGTTGTCCACGCCGCCGAGAAAGTGCTGCAGGTAGGGCAGCACGTGACGGGCCGCCTCGAAAGTGGAAGCTTCCCGGGGCATGACGGCCAGCAGGGGTCCGGGCAGACGGACTTCCTGAAGGAAGTTGATCGCCTCCTCCTCGCGGGCATATTTCATGTGGGTGGCGGCGTAGATTTTCGCCAGCCTACTCCGCAGTCCCTTCTCGCTCATCCTCGCCTTGGCTGTCGAGCTTCTCCGCCTTCACCAGGCCTATCCGGTGACGCTTCATGGTCATCACGGTGAACCGCCACCCCAGATGCTCGTAGCATGAGCTGGCCCGGGGAACCTCGCCGGCCAGCTGGTAGATGAATCCTCCGAGGGTCTCGAAATCCTCTTCGGTCGGCAGGATCTCCTCGCCGATGAGCTGGTTGGCGTCCTCGGTCAGCATCCTTGAATCGATCACCCAGCCGCCGTCCGCCACCTCGCGGTGCAGGGGCACCTCGCTGTCGAACTCGTCCTGGATCTCGCCGACGATCTCCTCGAGGATGTCCTCGAGCGTCACCAGGCCGGCCGTGCCGCCGTACTCGTCAACCACGATGGCCATGTGGATCCGGCCGGTCTGGAATTCGTGCAGCAGCTCGTCGATCTTCTTGCCTTCGGGCACAAAATATGGGAGACGGGCAAGCTGGTCAAGCGAGAGCCCCGGTTGCCCGCCGTGCAGGTAGGGAATCAGGTCCTTGGCGTAGAGGATGCCGCTGATGTTGTCGATCCGGTCCCGGTACATTGGAATCCGTGAATGCCCCGCGCTGCGGATCAGCTCCACCGCCTCGGCCAGGCCGGCTTCGTGGTTCAGGCAGACCATGTCGATGCGGGGAACCATCACCTCGCGCACGGTGGTCTCGCCGAACTCGAAGATGGAGCTGATCATCTTCTTCTCGTCTTCCTCGAGACTGCCCTGCTCTTCCCCCACTTCCACCAGGGTGCGCAGCTCCTCCCCGGTCAACTGCAGGTGGTCGGCTCCGCGGAAGCGTTTCTTGATCCACCTGGTAAGGAACAGCACCGGCATGATCAGGGGCGCCGTCAGGGTGCCGAAGATCCTCAGCGGCAGACTGGAGAACCGGGCGAAAGGTTCCGCGTTGCGGATGGCGAAGACCTTGGGAGTGACTTCCGCGAAAACAAGCAGCACCACGGCCACCGCCAGCACTTCCAGCAGGATGGCCAGTTCCTGGGCATAGCCCTGCTCCACGGCGAGCCGATGGGTCAGCAGGGCCGCCAGCGTAGCCGCCGCCGTGTTGACCAGCGTGTTGCCCACCAGGATGGTGATCAGCAGCTTCTGCGGGGTCTTGAGCATCTCCGCCACGCGCTCACCGGCGGGGGTGCCGTCCTCCTCGAGTTCCTTCAACTCCAGCTTGTTCAGCGAGAAGAAGGCGGTCTCGCTGCCGGAGAAGAAGCAGGAGCAGAGAATCAGCGCTATAAAGCTGATCAGTTCAGGAAACACGGTTCCCTCGTCGCCTCGGTCCCCGGATCCAGGATCCCAGGTGCGGCACCTTTTGCAGCCGGTCCAGCTGCTCGTCCTCGCGGGCCCGCATCTTCCGCCGCTGGGCGGGGCTGCCGTCGCGCCAGCCGCAGAGATGCAGGATGCCGTGCACCGCCAGGCGGGCCAGCTCGCGGTTGAAGGGCTCGTGATACTCCGCGGCCTGCCGGGCGCAGGCGTCCAGGCAGACCATCAGGTCCCCGGAAACGGTCCCGGAAGGCGAATCGTATTGAAAGCCCAGGTGGTCGGTGGGGAAGTCCTCGCCGTGATACTCGCGGTTGTAGCGGCGCATCTCGCCGTCGTCCAGCAGGATCAGGTCCACCTCGCCGTAAGCGCGATCCTCGCTCCGCAGGGTTTCCAGCATGACCCTGCGCAGGAAACGGCGATTGATCCTGCGACCGGGATGGCGGTTGTCGACCTCGAGTCTTCGCGGACAGCCATCTTCGCCCTCTTCCACGTCGGGAAACGGGAAGCGGCCGCCCTCCCGCTCAGTCGGGGTCCCCGCCTGCAGTACGGTGCTCATAGTCCTCGTAGGCATGAATGATGTCCCTGACCAGGCGGTGGCGCACCACGTCCCCCCGGTCCAGGTGCACGAATTCAACGTCCCTCACGCCGTGCAGCACGCGCTGGATCTGGACCAGGCCGCTCTGTTCGCGGTCGACGAGATCCACTTGTGTCACATCTCCGGTGACGATGGCGCGGGCGCTCTTGCCCAGCCGCGTCAGAAACATCTTCATCTGGCCGGGCGTGGTGTTCTGCGCCTCGTCCAGGATAATGAAGGAATTGTTCAGCGTTCTTCCGCGCATGAAAGCCAGGGGCGCCACTTCCACGATCTGCTGCTCCACCAGGCGCACCAGGCGGTCGGGGTCCATCATGTCGAACAGCGCGTCGTAGAGCGGACGCAGATACGGGTCCACCTTGTCCTTCATGTCGCCCGGCAGAAAGCCCAGGCTTTCGCCGGCCTCCACGGCCGGCCGGGTGAGCACGATCCGGCTGGCCCGCCGTTCCAGCAGCGCGGCCACGGCCATGGCCACCGCCACGTAGGTCTTGCCCGTGCCCGCCGGGCCGATGGCGAAGGTGACCAGGCTCTTGCTGGCGGTCCGGTAGAGCAGCTCCTGCCCGGGCGTCATGGTCCGCACGGGACCTCCGGGCGTGCTGACGATGATCGAGTTCTCGGTGATGGGCGGGAGATCCTGCCGCTCGGAGAGGGCCAGCCTGAGCACGAGTTCCACGTCATCCAGGCTGAGCTGCCCCTTGCGCCGCAGCAGGTCGAGCAGTTCGCCCAGCGTCTTGCGCAGCAGCGCGGTGTCGCTGCGCGTGGAGACGATCTTGAGTTCCCCGTCGCGCAGGGTGATTTCGGCGCTGAAGACGGATTCGATCTTCCGCAGAAAGATGTCGCCGGGACCGAGAAAGGCCTGGGGGTCGAGCCCCTCGAGGCTGAGGTTGGGTAGCTGGCTGGTTTCCGCTGTCTCGTTCATGGAAGGGAACGGACCCCGCTTGCAGGGTCCGTTCCGGGAATCCTCCGATGGCTCACCCGCCCAAGGTCAAACCCATCTGTTTGCCTGAAGGGCATACTAGGCCTTCCCTAGGGAAGGCTCAACACCATGCCGGGGAACAGGCCGCCCATGGTGTCCAGCAGGCTCATGTTGGCCTCCTGGATTCCCCGCCAGCGAGTGGCGTCACCGTACAACTTCTCGGCGATCTTGACGAAGCTGTCGCCGCGCACCACGAGATACTGCCCCTTCTGGGTCATCCGCGGCACGGCCAGTCGCTGATCGGGAAAGATCAGGTCCGGATCCCTGATTTGATCCTGGTTGGCGCTGTATAGCCGCGTCCATTGAAATGGATCGTCGTAGATCTTGTCCTTGCCGGAGATGTACCAGAGGCAATCGCCGCGAATCACGCTGTACCAGCTGTTGGCGGCGCGCTCCATGCGGGCCTGCACCGCCTGCATCACGCGCTCGAGTTCGGATATCTTACCGGCATTGTAGGACAGCTTCGCCAGCCCCTGGCCGGCGGCGTCCTCGATCTGCCCGTTGACTTGCTGCATCCCCTCCTGGCGCTCGATCAATTCCTCGGCGCTGAGGTTGTTGAGGTCCATCACGTCTGCGCTCAACTCCTCGAGCATCTCGCCGTAGGCGTCGTGACCCGCTTCGTCGGTTTTCAGTTCGGAGTAGATCTGGTTCCAGGTGGTCTGTATCCTGCTACGGGTTCGACCCAGCTGGTCCCTCAATCTGTCGATATCCGTACCCAGTGCCGTGATCCGGTCCGCCGCGTTGCTTTCCCGCTCCTGTTGCGCCGCAAGCTGCAGCAGGAAGTCGTCGTAGGTCAAACGATTCGGATCGGCGGCCAGCGCCTGCAGGCTTCCCATCAGCAGGGTGCAAAGCGCAAGGATGAAGCTCAGCTTCTTCATTGTTCTCCTCCCTTCGCCTTATTCCCTGACCAATTCCAGTTCCGCCTCGGCAGTCTCCAGTTCGGCCTCGAGGTCTGCCAGCTCCTTTTCCAGCTCGGCTTTCTCCGCCTGCTTCTTCTGAACCGTCTGCTCGGCGGATGCAGCCGCCCGACGCTGATTCTCGAGCTGGGCCAGATCTTCCTCGTCCGCATATTTGGTACAGCCTGTGGAAAGCAATCCCGCGGCGAAGAGACTCACCAAGCCCAGGGTGAACACGCGACGAATGCGTGGCATGCCAATCCTCCTTGGTCTACGCAGTGACAGTCGATGGCTGAATCTACCATATGGCCAATCTCAAGTCAAGCAAGGCAAGGAAGGCCCCGGCCGCGAAGCTCATGTTTTTGCGGATTTTCGAGCCGGCCCCGCGGGGCGCTCCTCAAGAGGGCGGTTTCCTTGCTTCGTCCGCCATCCTGAATATCATCGGCAAGCGCGCAAGCCCCTTTGAGCTTCCTCAGTCGGCGTCCAGCAGCCCGATGTGCAGCTCCCGCAACTGGCGCTCGTCCACCGGTCCCGGGCAGCCGTCCATGGGCGAGGCGGCACTGTTGGTCTTGGGAAAGGCGATCACGTCGCGGATGTTGTCGGTGCCGGTGAATTCCATCACCAGGCGGTCGAAGCCGATGGCGCAGCCGGCGTGGGGCGGCGCACCGTAGCGGAAGGCGTCCATCAGGAATCCGAACTTCTCCCGGGCTTCCTCCTCTGAGATGCCCAGCAGGTCGAAGACCTTCTGCTGGGTCTCGGGGTCGTGGATACGCACGCTGCCGCCGGCCAGTTCCTGGCCGTTCATCACCAGGTCGTAGGCCCGCGAGAACAGGTCCCCCGGCGCGGCGCCGGCGGCCAACTGCTCCGGGTCGGGCTGGGTGAAGGGATGGTGCGCGGCCACCCAGCGTTCCGCTTCCTCGTCGTATTCGAACATGGGAAAATCCGTTACCCACAGCAGCTCGTGGCGCTCCCGGTCCACCAGCCCGTATTCCTCCGCCAGCCTGAGTCGGATGTTGCCCAGCAGCTTGCAGACCAGCCGGAAATCGCCCGCGGCGAGGATCAGCAGGTCGCCTTCCGCCGCCCCCATGCGCGAGGCGGCTTCCCCGAGCCATTCATCGCCCACGAATTTCTGGATCTGGCTGCTCAGACCCTCGGTCGTCCAGCGCACCACTATGGCGCCCCGTCCGCCCAGGTGCCGGACGTATTCCTGCAGCGCGTCGTTCTTCCTGCGACTGAATTCCGCCGCGCGCCCCTGCAGGACCAGGCCGCGCAGGCAGCCGCCCTGCGCCACCGCGGATTCGAAGACGCCGAAGCCGCAGTCGGCCGCCAGCCCGCTCAGCTCAACGATCTCCATGCCGAAGCGCAGGTCGGGCTTGTCGGTTCCATAGCGGTCCATGGCTTCGCGCCAGGACAGCTTTCGCAGGGGCAGTGGCAGATCGCAGCCGAGCACCTCCCGGAAACAGGTCGCCATTACCGCTTCCAGCACGGCCTGGACGTCCTCCTCGCCCGCGAAGCTCATCTCGAGGTCCACCTGGGTGAACTCGGGCTGCCTGTCGCTGCGCAGGTCCTCGTCGCGAAAACACTTGACGATCTGGAAGTAGCGGTCCAGGCCCGCCACCATCAACAGCTGCTTGTAGGTCTGGGGACTCTGCGGCAAGGCGTAGAACCGGCCGGGATTGATGCGGCTGGGCACCAGGTAATCGCGGGCTCCCTCGGGCGTGGACTTCATCAGCACCGGGGTTTCCACTTCCAGGAAGCGCATTTCGTCCAGCACCCGGCGCACCACCTGCGCCAGTCGATGCCTCACCAGCAGGTAGCGCGCCTTGTGCGGCCGGCGAAGATCGAGATAGCGATACTTGAGCCGCAGTTCCTCGTGCGCGGTGTCTTCCTCTTCGAGCGTGAAGGGCGGCACTTCCGAGCGGCTGATTACATCCAGCCCGCCGCCCACCATTTCGATGGCGCCCGTGTCCATGGCCGCGTTGACCATCTCGGCCGGCCGGCCGCGCACCACGCCCCTGACGAGAATCACGTCCTCCATTCTCAACCGCGATGCTTCCGCGTGCAGCTCCGCACGTTCGGGTTCGAAGACGAGCTGGGTCAGGCCGTAGCGGTCGCGCAGGTCCACGAAGATCAGCCCGCCCAGGTCGCGCACCCGGTGGACCCAGCCGCAGAGGGTCGCTTCCGATCCCCGGTGCTCCGCTCGCAGTTCTCCGCAGGTGTGTGTGCGTTCCATCGTCGCTTCCCATAGAAAACGCCCCGCAGCGAAGGTAGGGCGGGGCGCCGTATCTCCCTGAGCGGGCCGGGCCCGGTCAGGCATGTAGTCTAGATCAAACCCTGGCGCTGCTGCTCGGCAATCAACTTGCGCTGCTTGCGGCGAGCGGCGTTCAACATGCGCTTGCGTTGCTCGGAGGGCTTTTCATAGCGTTGCTTCCGGCGCAGCTCGGAAAGAATGCCGGCCTTCTCGCAGGCCTTGGTGAAGCGTCTGAAGGCGCGGTCGAATGGTTCTCCTTCGCGTACGCGGACATTGGCCATGGAATTCACCTCCTTTCGGACCGTTCGTGAATCGCAAAAGGTTTGTAGTCTAGCATACACGGCCCATGGAAGCAAGGAGAGAAGGCCGGCCGGTTGCAGCCACAGGGGTGGTTTAACAACTTGATCAAATGCGCTTCGACGGCGGTGAATCAGGCTATTTCGAGCTGGAACCGGTGGCTCGGCTGCGGAAAGGCATCCGGCTGATCCTGGTGCTCAACGCCGTGGTCTTCATCGTCGGCCAGGCGGCGAACCTGGGACCGGCGGGAATTCTCTACCCGGACCGCCTGTTCAGCGACTGGCAACTGTACCGCCTGCTTACTTACGGCTTCCTGCACGGGAGTTTTCTGCACCTGGCGCTGAACATGTTCGCGCTGTGGATCTTCGGCAGCGAACTGGAGCGGATCTGGGGCACGCGGCCCTTCCTGGTGTACTACCTCTGCTGCCTGGCGGGCGCTGGCGTCTTCCACGTCCTGATAGACCCGCTGGTGAGCGAAACCGCCGCCGGCGTCATCGGCGCCTCGGGCGGCGTCTACGGACTGGTTGCGGCCTACGGCCTGCTCTTCGCGCGCCGCAGGATCTACCTGCTGGGCCTGCTGCCCATGCGGGCCTCGACCCTGGCGCTGGCCTTCGCCGGAATCTCCCTGTTCTCGGGGATCTTCCAGAGCGAGGACGGGGTGGCCCACTTCGCGCACCTCGGAGGCATGCTCAGCGGGGTCCTGCTGATCTATTGGAAGCCCCTGCGGCACCGACTGCGGATGAGGATGCACAGGAAGCGCATGGACCGCTACCTGCAGGATTCGGGCCCGGGCGAACGCAGCCGCGAGGACATCGAGAAACGCGTGGACGAAATGCTGGAGAAGATCTCGCGCCACGGACTGGAGTCGCTCAGCCGCGAGGAGCGCGCCTTCCTGGACGAGGCTTCGCGCTACCTCCGGCGGGAAAAGGAACGATGAAGCCCGCCCCGCGGGTTTTCACGGAGCGCCTGCCCGAGACCGGAGGCGAATTGTCCCTGGACGGCGAGGCCGGACGCCATGTAACACGGGCGTTGCGGATGCGGGAAGGCGACGAGCTGGTCCTGGTCGACGGCCGGGGCGGCTGGTCGCCGGCCCTGCTCCTGATGACCGGCCGCCGCGCCCTCATCAAGGCCGGGGCCAGGCGGGAAGCCGAGCGCCGGGGACACCTGGTTGAATGCTGGCTGCCGCTGATCCGGCCGTCCCGCCTGGAAACGGCGGTCGAGAAGCTGACCGAGCTGGGGGCGGGCCGCATCCGCCCGTATTACAGCGCGCGCTGCGGCAACCGGCGCCGCTCCCTGGACCTGAGCCGCCTGCGGCGGATCATGCGGGCGGCCCTCGAGCAGTCCGGCAACCTCTGGCTCCCCGAACTGAGATGTGAGACCGGGCTGGATGAGCTGCTGCGGGACGCGCCGGAATTCCTGCTGCTGGCCGACGGCAGTGCCCCCGCCGGAAACCTTCCCGCCGGGGGGCCGTCCGAATCCGGGCGACTGGCCCTGCTGGCCGGTCCCGAGGGCGGATTCAGCGAAGAGGAATCGGCGGTCCTCGAGGGGGTCGTATCACACCGGATCCGCCTGGGCGCCTGGACCCTGCGCTCCGAGACCGCGCTGATCGCGCTGCACGCGGCGCTGAACGCCGCGCTCTTCGATCCCGGGAGCGGCTGCGGGACTCCGGAACGAAAGACCGCGTAAGATACACACGGCATCACGGCAAGGAGGCTGATTTGAAATGTACATGCAAAGCGTTCGCGCTGCTGCTGCTGGTCTGCGGCGGAGCGCGCAGCGCGCTTTCGGCGCTTCCCGTGGAAGAGCACCTTCTCGACAACGGCATGCAGCTGCTGATCGTGGAGGATCACACCTCGCCCCGCTTCATGGGCGCCTGGGTAGCCCACGTGGGCTCGGCCAACGAGCGGCCCGGTATCACGGGACTGACGCACCTGCTGGAGCACATGATGTTCAAGGGCAGCCGCGCCATCGGGACCACGGACCTTGAGCGGGACCTCGAGTTGATCGAGTTGCAGGAAGAGCTCAAGGACCGCATGCGCGAGCGGTCCAGGGACCTGCGATGGGAGGTGCGCCGCGGTTTCTACGAGACGCTGAAGGAGGCCCAGCGGAACGACCACCGCTACAAGACGATGGAAGCGGAGTTCCAGCGGCTTGTGGAGGAGCAGCAGGCCGTCATGGTGGGCAACGAATACGCCCAGATCATGCAGCGCAACGGCGAGCTCTTCGGCAACGCCTTCACCAGCGAGGACATGACCGCCTACTTCCACGTGATGCCCGCCAACCGCATCGAGCTCTGGTTCTGGATGCAGAGCGACCGGCTGCTCAATCCCGTGTTCCGCGAGTTCTACAACGAGCGCTCCGTGGTCTACGAGGAACGGCGGATGCGCACGGAGTCCACGCCCACGGGCGTCCACGAGGAGGCGCTGAACGCCCTCTTCTGGCAGGCGCACCCCTACTCATGGCCCGTCTTGGGCTGGCCCAGCGACGTCTCGGAACTCAGCCTGGCCCAGGCGGAGGAATACTACCGGACGTATTACGGGCCGGCCAACCTGACCGCCATCGTGGCCGGCGACGTGGATCCCGCGCAGGTGGTCGAGCTGGGCGAGCGCTATTTCGGCCGGCTGCCGGCGCGCGATGATCCGCCGCCCCTGGTGACCCTGGAACCGCCGCAGATCGGCGAGAAGCGCTACAACGGCACGGCGGACGTGAACAACTCGATCTCGATGCTGTTCCACTGCGGGGGTTTCAAGCACCGCGACTCGGCCGCCCTGGTGGTGCTGGACGCCCTGCTCAACGGCCCCACCGGAAGACTCGAGCGCCGGCTGGTCCAGGAAGGGGCCGTGGCGGTGCGGGCTTACACCCATTACGAACCGGGGAAATACGGGGGGATGTTCGGCCTGCGGGCCGAAGCCGTGGAAGGCGTGTCGCACGCGGAGCTCGAAGAAGCCGTGCTGGCCGAATTGGATCGGCTCGCCGTCGAAGAAGTGGGCGAGCGGGAGCTGCAGAAAGTGAAGAACCGCTACCTGGTGGACGCCTACCGCGAAGAGCGGGACATGATCCACCGCACCTTCGTGCTGATAGGCAACGCCGGCATGGGCGACTGGCGCGAGGCGGAGGCGCTCCGGGAGCGGATCCAGGAGGTGAGGCCGGAGGGCCTGCGGCGAGTGGCGGACGGAATCTTCCGGCCGGAGAACCGCACCGTGGCTTGCTGGTCGCGGGAGGAAAGCGAGGAGCGGGAACAATGAAGCGACGAGTATCACACCTGCTTCCGGTCCTGGCCTGCGTGCTGGTTCTGAATCCCTTCGGGCGGCCCGCCGACCGGCAGGTATCACAGATCCCCGGTCCCGCCCTCCTGGAGGCCGCCGTGCGCGGAATCCCCGACCACCCCGACGAGCTGGACTATCCGGACCTGGTCTACGAGCCCCCCCGGGCCGCGGATCACCGGCGCGAGCTGAAAAACGGCGTCCCCTGCTACATCGTCGAGGACCACGCCGTGCCGCTGGTGGAGGTCACGGTGAACATCGTGGCCGACTTCCGGCAGGTGCCGGCCGAGTTGTGGGGCCTTCACGGGATCACGATGGAGCTGCTCTGTTCTTCCGGCAGTGCCGTCCACGATGCGGCCCGGATCGAAGAGGAGATCGCCTTCCTTGGGGCTGAACTCAGAAGCGGCAGCAGCACTTCCGGCGGTTACGCACGGATCGAGCTGCTGAGCAAGGACCTGGAGACGGGCCTCGACCTGCTCTTCGAACAGCTTCGCGAGCCGGCCTTCCAGCAGGACCGCCTGGACCTGCTGGTGGAGGAGCGCCTGGCCTCCATGAGACGACGCAACGATCATCCGCGGTCGATCGAGCGCATGGCATTGCCGCGCCTGGCCTACGATCCCGCATACTGGTTGCCGACCACCGAGGCCACGCTGCGCGCCCTGACCCGCGAGCGGCTCCTGGAGTGGCATGACCGCTGGGTCCGCCCGGACAACCTGCTGATCACCGTGGCCGGGGACGTGGATGAGGACCTCGCAGCGCGAGAGCTCGAACTCCGCATGAAGGGCTGGAAGAAGGGCGGCGCGACGCCGGGCGACCGGCAACCGCTGTACAAGGATGTGTCACCGGGCGTCTACCTGGTCCACAAGGAAGTGAACCAGGCCAGGGTGCGGGCGATCCTGCCGGGGCTCCGCCGCGACGATCCCCACTGGCAGGCGGCCTATCTCATGAACGAGATCCTGGGCGGTTCGGGCATGTCCTGCCGCCTGATGCAGAGGATCCGCACGCAGGCAGGGCTGGCATATCACGCCAGCAGCCGCCTGGAAGAGAACCACTTCGGGCAGGGACTCTTCCAGGGAATGTTCCAGACCAAGGTGGAAAGCACGCAGCAGGCGATGAGCCTGCTGGCGGAGGAATACCGACGAATCGTGGAGGACCTGAGCCGGGAGGAGCTGGAAGCCGCCCGCAACCAGATGATCGAGGCCTTCCCCACCTGGTTCGCCTCGGCCTCGGACAAGTGCCGGCTGTTCGCCCGCGAGGAGCTGAGCGGCCGCTTCGAAAGCGATCCTGACTACTACGCGAACCTGCGCGACGTGGTGCGCCGTCTCACGCTTGACGATCTGAAGCAGGCGGCCCGCGACCTGCTGAAGACCGGGGAGATCGTCTGGCTGATCGTGGGCGACGCGCAGGTGATCCGTTCGCCGGACACGGAGCATGGACTCAAGCTGAGCGACTTCGGTCCAGTGGAACTTCTGCCCCAGCGGGATCCCATGACGCAGGAGATCATCGACTGATCCTTCGCGTAGCCGTAATATGCGACCGCCCCCGTCCGCTGGTCAGCGGACGGGGGCGGCTACGTTTCGATCGGTTCGCCCCAGGAAAAACTCTGTCCTCGGTTCCCTTGCTGCTTCCTTCCTCGTTCCAGGACTCGCGACCACGACGGCACTTAGGGCGGCCGGGGGTTCAGTTCTCGCGCGTCTGCATCCAGTCTATCAGCACCGAGCGCATGATCCGCCATTCGGAACCCACCTTGCGCGCCGGGATGATTCCTTCGCGGACCAGCATGTACATTGTGTTACGGCTGACCTTGAGAATGTGGCGTGTCTGCTTGAGGGTCAGCATCTCGTCAGCTTGAACTTGGATGCTCATCTGTCGCATTTCCTCGGGATCGCACTGCAAACACAAATCATATCGGTGAGCGCGGCGCCGATCTTAAGGAACCCGATCTTGAAATCGATCAAAGCTGCGAGTGGCTGCAAGTGCTTCTATTGAATGAAGTTCCAGCTGATGCCCAGCCATTCCTCGTGGCCCAGGAGCCGGGCGCCTTCCACCCTGGAAAGCGACTGGCTCAGCGGATTGCGCAGCGACCACCAGATGGTGAATCCGCGACGCTGCGCCCTGGCCAGCAGCCAGATCTCCGGCCCTTGCCAGAGGTCGGCACCGTTGCTGTCGACGCCTCCCCATTCGTAGTGCGCGCCCAGGCTGACCCGGAAATCCAGTTCGCGGCCGAAGATCCTCCGCGCCCAGCTCAGCCGGCCGTCCAGCAGCAGGGTGGGGAATTCATGAGAGACCAGGCCCTCGTCGTCGTGGAACCAGGCCTGGGACAGCGCCAATCCCCAGTCGTGCAGCACTTTCAGGTTCCAGAACAACTGTTCGCCAATTTGCGCATGATCCCGGGGCCGCCATTCCCAGTGATCGGAGACCGGGCTCTCTACCGGTTGGTCGTATAACTGCAGGCGCCAGAGCCGCAGGCGCCACCTGCCGGCGAAGCTGTCGCCCGTATCGAGGCCGAGTTCCTGCCGGAACCAGGTGCAGCGGCCGAGGCGGTGGTCCGGGTGCAGGTCCTGACCCGAGCTCCGCAGCCAGGGATTGAGGAAAGGGCCTCTTTCGCCGGCGCTGCGCAGCAGGTAAAGCTGATCGGGCCAGGGATGGCGCCGGCCCGCGTGCAGGACCATTTCCGCCTTGGGATGTTCGGCAACCTCCCCCCCGCCGCCGGGAACTCCGCCGAGGAATTTCAAACTTCGCCAGCCCAGGCGGCAACCCAGGTCCCAGGCGGCGCCCTCGCGGTCGTCGTTCAGGCCCCAGGAACCTCCGCACTTAAGGCTCCAGTCGCCGGCGGAACGGCCGGGCAGCTCCCGCAGCGCCGACCCCGATAGACGAAACTCGCGGAACTTCCCGGCCCAGGAGCCGCTGCTCAGGTCCTGGTACTCCCCGTCGACGTTCGCTTCCCAAAGACCGCGCCCACTCCCGCCCCTGAGGCCCAGGCGTCCGTGATACAGTTCCTGGCGCTCCGGCAGTTCCTCGTTCCGCAGCCAGGCCAGAAGGTCGCTGCGTTTCCAGACGTCGCCCTCCACCAGGAAGGGCAGCAAGGAGACCCTTTGTCGCAGGCGCAGGCGCAGCAGGCTCTGGTAGAGTTTGCGCTCGTCCTCGTCGGTGCCCAGCAGCTGGTTGCGATCGCGCAGGACGCGCTGGTCCAGCATGAAGATCCAGGCGGATCCCAGGGGCCGGTCCCAGTTCCACTGGAAGTCGTTGCCCCGGTAGTGGGCGCCGTCAACGCGCTCGCCGGTGAAGAGCTGCCGCGTGCCCAGCCAGGCTCGTCCGCCCAACAGGGGCCGGCGGGCGTCCACCTCGGTTTTCACGAAGCCCATGAAGCCGTCCGACCAGCGCACCCGCACTTCGATCGAGTCCGCGCAGGCGCGCAAGGGGACCAATTCCAGGGCGCCCGCTGGACGTCCGGCGACCGTCCGCCGCCAGGGATCCTGCCGTGAGGGATCGCTGAGACCGAATTTCAGCAGCCCCAGGTCGGCCAGGCCGTCGATGCGGCTGCCCAGGTCGATTCCCTCCAGGAGCAGGCCCGCCTCGCGGGGATCGACGCCGTCCAGGGCCAGCAGCTGGCGATGCCCCGCGTTGGCCAGATCGTAGAGCGGTCCCGACACCAGCGGCAGCAGGCGGTCGGCCAGGTCTTCCGCGGGCCGATGGAGGATCCAGTCCACCCGCGGCAGCCAGGCACCCGGCGGCCGGGGCAGGGAATCCGCCGCGGTCTTCCAGGCGGGCGCCGGCGGAATCGACAGGGAATCGACGGCGCTGCTGTCGGCCTCCTGAATTTCTTGCCGGGGAATCGCTTCCTGTGATACACCCGACTTCGCGGCGGCTTCCGCATCCGGGGCCTCGGGCTGCGCGCCGCCAGCGCGCGGCAGAAGCAGGAGTCCCGACAGGGCCAGGATCGCCGCGAGAGGCCGAAGCCCGGCGGTGACGGCCGGAGGATTCGTGATACATGGGGAAGCGATCGGCCGCGGGGGCGTGGGCGGCCCCGGACGCCGGTTGCGCCCAGCCGGGCCGCGTAGTGGTGGACCGATTGGCATGATTAGACGTGTTCCGCCTGCCGCCGGTGAGGGCGCGGAGACGCGGTGTCACAAGCGCGGCCGGCGATCGCTTTCGAGTCCGGGAGCCCGGCGTGCGGTGAGGGCGCGGATCCGGACGGCGGGCTACCTGGCGGTGCGCTCGCGGATCCTGGCGGCCTTGCCGCTGCGCTTTCTCAGGTAATACAGCTTCGCCCTGCGGACCTGCCCTTTCCGCTTGACCACCAGTTTCTCGATCTTGGGGCTGTGCAGCGGAAAGATTCTCTCGACCCCGTAGCCCTTCAGGGCCTTGCGGACGGTGAAGGTGGCGTTGGCGTCGTTCCCGCCGTGCCGCGCCAGGACGATGCCGCTGAACACCTGGATCCGTTCCTTGCTGCCCTCGACGATGCGCACGTGAACGTCCACCGTATCACCGGGACCGAAGTCGGGAATGTCGCCGCGCAACTTCGGTTCGTATCCGCTCTTCAGCAGGCTCATGATGGGGGCTCCTTATCGTTCATCATTTCTTTTCGTCCTTCGGCGGGCCGGTCAGCAGATCCGGCCGCTTGCGGCGGGTCCGCGCCAGCCGCTGCTCCGTGCGCCACTCCTCGATCCGCGCATGGTGCCCCGACAGCAGAACCTCGGGGACTTCCATGCCGCGGTACTCCGCGGGACGCGTGTAGACGGGCGCGTCCAGCAGGCCGTCCTCCAGGGAATCCGTCTCGGCGGATTCCATCCGGTTGAGGACTCCCGGAAGCAGGCGGACCAGCGCGTCGACGATGACCATCGCCGGCAGCTCGCCGCCCGAGAGAATGTAGTCCCCGACGCTCAGCTCGAGATCCACGCAGGCCTCGACGAAGCGCTCGTCCACGCCCTTGTAGCGACCGCAGAAGATGATCGCGTGCGACACTTCCGCAGCCAGCCGCCGCGCCTCCTCCTGCCGGAAGAGCCGTCCCTGCGGACTGGTGAGTATCACGGTCGGCGGGGCCGCCCGGGGATCCGCCCTGCTCGCGGCCGCCAGGAGTTCCTCGTGACACAGGAACAGCGGCTCGGGCTTCAGCACCATCCCGGCGCCGCCGCCGAAGATCTCGTCGTCGGTCTTGCGGTGCCTGTCCCCGGCCCAGTCGCGCAGGTCGTGCAGCCGGATCTCCGCCCGGCCGGAATCGCGCGCGCGCCGGACGATGGACTCGTCCAGCGGGCCCCGGAACATTCCGGGGAACAGGCTGACCAGTTCAATGATCATGTTTCCAGCATGCCCTCCGGCAGCATGCCCTCGATGGGCCGGATGACCACCAGCCCCCGCTTAAGGTCCACGCGGAGGACGAATTCCGCCACGGAGGGGACCAGGGCCTCGAACTCGCCGCGCCGGATCACGAAGACGTGGGCGGCCGGCTGTTCAAGCAGGTCCTCCACCGTCCCCACGAGCCGCCCGTCCTCCAGGCGCGCTTCCAGGCCCAGCAGGTCGGCGAGGAAGTACTCGCGCTTGCCCAGCTCGGGCAGGTCGTCGCGATGGATCGACACGCAGCGGCCCAGCAGGGCTTCCGCGGCGTCGCGGTCATCCACGTCCTCGAAGCGCAGCGCCAGCAGCCCCTTGCTGAAGGAACCGCTCTTCAGGCGCAGCTCGCGGCGACCCTCCGACGATTCCAGAAAGAAGCGCCGGATCTCGAGCAGACGCTGCGGATCGTCGCTGAAGGGCTCGATCCAGAGATCGCCCTTCAGGCCGCGCGGTCGCAGGATCCTGCCGATTTCAACGTATTCCTGCATCCGACGGGGAGCGATCAGGCGTCCTTGTTCTCACCGGAATCGGCCTCGGCCTCGGCCTGCGCGTCGGCCTCCGGCGGGCTTTCCGCCTCGCCCTCGCCTTCCTCGCCGGGCTTCTCCTCCGCTTCCCCGGTGGCTTCGGCTTCGCTCTCCGCTTCGGCCGCGGTCTCGGGAGCTTCATCCGACGGCGCTTCGGCTTCGGCCTTCGTGTAGCTCTCCGCCGCCGCCTCGGCCACTTCCGCCGCGGCCTTGGCTTCCTTCTCGGCCTTGGCGGCGGCCCGGCGGGCCTGCTCATCAGCGCGCTGCCGTTCCGACACGATCCGGTCGGCCTTATCCCGGTGGCGCGCCAGGTGCTCTTCCACGGCGCCGTCGATCTCTTCCTGGGAGACCTTGCGCTTCTCCAGGTCCCAGGCCAGCATGACGCCGCTGCGCGAAAGCAGGGAGCGCACCGTATCGCTGGGCTGGGCACCCACGCGGAGCCACTTCAGCGCCGCTTCGCGCTCCACGGAATAGCTCGCCGGGTGGTTCAGGGGATTGTAGGTGCCGATCGCCTCGATGTAACCGCCGTCCCGCCGCTTGCGGGAATCCACGGCCACGATCCGGTAGAAGGGGCGCTTCTTGCGGCCCATGCGGGTCAAACGCAGCTTGACGGCCATTCGGCCTCCTTCACAGCTTGATTATCGTTTCTTCTTCTTTTTCTTCGCCTTGGCCTTGCGCTGGGCCCGGGAACCGCTGATGCCCGCGGAAACGGGGTTGACGCGTCCCGGCTGTCCGCCGCGGGGCACCGGCTGTCCCGGCCCCCCGGGCAATCCCGCCAGCGCCGGGACACCCCGGCCGCGGCCGCCCATCAGTCCACCCAGGCCGCCCAGACCGGACATCTGCTTCATCATGCCCTTCATCTGGTCGTACTGGTTCAGCAGCTGGCCCACATCCTGTTCCCCGGTTCCCGAGCCGCGGGCGATGCGCCGCTTGCGGCTGCCCTTGATCAGCCCGGGATTGGCGCGCTCGCCGGGTGTCATGGACTGGATGATGGCCTCTGTGCGCACCATGTGGCCGGGGTCGAGGTCCAGTTCCTTCAGCTTCGAACCCACGCCGGGGATCATTTTCAACAGGCCATCCAGCGGGCCCATGCGCTTCAGCATCTGCAGCTGGGAAAGGAAGTCCTCCAGGTCGAACTCCGCCCGCTGCATCTTCTCGGCCATCTTCTCGGCGTCCAGGCGGTCCACCTGCTCCTGGACCTTCTCGACGAGACCCACCACGTCCCCCATGCCGAGGATCCGCTGGGACAGGCGGTCGGGGTGGAAGGACTCCAGCGCGTCCAGCTTCTCGCCCAGGCCGATGAACTTGATGGGCACGCCGGTCACGGCCCTCACCGACATGGCCGCGCCGCCGCGCGTGTCGCCGTCCAGCTTGGTCAGGACCACGCCCTGGAAAGCCAGGCGCTGGTGAAACTCCCTGGCGGCGTTGACGGCGTCCTGGCCGACCATCGCGTCGGCCACGAATAGGATCTCGCCCGGCCGGACTTCGGACTTGATCCGCTCCAGCTCCTGCATCATCTCGTCGTCGATGTGCAGGCGGCCGGCCGTGTCCAGGATGATCGTGTCCGCCCGTTGCGCCCGTCCCTGCTCCACGCCCAGCACGGCGGTACGCACCGCGTCGCCGTCCACCGGTCGGAAGACTGGCAGCTTGAGCTGCTGGCCCAGCACCGCGAGCTGTTCCACCGCGGCGGGGCGGTAGACGTCGACGGCCACCAGGAAGGGCCGGCGACCGCGCTTGCGGAAATGGGCCGCCAGCTTGGCCGCCGTGGTGGTTTTGCCGCAACCCTGCAGGCCCACCAGCATTACCACGGTGGGGGCGCCGGTGGCCCAGCGGATTCCTTCGGACTCGCCGCCCAGCAGGTCGCAGAGCTCGTCGTGGATGATCTTGACGAACTGCTGGTCCGGGCGCAGGCCCCGCAGAACATCCTCGCCCAAGGCCTTTTCGCGGACGCGGGACACGAAGTCCCGGGCCACTTTCACGTTGACGTCCGCCTCGAGCAGAGCGCGGCGGATCTCGCGGGAAGTCTCCTCGACGTTGGATTCGCTGATCCTGCCCTGCCCCTTCAGGCTGCGCAGAATCCCCTCGAATCGATGTTGCAGGGCGTCGAGCATCGAGACCGGTCCCGTCTAGTGAAAACCCAGGATTTTAGCATCTGACTCAAGAAAGCGCAAGGAAGCTCCTTGGAAGCCGGTCCGGAGGCCGCGGGTGAAGGTTACGGAGAGGGCTGCCGGGACTGCGTTTGCAGGAATTCGAGCCGGACCCGGGAAGGCGCCTGGATTCATCGGAAGAAGGCGGCCGGACCCGCGGGCCTCGCCGATGGGCTCCTGAGCAAGCGCTTTGATGAGTATCGATCAACAACGAGGAAGGGGACGCATGGATCCTAGTCCGCCGCTCCACCGGGAATCCAGTGTCGCTCTTCCGCGTCCTTCCCCGCCACCCTGGCCATCACGAAGAGCAGATCGGAGAGGCGGTTCAAGTAACGCAGCGCAACGGGATTGACCGCATCGCCTCCCCGCCCGATGAGCGAAGAGATCCGGCGCTCGGCCCGCCGGCAGACCGTTCGCGCCAGGTGCAGCGATGCGGCCGCGGGATCCCCGCCCGGCAGCAGGAAGCTCTCGAGCGGGGCAAGTTCCGCGTTCCAGCCGTCGATCCAGGCCTCCAGGCGCTCGACGGCGGGATCGCTCATCCGCAACGGCGTCGCTTGCTCCTCAGCTTCCTCAGCTCCGTCGGGCAGGCAGAGATCCGCGCCCAGATCGTAGAGGTCGTTCTGGATCCGCTCAAGCCGGGAGCGCAATTCGCGCAGGGCATCCGTGCCGAACTCGTGCGCGGACAATGTGACACCGAGCTGGGCGCAGAGTTCGTCCACGCAGCCATAGGCTTCCACGCGCAGGTTGTCCTTGGGCACGCGGCTGCCGTCGCCGAGACCGGTGGATCCGTCGTCGCCGCCGCGGGTGTAGATTCTGGTAAGTCGAACCATTGCTATCCTCCTGCGGCTACTTCAGCAACAGCAGCTTGGTTGAGGCCTCGAACCGTTGGCCCGCCAATCCCTCCGCGCGCATCCGCAACACGTAGACGCCGCTGGCCAGCCGCCCCGCGTCGATCAGCGCGCTTCCCTCGCCGGCGCCGCGCAGTCCTTCCTCGCCACTCAGCACTTCCTGTCCCAGCAGGTTGTGCAGGGTCCAGCCCAGGCGTCCGGGACCGGCCAGCCGGTAGCGCAACCGCGTCGCCGGATTGAAGGGATTGGGCGC
Organism: uncultured Bacteroidaceae bacterium; assembly: GCA_964568855.1. Classification (GTDB taxonomy): domain Bacteria; phylum CAIWAD01; class CAIWAD01; order CAIWAD01; family CAIWAD01; genus CAZMSD01. The sequence continues at coordinate 23,757 of CAZMSD010000007.1, read as the reverse complement.
CGCTTCCAGCAACTGGAAATAGGCCGCCCTCCCGGCCGTTCGCGGATCCACCTCCGACACTCCCGCCCGGGTAGTGATCTTCAGCGCAGTCTGGGGCGCGAGGGGCTGGTTGGTAACCGGGTAGTCCTCGTTGAACACGTAGCCCAGGCCGACTTCCTCGTCGTAGTGCTCCACGCCGGTGGTGAAGCCGTTCTCCCCGGCGTAGTCCCCCAGTTCTTCGTAATACAAGAGGATCTCCCCGTTACCCGAGTCGGTGGGCCAGTACTCGGGGTCTCGCAGCACGATCTGGAAACTCAGGTCGTCGATGTCGCCCACCACCAGGAAATCCGTCCACTGGATCACGAACTGGTGGTTCTCCTCGTCGTGATACCGGTAGAGATGTCCGAATCGACCCTGGCCCTCGTAGTAGTTGCACAGGTCCGTCCAGTAGGCGGCAATCATTCCCCGCGGTCCCTGGGCCGCGGGAATCGTCGCGTTGAGGCCGCTCAGGTAGTGCGCCTGGCTGCCCATGGCCGCCCAGCCGTTGGAGCAAACGGTCAGCTCCTCCCAGTCCTGCCCGAAGAACGTGAAGGTAAAGGGCAGCTGTATCACGCGGCTATGGCCGTCGACGCCGTCGTTCCACCAGCTGTCCGGTTCGTCGTTCACGTGAATCTCGACTCCGAGATCGGCGATGTCGTTCCAGGAGTATTCCGGCGCCTCGGCGTAGCCTGTATCGTCCATGTGGTAGATCAGGTAGCCGTAGAGGTCGGGCCCCATGGGATCGCCCGGACCCGGCTCGCCCAGGGGAAACTCGAAAGGCACGCGGCAGAGCGGGGGATCGTCTCCGGGAAAGGCGCCCTCCGCGTAGAGTTCGAGCACCAGGGGCGGCAGGAATCCGGGCAGCAGCCCGGCGTCGAATTCCAGTTGGAATCCTTCCACCTGGGCCGGTTCACCTGGCGCCAGGTCGAAGGGATCGGACAACTCGTCCAGCACGAGCACCTCTTCCGCGGAGGAGAGCAGCCGGGTGAAGACCGCTTCGCCGGACAGCACTCCCGCGCCCAGCAGCTCGAAGATCACCTCCGCCTGGGCGCCCGGCAGCCAGTCGCCGGAGACGACCGCGTAGTCCTGCACCTCGAAGAGGAAGCCCGCCGCCGGAAGCTCTAGGCGCGCGGTCCACTCCCCGTCGACGAAGAGGTCCATCGGCAATGTTTCACCGTGCGATACTTCCTGAGACAGGGCGGCCTCGAATTCCCCCTCGATCCGCAGTGTATCACCTGGCTGGCTGCCTTCGACCAGGGCCAGGCTGTCCTCCAGGATCAGCCGCGCGTCGAGCGAGCGCAACAGCAATTCCACGGTCCCGGGCTGGCCCTCGCTGCCCGCTTCGAACAGCTCCAGGTCGAGTCCGAAACTCTCGCCCGGGTTGGCCAGACCGTCGCCGTTGCCCTGCCCGTCGTCCAGCGTCCAGCCCAGCAGGCCGAGGGAACTCGACGCGGCGCCCACCTCAATGTCGATCTGGCGCGGGTACAGGTCCCTGCCGTGGAGCGTGAGCGTGTAGACGGTCTCATCCAGCTCGCCCAGGTCCAGCCAGATCAGGCCTTCCGGGCCGCTGAGCGCCAGGGAGGCGCTGTCGGCGTCGGAGTCCGTGAAGCAGGCGTGCACGCCTTCCAGCGGGACGCCCGAATCGTCGCTGACCGCGAACATCAACTGCTGCGGTCCGGCGGGCAGCTCCCCGGGCACCTCGCAGACGATCTCCGTCGGCCTCCGGGTGCGCAGGCGGCAGCCCGGGTCGCCCAGCAGGTTGTAGCAATGGAAATAGAAGGGCACGTTCTGGGTCGGCTCGCCCCAGTCGCGATCGTTGGGGAAATTGAGCCACAGCTCGATTTTCCCGCGGTCCATCAACGCGGCGAAATCGCGCACTTCCTCGTAACACAGGCCCTGGTAGATGCCAACGTCGATGCAGTTGTTCCAGCGGGTGTGGGTGTCCTCCTCCGAGGGGCCGATGAAGCCCACGGCCCCGGTGGGCTGGGCGGGATTGTCCCCGGCGCGCATCCAGGCTTCCCCGAGGCAGGGGTCGCTGTTGACGCTGGCGAAGTCCCCGCCCCCGCAGACGATGGAGGTGACCAGCGGCCAGCGGCCGAAATTCTGCAGGTCCTCGACGTAGTCCACGTTGAAGTAGGGGCCGGCCCAGGTATCACGCATGCCGTAGCCGCGGTAGTTCACCAGGGACAGGCCGCCGTTCACGTACTGGCTGATCACCGTGGGCGAGACGGGATGGTCGATGTGGTTGCGCACCGTGTCCACCGCCGTGAATCCGAAGTCCAGCAGCTTGTCGCGGATGCCCAGCTTGGTTTCGCGGCGGCTGCCGGCGTAGGTGGCGTCCCAGACCATCAGCGCCTCGTGGAACCAGGTGCTGTCGGTCTGCAGAAATGGTTCCCGCTCGTAGGACAGAATCTTGGTCAGCGCCATGCTCAACTGGACCGCGTTGTCCACCGACAGGCGGCCCACCAGGATGTCGGCGAAATAGTCGTCGCCCTCGAGCAGCGAATATGGATGGTCGGTGACGATCTGGAAGCCCCATTGCGGCTCCGCGGCCCAGCCGCTTTCGATGAACTGGGCGTCGAGGTAGTAGTCGTTCGGGGAGTAGTCCACGTCGCCGATCAGCAGCAGGTAGTCCAGGCCGGGTCCCTCGTATTCCTCCAGCGCGCGGTCGCGGATGGTCTCCCAGTCGGGATCCCCGCCCAGGTCCCCGGCGCTGACCAGTGTCACGTTGAACCCCATCTGGCGCCGCCAGAGGACCCAGTGGTTGAGCATGTTCACCGTCAGGGCGGCGTCCGGCGCCACCACCAGGTAGCGGCCGAAGCTCTGCTCCTCCAGCGGCAGCAGCCGCTCGCCCGAGCGTCCCTCCGCGGCTCCGGGCCACTCGGGGTTGAGCACGGTCGCGTTGACCAGGGCCTCTGCACGGTCGCGTACGACAACGGAACCCGCAGCTTCCCGGCGCGGGCCACCGGCGCCGTCCGCACCGTCGAAGCGCAGCCTGAAAAGCAGGCGGCTGTGGACCAGTGCCTGTCCGGCCTGCGGATCCCAGCGCACCGGTTGAAGAGTCAGGGCGCAGACACGCCGTCCATGCCACAGCGCGGGCCTTCCCGCAACCGCCGGCGCCGCAGGCCAGATCTCCGGCGACTCGTAGACCGCAGGATCCGGCGCGCCGCGATGTATTACGCCTGCCGCTCGCGCCTCCGCCCGCTCCTGCTGTGGTAGAGGCACGTGGCGGGGCGCCTCGCAGCTGATGCGCTCCACCCGCGAATCGATGATCTCGAGTGTTACACCGGCCTCCGGCGGGATACGCAGCAGGGCGCCGTGGACGGGCAGGTCGGGCTGCCCCGAAGCATGGAGTCCCCGCATGCCGGGAATCGCGAAGGCGGATCCCTCGCGGCCGCTCTCGTGCTCCAGCCGGTAGAGCTCGAACTCCAGCACGATCTCGGCGGGCGTCTCGTCGATTACACGAAGTTCGAAGCAGGGACCGACGTCCTCCACGGCGCCGTTGAAGACGAACGGCCCGCCGGCGGCGGGCGTCCATAACGCCGCGCACAGCATCGCGGCCAGGGCGCAGGTGATACCAACCAATGCCGTGTGTGGGCGTCCAGCGCCTGGTCGCTGCATAGCTCGGCTGCTCGATTTCATGGGTACCTCGTCGGGTTGGTGTCAACCGGGCTCTTCACGGCGGATCAGCGGTCCGCCGAGGCGGATCCGCTGCATCCGACGGGGCCTGGCGCGGCGCTGCAGGTCGCGTTACGGCGGATCAGCGGTCCGTCGAGGCGGATCCGCTGCATCCGGCGGGGCTTGGCGCGGCGCTGCAGGTCGCGTTACGGCGGATCAGCGGTCCGTCGAGGCGGATC
>CAZMSD010000007.1:0-19782 GCA_964568855.1 uncultured Bacteroidaceae bacterium | reverse complement strand
CGCTGCATCCGACGGGGCTTGGCGCGGCCGCGCCGCAAGGCGCGGTGCGCGGCAAGCCTATCTTATGAGCAGCAGCTTGCAGGACTTGCCGTGCTCGCCGCCGCGCAGGTCCACGGCGCGCACCCTCAGCATGTAGACGCCGGATCCAAGCCGCCCCGCGTCCAACTGGAAGGCGCCGGCGCCGGCGGGCAGCAGCCCCAGTTCATCCCGGCCCACTTCCTGACCCAGCAGGTTGTACAGCGACCACTCCACCCGGGCCGGCCGGCCCAGCTCGAAGCGCACCGAGGTCGCCGGGTTGAATGGATTGGGCGCGGCCGCCAGCGAACGGAACGCGGCCGGTCTTCCCGGAACCTCGCCTTCCCCGACGTTCAATTCCTCGGGCAGGGCGGTGATGCGGATGGCGGTCTCGTCTTCGATCGGCTGGTTGCTTTCGGCGTACTCGTCGTTGAAGACGTAGCACAGGCCCTGCAGCTCGTCGTAGCTCTCGATACCCGTGGTGAACTCGTTTTCGCCGGCGTAGGAAGCCACGTCCAGGTAGTAACACAGGATCTCGCCTTCGCCCGTGGAAGTGGGCCAGTGGGCCGGGTCGAGCAGCATGAGCTGGAAATCCACGTGGTAACTGGTGCCGATCACGCAGAAGTTGTCCCATTGCAGCACGAAGCGGTGCTGCTCGTCGTCTTCCAGCTTGTAGAGATGGCCGAAGCGGTTGCCCCATTCGTAGTTGTAGAGGTCCGTCCAGTAAGCGGCCACCATCCCGGGCGGCCCCTGCGCCGCTGGAATCATGGTGTTCAGCCCGGTGATGAAATGCCTGCGGTCGCCCATGGCGATCCAGCCGTTGCTGCAGACGGTGATCTCGTCCCAGGTCTCGCCGTAGAAGCTGAACTCGAAGGGCAGCTGCACGACCCGTGATACGCCGTCGATCCCCTCGCCCCACCAGTCGTCGTATTCGTCGTTGACCACGATCTCCGTTCCGGACTGGGAGATGTCGTTCCATTCCCAGGCCGGCGCCTGCTCGTACTCGGTGTCCTCGCTGTGGAAGATCAGGTATCCCGCGGGATCGGGTCCCATGGGGTCTCCGGCCTCCGCCGTCCCCATGCTCACGTTGAAGCCCGCGGTACTCAGGGCAAGATCCACTCCGGGCGTGTCGCCCGGGCCGTAGACCTCCAGGATAAAGGGCAGGATCATCCCCGGCAGGAGTTCTCCGGCGAAGGCGACGGTGGGAGTTCCGATCCAGGCGCTCTCCCCGGGCTGCAGGCTGAAGGATTCCAGGTCGCCGTGCGGCACCGTGACGCCCGGACTCTGGCTGATGATTCGCCCGAAGAGGTCCGCGCCGCCGTAGGTCCCGTTGCAGTGAAGCTCCAGCTCGACGGAGGCGGAGGTGTCGGGCTGGAATTCCCCCGAGAGGACGCGCCAGTCGGTCGCCTCGAAGAGGTGCCCCGATACGTCCAGCTCCAGGCGGCCCAGCCATTCGCCGTCGAGCAGGAGTTCCGCGGCGAGTCGCTCGCCGTGTGACACATCCTCCCCGAGGGAGATCTCCAGGTCGCCCGTCACGTACAGGGTGTCGCCGCCCGCGGCCGGCTGCAGGACGGCCGTGCTGTCGTCGATGCTCAGCCTGTCGTCCAGGGAGCGCAACACGAGCTGCAGGGCTTCCTGGAAGCCGTGGGTTCCGTGCTCCACCAGCACCAGGTCCAGCGAACCGCTTTCCCCGCAGCCCGGCAACCCGTCTCCCGCCTCCCCGTCGTCGAAACTCCAGTCCTGCAGTCCCGGAGCGCTCTCCCGGTCCTCGACCTGCATTTCGAGCTGCAGCGGACGCATGTCCACTCCGTGCAGGGTCAGGATGTGCGCGCCCGGGCTCAGTTCTCCCAGTTCGAGCAGCATCCAGCCGGCGGCGTCGCTGAAACCCAGGCTGGCCTTTCCCTCCAGCGGATCGTAGAAATTGGCCGTCACGCCGGGGAGCGGCGAACCCGCGGCATCGACCACCTGCAGTTCGAGTTGCCGCAGGCCCGCGGGCATGCCGGCCGGCGCCTCGCAGAAGATCCTGCGCGGTCGCGCCGTGCGCACCTGCAATCCGGGATCTCCCAGCAGGTTGTAAGTGTGAAAATAGAACGGGACGTTCTGCCCCGGCGCGCCCCAGTTCCGGTCGTCGGGAAAGTTGAGCCACAGCTCCAGCTTGCCGCGCTCCATCAGCGCGGCCGCCTCGCGGATGCCCTCCCGGCAGAGACCCTGGTAGATGCCCAGGTCGATGCAGTTGTTCCACTTGGTGTGCGTGTCCTCCTCGGAGGGCCCGATGAAGGCGATTGCGCCCAGGGGCTCCGCGCCTTCGGCCGCCCGCAGCCAGGCCTCGCCGAAGCAGGGATCCGAGGTGTAGCTGGCGAAGTCGCCTCCGCCGCAGACGATCGAGGCCACCAGCGGCCAGCGGCCGTAGTTGTCCAGGTTGTTGATGTGCGTCACGCCGAACGTGGGGCCCACCCACTGGTAGCGGAAACCGTAGCCTCTGTAATTCACCGTCGAGACGCCGGCGTTCAGCGCCTGTGACACGAAGTGCGGCGGCACGGGATCGTCCATCCAGTTGTTGCGGATGGTGTCCACTTCCGTAAAGCCGATCTCCCAGAGCATGTCGCGGATGCCCAGCTTGGTCTCCCGGCGGCTCCCGGCTCCGGCCACGTCGAAGATCATCAGGCCTTCGTGGAACCAGGTGCTGTCCGCCTGGGTGAAGGGATCCTGCTCGTAGAGCAGGTGCTTGTTGCGCACGGCGAGCAATTGATTCAGGTTGTCCACCGTCCAGCGGCCCACCAGGATGTCTGCGAAGTAGTCGTCGCCCTCCATGAGCGCGTAGGGGTGATCGGTAACGATGCAGTAGGATGAGTTGCAGCGGCTGCCCCAGCCCGGTTCGGCGTAGGAACCGCCGGGGATGAAAGGCGCGTCGAGGTAGTAGTTGTTGGGCGAGGTGTCCACGTCGCCCACCAGCAGCAGGTAGTCCAGCCCCTGCTCATCGTAGAGGTCCTGCGCCAGGGCGTGGATATCCTCCCAGTCGGGATCGCCGCCCAGCTCAGAGGCGTGGACCAGGTTTACCGCGTAGCCCAGCTGTCTTTTCCAGTCCGCCCAGGAGTCCAGGTGTTCCTCCACGATATCGGGCACGACCACCAGGTAGCGGCCCAGGTTCTCGAGCTCCTGGGATACCAGCCGCTCGCCGCTCAACCATGGCTGCTCGCGCAGCCAGTCGGCGTTGAACACGACGTTTTCCACGATCTTCGAGCGCAGGGGCGAGGGACCCTCCACCAGGGGATCGCGCAGGTTGCCGAAATCCGTTCCATCGAAGCGCAACCGGAAACGCATGCGACTGCAGACCTCCAGGACTCCGCTCCGCGGATGCCAGCGGAAGGGGCGCAGATCCACGGGACAGACGCGGACGCCATGCCACAGGGCGGCGGTTCCCAGCCCCAACGCTTCCTCCGGCCAGGGATCCGCTGCATCGTAAACCAGCGGATCGGCAAGTGGCGGACCGGGCGGGGGGCTTCCCGGGCGGTCGCTCTGAGGGAGCGGCACCGGCGCGGGCGGCATGTCGGAAAGCGTGCTCCACTCAACCTCCAGGACTTCCAGGCCCAGGCCCGCGTCGGGCGGCACGGCGAAGATCTCGCTCAGGGCGGGCAGGTTCGGCCATCCGGGCCGTCCTTCTGCGCCCAGTCCTTCCACCCGCAGCAACAGGCCCCCGGGGCTTTCCTCCAGCTCTACGCATTCCAGGCGAAACTCGAGCTCGATGCCTTGCGGGTCATCCGAGAGAATTTCGAGACTCCAGGGCTCCTGCGTGGGAATCTCCCCCTCGGCGAGGATCCTGGTTTCCGCGGCGACGGCCGCCGTCATCAGCAGGGCCGGAAGCAGGACGGAAAGACCCATGGCGGTGAGGCGGCTGCCGGCGAGCGACAGGCGGGCCATGCGATGGCGCCGCGACCGCCTCCGTGGTTCCTTCGATCGAAGTGTCGGGGCCATGCTCCGTGGGGGGCGGATCGGCGTGAGGTTCATCCCGCAGCTCCTGTTCTTGCCCTTCCCTGACGCGTCATTCTGATGCTTAGATCGGTCGGGGTCCACCGCTTCCTGCAATCCTGAGTGAGCTGTTCGACCGAGTAATAAAGCAAAGCAAGAACCATACCGTTCTGAATGCAGAGACCAACTCAGGCTCCAGGCTCTACGCAGGGACCCGGATCCGCCCCATGACGAATGTCACCGACGGATCTGCACCCGTGAAGCGGCCGAACAGTTCGGTCAGGCCGGCATTCCCGCCGTGGACCTGTCAGTAATAGAAAATGAAAAACGACAGCGTGTTAGGGAAACCTAACAGCAGGTCTCCGATGATTTCGACGAAACCGGGCCGATTCCGCCTGTCCCGCTCAATGCGAGTGGATCAGCTCGTGGGAGGGCTCCCCCAGCAGGTTGACCATCGAATACATGATCGCCAATCCGAGCAGGATGGCGCCGAACTGCAGCAGGGAGCTGCCCAAGCCGGCGTCCTTCCGCAATTCCGGTATCAGGTCCGCGCCGGCAATGTAGATGAACCCTCCCGCCGTGAGCGGCAGGATCTGGTCCGCCAGGCCCGTCACCCGGGTGCCCAGCGCCATCACCAGCAACACCCCCAGGATGCTGCCGAGGGCCGAGATGAAATTCAGCATCAGCGCCCGGGGCACGCTGAGCCCGCCGAAAACGAGGGTGCCGAAGTCGCCGATTTCCTGCGGAATCTCATGCAGCGCCACGGCCAGCGTGGTGGTGATCCCGATGGGCACGGACACCAGGTAGGCGGCGCCGATCAGGATCCCGTCGATGAAATTGTGGAGCCCGTCGCCGATGAAATTCATGAATACCACCGGGTGCAGGTGCTCGTCGGAAGCAGGTACGTGGCAGTGCCGCCAGTGGATGAATTTCTCCAGGACGAAGAATGCCAGGAGGCCGGCCATGGTGTAGGCCGGGACCTCCGGGCCGAAGCCCTGGCGCTCGAAGGCCTCCGGCAGCAGGTGGAAGAACGAGCTGCCGAAAAGCGCCCCCACCGAGAAGGACACCAGGACCAGCAACAGGCGCTTGAGACGCTTCAGGCCGATCGAGAGCGTGGTGAGTCCCGCCAGCGAGATCAGGCTGACCAGAAACACGCTGACCAGGGCATAGACCCATCTTGCCTGCATTAGGGCTCTTTCACGTTGAACAAACTCCAGCCATGATAACGAAAGCACCGGCAGACTTGCTATGCTTGCAGGAATTTCCCTAACTGAAACGTTTTGCACCTCAGGTCCGCCTGATGTGCGGGCCCGGTTTTTGCTGGACCACCTATTCAACGATACCTGCTATTCAACGATACCTGGACTCTGGACGATTCAGTCGCTGCATCGGAAGCCCGTCTACATCCGTCTCCGGCTGACCGATTCGATACCCGAATCCTTGTATCCTTCTTGGATTGAACATCATTATTCCTTGGAGCCGACATGGTTTTGAAGACCGAATTCCGCCTGAGTCGCGGGCTCGCCGGCGGATCGATCATCTGCGGATTGCTGCTGGCCGCCGTTTCCATGGCGGGTACGACCTTCCGCTCCGGACCCGGGGGAGATCCGGAAACCGGACCCTTCACGCAGGAAATCGTGTTCCCTCCGATCGCCGTGGGTGATGTGGACGTCAACGGCCTTCACTACCAGACCTTCGAGATGGAAGATTCGGGCTGGGTCGGCAGGGCCGGCGCTCCCGATCTGCCGTCGGTGCAGCGCCTGATCGAGATCCCGGACCGCAGCGACGTGCAGTTGCGCTTCATCGAGGGCGAATACGAAATCCTGGCCGATGTCCTGCCCCTGCCGGCCCAGGACCGGCTGCACACCGAGGCCGACCTGCCCCTGCCCTGGATCGAGGACGCGGAGATCTACGCGCGGGACGCCTTCTTTCCCGAGCTCAACCACGAGCTGGGGGAGCCGGCCCTCCTGCACAATCACCGCGTGGTCCTGGCGGCCTTCTTTCCCGTTCAGGTGAATCCCCTGACGGGCGAGGCGCGAGTCTGGACCCGCATGCGCTTCGAAATCGGCTTCGAGGGGGAGAACCTGCTGAACGCCAGGGAATTCGAACTGGCGCGACGCTCCACCGTCTTCGAGCGCCTGCTTAAGGACCGCATCATCGATCCGCGGCAGCCGGAGGGCCAGATGCAGGACTTCCTGCTGGACCCGGGCGACCTGCCGGGCAACTACCTGGTCTTCGGCCGCAACGGCGCCCTGGACAATTCCGCGCTGCAGGATCTCCTGGACTGGAAAAGGCGGAAGGGGCACCGGGTGGTCACCGTGGACGACAATGAGATCAGCTTCACCGCGTCCCAGATCAAGGCCCGTATCACGACGGAATACCAGAGCGAGTACCCCGTGGATTTCGTACTGCTGCTGGGGGACGTCACCGGCACCTACTCGATTCCCACGCATTCCCAGTACGACCACTACTACGCGAAGATCGAGGGCAGCGACATCCTGGGCGACGTGGCCGTGGGCCGGCTTTCGGTGGACAACGCCAACCAGCTCTCCACGGTGGCCAACAAGGTCCTGGGCTACGAGAGCGATCCCTACCTGGACAACGAGGACTGGCTGCAGCGCGCCGGTTTCACGGTGGGATCCACCTCGTGTCACCTGTCGATGAAGCTTCTCAGCCGCAGCATCGCCGCGGAAATGGTCGAGCAGCGCGGTTACAACGACATCGACACCCTGTGGTGCGTCGGCGCCGGCCATGTGATCAACTGGTTCAACCAGGGCTTGAGCTTCTACAACTACCGTGGCTGGTTGGGCATGGAGGGCCTGAACCAGACCCAGGTGGAGAATCTCAGCCAGGGTCCGCGCACCCCGGTGGCCACCATCTTCACCTGCAGCACGGGCGACTTCGACTGGGGAGACGATTTCAGCGAGTCCTTTCTGCTGGCCGGCAGCCCCACGGAGGCCGGCGGAGCGGTGGCCTGCATGGGATTCGCCACGTCGGGCACTCATACGCGCTACAACAATGTGCTCTGCGGCGGCTTCTACGGCGGCTTCCTGGAGTACGACGTGCCCTACGTGGGCTCCTGCCTGCTGCAGGGCAAGTACGAACTCTACGTCACGCTGCCCCCGTCGGAGCAGGGCAACGCCAGCAGTTTCGCCAACTGGGGCAACCTGATGGGCGACCCGGGAACCCCGATGTGGGGCGGGGTGCCCGAGGCTTTCGACCTGGAGCCGGAAGCGAGCCTGCGCCTGGGAACGGATCACCTGGAACTGACCGTCGAATCCGACGGGGATCCGGTACCCGGCGCGGTGGTCTGCGCCTACCAGGAACGCGAAGGCGAGGACCTGCAGGTGGTCTTGCTGGCCGGTGAAGAGGGACAGGTCGACCTTTCCCTGGGGACGCTGGAAGAGGGTCAGCTGCTGCTCACCGTGACGCATCCGCGTCACGCTCCCTTGCTGCACACCTACACCGTGGCCCCCGAGCAGGGCGACCCGGCCCTGGAGGGCTGGAGCCTCGAGAACGATTTCCTGGTGCCCGGCGCGGTCGAGCAGGAATTCTCCTTCACGCTGCTCAACGCCGGAACGACCGAGCTCAACGGTCTGAGTATCACGCCGGTCCTGGAGGCGCAGTACGGGGAAGTTACCGCGCCGCCGCTGCAGCCGGCGGACCTGGCTCCCGGGAGCAGCGTTCTGCTCGAGGGCGTGCTGATCACGCCGGGCGCCGATCTCGCCGACGGGGACATGGTGCCGCTGAGGCTCGAAGTACAATCCAACGAGGGGCTGTTCACCCTGTCCGCCGCACTGGAAACTGCCTCGCCCTTCCTTTCGCCGGTGAGCCAGGAATTTCCCGAGGGCCAGCTCGAGCCCGGTATCACGCGGCCCGTCAGGCTGCAGGTGGAGAACGTCGGCAGCCTGGACGCGCAGGGAACGCTACTCGAACTGAGCTGCGACAATAACATCTACGCCGAGGTGCCGGGCGGTCCGGTGGTGGTGGGCAACGTCCCGGTGGGCACGGCGGCCTACGCCGAATTCGACGTGCAGGTGAGCACGAACACGGTGATCGGCCTGCCCCTGCCGATGACGCTGATCTGGAGCACCGACTCGGGCGCCACCGGCCGGGTCTCCTTCTTCGTCTACGTGGGCGAACCGAGCCAGGACGATCCCACGGGACCCGACGAGTACGGCTACTGGGCCTACGAGGACGAGGACGACAACTACGACCTGGCGCCCGTCTACGACTGGTTCGCCATCACTCCCCAGGAGGGCGGCGAGGGCGACTACGTGTCTCTGAGCGACAACGGCGACGAGCAGGACGACGGGGAATGGCTGGACCTGCCCTTCACCTTCAACTTCTACGGCGAGAGTTACGACGAGGTCTTCATCTGCTCCAACGGTTTCATCTCGTTCGCGGAGAACGGCTTCCGCGAGGTGGATTTCCGCAACCATCACCTGCCCACTTCCATGGGCCCCGACGCCATGATCGCCCCCATGTGGGACGACCACAAGACGCAGAACACCAGCCGCGGCGTCTACACCTGGCACGACGAGACGCAGGAGCTCTTCGTGATCACCTGGTACAACCTGATGGCCAACTCTTCGGGTGGCCCGAACACTTTCCAGGTGGTGCTCTACGACCCGATGAGCTACCCGACGCCCACCGGGGACGGCCCCTTCCTGTTCCAGTACAGCGATTTCAACGACAACCAGACCAACTGGGCCGACTTCCCCTACTGCTCCATCGGCTTCAAGGACCACAGCTCCACCATGGGGATGACGCTCAAGAATTACCACGTGCTCAATCCCACCATGCACAGCATTTCAGACGGATCGGCGGTGTTCATCACGACTTCCGTCAGCGCCTCGCTGCTGCCGCCCGAGCTGACAGTCGACACGCCGATCCTGGAGGTCGTGCTGGACGCCGAGGAAAGCGCGGTGGACAGCGTGAAGATCAGTAACACGGGAGAGATGCCCCTGCTCTGGAGCGCCCACGTGGAAGACACGCGGGACCAGGGCGGGCCGGACGAATTCGGCTACACCTGGATCGACAGCGAGGAGCCGGAGGGTCCCGTTTTCGGCTGGCTGGACTATTCGGAGCAGGCCACCCCGGTGGTCTTCGAACACCACGACTCGGCCTCCGACTGGATCGAACCGGGCTTCGACCTGCACATCTTCGGCCGGGCTTTCAGCCGGTTCAAGATCAGCCCCAACGGCTATCTCACCTTCAGTTCCGACGGCGACGCGGCGGACAACGTCGAGCTGCCCTCCCCGGACGCGCCCGACAACATCGTGGCCGGCTGGTGGGACGACCTGAAACCCAACGCGGGCCAGGAGGGGTTCTGCTGGTGGTGGAGCGACGGCGCGGACTCGCTGGTGGTGAGCTGGGTGGAGGTGCCGCACTACAACCCCTTCCTCAACGGCGGGCCCTTCAGTTTCCAGATCGTGATGCGCTCCCTGGGCGAGATCGTGATCCAGGTCGAGAACACGGGGAACGAGTTCTTCGGCTACGGCGAGAGCGGCACCTGCGGCATCCAGGGCCTGGAGGAGGACGAGGGCTTCAGCATTTTCCACGACACCGACATCAGCGGGGAGCTGCCCTACGCCGTGCGTATCACGCCTCCGGCCTGGCTTACGCTGCTGGGACCCGAGGGCGGCGTGATGGCGCCGGGCGATTCGACCTGGATCCGACTGGGCTTCACTTCCGTCCCGGGCTATCAACTGCCCGAAGGCGTCTACGAAGGCAGCCTGGTGCTCGACAGCAACGATCCGATGAACCCGCTGCAGTCGGTGCCGTTGAGCATGGAAGTGGACTGGCTTGCGGTGGATCGCGGCCTGCTGCCGGGCGATACGGCCATCGAGGGCGCCTATCCGAACCCCTTCAATCCCTCGACGCGGATCCGTTTCCATCTCGCGCAGGCCGGGGAGGTGCGGATGTCCGTCTACAACCTGCTGGGGCAGGAGACGGCCAGGCTGCTGGAGGGCGAGTTCATGGTTCCCGGCGCCTACGATCTGCGCTGGGACGCCGGGGAGCACGCCTCGGGCATCTACTTCGTGGTGCTCGAAACGGGAGATACGGTTGATCGCGGCAAGTTGATGCTGCTCCGCTAATCCCCGGCCGGCCGCCAGGACACATATTGGAATGCGAAACCGCCTCCCTCGGGAGGCGGTTTCTTCTCAATGCGGGTTGCGGTGCTCGCCCTGATGATCGTGACACATCGAGTGCATCAGACCCGGCGGACCGCCGTTACCACTATTTCTTCTTGTACGACTTCTCCAGCTCGTCCGGCGCGCGTCGGTTGCGGTCCGGATCGATGCGCGCGGCGGGGAGGTCGAAATCCGCGCGCGAGTCGCCGCGCGTGATCACATGGTAGAAACCCTGCTCGTCCACGCCCGCAGAGACGACGTAGATCGTACTCGGCGTGTTGTCCAGGAAAGTCCAGGTTTCGTAGGCCTCCTCCGCGGTGTAGACGTCGTAGCTCGTGGCGCCGGGCACGGGATCCCAGCTCAACTGCACCTGGCCCCCGCCGACGTAGGCGGCGTAGAGCACCACCGGATCCAAATCCGGCGGCAGCAGCGTGCCCGTGAGACAGACGTCGTCCACGTGCCAGTACCAGTCGTACATGTCGTGGAACTCGAACATCACGCGCACCTGGGCTTCACCGGAGGCCCAGGAGCTGCAATCCACCGTTTCGACGCCTTCGACGATGATCTCCTCCGGCGGGTTGTTCGCGTGCCACTCGCCCAGCAGGTAGTCCCAGTTCGCGCCGCCGTCCGTCGAGCCGCGCACGTAGGCGTCGGTCCAGGAGCCGCTCCAGCCCATCCGCAGGTGGTGCCAGAAACTCAGCTCGAGGGTTGCCTGCTCGGTACAGTCGAATACCGGGCTGATCAGGGCCGCGTGATCCTCCTGGTCCGGGTTGCTGTAGGAGATGTAGGCCGTGTTGCCCTGGCCGGAGTAGGTGTTGATCTCCCAGGTGTTGCCGCCTGGAGCGTAGGTCTCGACCGTGAAGTCGTCCAGGCCGCCCTCGAAGTCCTGGCAGTATTCCAGCCCGGTGGGAGCCACGATCAGGAAGGTCCAGGGATCGGTAGTCACCGAGTTGGCGTTCTCGCTGGCGTCCACTGCCGTGATACGGTAGTCGATCACGGTGCCGATTGAGGCCGGGCCGGGGATGTCGGCGGAATAGGTGTCACGCGAGCGGTTCATGGACACCTCCGTCCAGCCGCCGCCGTCGAAGCGATAGCCCAGGATCGCCGAGGCGATCCCTGAGGGGTCCAGGATCTCGGCGCTGACCGTCCAGGGTCCGAGGGTGTCCGAGGAGTTGGGCAGGCCTTCGTGCACGATCTCGGGAGGCGTGGTGTCCGCCGGCACGTTGAAGGGCGGCAGCAGAATGTAGTCCAGCCAGGCGCAATCGGCGCCGCCGTCCACCGTGTAGTCCTTCTCGTAGGACCAGGTGAAGGAATGGATCCCGGCACTCACCGGGAAGCTGGCCTCGGTCCAGCCGATTTCGCCCGCCCACTCTGCCAGAAGGCCGCCGTCGAGGTAGAAGCGCAGATAGTCGTAGTTGGCCTCCGAGGAAACGCGGTAGAAGAAGCTGATCTGGTCGGCGCTGAGCACGTCGGCGATCAGCATCAGCTGGCTGGTGGCGCTGTGGCCGATCTCGCCGGACTTCGCACAGTAGGTTCCTTCATAGGCCTCCGTATCGATGATCCAGTCGGCGTCGCCCGCCATTTCCCAGGGATAGGAGGCGAAGGTGCCCGATTCGAAATCCTCCACGGTCAGGCCGACGTTCAATCCGAAGGACTCGTGCAGGCTGCAGTTGTCGCCGCTCACCGTCAGGTCGAACTCAACCGGGTGCCCCAGGGGAGCGCCCGGGTCCACGCTGACCTCGAAATCCAGCGGACCGTCGGCGCCGGCGGCCAGCAGCGGCAGGTCGTCTTCGGAGACGTTGATCGTGATGTACAGGTCCGAACTGGACAAGAGGGCATTCAGGTTGAGCGCGTCGGCGCTGCCCGCGTTGTGCAGCATGACCTGGACACCGGCGGTTTCGCCGGGATCGAGGCGCCCGTTGTCGCCGTCCAGTACCAGGACCTGCGAGATCTCAAGCGCGGGAGCGTATCCCAGCGCGGTGAACATGGAGTTCCAGGTGCCGCCGGGAGAGCTGGCCTCTAGGTCGAAGTTCACGGCGTGCCCGTCGGGTAGTTCGGTATCGCAGACCACCTGGAACCCGCCGAATACGCTTGCCTGGCCGCCCACGGGAATGTCGCCGTAATACTCGACGCCGTCCGTCACGGTCACGTAGGGATCGGCCGTGCTGAGCGTCAGGGTCACTTCCGTGGCATTCTCGACGCCCACGTTCTCGACGGTGATGGTCATGTCGCAGGTCTCGCCTGGATTGAGCTGCCCGTTGGCGTCCTCGACCACGTGCGAATCGTAGATCACGTAGGGACCTTCGGGCGGAATCACGCTCACGGCGGTCAGCGAGGTCAGGCAGTTGTACTTGAAGGCCGTGACCGTCAGGTCCTCGCCCACCGGCAGCGGTCCGGCCACGGGCACCAGGGCCGTGCCCCCCGCGTCGGTCAGCGCCGAGCCGTAGACCGTGCCGTCGTAATACAGGGTCACCAGCACGTCCGGGATTCCCGGCGCATTGACATTGAACGTCGTGGCGGTGCTGAGAATGCTCCCGGCGTGGGACGTATTCAGCGCGGCGGGCGTGTCCGTGCGCACCATCAGCGAGGGATCGCCGAAGATATGCCAGGTCTTGTACATGTACTCGCCGTCGGCGCCGTACTCGTCCATCATCTGCATCGAACCGTTGTAGCACAGACCGCCGAAGGTGTTCTTCTCTTCGGCCACCAGCAGGTCCACGCTCTCGTCCTGGGCCGCCATCGGTGGATTCCAGGACTGGTTCACCGATGAAGCGTAGATGCCGACGGCGCCGGTGGGTGCCGCGCCGTTGGTGGCGCGCATCCAGACCTCGCCGAAGCAGGTGATGCCGTTGTCGAAATCGCCGTTGACGCAGGCCACGCTGATGATGAAGGGCAGCATGTGGTCGTTGACCAGGTTGTCGATGTCATTCACGTCGAACGCTGAAGAGCCCCACGAGTACTGTGAGCCATGACCGGTGTAGTTGACGATCGAGCGGCCGTCGTTCAGCGCGTCGGACACCATCCAGTCCTCCACGTCGGGGTCGTAGAGCTGGTCCACCTCGCTGTAGGTGTAGCCCAGCAGGTCGAGCCGGATATTGTCCACGTGCTCGTTGTCGTACTCGTTGTCGTCCCCGGGGCCCTGGTTGGAAGCGACTCCGCAGCCCTTGTGATACCAGTCGGCGCCGGCCTGCGGCAGCTTCTCGTAGTCGACGCTGCGGTCCGCCTGGGTCTGCGCGTCGGCCGTGCTGTTGGCCGAGAAACGGCCGACGAAGATCTCGGGATAGCTGTCGCCGCCCAGGATCAGCGCGTAGCTGGGATCCGAGGCGTCACTCGAATACGGATAGGTGGGTACGTCGTCGTCATCGCCCACCAGCAGCAGGAAAGTCAAGCCGTTGAGGTTGTAGTAGTCGTCCACGTAGGTGTCCACGTCGCCGTAGGTGGTTCCCACTTCGGAGAGGGGCACCAGCTCGATGTCCATCCCGCGCTGGCGCTTCCAGTCCACGAAGTCCGCCACCTGGGCCAGGTAGGCGTCGTCCGCGATCACCAGCATGTTGCCCTGTTCCTCCAGGGGCGTGTAGCGCTGGTTCTCGCCGTAGTTGAGGAAGTGGTTGCGATAGAGTTCGGCGAAGGAGGTCGAAACGCTCTGCGGCGCATGCGACCGTTCGATCACGTTCACCCGTCCCGGGCCGTCGGCGTAGAGTTCGACCTCCATCCGGGTCCAGACCCGCAGAACGCCCCGGCCGGGATCGTACTGGAAGGGCTGGAAGACCACGGCCAGCCCGCGGTAGTCGCGCAGGATGTAGGGATCGCGCAAGCGGGTGGTCGCTTCGGGATACAAGCCGCCCGAGTACTCCGGACCGAAGCGGAAGGGAACATCGTCCGGGTTCACCGTGCGCGGCAGGTTGCCCTTGGAGGGCGCCGGGGCCAGGTCGAATTCCGTGTATTCGCCGTCCAGCACCCTGAGCCGGATCCGCTGATCGTCCGGGATGATCACGCTCTCCGCCAGGATGGGCAGTTCGGGAGCTCCTTCGTTCAGCAGCAGGGCCCCGCCGGGAAGCGCGACCCGGTGATACGTCTCGCCGTCGATATCCACGGGCGAGGTTTGAAAACCGTCCACCGTGCATTCGAGCCGAATCGCCGAGGGGCTGTCCTGCAGCAGGCGGATACTGGTTTCCGCCGGGTCGAGCTCGAACCATTCGGCGCGAACGAGGCCGGCCGTCAGCAAAGGCAGCAGGACAAACGATGTCAGCTTTTTCATGTGATTCCTCTCCTCTATTGCAATGGATCGTGTAAGGTTTTTCTTCCCTGTATTATCCGCTGACGCAGCCGGTGGATCGCGACGCGCCGGTTGCATGCGCGGTTCGATGGCGCGGCGCTGTCCGCGCCATCGACTGTTCAAATATCAACACCTGTGGCCGCAAATGGCTGTAGTTGAGCGGTGATCCTCCATACATATCACTAATGATAGCGTGCGATCAATTCTAGCATCGAAAATATTGTGTCGCTTTGGACGGTCAGGACGTTCCGGATCGCCCTAAACTCAAAGTGATGGTGCAAGATCCATACCGGAACAGCCATCCGCGGCAGGGACACCGAATCGAGAGTGGAAGAATCGATTCTCCCACGACCGCACCATCGCCGCGAAGTGGACAGTTGCAGGTTACACCGACATAGAAAACACTTGCATATAGCGAGCGAATAGTATATTCTTGGCATATACGCCGATGGCTGATCCATACGACCTCATAGAAGCCTGTGTTGGCTTTCAATGGGACGAAGGAAATCTCCTCAAGAACTGGGAGAAGCATCGTGTGTCGGCTATGGAATGCGAGCAAGTGTTTTTCAACCGACCACTGATCGCGGTTCCAGATGTTGTGCATTCCACGGGAGAACCTCGGTTCTTTGTCCTGGGCCAGACAGATGGTGGCCGGGGATTATTCCTCGTGTTCACGGTTCGAGATGATCTCATTCGCGTGATTTCAGCTCGTGACATGTCACGCAAAGAGAGAAAGGTCTACGCCGCTGATGACAAAGCAGAAGAGTAAGATCCCTAAGCATCGCAGCGAAGATGCTGAGCGCAAGTTCTGGGCTGACCAGGATTCGACCGACTACATCGAATGGGAGAAGGCACAGCGCGTTATACTTCCCAAGTTGAAGCCCTCACTCAAGACGATTTCATTACGACTGCCAGAGCATCTGCTTGCTGAACTGAAGTTGCTTGCGAACAAGCGAGATATCCCATACCAGAGTCTTCTGAAGCTATTCTTAGCTGAGCGGCTCGATGAGGAATTCAGAAAACTCCGTGCATCCTAGTACCGACAGATTGCTTCGATGCGATATGTTCTTCAGCCCAAGCAACTTTGAGTGCAGGTGTAACACGCGCCTTCACCAGCCGGTCCGCTTCGCATCTCGCAGGTGAGGTGCACCTAGTTGGTTTGGAGATGAAACGGGTGTTTCAGGACCGAATGTGGTGGAGTCACCGTATCCAAAGCAGAGGAGACACTCATTCAGGGCAGAAGGGACAAAGGGGCTATCGACCGAATCAAGCTGGCCCTTCGGCTTGTCCATCGACTGTTTGAAACTGGCCATCAGCCTGACTTCTCAACAGACCAATGGGTCAACGCCCAAGAGGCCATTCATAAGCGCCACTGCCTCATGCACCCAAAGAACCCTCAAGATCTCGAACTGTCTGATAGCCAGTGGCACCGCATTCAGTCGGGCATCGACTGGCTTCAGCGTGAAGAATTCCGGTTCATTGTATTCGTGAACCGCATGCGACAAGGAACACCAAGAAAGCCAACAACACCCTCGACACGTACGCAGTAAGGCCGCTCGGACACGGCCTCACTGCGCCGTTCAGGATGGGCGTTCTGCGACCGGGGACTCTCAGCTTCCGCTCTCCAGATAGGCCGCGAAGGCCCGGGCGTCTTCTTCCAGAAGCTCTCCGGCACCGCGCCTGCTCAGGAAACCCCGCGCGGAGATGTAGCCCCTTACCAGTCCGCCGGGAAAGGCTTCCAGGACCGGATTTGCCGCAAGGTGAGGCAGTTCCGGCCAGATCTCCGCGGGATCGTGCTCCTCGGGCAGCGCCTCGATGCAGAGTGGATCGGCGCTGAACTTGCAGGCTTCGGCGGCCACGTGAACGGGAACCCCGTGATGCCTGGCCAGCAGGCAAAGGGCCAGCGACCCGGCCTTGTTGACGACCCAGAGATCCGGGGGCGCGAACTGGGCAAGGCTTCGGCCCCCTTCCTCCATTCCCGGAGGAAAATGCACGTGGCTGCCCTGTTGCGTTCCGCGTATCACGGCGTCGCAGCCCAGCAGCAGGAAATCCGCATCCTGCAGGAAGATCCCCGCCTGGGCGTCCCCGATCAGCGTGACGGATCGTCCCTGGTCGGCCAGTTCCGCCGCCAGCTCTCGCCCCTCCATCGCCGGCCGCGATTCGCAGATCGCCACCTCCGCTTCCGGCGGGAGTGCTTCCCGCAGCAGGCGCTCCACGGTGGATGACCGGCTGAAGGTGAGTAGGCGCCGGCTTCCCGCCAGCAGTTCCCGCGCGTGGTCCACCATTCCCTTGAGCGCCGCGTTCCGCTGTTCCCCAATCCGTCGCGAGACATCGCTCAGTCGCCGGCGCAGCTCATCCGCTGCCGTCCCGGTTCCCGGCGCCGCATCCAGTTTGCGCTCGACCTCGGCCAGCCAGCGCCTCGCCCGGCACCCCGGGGAAGCCATGGCCGGCCGGCAGCGGCGGATCTCATCGACCGCAGACCGCAGCCGGGCACGGTCCTCCGCCGGACGATCCCACTTCAGGCCCAGGGCCAGTTCTTCCAGCGCCGCCTGCGTTTCATCTGCCAGCAGCGCCGCTCCGCGCTTCCGGTCGGCGCTGATCGATTCCAGTGCTTGGGCGAATCGCTCCACTGTCTTCACGCTCCTCGGATTACGTCACACATCCGATGTATCACGCAGTACGTTCCCGCAGCAGTCCGTGCTGGTCCATGCAGATCCTGCCGGTGAAGTGGATCGTCAGGATCGAGCTCAGCGCCGCCGAGGACAGGATGGCGAACATGATCATGGCCTGGTAGAGCAGCGCCGCGCTGGGAGAGCTGCCGCCCAGGATCTGCCCGGTCATCATGCCCGGAATGTGCACCAGGCCCAGCGTGGCCACCGCGTTGAGCGTGGGCAGCAGGGCCGCCCGCAGGGCCTCCCGCAGGAAGGGCTGCCGGGCCTGTTCCGGGCTGGCGCCCATGCAGAGCCAGGTCTCGAGCCGGCGGCGTCCGTCGGGCGAACTCAGCCCGCTGTGGAAGCGCTCCAGGGCCAGGGTGGTGCTGTTCATCGAGTTGCCCAGGATCATGCCGCCCAGCGGTATCATGTACTGGGCGTCGTGCAGCGGCGCGGGTCGCACCACCAGCAGCAGGCAGAACACCAGCACCGACACCGCCGCGACGCTGAGGGCCAGCAGCAGCCAGCCCCACAGCCCGGGCAGCCGGACCCCCGTGCGCGCCAGCACCGAGTGGGCCGCCGCGGCCAGCATCACCAGCAGCCAGCCCGTGTTGAGCGCCCAGTGGTTGATGTCGAAAAGGAATTCCAGCACCAGTCCCAGCATGGCGAGCTGCATGCACATGCGCAACGCCGCCACGCCAAGCTGTTTTTTCAGCCGCACCCCGGTCTTGAGGAAGATGAACAGCGGCACCAGCAGCAGCAGGAAGGCGATGGCCATGCCCAGGGGCGCTATCTGCAGCATCTGCGTGGTCTGCAGGGGGGTCTCAGACGTCATGGCCCAGCTCCTCGTCGGCGGATGAAAGGCGCAGCCACCCCTTCTCAAGCTTCCAGACAACGTCGCAGGCGGAGGTCCAGCGTTTTTCGTGAGACACGGATACCAGCTCCGGAGTGCCCGCCCCGCCGTCCGCCAGCAGGCGCGTCAGGAGTCGCTCGATCGACCACTCGTCCAGGGCGGAGGTAGGTTCGTCCAGCAGCAGTACTTCCGGATCGCAGAGCAGGGCGCGGATGACGGCCAGGCGTTGTTTCTCTCCGCCGGAAAGATCCGTGGGTTCCTGGTCGAGGACTTTCCCCGCGAAGCCCAGCGCCGCCAACTCGGCCGCCAGGCGCTCGTCGTCCGCCTCCCCCAGGCCCTGCAGCCGGCGGGCCAGGTTGAGCGCCTCGCGGACATCCTCTCCCGGCAGGAGAGGCTCCTGGGGCACACAGGCCACCCGCCGGCGGTGCCCGTGCAAGGGCTCGTGGAACAGCTTGCTGTCCTTGTAATACACGACACCGGCGTCAGGGCGGACCAAGCCGCAGAGCAGGCGCAACAGCGAGGTCTTTCCGCTGCCGGAAGCACCCCGCACCGCATGGCTCAGACCGGCCTCGAAGGCATGGCTGCCCGGACCCAGGATGCGGCGCCCGCCGCGCACGAGCTCCAGGTCTTCCAGGCGGAACAGGCTGCGTTCTTCCATCGGCTCGCTCATGCCTTCAAGGTAGCCCGTTCCGCGGAGACCGGTCAATGCCGGAGTGCGGAATTTACCGCCTGCGCCGAGATGCGAACGCGCATCGAAACGACGGACCATCGATACATTAACGTGATCCTGACAAGCGGCAGTGAAGTTCACCGCTGTGCGTGGTAAAAGTCGCCGCGGCTCCGTCCCGGAGATGAACACGGGGAGTGCACCATGACCGGCGCCTGCGGTCCCGGCCGGACACGCTGGAGTTGCCCATCGTGATGCTCACGGCCCGCGGCGAGGAGAGCGACATCGTCACCGGACTGAACCTGGGCGCCGACGACTACGTTACCAAGCCCTTCAGTCCCAGGGTGCTGCTGGCCAGGATCCAGGCGGTGCTGCGACGCAAGCTGGGCGAGGAGGGCGCGCTGCTGGAGATCGTGCGCGGTGTGGGTTACCGGTTTCGCGGGGAGGAATAGAGCTGAACTCCTGTTCATAATCAAGTTCCCGGAAGGTTTTGCACTTAGAGTTGGCGGTTCATTTTGAATCGATAAAACCACTCTTCCGTTTGTAACTGAAATTTGCGTCATTCAGTACGTTCGTATGTGATCCGTATATGCGGACGCAGTGTAACACAGTAAAGCACCAGACTCTCATTCACGAAGTAGAAGCGATCGTTCAAGCAATCTGGTGCGAATGCGCCCTGTGCTGCAGCATATCAAACAGCTAGAGGAGGACGAAATGAAGAAGTTATTTCTACTGATTCTGTTCACGCCGTCACTGGTGTATGCCCTGGACGCCCCGGAAGCAAACATTCAAGCGGAAAGGATCGGAGACTCAATTCATGTGACCTTGTCCTGGTCTGCCGTGCCTGGTGCAGAACTGTACAAGATCTATGGTCTGACAGAACCATACGGGGAAGGAGACCTTCTGGCAAGGGTTCAAGGATACCAGTACTTCTATGTTGTGGCCGAGGATACTGTGGTAACACCTCCCGCATGCATTCATGTTCCTGCGGGTACATTCACCATGGGCCTAAGTGGATGTGCTGAACCAGAACATGAAGTTACACTGACCAACGATTTCTTCTTGGGAATGTATGAAGTGACGAACCAGCAATACATGGAAGCGGTTCAGTGGGCCTATAACCAGGGTTACGTGACGGCGAACAGCAGTACGGTGGAAGCCTTGAACCGCCCCGGGTTTGCCGGAGACTCCAAATTGTGAGAAACTGGAGTCATGGA
>CAZMSD010000006.1:0-126819 GCA_964568855.1 uncultured Bacteroidaceae bacterium | reverse complement strand
CGGACTCAATCTCATAAATCGACGGCTCTTGGCCTAAGTCCGACAGACTCCTAGGGGCCGGCAATTCATCGGCCTTCAGTCCGCAGGTCGCAGGTCGATCTGGCCCGTTTCCAGGTCTGCGCGAACCACCTGCACCACCAGGGATCGACCCACTTCGAAGACCTGCCTGCTCCTGCGTCCGCGCAAGGACCAGGCGCGACGATCGAAATCCCAGCGGTCCTCCGGCAGCTCCTCAAGTGGGACCAGACCTTCCGCCAGCACGTCCACCAGCTCGACGAAGATTCCGAACCGCTCCACTCCCCGCACGACTCCCCGCAGGACTTGACCCAGGTGTTTTCGCAGGTACAGGATCTGCTTGTACCTGACGGAAAGCCGTTCGGCGTCCTGGGCGACAATCTCCCGGCGATTGGCCTGGCGGCAGGCGGCTTCGATCCGCCGGGCGTCCAGGTCCGGCTCGGAGAGCAGGCACCGCTTGAGCAGCCGATGTGTCACGAGATCCGGGTAGCGCCTGATCGGGGACGTGAAATGCGCGTAGCGTTCGAAGCCCAGACCGAAGTGGCCCAGATTCTCCGCTGAGTACTGCGCCTTCATCATGCTGCGGAGCACCAGTTCCTGCAGGAGGGTTTGGCGGTCTTCCCCCTTGAACCGCTCGACCAGTTCCTGCCACTCGGAGACTCGGCTCAGGTCTGGACATTCCTCGACGCCCATGTGCTTGATCACCTCACGAAAGCGCTCCAGCTTTTCACCGCTGGGTGCCTCATGGATGCGATACGGGCAGTTGCGCCGGTTTCTGTGTAATACATCGGCCACCGCCCGGTTTGCCAGGAGCATGAATTCCTCGATCAGGAAGTCGGCATCCCGTCCTGCAACCGCCCGAACACTCAGCGGTGAGCCCTCCGCATCCAGGTCGAAGACCGGCTCCGGCAGCGTGAAATTCAGTCCTCCCCGCTCCAGGCGGCAGCGCTTGAGAACCCTCCAGAGTCGATCCATGTGATACAACGACTTGAGGACAGGGTCGTCGACAGCGAGCGGCTCTGTGCGTGCTTCCGCCGATTCCCGTCCTCCGAAACCATCCAGGATCTCCTGGACCTGTCCGTAGGTGAAACGCCTGGCGGAGCGGATCAGGCTAGGCGTGAAGCGCGTTGACTCCAGCGTGCCCGCGGGCGAGACCCTCAAGAAGCCGCTGAAACAGGCGCGGTCCTCGCCCTCAACGAGGCTGCAGATATCTCCGGACAGCCTCTGGGGCAGCATGGGCACCGCCTCGCCCACCAGATAGACGCTGGAGCCTCTGAGCAGGGCTTCGCGGTCGAGGGCGCCACCCTCCGGTACGCAGCGGCTTACATCGGCGATGTGCACGCCAAGTTCCCAGCCGCCCCCATCCAGTTCGGCGACGGAAACGGCGTCGTCGAAATCCCGGGCGTCCGGGGGGTCGATGGTGAAGATCGTTTCACCGCGCAGATCCAGGCGTTGCGGTCCCGGCGCGGGAGGCTGCGAATCGACGGTCTCTGCTTCGCGTAGTACGGCGGGAGGAAACTCTTCGGGAAGATTGTAGGCGGCCTTGACCCTCGAATGCAGAACCGCCGGGGACAAGGGATCGCCCAAAGCCTGCAGGACCCGGACTTCCAGCCGCCTCGAGAACTGATCCGGGACCTCGGGCGGCAGCAACTCGGCCATCACCGTGCTTCCGTCAACGCAGGACTCGGGCGGCTCCCCCACGACCGCCACGGTTCCTTCGAACCGGAGACTGTCCGGCAACAGGACCCAACCGCGCATACCGCGCTTGAGCAGGCCGATCAGGCGCCGGAGCCGCCGTTCGACCAGTTTGACGACGCGGCCCTCGCGCGGGAATCCAGGTCGGCCGGGTGACAGCTCGACCTCCACCACGTCATCCTGCAGGAAACGGCCGGTCTGGCTGCGCTGTATCGATACGCGCTCGGATGAATCCTCCGGGGTCAGGTAGGCTCGCCCCCTCGGGCTCAGGTTCAACGAGCCGCGGAGCACGCGCCGCGGTCGGGCGGCCGTCCACCTGCGCAAGTGGCCGCGCTCGACGACCCCGGCCGAACGCAATTCCTCCAGCAACGCGCGGAAAACGCCGTAATTAAGCGGCCTGCCCAGGAGGTTGAACAGCGACCTGGTCTTGAAACCGCGGCCCGCGCCGCGAAGCTGCTTCAGAATCTCGCCCGAAGTCCTTCGCTTGTCCGATTCCTCCCGCTCGAGGTCTCGGGATCTCTTGTGCGAACGCCGCTGTCCGGCCTTTCCCGTGCGGCGCATCACGCGGTCCTCAGTGTCGCGGTCAGGAACCGGATGCGACCGCTCAGGTCCGCGTGCAGTTCCACCTTTTCGCACAGCGGCTCAAACAGTCCTCTGAGCACTTCTTCCTGTCCTGCTCCGAATTCGAAGTACAGGCGCCCTCCGGGGACGAGCAGGGCGCTTAGATCGCCTGCGAAACGCCTGAAGAAACCCGTGCCGTCAGTATGCCCGTCGAAGAGCGCGGCTGCGGGTTCGTAGCTCAACTCGGGCTGGAGCGCGCCCCGTTGGGTGTGGGGAACGTAGGGCGGGTTTGAGACCATGACTTCGGCGGGTTCATCCGGAAGCCGGTCGAGCAGGTCCAGCTGTTCGAAGCGAATCCGTTCGGCCACACCGTTGCGACGAGCGTTCTCCGCCGCCAGTTCCAGAACTTTCTCGTCCAGGTCCACGGCCCGGACCAGGCAGCCGGGGAGTTCCAGGGCCAGGCTGATGGCGATGCACCCGCTGCCGGTTCCCGCGTCGAGGACCCGCAGGGGCCCCGGCCTCCCGCCCTCCCGCTCCACCACGAGACCCACCAGCTCCTCGGTTTCGGGACGGGGAATCAGGACCTGGGAAGTGATACGCAGTTCGGCGCTGCGAAATGGCTGCGAGCCGAGTAGATACTGCAGGGGCCGGCGCTGGCCCCGCAGGCGGACCAGTTCCCGGCAGCGTTTCAATTCAGGCTCCCCGAGCGGTCTGTCGTGCTCGAGATACAAATCAAGGCGGCTGATTCCCAGCCCGTGAGCCAACAGCTCCTCGGCCTCACGCCGCGCGTTTTCGACGCCCCGTCGCTCGAGATACGCGCGTGATACATGGATCAGCTTGAGGGGCGTCCAGGCTTCCTCCATGGCTCAAGCCCCGCTCGCCTCGTTTTCCAGCCTGGATTCCATGTCCGCCAAGCGCAGGGCCTCAAGCAGTTGGTGGAGTTCGCCGGCGATCACCTGCTCCAGCTTGTAGAGGGTGAGGTTGATCCGGTGGTCAGTCACGCGATTCTGGGGAAAATTGTATGTGCGGATCTTGGCGCTGCGATCCCCGGTGCTCACCTGGCTTCGTCTCGCGGAATCCTGCTGCGCCTTGTCTTCGGCCAGCTTCCTTTCGTACAGGCGGCTGCGCAGGACCTTCAGCGCCTTCTCCTTGTTCTTGTGCTGGCTCTTCTCGTCCTGGCAGGTGACCACAGTGTCGGTGGGCAGGTGCGTGACCCGGACCGCGCTGTCCGTAGTGTTCACACTCTGGCCGCCCGGCCCGCTGGAACGGTAGACGTCGATGCGCAGGTCCCCGGGATCGATTTCCAGGTCGACCTCCTCGGCCTCGGGCAGCACGGCCACGCTGGCCGCCGAAGTGTGCACGCGGCCCTGGCTCTCCGTGGCGGGGACCCGCTGCACCCGGTGCACGCCGCCCTCGTACTTCATCGTGCCGTAGACCTCCTCGCCGCTCACGGCGAAGATCACTTCCTTGAAGCCTCCCAGAGATCCCTCGCTGGCCTGCATCGGATCCACTTTCCAGCCCCGCGCTTCCGCGTAGCGCCCGTACATGCGCAAGAGGTCCGCGGCGAACAGGGCCGCCTCGTCGCCACCCGTCCCGGCGCGGATTTCGATGATGCAGTTGCGATAGTCCGCCGGGTCGCGGGGAACCAGCAGCAGTTTCAGGACCTGCTCCAGCCGCCGCAGCTCGCTCTCCGCTTCCTCCAGTTGGGCTTGCGCCAGCGACAGCAGCTCCTCGTCGGTCTCGGTCAGCAGCAGCTCCCGTGCTTCCTCCCCGGCCGCTAAAGCGGCGCGATATGTATCACCCACTTCGACGATCCCGCCCAGCCGCTTGTGCTCGCGCGACAGGTCGCGATAGGCGCGCTGATCGGACAGCACATCCGGCCGGCTGAGTCGCTCGCCCAGGCGCTCGTATTGATCGATGATCTGTTGCAGCTTGTTGAGCATCAGCCCAATACCTTCCGATGTGTTACATGTGGAGTTCGCCGGGCAGCTAGAGGAATTCCACCCCGGATTCGATACCGTCCATCGGGATGTCGAGTGAAGCGCGAATAGCCACTACGGCTACTTCGAGCTCCTGCTCGTTCGGTTCGCGAGTGGTCAGGCGCTGGAACCACAGTCCCGGCAGGATGAGCAGGCGGGCGAAGCTCGTATCGCGAAAACGGTTGGAGAGCAGCAGCGCTTCGAAAGCGAAACCCGCCACCAGGGGAATGATGGGCAGGTGCACGAACAGCCTCTCCAGGACGCTGTCGAAGTTTCCGAAACTGAAGACCCAGGCCGTATCGAAGACGGCGTAGACCAGCACCGTAGCGATGGCCACCACGAGCAGGAAGCTGGTGCCGCAGCGGGGATGGAAACGCTGGTACTCGGCCGCCCGCCGGACGCAGACTTCACCGGTCTCCTCGTATGCAAAGATGGACTTGTGCTCCGCTCCGTGATACTCGAAGAGCCTGCGCACGTCCTCCCAGCGGGAGATTCCCCACAGATACAGCAGGAGCAGCGCGATGCGGATCAGGCCCACCACCAGATGAAAGTAGACCTGGTTGGTATCGCTGCCGTCCACCAGCGAGCTGAGCAGGTAGGGGATATACATGAACAGCAGCAGGCCGGCGGCGAAGGCCCCCAGGAGCGACAGTGCCGTAAAGAGACGATGACTCAGAGTGTTCTCGGGCAGGACCTCCTCGCCGCGCTGCGCGACCTCCGCGGACCAGTTGAGGGTCCGCGTGCCGATGACCAGCGACTCCACCAGGGAGACGGCGCCGCGGATCACGGGCAGCCCCAGGAAGCGCTTGCGCTTGGTGTATGACAGGAAGGCGTCGCGGCGGACGAGAATTCGGTCGGGAGCGAGGCGAATCGCCGTGGCAACGCATCCGGGAGCGCGCATCATCACTCCCTCGATCACCGCCTGGCCTCCGATGTTCACGGGCAGATCTTTTCCCTGATCCGCAGCTTCGGATGTTGCGGTCACAGAAAAGCTCTCCTCGCCTCGGGGGGCCCCAAAGGAGTCCGTCGAACTCCTACTCGGCTTCAGTTGGTTTATCCGAATCGGTTCGGGAATACTTCTTGTAGAAACGATCCACGCGGCCGGTAGCGAACACCTGCTTCTGCTTTCCGGTGAAAAATGGATGGCAGACATTGCAGAGCTCGATCTTCATGTCGCCCTGAGTAGTGCGGGTTTCGAAGCTGTTGCCACAGGCGCAGGCCACCTTGGCGGTTTCAAATTTGGGGTGAATTCCGGCCTTCGGCATATTGACTCCCTTTCTAGCGAACTGAAAATTGTAAACAAAGCGAATCAGTTCTGCAACAGCTCCAGCCGGATTCGCCGAAATCCAGGGTACTCCTCAGTTTCATTTCATCATGACTTCGAAGAACTCCAGGTTGTCCTTCGTCATCCGCATCTTCTCGAGCATGAACTTCATGACTTCCACGGGATGCTTCTCGGACTGCAGGTTGCGCAGGATCCACAGCTTGTTCAATGTCTTATCGTCGAGCAGCAGCTCTTCCTTGCGTGTCCCGGAGCGGTTGATGTCGATGGCCGGGTAGACCCTCGAGTTGGACAGGTTGCGATCGAGGACCAGCTCCATGTTGCCCGTACCCTTGAATTCCTCGAAAATCACCTCGTCCATGCGCGAGCCCGTCTCGATCAGGGCTGTGGCAATAATTGTCAGGCTGCCACCATCCTCGATGTTTCTGGCGGCTCCGAAGAACTTTTTAGGTTCATACAGCGCTACAGCATCCACGCCGCCCGAGAGGATGCGGCCGGAGTGGGGAACCACCGCGTTGTAGGCCCGGGCCAGGCGTGTGATCGAGTCCAATAAAATCACTACATCGTGCCCGAATTCCACCATCCGCTTGGCCTTCTCGATCACCATGCTGGAAACCTGGATATGCCGCTCGGGCTTCTCGTCGAAGGTGGAGCTGATCACTTCGGCGTCGATGTGGCGCTCCATGTCCGTGACTTCCTCCGGCCGCTCGTCGATCAGCAGCACGATCAGCTGGATCTCGGGGTGATTGGCAGTGATGGAGTTGGCGATCTTCTGCAGCAGGATTGTTTTCCCGGTGCGCGGCGGAGCGACGATCAGGCCGCGCTGACCCATGCCGATGGGAGTGAAGAGGTCCATGATCCGGCAGGAATACTCCTTGGATTCCCGTTCGAGCAGGACTTTCTGATCGGGAAACAGGGGCGTGAGGTTGTCGAAGAGCAGCTTCTCGCGGCAATCCTCCGGATCGCAGTAATTGACCGCCTGAACCTTCAGCAGGGCGAAGAAGCGTTCGTTGTCCTTCGGAGGTCGGATCTGGCCGGAGACGACGTGTCCCTTGCGCAGGCCGAAGCGTTTGATCTGTGAAGGTGATACGTAGATGTCCTCCGGCCCCGGAAGGTAGTTGGATGCGCCGCTGCGCAGGAAGCCGTAACCGTCCGGCAGGATCTCGAGCACGCCCTGGGCGAAGATCATCCCATCCCGCTGAGCCTGGGCTTCGAGAATCTTGTAGACCAGATCGGACTTGGAGAGCCCCGAGGGATTGTCCACATTGAAACTCTTCGCCAGTTCAAAGAGCTCGCGAATCGGCCGCTGCTCGAGGTCGGCGATATCCAGCTTGCCCGGCTCTCCCGAGTCAGCTTCTTCCACGACTGTGGAGGTCTCGCCGTCATCCGCGGATTCCGCCACCTGCTCGGAAGCCGTGGTCTCTGCTTCTTCTACCTCAGGCGGCTGATCGCCCCGCGGCGTCGCCTCCCCTTCTTCCAAGACCGAGGCTTCGCTCTCGGCGGCGAGTTCCACAACCGGCTGGCCGTCCTGGCCCGCGGATTCATTCCCTTCGGCGGAAGACCGCGTCGTTTCCGTGTTGCGGGAGGTGGGTCGCGTGGGCACACCAGCTTTCCGTACGCGTGGTTGCGGTTTGTCGTTCGGTCTCTGTGGGCTCATACCCCTGTCTCCGTTATGGACTGTTGCATATACCTACCAGCTTTGAGTGAGCTGGATGGGATTTCCGTCCGGATCATGAAAGGTAGTGTGCCGCCGCACGCCTTCCTCGCCGATGATCTCACCGTCGAATTCAACGCCCCGAGCTTCCAGGGCCCGCCGGGAGGTTTCGATCTCCACCACCTCGAACATGGGGCAGGCCCCTCCCCCGCGCGGTACTCGACCGCCCAATCCCCAGAGCATCAAGCCCAGTTCCACACCCTCCGCTCCCGTGGAAAAGGTGGCCCAGCCCGCTTTCTCATCCAGGAAGAGCAGCTTGAAACCCACCCGTTCACGATAATAGCGTACGCTGGCGCGCAGGTCGGAAACGTAGAACCAGATCAGGGCCAGCTGCTTAAGGCCCTCCAGGGACACTTCCCTTTTGACTCGCCGCCCGCGGGGCTTGGGCTTCTGCTTGCTGCCGGTCGGGGTTCTGCTCATGGTTCGTCGGGTGTTCATGTGATCGGCCATTCCATCGCAAATCTTCAGTTTCGAGTCCTACCAGTCCCGGTAACCCGCTTGGCTGAATCCCAGGATCATGTTGCTCCGGGCCTCACGCTCCACGGTGGACGCCGGTCCGTGGCCGGGGAACAGTACGGTCTCGGCGGGCATCCTGAACAGCAGGGCCGTGATACTGTGCACCAGCTGCTCGATCGATCCTCCCGGCAGGTCCGTCCGGCCGAAACTGTCCCTGAAAATCGTGTCACCGCAGAATACGCGATCGGCTTCCCCGTCGGTACGCAGGCGCAGGCAGACGCCGCCGGGCGAGTGCCCGGGCGTATGTATCACTTGGAGTTCGCCCCCGCCGAAGCGGACCAGTTCTCCCCCCTCGAGGGCGGCCGCGGGCTCGGGAGCCGGTTCAAGCCGAAAACCGAACATTCGCGCGTGTTCCACCAGACCGCGATACAGGAACAGGTCTCCAGTGTGGATCCGCACCGGCGCCTGTGTCCCCTCGACGAGTGCTGCGCAACCCGCGATGTGATCCACGTGCCCATGGGTCAACAGGACGCTCCTCAGCTTGAGGCCCGAGGACGCGATGGTCTCGATCAGGGGTTCCGGTTCGAGTCCGGGATCGATCACCAGGCAGTCTTCGCCGCCGGGATCGTGGAGCAGATAGCAATTGGTCTCGAAGGGGCCCAGTGTGATACATCGCACTTCCGGTGCTCCCGGTGCATAGGGAACGGGTTCGCGGGCAGCTTCAGGCTGAGTACCGGAATCCGGCACGGAACAATTCGGTTCCGACAAAGAAGATCTCCGTCCAAGCGGGATTCATGAGGCCGAAGGCGGGCCTGTGGGCCAAAGCATGGACCAACGCGACGAATATAGGTGATCGGTTTCAACCAGACAAGCGCCCCGGCGGTCGCCGGGCGCCTGATGTCTACTTCTCCCGCTGCTGGCAGTCCATTACCGTGATCGCGGCCATGGTGACGATTTCGGCGACGTCTGCGCCGCGCTGCAGGATATTCGCCGGCCAGTTGTTCCCCAGCAGGATCGGCCCGATGGCCACGGCGTCGGCCAGCTTGACCAGCAGCTTGTAGGCGATGTTGCCCGCTCCCATATCGGGGAAGATCAGCACGTTGGCTTCCCGGTCGAGCTTGCAGAAGGAGTACATGTCGTTGAGCCGCTCGCTATCCAGGGCCGTATCCGCCTGCATTTCCCCGTCCACCTGGAAATCCACGTTCTGCTCGTGCAGGATCTGGACGGCGCGGCGGACTTCGCTGCAGCGCGAATCCATGGCGCTGCCGAAGTTGGCGTGACTCAACATGGCGACCCGCGGAGTGAAACCGAAGTGACGCGCCAGTCGCGCGGTGCCGATTGCGAACTCCGCCAGGTCTTCGGCCTTGGGCGAGGCGTTCACCGAGGAATCAGCGAAAAAGATCACGCGCTTCTTGACGCAGAGCATGTATACGCCGGCCGCCCGCGGAGCCCCGGAACCCTTCTCGTAGAGCAGGCGCAGGATGGGGCGCAGGCTGTCCGGGTAATACATGTTCGCCCCCGAGACGAGGCCGTCGGCCTTCCCGTCGCGGACCAGCATGGAACCGAGACTCACGGGATTGCGACGCAGGGTCCGCTTGGCTTCGCTGAGCGTGACTCCGTTGCGGATGCGCAATTCGTGCAGTTCCGCCGCGAGCCGGGGCAGGTCTTCATATTCCTCGGGGTCCACGATCTCGACCTGCGAGAGTTCCAGGTGGTTCTTCTCGGACCAGGCGCCGATTCTGCCCCGGTTCCCGATCAGCACGGGACGCGCGATGCCCTCGGCGATGAGCTGCTTGGCCGCGAGCAGGATCTTCTCGTTCTCGCCCTCTGGAAAGATGATCGTTCTGGGATCCTGCCGAGCCCGGTCGTGGATCCCGCGGGTGATCTCGCGGTGATGCCCCAGGCGCTTTTCGAGACGCTTGGCGTACTCCCTCAACCAGGCCTCAGGATCGTCGATCTTCAGCCGGGCCACCCCGGTGTCGATGGCCGCCTTGGCCACGGCCGGCGCCACGAAGAGCAGCACGCGATGGTCGAAGGGCTTGGGGATGATGTACTCGGGACCGAAGGCGAAAGGCATGTTCCCGTAGGCGCGGAACACGCTTTCGGGCACGTCGAGCCGGGCCAGTTCCGCCAGGGCCCGGGAGGCGGCGACCTTCATCTCCTCGTTGATCGCCCGGGCGCGCACGTCCAGCGCTCCGCGGAATATGAAAGGAAAGCCGAGCACGTTGTTCACCTGGTTCGGAAAGTCGCTGCGCCCGGTGGCCATGATCATGTCGTCGCGCACCTCTGCGGCCTCGGAGGGCATGATTTCGGGATCGGGATTGGCCATGGCCATGACCACGGGTCGCGGGGCCATGCAGCGCAGCATATCCTTGGTGAAGGCACCCTTGGCGGACAGGCCCACGGCCACGTCGGCGCCCTCGAAGGCTTCGGCGAGCGTCCTGATATTCGTTTCGTGGGCGAAGTAGGCCTTGTACTCGTTGAGATTGTCGCGGCCCTTGTAGATCACGCCCTTCGTGTCACACATGGTGATGTTTTCGTGACGCACCCCGATCGTTTCGTAGAGGCGCGCGCAGGAAATGCCTGAGGCCCCGGCGCCGTTGATCACGATCTTCACGTCCTCGAGGCGCTTGCCGGCCAGTTCAACGGCGTTCATCAGGGCCGCCGCGCTGATGATGGCCGTTCCATGCTGGTCGTCGTGGAAGACCGGGATGTCCAGCTCCTCCTTGAGCCGCTCCTCGATGTAGAAGCATTCGGGGGCCTTGATGTCCTCCAGGTTGATGCCTCCGAAGGTGGGCGAGATCAGCCGGGCGGTCTCGATGATCTTGTCCGGATCCTCCGTGTCCACGTCGATGTCGTAGACGTCCACGTCGGCGAAGCGCTTGAACAGAACGCCCTTGCCCTCCATCACGGGCTTGCCGGCGCTGGCGCCCAGGTTACCCAGGCCCAGCACCGCGGTTCCGTTGGACAACACCGCCACCAGGTTGCCCTTGTTGGTGTACTTGTAGACGTCCTCGGGCTCCTTGTGGATTTCGCGGCAGGGCTCCGCCACTCCCGGCGTGTAGGCCAGGGACAGGTCGCGCTGTGTCGCGCAGGGTTTGCAGGGAACGGATTCGAGCTTACCGGTGCGTTCCCGGGCATGGTATTCGAGAGCTTCTTCACGGGTGATCATCGCGGAATCTCCTGCAGATGGTGTTGGGATCCGGCTGCGCGGCCGGAGTCGTGAAAGGGTGTTTGTTTATCAACAACTTTTCGATTGCGGTGTTGTGCGTGGGAACGGGGAGGTGATTTTCATGAATTTCGAAGTCGGGGTTGCGCTGCTTCAGCGACGACCGATCAGTCGCCCTTTTTCAGGATGTCGAAGACGCGACACTGGACGAAAATCTCCAGCAGTTCGGCATCCAGCTTCCCATTTTTCATATCCGAATAGAGGATGTCCAGAGCCCGATCGTGCGGCATGGCTTTCTTGTAGGGACGATCCGCTGCAGTCAGAGCGTCGTAAATATCGGAAATCGTCATCATCCTGCTGCCCAGTGGAATCTTCTCCTCGGGAATTCCCAGCGGGTAGCCGCTGCCGTCCAGCTTCTCGTGATGCGCGACCGCCACTTCGGGCACGCGGGCCAGCTCCTGGGTCCACGGAATGCGCCGCAGGAACTCGAAGGTATGTGTCACATGCGACTGCATGTCCTTCCATTCCTCGCCCGTCAGACTGCCCCGCGGAATGGACAGGATCTCAAATTCCTCCTGCGCCAGCAGTGGTCGCGTCCGGCCCTCGTGATCCACGTAGCTGTAGCCGTGGATCTCGCGCAACTGCCCGGGGGCCGTCTCCGGCAGGGGACTCGGCTCGTTGGCCCTGACCACCTGCCGCTGCCAGTCCTCCAGTCGATCGAGCTCCTCCCCCAGTTCGCGGTCCAGCTGATCGAAGCCCCGCGCCGTGCCGGAGCCGCCGTCCCGCAGCAGCTCGATCTTGCGCAGGGCGAAGCGCAGCTGCGTATCACGCATCAGCCACAGAAAACGGTCGTTCAGGGCGCGGAACTGCACCTCGAGCAGTTTCTTGGGCTTGACCAGGACTTCCTCCCGCACGCCCACCTTGCCGAAGTCGTGCAACAGACTGGCGTAACGGATCTCCTTGAGATTCTCGGGCGTGAAGGAGGTGCCGGCGTAGGAACCCTCGGCGGCGCGGTCCACGATCTCCGCGAGATGCACGGTGAGTTCCGCCACCCGGAAGCTGTGTCCGCTGGTGGTCGGATCTCGGGATTCGATGGCGGTCACGCTGGCCTCGACGAAGCCCTCGAACAGGGTCTCGATATCGTTGTAGAGCTGGTTGTTCTCGATTGAAACCGCCGCCTGGCCGGCGATGGCCATAATGAAATCCTTATGACTCACCGTGAAGGGCACCACCTGGGCTTCGAGTTCATCGGGAGTGCGCGTGATACACTCGGGATCGCGCTTGGCGTTAATCAGCTGGATCACCCCGAGGATCTCGTCCTTGTGGTCGATCAGCGGAACCACCAGCATGCTTTTTGTGCGATAGCCGTGCGTCTCGTCGTAGGAGCGGTCCAGGCTGTACTCCAGGTCCCCGGAGAGCTCGTAGGCGTCATCGATCAGCAGCGGCTCCCCCGTCAGCGCCACGTAGCCGGCCAGGCTGCGCTTGGACAGGGGCATGGTGAACTCGTCGTAGCTGCTGCTGATGGAACGCGTGTCGGTGATCTTGAAACGCAGGCGCTTCACCCCGCCCGGGCCCCGCTCGACCAGGAAGATCGAACCTGCGTCGGCGCCGGTGATGTCCATGCTCTTTTCCAGCATCAGGCGCAGCAGCGCGTAGAGGTCGCGCTCGGCGGTGAGCCGCTTGCCGATGTTGAGAATCTGGTCCAGCTCGCCCCGGAAGCGGTCCAGGCTGGTTTCGAGCAGGTCGATGGTGCCCCCGGCCACCATGGCCTCGTAGATCCCCCGCAGGGCGATATAGACCTCCGCGGGGCTGGCCGCGCCGGGGAGCACCGCATGCAGGGCTTCCTCCGGCAGACCTGCGCCCTTCCAGTCGCCCAGCTCTCCAAGGTAGATCACGCGAAAACGCAGGGGATCGAAGCGGGACAGCACCTGGGGCAGGCTGTCGTCTCCCGACAGGAAATCCCTGCCGGCCACCAGAACGAAGGGCAGGTTCCCCAGGGGATGCAGTTCGCGATGGCTGCCCACGACGGCAAGATCGCAATGCCAGGCCTCCATGCGATCCGCCAGACCGTCCAGTGATAGGGGCGCGAAGAGTCTCACGCACAGGGGACCCTGCATGTCCTCGGTTCCTGAGTTCTGGTTCAAGCTGCCGGTCGTCGGGGGATCGCCGGTCTTCTGTCCTGGCTTTGACATAGATCTTTAATGTAACGGTGCCCTTTCATGAATGCCACAGGTCTGTTATCGGCGTACATCAAGCATTTTGGCCAGAAAGGCACCCGTGTAGCTCCTCTTCACGCGGGCTACAGCCTCGGGCGTTCCGCGTGCCACCACCCGGCCGCCGCGCGCGCCCCCCTCCGGTCCGAGATCGATGATCCGGTCGGCGGTCTTGATCACGTCCAGGTTGTGTTCGATCACCACCACCGTGTTGCCGCGCTCCACCAGGCGGTTGAGCACCCCCAGCAGGAGGCTGATGTCCGCGAAGTGCAGCCCGGTGGTCGGTTCGTCGAGGATGTATATCGTGCGGCCCGTGGAACGCTTGGAGAGCTCCGTGGAAAGCTTGACCCGCTGAGCCTCCCCGCCGGACAGGGTGGTGGCCTGCTGACCCAGGTGGATGTAACCCAGCCCCACGTCGTGGAGCGTTTCCAGCTTGCGGCGGATCCTGGGCACCACCTCGAAGAAGTCCAGAGCCTCTTCCACGGTCATCTCGAGCACGTCGGCGATGGAGCGGCCTCGGTACTTCACTTCCAGGGTCTCACTGTTGTATCGCCGACCCTTGCAGACTTCGCAGGGCACGTAGACGTCGGGCAGGAAGTGCATCTCGATGCGGATGATGCCGTCACCCTGGCAGGACTCGCAGCGGCCGCCCTTGACGTTGAAGCTGAAGCGTCCCGGTTTGTAGCCCCTCAGCCGCGACTCGGGCAACTGGGCAAAGAGATCGCGGATCAGGGTGAATACCCCGGTGTAGGTGGCGGGATTTGAGCGAGGTGTGCGCCCGATGGGACTCTGGTCGATGTTGATCACCTTGTCCAGGTGTTCAAGACCGCGCACGGCTCCGTGCTGCATGGGCAGTTCGCGGCTGCCCATCAATTCTCGGGCCAGCACTTTGTAGAGGGTCTCGTTGATCGCCGTGGACTTGCCGCTGCCCGATACGCCCGTGACGCAGAGGAAAGTGCCCAGGGGAATCTCCAGCGTCATCCCGCGCAAGTTGTTGCCCTGAAGCTTTTCCAGGACGAGTTCCTTGCCGTTCCCCGGGCGTCGCTCCGCGGGGACGGGAATCAGGTTCTCGTCCTTTAGGTAACGCCCGGTGACGCTGCGCGCGCAGGCCATGATCTCATGCGGATCGCCCTGGCTGACCAGCTCTCCGCCATGAACGCCGGCGCCCGGACCGAGATCGAGGATTTCATCGGCCGAGAGAATCGTATCGCGGTCGTGTTCCACCACCAGCACCGTGTTGCCCAGATCGCGCAAGCGGACCAGGGTCCGGATCAGGCGCTCGTTGTCGCGCTGGTGCAGCCCGATCGAGGGCTCGTCAAGGATGTAGATCACGCCCATCAGCTGGCTGCCGATCTGGGTCGCCAGCCGGATCCGCTGGGCCTCGCCGCCCGAGAGGGTTCCCGCGGCGCGGTCCAGGCTGAGGTAATCCAGGCCCACGTTAACCAGGAAGCCCAGGCGTTCGCGCACTTCCTTGAGGATCGGATCCGCGATTTTCAGGTCATTGCCCTTCAACCTGATCTTCTCGAAGAAGTCCCGGGCTTCGCCCGTGGAGAGGGAACAAAGATCCATGATGTTCCGGCCCTGGATCCGCACGGCCAGCGACTCGGGCCTAAGGCGCCTTCCCTCGCAGGCCGGGCAGGGGCGTGAGCTCATGAACCTCTCGATCCACTCGCGGATTCCCTGGCTCTTGGTCTGTCGATAGCGCCGCTCCAGGTTCGGGATGATGCCCTCCCAGCGGCTGACGTACTCCCAGAAGCCTTTGCCCTGGCGAGCCACGCCGCGGAAGTGAATTTCCTCGCGGCTGCCGAAAAGCACCGCTTCGCGATGCGACTTCCGCAGCCTCTTCCAGGGATTGTCCAGCTCGAAGCCCTCGTGGGCGGCGACTGTCTTCAGTGCCCGCAGGGTCCAGACCTCGCCGTGGGTGCCCACGTCCCCCATGGTGCCGATGGCCCCGTCACGGATGGAGCGCTCGGGAGCCACCACCACCAGCGCGGGGTCGATCACCATCTGGTGCCCGATGCCGCCGCACTCCTCGCAGGCGCCATAAGGACTGTTGAAACTGAAAATGCGGGGCGCCAGCTCTTCCACGCTCATGCCGTGCTCGGGACAGGCGAAGTGCTGACTGTAGATCCGCTCCGACCAATCCCCTCCGCGTTCAGCCAGGATCCGCACCAGGCCGCTGCCCAGGCCCAGGGCTGTCTCCACAGATTCGAAGAGGCGTGCCCGGATGCCCTTCTTCAGCACCAGCCGATCCACCACCACGTCGATCTCGTGCTTGACCTGGCGTTCCAGGCCCTGCTCGACCTCCTCGACCGGCAGAACGCTGCCGTCCACGCGCACTCGCACATAGCCGTTCTTCTTCACCTGAGCGAAGAGCTCGCGGAACTCACCCTTGCGGCCACGCACCAGGGGCGCCAGAACCTGCAGCTTCCCCGATTCCTCCCGTTGAATCTGGTCCACGATCTCTTCCGGGCTCTGGCGATGGATCTCCCGATCGCAGACCGTACAGTGGGGCACGCCGATGTTGCCGAAGAGCAGGCGCAGGTAGTCGTAAATCTCCGTCACCGTGCCCACCGTGGAGCGGGGATTCTTGTGCCGCGACTTCTGCTCGATGGAGATCGCGGGGGACAGACCCTCGATGAAGTCCACGTCGGGCTTCTCCATCAAGCCCAGGAATTGACGGGCATACGCTGAGAGGCTTTCCACGTAGCGTCGCTGCCCTTCCGCGTAGAGCGTGTCGAAGGCCAGGCTGGACTTGCCGCTGCCCGAGAGACCGGTGATCACTACCAGCTTATTGCGGGGAATACGGACGTCCAGGTTCTTAAGGTTGTGCTCCCTGGCGCCCTTGACGTGGATATGGGTGGGTTCCATTGTCAGCTGGTTTCTTCGCGATTCCTAATGTCGTCCAGGCTTCAATCCCGCTGGACCTCAGCGGCGTATTACGCACAGCAGCCAGCAGGTGTCTTACACACGAGTCGTGGCTGCACCACGAAGATCACGTTGGACACGAAAACCTGTCAGAGTCACCAAGCCCGGGATGGATTCATCCCACCCAGCCTCAGACGTATCACACAATCTGATCGTGCTTACCGTGATCTTCATTTTCTTAGTGTTCTTCGTGTCCTTCGTGGTATTCTTCTTATCTCCTCGCTCTCTTCGTGGTGTTATTCCGGTAAGCAGTCACCGGACAAGCTCGACGGCGATCTCATCCAGAAGCAGCCAGTCCTCCGGGTCGAGCCGCCAGGCGTCCGGCGCTTCGCCCCCGGCGCCAAGAGCATGAAACAGGTTCTCCCGCGTGAGTCGGGAATCGCCCTGTGCGCCCCGGGCAAAGCGTTCGGCCAATCCCGGGCCCGCTGCCCGGCGGCGCAACCGGTCGATGCGCCGGCGGCCGAATTCCTCTTCCAGGCAGGCCGGGGACAGCCCGCCGCACCAGCGGAGTCCCAGGTAGACCCGCTCCAGCAGCCGGGCCTCCCGGTCGGGCAGGTCCTCCTCGCTCGGTGGGCTGTCTCCCCCTTCCACCGCATCCAGGAAGGCGCGCCAGTCGGGTAGTGTTTTCCAGCGCCTGGCTCCGCGGGTCGCGGAAAACAGGGTGGAAACGGCCCCCGGGCCCACTCCAAGCACGCTGCGACCTTCCCAGTAAGAGGTGTTGTGCAGGCTGGCCCGCCCCGGCCGGCAGAAATTCGAGACCTCGTAGTGCAGGTAGCCTTCCTTCCTCAGGCGGCGGGACGTGTGAAGGTACAATTCCGCGGCCGCCTCCTGGCTCAGTTCCTCAAGATCACCTCCATCGCGTCTTCGGCTGAGCGGCGTGCCCGATTCCCAGGACAGTCCGTAGGCGCTTACGTGCTCCGGTTGAAGCTCCAGCAGCACCTGGAGTTCTCGCTCCAGCTCTATCGCAGTCTGTCCTGGAGTCTGGGTTATCAGGTCCAGACCCAGGGCGGGGATGCCGGCTTCCCTCAGATACTGCACGGCTCGACGCGTTTGGGTGGGGCTGTGCCGTCGGCCCAGCAGGGCCAGGCGTTCGGGCTCGAAGCTCTGGGCGCCCAGGCTGGCGCGGGTGAATCCCGATTCCACCAGTCGATAAGCCAGGAGCGGATCCAGGCTCTCAGGATTCATTTCCACCGTCAACTCGGCGCCCTTTACCCAGCGCGGTACGAGATCCGCCGCCAGCTCTTCGAAAAATCCCACAGGCAGCAGGCTGGGCGTCCCTCCGCCGACGTACAGGCTCCGAAGGCCGCCTCCGGCCCAGGGATCCTCCGCGAGCCGTCGGCGGGTCTCGGTCAGCAGTGCCCGGCCGGTTCGGAGGTGCAGCGCGGGATCGGGCGCCGCCATGCTGTAGAAATCGCAGTAGGCGCACTTGCCGGCACACCAGGGGAAATGCAGGTAGAGGCCGAATTCCATTTTGTCCGCGCGCGATTACGCCTTTGGGATCTTGCGTCCGCAGCTTCGAGGGGCACCCGGTAAGCACCGATGACGGTGGTGGATCCAGCAGCCTGAGTCAGCGAAGTTCCTTCAGATCGTAGCCCACCGCCCCCACCACCTGGATGGCTTTCTCCGGACAGCGCGGCAGACAGAGCCCGCAGCCAACGCAGAGTTCCGGCACGATCCTCACGCGCTCGCGGCCCACGGCGTTCTCCATGGCTTCGCCTTCCGGCAGGATGCAGCCCGCGGCCGGGCATGCAGGCAGGCAATCGCCACAGCCCGTGCAGTGCCGGTTGACCGTGAACCAGGGGCGGTGGTCGATCCGGTCGCGGAACACTGATGCCGCGCAGAGCGCTCGCAGGGGCAGCAGATTGGCGCTTCGCGTGTAGTTGAGCAGACGCCGGCCCTGCCAGGAGGCCACCAGCCCGGGTTCCAGGAAGGAATTCTCCAGGCAGGCGCCCGAGTCCGCACAGCCCGAATCACAGATCACGGTCCGGCGCGCGGTGGTGTCCGCGCTGGCGCAGGCCACGTAGAGCTGGGCGTCGGCGGGGATCAGGGAAATCACCTGTCTTGGGCAAGCGGCTACGCAGGCTCCGCAGCCGATACAGAGTCCCGCGTCGACTACCGGTTGTCGATCGACCATCGCCAGGGCTGCCTGGGGGCAGACCAGAGCGCAGTCGCCCTCGCCGAGACAGGCCCAGGGACAGCCTCTTTCCCCGCCATGCTGAAGCTGCAGATCGAAACAGCTTTGACGCAGGGCCGACCGGAAGGCCAAGCTGTTGTGAGCGGGCGAGGATCCGCAATTGACCACGGCAACAGCGCTCGCGCCGTAGCCTTCGTGAGAATCCGCCACCTCGCACCAGGCGCAGCGGCCGCGGAATCGCAGGGCCGGGTAGTCGGCGCTCCCGGCGCCGGCCCGGCTGAGCCTCGGTCCGTCGTCGGCCAGTCGGTACTTCATCTGCAACAGCCAGATCAAGAGGAGTCCGCCGGCCAGCAGCGCGCTCTCGATCACCCGGACCTCCTCGAAATTCGAGATCGTATTCGCATGCCGTGTATCACGGCAGTCTCCCCGCGAACAGCGCTTCCATGCCCAGAATCAGCAACAGACAGAGCATCACCACGGCCAGGCGGAAGGGCAGTCCCTCCATCGAACCCGGGGCACGATTGATGCGGAACTTCTCCTGCGCCCCGGTGACCAGGAAGACCAGCACCAGAGCCGCCAGGCCACCGGCGAAGACACTGAACAGGGGCGCCAGGGGATGTTCCAATGTAAACCACCGTCCTGCGAAGTCCTTCAGAAACAGCAAGCCCGGAACGGTGGCCATCAGTTCGATCAGTTCGCGATCCCTGCCGCGGAACACGCGGTTGAGCACGACCAGGGCCAGTAGTCCCAGGATCAGCGAGGCCTGGAACCGCAGGAGGTCCAGCCAGGAATCCGCGGGTACCTTGAAGAGCAGGTTCTCGAGCTGCGCCGCGCCACCCAACAATAGACCGGCCAGAGGGATAAGCCACCAGGTCCGCTGGAACTGGTTGTACTGGAGCTGGCGGATCAACAGCGGAGCCGCCAGCAGGGCCAGGCAGAGCAACAGGAAGGGATGCCCCGTGAAGCTGGAGCCGAAGGGCGGCGTCATGATCGCCCCTCCCCCCGGGCATTCTGCCCCGCGAGCCCTCCGCGCCGGCCTTTCGCACCCAGCATCCTCCGCTCCCTCCGCCGTGATACAAGCTGGAAGACTCCGAGCAGCAGGATGATCGCGCCCAGCCGGAATAGGCCGGTTTCAACCAGCAGGTCAAGGTTTCCGGCCTCGGCCAGGAAGCGCTCCAGTCGCGGTTCCAGCAGTCCGATGATCCACCAGGCCAGCAGCGGCAGAGGCAGCAGGAAGGCGGCCTGGACTCCCCAGCGCCGCGCCGCGGGTCGACCCAGCCGAGTCCGGCCCATCAGGTAGAGCAGCACGGAGAGGTGGCAGATAACCAGGAGGGCGAGGTCTCTGGTGGGCAAAGCTTCCCGGATGCCCGCGATCTGCAACCCGCGACGCAAGAGCTCGAGCTCCAGCGGCACCACCAGCAGCATCAGCAGGATGCTCAGCAAACCGGAGAGACTGTTCAGCCTGTAACGGTTGCCCGGTGTGCTGAAGCCCAGCACGTTGAGGGGCAGCAGCACCAGGACCACCAGCCACAGGATGGGATCCGGCCTCAGCAGGACCGCCGGACCCAACACCGAAGCGTAGACGGCGGCCTCCAGCGGACTCACCCGCCGAAGCTGAAATGGCCGCTCCACGGTCAGCGGATTGGCCCCCGGCTGCCAGATCTCCTCCGGCGGCGTATCGCCGGATCCTTCCCGAGTTCGGTCGCTGATGCCCGGCGCGGCCCCTGGATCCCGTCCCTCGCTGATTTTGCTTCCTTCCTTCACCAGCGCACTCGTTCTCGCTTGCTCATGCGGACACCGGACGAGGTCCCCGCGATAACGTGATCCGGTCGATCCAGGGGGTCAGCAGGTTGGCACACAGCAAGGCCAGCGCCAGGGCCCCCGCCTGGTCGGAGAAACGCAACAGCGCGGCCACCAGCAAGCCCAGCAGCAATCCGAAAATCACTTTTCCCAGGCGCGTCAGCGGCGTGGTCACGGGATCCGCGGCGAAGATGAACAGCAGGATCACGATTGCGTTGCCCCTGACCACCAGCATGGCCTCGACCCAGGTCTCCGCGGGCCCGCCCGCCGCGCTCAGACTTCCCGCCGCGATGGCCGCAAGTGCCGCCAGCGGCATCCTCCAATCCACCAGGCGGCTCGCCAGCAGCAGAGCCACCCCGGGAAGCAGAATCAGCAGCGAGCACTCACCCAGAGCGCCTGGATACTCAGGCCAGATCAACCCGGCCGGCCCGAATTGATCCAGCAGGTCCTGCGCATGCTGCACTACAGCAACGGGATCGCTTCCCGAAGGCCAACCCCGGGGCAATGGGCTTTGCACGCCGCCCGACAATGCCTGGCCTAAAAGGCGGGACGCCTCTCCTACAATGCCCGCGGGCGAGGGGTGGCCCGTCACCCCGGATCCGGGCCAGCTGAGCAGGGAACTCGATTTCCACCAGAATGGCTGCAAGAGCCCGCGCTCCATGGCCCCTCCGGCAAAGAGGGCCAGCAGCAGGCGTCCGGTCATGGCCGGATTGAGGGGATTCCTGCCGATGCCGCCGAAAAGCTGCTTGCCGATCAGGCCCCCGCAGAAGGCTCCCGCCAGAACCCAGGCCGGAGCCAGGCCGGGCGGCAGGGTCAGCGCCAGCAGGATCCCGGAAATGGTGGCGCTGCCGTCCAGCAGGCGCTGGCGATTGCCTACCGCCCATTTCACGAGCACTTCCGCCATGACCGTGCCCGTGATGCTGAGCAGAATCACGCTGAGCGCGGGGAGCCCGTAGACCACTACGCTGAGCCCTGCCACCGGCGCCAGCGCCAGCAGGACGCGCAGCATCATGGCCGGCAGCGCTCCTTTCTTCCGGGGCAGGGGCAGGGCGGGCAGGATCATGGGTTCAACAGGCATCCCGTGCCTCGCGCAGCATGAACTGGCCTTTACGCAGCACGTGCCCCAGGTTAAGGCGGCCGGGGCAGAGCCAGGTGCAGATCCCGCAATCGATACAGGTTTCCAGGCCGCAAGCCTGCGCCTCCTCCAGGCGTCGATCCTGTACGAGGTGCACCAGGTTGGGCGGATTCAGCCGCACGGGACAACCGTCCAGGCAGAGGCCGCAAC
The DNA here is from genome assembly GCA_964568855.1 of uncultured Bacteroidaceae bacterium. Lineage (GTDB taxonomy): Bacteria > CAIWAD01 > CAIWAD01 > CAIWAD01 > CAIWAD01 > CAZMSD01. The sequence goes on along the minus strand of CAZMSD010000006.1, from coordinate 105,588 downwards.
TGATGCAGGCGTCTTCGCGGTGGGCGGGCAGAGAAGCCGCGGGGTAGTCCAGCAGCAGCCGCAGACCCTCGAGCAGCGGCGCTTCCTGTTCGACAAGCGGCGCCCCGTCCAATGCCCCCCCGGCGAGGACAAGGCGCGGATTCCTCCCGGAAGCCGCGGAGACCTCGAGATCCTGACGCTCGTCCGCCCGCTTCAGCAGCCAGTTCAGTGGCGTGCCGGGCAGGGCCCAGAACAATCGCGCCCGGTCGTCCTCGGATCTCATCACGGTCACGGGTTGGGCCGCTCCGTACTCCCTGCGGCTGACCCGCTGCTGCACGCGCGACAGGCGATCCAGGTGCATCACCAGGACGCCCTGGGCAGCCAATGGACGCAGAGGATCGGGGAATCGTCCCAGCACGCGAGCCGCCAGCAACATGGGATGGGCGGCGGGATAGCCTTCCTTGAGCGGTATCCCCTTAACCGGCAGAACCTTCTCGATCAGGGCCATAAATCGACCGGCGACGTTTTTCTGGCGCGGAAGATGGGTCAGGACCACTTCCCTGAAACCGGAACACTGCGCCAGCGCTTCCACCCCGGCCTCCAGCTCGGGCAGCCGGTTGTTCAACAGCCAGTCCAGTACCGCCTGCCCCCGCTGCAACTCGGCGGCGTTCAACAGCAGCACGCCCGGGTCCCGCAGGACGGCCAACTCGTAATCCAGGGGCAGTCCACCCTGCCCTTCCAGGCCCATCGGCTCGAGCCTGGCCATCAGCTCCTCCACGGGTGCTTCCCGCCAAGCCAGAGAGGCCGGGCTCTGACGGGGCGATTCCAGGTCCTCCAGTATCACGCTGAGCACGCGGCACCGGCTGGGCGTGCCGCCGTCTTCCAGACCGGCTCGCAGCACCGGGTGCAGGCAGACCTCGGCGACCCGGCCCTTGAGCGGGCTCAGGCGGACCCGGGCCAGCGTGCCCCGGGGCTCGGACAGCGCCTGCCCCGCCGCCACCGTTTCGCCAGGGGCGACCAGCGCCCTGGATTGATCGTAGGAGCTGCCTTGAACGGGCAGAATCAGGCAGGGAGGAAGCTCGCCCGGCGGGATCGAGTCCTCGCAGGGCACGGGCCGTTCACCGACCTGGATTCCTTTACGAAGCCTGAAACTGGCCATGAATGGTGGGTCCAGCGGAACAGTCCGCTAGTCGAAGACTCTCAGTTCCTTGATGAATTCCCTGACGTCCTGAAAACGCCGGTAGACGGAAGCGAATCGAATGTAACCCACTTCATCGAAATCGCGCAGGTGCACCAGGACCAGTTCACCCAGGGCGCTGCTTTCGATCTCCCCGGTGGCGGCCGCCTTGGCCTGTACTTCCCGTTCGATCCGGTTGACCAGCTCTTCCACGTTCTCGTGGCTGTGGTTGCGCTTGTTGAGCGCCGAGCGGATTCCGCGATCGAGTTTCTGCCGGTTGAAGACTTCCCGCGACCCATCGCTCTTAACCACGGTAAGCTGGGTGCTCTCGATGAACTCGTAGGTCGTGAAGCGCGACTGGCAGTCCAGACACTCGCGCCGGCGGCGGATGGCCGTGCCCTCCCGCGCGGGGCGGCTGTCGATCACTTTGTCCTCGATGTGGCCGCAAATCGGGCAGTTCATCGTTCGCCGCTCAGTCTTCTCCGCGGTAGAGAGGGTAGGCCGAGGCAAGCTCCTGCACTTCCCCGCGGATGCCGCCCAGCCTGTCGTCGTTCTTCGGATCGCCGAGCGCCCGGTCGATGAAATCCGCGATGCGCCGCATGGCGTCCTCGCTCATGCCCCGGGTGGTCAGGGCCGGGGTTCCGATGCGGATACCGCTGGTGATCAGGGGGCTGCGATCGTCGAAGGGCACCATGTTCTTGTTGACTGTGATCCCCGCCTTTTCCAGGGCCTTCTCCGCCAGCTTCCCGCTGATTCCGCGCTTTGTGAGATCCACCAGGATCAGGTGATTGTCCGTCCCCCCGCTGACCAAGGCATAGCCGCGATTGATCAGTTCTTCGCCCAGGGCGGCGGCGTTGGCTTTCACCCGGCGGATGTATTCGGCGAAATCCGGCCTGAGGCATTCCTCGAAGGCCACGGCCTTGGCGGCGATCACGTGCATCAGGGGGCCGCCTTGGACGCCCGGCATCACCATGCCGTCCAGGATCTCGCTCTGCTGCTTGACCCGTCCGGACTTGGGCGCCACCTGGCCGTGGACGTTGTCGTAGTCGCGGCCCATCAGGATCAGGCCGCCGCGAGGGCCGCGCAGGGTCTTGTGGGTGGTGCTGGAGACAACGTGCGCGTGGGGCAGCGGGCTCGCGTGCTCGCCCACCGCCACCAGTCCGGCGATGTGCGCCATGTCCACGAAAAGGTAGGCGTCGACCTCATCGGCGATCTCGCGGAAGCGCGCGAAATCGATTTCCCGCGGATAAGCGCTGGCCCCGGCGACGATCATTTTCGGCCGGTGTTCCCGGGCCGCTTCGCGCACGTTGTCGAAATCGATCCGTCCCGTATCACGGGCTACGCCGTAGGACACGAAACGATACAGCCGGCCCGAGAAGTTCACCGGGCTTCCGTGGGTCAGATGCCCGCCGTGAGACAGGTCCATGCCCAGCACCGTGTCGCCCGGCGCGAGGTAGCTCATGTAGACGGCCATGTTGGCCTGGCTGCCCGAATGCGGCTGCACGTTGGCGTATTCGCAATCGAAGAGCCGGCGAGCCCTTTCCCGGGCCAGGTCCTCGGCCTCGTCCACCCATTCGCAGCCGCCGTAGTAGCGCTTGCCGGGGTAGCCTTCGGCGTACTTGTTGGTCATCACCCCGCCCTGGGCCTCCATCACCGCCCAGGAAGTGAAATTCTCGGAGGCGATCATCTCCAGGAGCTGCTCCTGCCGCCTCAACTCACCTTTGAGGATCTCGTGAATCCGCGGGTCGGTCTTCTCCAGCCTGCTCATCGCCTTCCTCTTTCAGCAGCCGGTCCGCTCGTGCAGCTTGCCGATTCGCCGTTCATGACGGCCGCCCTCGAACTCCGCCTCGAGCCAGATCCGCACATATTCCAGGTTCTGTTCAATGCTGCGCAGCCGCCCCGCCAGGGCCAGGCAGTTGGCGTCGTTGTGCTTCCGGCAGAGCGCGGCCTGCTCCGCTTCCAGGCAGAGAGCGGCCCGCACACCCCGGACCTTGTTGGCGCAAATGGAGGCGCCGATCCCGCTGCCGCAGAAGACCACGGCCCGGTCCAGCTCGCCGCGGGCCAAGGCCTCGGCGCAGGGGATCACGAAATCGGGATAATCGCAGGACTCCCGGTCGTGGGTGCCGAAGTCGCGGACCTGGAGCCCGCGTTCCTTGAGCAGGGCGATCACCGCCTGGCGCGTCTCCACGGCGGCGTGGTCGCCGGCCACCCCGATCACTCGAAGAGCCACTGGTAGCATTCCTTTTCCGGCCGCTCGTTCTTATTGAAGAAACGGTCCTCGGCGGTGGGCAGCACCTCTTCGAGGGACTGGCGGCGCTGCCGGGCGAGGGAGCGGAAGGCCGGATCCCTGACCTTGTCGTACTCCTTCGCCGCCATTTCATAGACCAGCTTGTCGTCGAATCTCAGCTCGCTTTCGGCGCATTCGTCCACAGCCGCCTCGTAGACCTTGGCCATCAGGATGAAGCCCTTGCCGTAGCCGGGAAAGCCGCGCCTGGCTCTCGCCGCCCAATGTCGAGCCTTCCGCAGGTTGCCCAGGTCAAGATAGAGCTGGCCCACGCGCACCGGCAGCTCGGGCCGGGCGGGCTCCAGTTCCACCAGCCGGAACAGGACCCGGACGGCCTCAGGGCCGCGGTCGAGGCCTTCCAGGGCGGTGGCCTTCTGGTTGTAATACGCCGCCTTCTCCGGCGAAACAGCCAGCAGGCGATCCAAGTGCCCCAGAGCCTCCCTGTAGGTTTCCTGGGTGGCGAAGTCCACCAGCGCGGAGGCCAGTTTCTCGCGGAACTGATGGTTGTCGGGAAACTTCTCGACGTTCTCCCGCAACGAGTTGATGATCTCCACCGGATCGTAATTGGCGGCCAGGATCTTGTCCTTCTCCTGGGCGAAGCTGAGGTCCTCCGAGCGCAGCTCGATCAGCTTATCCAGGGCCTCGAGCACCGCATTCCAGTCTTCCATAGCTCCGCTGGCCTGGGCCCTGGACTTGAGAATGTCCTTGATGTCGCGGTGGGATTCCCAGTCGTCGTCCTTGAGGTCGACGCAGATCCGGTACTGCTCGAAGGCTCCCTGCTCGTCGTCCATCCTGGCCAGCAGCAGGCCCAGGGTACGATGCTCGTACCAGCTGTCCGGCAGCTTCTCGACGGCCATTTCGAGAATGATGCGCGCCGAATCAGGCTGCCCCAGGTTGCTGTAACAGGTGGCCCATTTCTTGAACTGCTTGTAGAACTTGAGCTTGTAATCCTCATCGAAGGCGTGATGACCCCCGTAAGCCTTCAGGAAGTAGTCCTTGGCCGAGGTGTAGTTACCCTGGTTGTAGTCGTTGTAGGCGAAGCTCAGGTCGATCTTGGCCTGCTGCTCTACCGCCGCCCGTTCTTCCTCCGCAAGCTCGGAAGGGGCGGGAGCCTCGGGCTCCACGGTCTGGTAGGCCGTTTTGCAGGCGCAGACCGCCAGTGCCAGCAGCAGGGCGCTCAAGATTGCTTTCATGGGAGATCCCTTCCTGTCAGGATGTTGCGATCATCGATGCGCGCCGGCGGCGCTGCGGATTCGGCCGGGTCTCAATCGTAGCTGGGACGCCAGAACCAGAGATCCCGGGCACTCAAACCCACGCGAAGATTGACGAACCGTTCCTTCAGACCGTGCTCCGCCAGGCTGCCCGTCCAGCCCAGTTCGAGGGCCAGGTCCAGCCAGGTGCTGGAAGTTCTCAATGGCAGACCGGCCCCCAGGCTGAACGTCAGGGTTTCCAGGCCGCGCCAATCGGGAGCAGCCCCGTCGGCGGCCGAATTCCAGTTCGCGTAGTGTTCCTCGCGGCGCAGTCCGCCACGCCAGCTGGCCTGCCGGTACCAGGGGTCGGTATAGTCGCTGGAAGGCGGCAGCTCCACGCCCAGAGCCAGGCCCAGTACGTCCTGCCGGCGCTCGGCGGCGGTGCTTCCATCGCCTGAGCCGTAGAGCTCGGTGCCCGACCAGTCCTCGTAGCTCAGGTCCGTCCAGAAATCCAGACCCATCAGGGCGGTGCGGAGCCCGACATCCAGTCGGGCGGGCAAGTCGGTCCCCGCCGTCCGGTATTCCTGGTCCACGTTGCTGGAACGGTTTTCCAGGTCGATGCTGAGTTCCGCGCTGACGGCCGGTGCCGCGGCGAGGGCCAGATCCAGGCGTGGCCCTGGTGACCAGAGCAGGCCCAGGCGGGGACGCAGGGCCACCAGTGAGAGCCTGCGGTTGATCCAGCTGTCGTAGGGCGGCGCCGACTGGGGATAGAATACTTTCCATTCCTCGAGCAGGCTGCCGAAGACCAGGCCTGCTTCCAGGCCCACTTTCAGCGGCAGAGGATCCATGGACCGGGCCAGGCTCAGGTGAACCAGCGAGAGCCCGCCGGTACCGTGCAGGCTGTTGACGTATTCCCGGCCTTCCTGGTCGGTTTCGCGGCGCGCCACGCTGAAGTCCATGCCGGTCTGCGGGCGAAGACCCAGAGCCAGCGAGAGATCCTTCCAAAGCAGCGGGAAGGCCAGCGCGAAATAGTCGAAACGGCCGCCGCTGGTGGTCAGGTTCTCGTCGGCCGAGCTCAACGCGGCGCGATTGAGCGTAAAGCCGATCTGAAAGCGGGTCAGCCGGCCGCCGTGCACGGCCGCGGGATTGCGCAGGTTGAGTCGCGTGCTGTCGGTATCTGCGAGACCGGCGCCGCCGCGTCCGGCGTCAGCCGCGCTGGAAGCCCAGACCTGGCGACCCCAGGGCGCCCGGGTGAAGGGCCCGGCCGCGCTTTGTGACACGAGCAGCAGGAGCAGGACCAGCGGCAGCACGGCCCGGATCCATGGAATGTCCCCTCGGAGCGCTCTCACGGCTGCCCCCAGTGTTCCGGCGCATGTGAGATCTTATAGCGCAGGCGCGGGCGCAGGCTGTCCTCGGCGGCGAGGCCGTGCAATCCCAGCTTGCGCACTTCCAGCGCGAAATAATCGTCGAACTTGAGCGCCAGAGCGATTGGCTCCTCGCTGCTCAGCGTGTCCTCTTCCACCCAGATCCGGCGCAACAGGTTCACCACGTTGAATTCCAGAAACTCGGTGGAATCGTCGAGTACCATACCCGCCACCAGCATGCTGGGATCGAGGTCCTGTCCGAGCTCCTGGTACTGCCCCACGTGATACAGGTTGACCTTGCCCCCGGCGGTGTTGTAGACATGGCTGTCGATGGGAAAACCGAGCAGGCCTTCGCTGATGCTGCCCAGCAGGAAGTCGACGGCCTCGCCGTTCTCGTCTGCGGGCTGAAAGGGGGGCAGCTCGAGGATCACCTGGTTGGCGTAGCCCGTGGAGAGCCACAGGCTGTCCGCCGGCCCGTAGTCGTCGACGATTCCGCTCTGCCAGGTGCAGACCACGAAGGTGGTGTCCATGCTCGTGTCCACGAAGACGCTGTCGCCGGTGTCGGTGGTGTCGGTCTCGCTCCAGGCCAGGCGGATACCGGGGCGCACTTCGCTGTTCCAGCCCGCCGCCAGAAAGGGCAGCAAGCCCTGTTCCCCGGGGGCCGCGCGCAGCAGGAAACTGCGCGAGGTGCTGTTGGAATCCTCGAACCACCAGGCGGGAACCTCCCGCAGCGTCCGTACGCCGGTCAGCGGATCCCCGCCCTCGCCGAAGGCGCTGTCCGTGTTGCTCACCAGGAAGACCACGCTGTCCAGGACCGTGTAACGATCCTCCCCTGCAGGATGGGCGTACTCCCAGGAAAGGGAGTCTTCGTAGGGCAGGTTCTCGCCTTCGGGAAGTTCCAGCAGCAGAAGCGAGAGGTTCATGTAGAAGCCCACTCCGGCGCTGTCGCTGTGCTGGGGCAGCAGGACCCGCTCGGGATCGTTGTCCATTTTCAATGAGAGAAGCGCACTCAGGCTGCCGGAATCCGGCTGCGCTTCCCAGAGCTGTACGGGTTGATAGTCAACCTGGAACAGGATCTCCGCTTCCAGGCTTCGCGCGTCCAGCCGGCCCACCACCTGCCGGCCCGCGTCCCAGAGGAGCTGGTTCCGGTGAAACAAGGCCAGCCGGTCGACTTCGAGGGAATCCCAGGCGCCGGCGGGATCGCCTCCGGGAGCGGCGCCCAGGGTGCTCTCGCTCTCATCGCAGGCAATGACTGAGCAGAGAACCAGGATCAGGATCAGAGGACCAAAGCGCCGCATGCTGTTTCCATTCCATGGTGTGGAATCGCTGACGGACCAGCCAACCTGGATCCCGGATTCCACGAATCGACGAACAAGAGCCTGTAAATATATTGGCTGCCCGCGGGGTTCACAAGAGAACCCGCAGCTTGTACCTTGGATGAACCGTCGATTTCCATGCTGATCGATCGCATTTCAATATCACGATGTTCAGTGCTCGCATCATTTATCAGCTTAGAAACCATCGCTTCACACGCTAAACTTCCAGATATGCCGTATAGGGAGAGTATTTCGACCTGTTCTACCTTGTGTATGCCGGCTGTCCCTATTCTTTATTCTGAAGAAACAGCTTTGAGTATTCAAGACAATTTCTGTCCTAAGGAAACGCGCTGCGCTTTCGCTGTTCAATCTTCTCCACTCCGAGTTCAATATCGGGCGGCAGGAAAATGGCAGTGTTCTTAAACGTCTAACAACTTATTCACTAACCATTTGTAAAACATGGAACTGGGTCCATCTGTATGCTTGGTTCCAGAGTTGGCACTCATCTTGCTCATCAGCACTTCACAAACTGTGCCCTGAAACGTGATCCAGCCCTCGTTCTGATTTCCTGCACTTGCTGGCATCTGTTTTTCAGTTTTTGCGCCATTTTCATTTCTGTTCCGCTCGCTGCCACAGTGGCTGCAGAGATGTATGGTATTGTGAAAATGATAGCCGCTCGGCGAAGAGACGAGCGAGATTTGGAGGGGTCTGATGAATCGCAGAACAACAATCGTCACGGGATTCGCCGCGGCTTTGATCGTGGGCATCGCTTCGGCAACCCCGGTGGACTTCACCGGCAACGCGACGGCGGATTTCAGTGTCACACTGTCGGTGGAGCACCTCGATCCCCTGGGGGACGTGGGCCTGCCCACCAATCCTCCCGCACCACCCGAGGGCACGATTTCCGGCTGGGATCTGGACCGCCTGATTTTCAACTTCGATGAGTACAACGACATCCTGCAGGTGGGACTGGTGTTCTTCGGTCTCGCCGGTGACGCGGACGGCGACGGCGACGCTTCGAATACGGCAGGCTGGCTCGCCGCCCGCGGCGGTGAGGATGTGGTCGACCTGCGGGAGACCGAATCCGTCTGCATTGCCTTCGATTTCGATGAGAACGGCGACTTCGACCTGATCGCCGGCGTATCGGCCTCGGACGGCGATCACAAGGTTGCCGCCTTCAGCGGCAATCCCATGCTGCCCGCCTTCGCTTTCGGATCCGAGATGCCTTCCCAGACCGGGCCCATGTTCTATTCGCCCACTCTGGCCACGCCCGACTACGAGCTGACCATCAGCAACGTCAGCCAGGTGGAGACGGTGTTCAACAAGACCGTCTGCTTCGATTGCATCATGTTCTCCGGTTCCTACCAGGACGACGGGATCGGCGAGGACAACATCAATCCCGGAGTGAACGTCTGCGTCGAGGACGGCACGCCAGCCAGTGTCCAGGTGCAGCCCTCCAGCATGAACCTGCTCGACGTCTATCCCAATCCCTTCAACCCGCAGACAACACTGCGAGTGGTGATGGACCAGACGGGACCGGCCAAGCTGGCCGTCTTCAATCTGCGCGGACAGAGGGTGGCCATGGTGCACAAGGGCCTGCTTGACGTGGGTACCCAGGAATTCGCATTCGACGCGGGCCACCTGCCCAGCGGCATGTACCTGGCCGTGCTGAACACCGAGCAGGGTTCGATGACCGAGCGCCTGATCCTCATGAAATAGTCGATGTACGGACGCTACGCGCCGTCCATCGACTTTGCGCTTGCAGCCGACACGCCGCGGTCGGCCATGCGTTAAGACAAGTGATGCATCACGCGGCATGCGGCTGATACGCAAACTTCGGCTACCGCCTGGAAATAGAAGCCGCCGGAATCGCTTCCGGCGGCTTTCTCTTTGTGCGACACGGGCTCAGGCGATCCCGTGCTCGCGCTTGTATTCCGCCCAGTTGAGCTTGAGTTCGTAGAATGACTCGAAATCCGGTCGCAGCAGGAAGGGGTTGGCCTGCCGCTCGCGGCCGATGGTGCTGCGGGACGCCGTCCCGTAGTCGTGGCCCGGCCAGACCTGCACGTTATCCGGCAGGTGCATCAGGACCTCGTGCAGGCTGTGATACTCGACGCGGGCGGCGTCCTCAGTGGCCGTGCCGCCGATCTTGCCTACGAACAGCGTATCACCACTCACCAGGTGCTGATCGCCCCCGCATTCCGGCGTGAGCAGGCAGAGACTGCAGGGCGTGTGCCCCGGCGTGGCCAGCAGTTCGAGCTCCAGGCCGCCCAGTGGCAGCGCGGCCCGGCCGCCCTTGAGCAGGAACTCGGCCCGGCCGCCGGCATTTTTCGAGAGCACCCGGTCGCCGCCCGCCAGCTTCCGAAGGGTATCCATGCCGGCTATGTGGTCCCAGTGGGCGTGCGTGCCCACCAGCCAGCGCAGGCGGGCGCCGCTGGCTTCCAGAGCGGTCTTCAGTTCACTCAGGTCCTCGCCCGGATCCACCGCCAGCGCCTCCCCTTCGTGATGCAAGAGATAGGCGAAGTTGCGGTCGCCGCCCGAGCGGAGTTGCTGGATCTGCATGGTTCATTCCTTCTGATTCCGACTGCCCGTTCGGCGGCGGATCATCCGCCCGCAGCCCGGAATCCAGCTTAGCAAAATGAGTTCACCGTTTCTGCCGGTTCAGGTGGCGGGCATCCCCTCCGCACCCTCGTGTTTCCTGTCCCGCGCGAAGAGGCACAGCCCGGCCGTAATCAGGGGCACGCCCACGATGGCGGCCGCTCCGAGCTGCGCCCAGTTGATTCCTTTGCCGAGGATCACCCACAGCAGCGCCGCAGCGGCCGCCAGGACTATGACTCCGGCCGGCCGCGGGTAACGCATGGAGAGCAGTCCCACCCCGGCAATCGCCAGGCCCGGAATCATGTTCATGAAGATCGCGAGGATGGATCCTGAGAGGAACGAGTCCATTGCCGGGAACAGCGCGATAAACAGGCCTGCGCTGACAAGGATCTTCGTCGCCGCCCGCCTTGGATCCTTGACCAGGATTACATTGAACAGGGCTTTGGTGGCCAGCCCGATGATGATCGTCATGGCGAAGTATTCGAAAGCGTGGTCGCCCCGGGCTCCGAGCATGACCGCCAGGATGACGCATGTCGTGATGGTGACGGCGAAGGCGATGTTGCCCGAGCGGTAGTGGATGCTCATCTGGCGCTCGTCCACGTGCTTCCTGCCGACGCCCAGCGAGGCCAGGGTGGGCCGGAGCAGGTAGGAACCGATCCCGAGCGCCAGCCAGAACTGGTTCTGCGTGATCGCGAACGAGGCAAGGGCCAGTATGAAGATGCCGGTGGCCCACCAGAAGACTGGGTCCCTCTTAAGCATGATCCTCATCCTCCAGCTCGAATAATTCTTCAACGGTGGTACCGAGTTTCTCCGCCAGCAGCAGCGCCAGTTTCACCGAGGGGCTGTAGTTGCCTCGCTCGATGGCCACGATGGTCTGCCGCGACACGGAGACCATGTCGGCCAACTGCTGCTGGCTGATTTCACCCTGCTCGAAGCGGAACCTGCGAAGCTTGGATTTCATGGCTCTCTACGGTTCATCCATCGATTTGCGGACAGCGCTGCGCCATGTGGCGGAACGATAGCGCATCAGCGGTGCGCGATGTGGCGGACCGCTTGTACCGCAAGCGATGTGACACGAAGGCGAATCCGCCTGCATTTGCTGGTTAGGCGGCAATACTCACTCTGAGCTTCATCCGTCTCGCTGCCACTCTCTGCGAAGCATGCGTATTGCGACCTCGTAGCCACCCTGGCGATCATGAGGTTGAATCTCGTGGAACTTCTCCCAATGGGAGTTCGTGAGCCCGCCACTAGCCAGACTGCCTGTCCGGTCGGACAGGTAAAAATGAACCCCGCCCACACGAGTTTCACTCGTATTGCAGAGAATTTCCACTAGGAGAGCATACTCTGTTTGGATTCCAGTTTCTTTCACCTTGGATGCAAAGGCGATGGCGCTTTGCTGGGCCATCTTGGCTTGGTCGTGTCCCCACTTCACCGGTATCTCAAGCGCCGCAGTTCCAAGCACTGGATCAGCCAGATTCTCCTGGCGCAAAAACGTAATTACTTTGCGCGCAAGATCTTCATCGTGCTCGACAGTGGTTCCCTTGACTACGTTAACGGGATACACAGTGACCGTGAATGGCCCTTCAAGGGCTTGAAACCTGTGTTGCGCTTCCCTTGAGATGTATGAGCTGCATCCGACAAGGGTGAATAACAGGAAGAGCCACATCGAGCACCGCATTGCCTTTCTTAGAGTTTTCATCAGGGTACTCCTTCGGCTAAAACCATTCGCTCTACTACTTGTACGCCTGACCCGTGCGTCTCAGCCGCGTGCCACGACTCAAGACGCATAACGATCCAGCAAAGCGGGGATCATGGTATGCGACTCAGAAGCTGTATGCGAAGTCTACGAACGGAATAAGCCCGTAGTCAGCGCCAAGCTCATGGATGAATGCCAGGTCAGCAGCTAAACTGGTGCCTTTAAACCTCACACCAAGTGATGTTAGTACGTGATCCACCCCGGGCAACTGCCAGTTCTCACTAATGATGGATATCCGCCCACCTGCTCGAATCTCGAATCCACCAGTCACCAATGGTTTATCTGCCAGTTTCCCATCATCGTACCCGTACCCCAGCCCAGCGGTCACACTCCCGGCTTTCCATGTCCACGTCCCTACACCGTAACCAAGTCCAACAGATGAGGAGTTCGGGAGCCGCACAATCATCGCACCAGTCGCAAGTGAGAACTCGTCGTTTTGAATCAGACCAACTTTCGGTGTGAAGTACAGTATTTGGCGAGTCGTACCTGGGAAAAGCGAAATCCCGGCACCAACTGTCACGCGATCCGTGATGCCATAGGCCAGGAATGGAAAGAAGAGCACGTAGTCAGCGAAATAGCCTTCACCCTTCCTCAGCATACGACCTGTGGTTCCAAGGAACAGCCTTGTCCTGTTAGGATCGCGGGGCTTCCTATTTGCACTCTCCGGATGACCCGCATTCCAGGTTCGAACTTGAGACAACTCGTCGACAGGGATGTTTAGTTCACCGTACGATGTCTGGACCAGAATCGTGCTGTCCGAAATCGAAACGACTCGTCCCTGAATCATCGCGCCGCTGGTTGTTTGAATCTCTTGTACCTCATCTTCGGCCGCGCAGACGAGGTTTCCGGAGTTGCGGTCATTGCTTGCATCGCAATGCCTGGATATGACAAGAACGAGGACTAACGACAGCAGTAATACGATACAGTATTGGGGCCAGGATCGGATCATTCTGGGGATCTCCCTGTTTCGTCTAATCCATGCCCTCATATCCCGACCCCCACATGCAGGCCCATGAAGGAGTCGGATGGACCCTCGCCCGAGGACACCGGCCGGTACCAGCCCACGGTGATGTTGCACAGAAAAATGATGGCGCCCCTGAGTTCGATCCCCATGAGCGTGCGATTCGCAATCGTTTCCAGGGGACTGCCCCAGGTGCGGAGGAGCACGGCTCGAGATTCGAGGATGATGGCCAGGTCTTTCTTGTCCTTGAACGTGAAAATGCCCTGGTAACCGATCCCCAATCGCCCTCCGGCCGTGCCTGGACTCAGAGTTATGGTGATGCCGTCGTGCCGTGGTTTATTACCCATAGCACTCAGCAGCCATGATTGGACAAGTCTCTTAGCAGCCATAGCATTCAACCTTGCTGTCTTAGCTCACCATGTTCATTGACAATGTAAAGTATACTTGTCTTCTTGTCAAGTGTATTATCCAAATAGACAAGTGAGGTGTACATGGATCTCTGGTTCGAATGGGAATGGCGTAGAGAGGCCTCCGCCTCAGGTGCAGCCATTTCCGCCTGCTTCTTCATGTGGGGATCTGTGTCTGAGCGCCCGGCGAAGCATCGATTCGAGTGCAACCGTCTTCGTTTACGACCCAGCTGGGACCGCATCCCTTGAACCTACACCGTACTCGGGGCTAAGGTGCTTCAGGAAGGTCCATCCCGGGATCTGCGCAAAGGGATGATCGGATGCTGTTGGAGTTCGGCGATTGTGTCACGGGCTGTCAGGGATTCGATGTTGTGAATCCAAAGGGCAGATCACCGAATCAAGACGATCTTCTTCGACACTTGCTGCCGATCGGTGGACAACCGCACGAAATACACGCTACGTGTTTGCCCGCCGGTTGTCTCACATTAATGATTGTCTGTACTTTGCCTCCCGACAAATCATCGACCATGCCCACGCACCGCGATGGCCGGATGTATCACCTGGCCTGGATAATCGGATCTCGGGGCTGTCTGAATTCGCGTCTCGGATTCCTAGAAAAAGATGAATGTATTCAGCACGAACAGCGGCACCAGGAAGATCAGCGACCAGCCCATGTAACCGAAGAAGCTGGGCATCTTCACCCCCGACTGCTCGGCGATGGACTTGACCATGAAGTTGGGCGCGTTGCCGATGTAGGTGTTGGCGCCCATGAAGACCGCTCCGCAGCTGATGGCCAGGAGCGTGCTGCTGAACTCGGTCATCAGGCGCGGCACCGCCTGGGCCTCCGTCAGCCCGGGCATCAGCGAGCCCAGGGCCGTATTGAAGAACGTCAAGTAGGTGGGCGCGTTGTCCAGGAAGCTGGAAAGCACTCCCGTGATCCAGAAATAGCTGGGATCGGTGCGCACCATGTCCACGATGAAACCCAGCGCGCCGGAGCTGCCGGCCTTGAGGATCTCCAGCGCGGGAATGATGCACATGAAGATGCCCGCGAAGAGGTAGGCCACCTCCTGGATCGGGAACCAGTTGAAGTCGTTGGCCTCGCGGGTGGATTTCTTCGTCAGCGCCAGCGAGACCAGCAACAGCAGGATCATGGCCCCGTCCCTGAGGATGTTGATCCAGGGCATCACCAGCGGATGGGCGCCGGTCATCAGGGTCAGCCCGCGGGGCAGGTTGTGTCCGGCGTCGAAGAAGGCCGGTTGGCTGTTGAACACGCCGGAGAGGATCACGGCGGCCACCACCCCGCCCAGCAGCAGGAAGTTGAACAGGCCTTCCACGCGCAGGGGCTCGCGCTCCGTCGTGTCCGGCGGCAGGTCCTCCTTCCTCAGCAGCCAGGTGTCCAGCAGGAAGAAGAGGGCCAGCAGGATCACCACGTTGAAGGTCATGGCCGGCAGGCAGGCCAGGGTCCAGAAGAAGTCCACGCCGTGCAGGAAGCCCAGGAAGAGCGGCGGATCGCCGATGGGCGTCAGGCTGCCCCCGATGTTGGAGACCAGGAAGATGAAGAAGATCACCACGTGCGCCCGGTGCTTGCGGCGCTGGTTGGACTTGAGAATGGGCCGGATCAGCAGCATGGAGGAACCGGTGGTGCCGATCCAGCTCGAGAGCGCGGTGCCGATGATCAGGATCAGCGTGTTCACGGCCGGCGTCCCCGCCAGGCTGCCGCGGATGGCGATGCCCCCCGCGATCACGAAGAGCGCGGCCAGCAGAATAATGAAGGGAATGTAATCCAGGACGTAGATGTGCAGGATGGCGTGCAGGGCGTCGTGGTGGCCGTAGGCGATCCAGAAGGGCAGCGCGAAGACCAGGGCCCAGAAGGCCGAGATCTTGCCGAAGTGGTGATGCCAGAAATGGGGCGCCACCAGGGGGAAGATGGCGATGGAGAGCAGGATTCCGACGAAAGGTATCACGCTCCACAGGGGCAGGCGGTCGCCCAGGCCGCCGGCGTGCTCGCCGTGCAGCTCTCCGTGTGACGCATCATCGGAGCCGGAGTGGGATTCCGCCGGTTCGCCGGGGTGTTCACCGTGGTCCTGAGCATCCGCGCCCGCCTGCGAATGGGCGTCGTTCCCGTGCTCGTCCGCCGCCCCGACCTTCTGCTGATGCGTGTCCGCCGCAAAGGCCGCCGAGCGGAAGATCGCGCTCCCTGCAGCCCCTGAAGCAGGGGCACCATCGAAGGTGGAAAGCAGCGGGAACAGCAGGATCGCCGCCAGCAGAAGCCCGGGAATGAACTGGACGCGCTTCATCGATTCTCCTCCATCCATTTCCATTCATTATCAGCAGGTAGGCGCCGGAACTTGACGAAGAGGACGATTCAAGGAAGGCGATCGGATCCGGCACAGCGCTGAGTCATCCGGCGTGTCACGGTCCGGCGGCGCCTGCTTGGACGGATTCCGGCACAGTCGCCTGAGGGAGTTCTACAGGCCGATGCCGCGCGTGAGCTGCAGCCACAGGCCGGGCCAGACGCCCAGCAGCAGGATGCCCGCCGTGGATATGGCGCCGGCCGCCAGCAGGTCCGGCGGAAAGCGGTAGGAAGTGCGCAGGCCCACGGGTTCGTGGAAATAAGCGTAGACCACCAGCCGCAGGTAGTAGAACACGCTCACCACGCTCGTCAGCACGCCCAGCACGGCCAGGCCCACGTGCCCCGTCTTCATGGCCGCCGAGAAGAGGAAGAACTTGCCCATGAAGCCCGCGGTGGGCGGAATCCCGGCCAGGGCGAAGACGAAGACGCCGATCAGCAGCGCCACGAAGGGGTGCTGCCGGGCCAGGCCCTTGTAGTCCTCCACCAGGTACTTTCCGCTGTGGTGGCGGCTGATCACCGCGGCGATCAGGAACATGGCCACGTTCACCAGCGCGTAGGGCAGCAGGTAGAAGATCACCGATTCCAGCATCTCGGGACTGTGGCCCGCGGCGATCACGCCCAGCAGCAGGTAGCCGGCGTGCGCCACGCTGCTGTAGGCCAGCATGCGCTTGACGTTCTCCTGCACCAGCGCCGCCAGGTTGCCCAGGATCATGGTCAGCGCCGCGCAGGCGCCCAGCAGCGGAACCCAGTCGTCCGCCAGGCCCGTCAGGGGCAGGATCACGCGGCCGAAACCGGCGAAGGCCGCGGCCTTGGCGGCCGTGCTCATGAAGGCCGTCACCGCGGTGGGGCTGCCCTCGTAGACGTCGGGCGCCCAGTTGTGGAAGGGCACCGCCGCCACCTTGAACAGGAAGCCCGTCATCATCAGCAGGGCGCCGCCCAGGGCGATCCAGTTGGTGCCGTTTTCCCGGGCGAGGACTTCCCCGATCTGGGACAGGTTCGTCGAGCCGCCGGCTCCGAAGATCAGCGCCATGCCGAAGAGCAGGAAGCCGGAAGCGAAACTCCCCGTGATGAAATACTTGATGGCCGCCTCGCGCGAGCCGGGGCGCCGCCCCAGCAGCCCGGCCATGCTGTAGAGGCTGATAGAGAAGATCTCAACGGCGAGAAAGATCACGATCAGGTCGCCCGCCGAGGCCAGGGCCAGCATGCCGGTGGCGGCGAAGAGGGCCAGGCCGTGATACTCGGTGCGCGGGACCTCCCGCTCCTCGAGATACTTCTCGCCTCCCAGCAGGAGCAGGAAGAGCGTCACCAGGACCACGATCCGGCCCGCGAAGGCCAGTGGATCAGCAAGCGCCGCGCCGAAGTAGCCCGTACCCTCCGCAACCGGAAAGACGCAGAACAGGGCGGCCGCCAGCACCGCCGCCATCGAGCACCAGCGCAGGGCCGCGGCGCTCCGCGCGCCTCCCAGGGCCCCCAGCAGCAGCACCAGGAGGCCTCCGCCGGCCGTGATCAGCTCGGGCAGCAGGATGAGGATTCTCAGTTCGCTCAAATCCATGCGGGCTCCCGGTGCGCTATCGATTTCTCATCAGTTCGAGGGTCGCCTCTACCGCCGGGTTGATGCGGTCGAGGAAGGTGTCCGGGTAGACGCCGATCCAGACCACCAGGATCAGCAGCGGAGCGAAGACCAGCAGCTCGCGCAGGTCGAGGTCCTTGAGACCGCGGTTCTGCGGGTTGTCCACGGGGCCGAAGAGCACGCGCTGCACCATCCAGAGGATGTAGACGGCGGCCAGGATCACGCCCGTGGCGGCCACGATGGTGGGCACGGGCTGGCTTTGGAAGGCGCCCAGCAGGATCATGAACTCGCCCACGAAACCGTTCAGGCCGGGCAGCCCGATGGACGAGAGGCAGAATACCAGCAGCACGAAGGCGTAGACCGGCATCTGCGAGGCCAGCCCGCCGAACTCGTCGATCATCCGCGTGTGACGCCGCTCGTAGATCACGCCCACCGCGATGAACAGCGCCCCCGTGGAGATCCCGTGGTTGACCATCTGCAGCACGGCTCCCGAAACGCCCTGCACGTTGAGGGCGAACAGGCCCAGCATCACGAAGCCCATGTGTGACACGGAGCTGTAGGCCACCAGCTTCTTGACGTCCTTCTGCACGAGGGAGACCATCGCCCCGTAGACCACGCCCACCACCGAGAGGGCCACCAGGATCGGCAGCATCAGCTGCAGGGCCGCCGGGAAGAGGGGCATGGCGAAGCGCAGGAAGCCGTAGGTGCCCATCTTCAGCAGCACGCCGGCCAGGATCACGCTGCCGCCCGTGGGCGCCTCCACGTGGGCGTCGGGCAGCCAGGTATGGAAGGGCACCATGGGCACCTTGATGGCGAAGGCCAGGGCGAAGGCCAGGAAGAGCCAGCGCTGCACGCCCGCGTCCGCCCGGAAGTGCTCGAAAATCTGCAGCAGGTCGAAGCTGTGCCCCCCGCCGGGAAGGTTGGTGTTCCAGTAGACGAACAGGATCGCCAGCAGCATCAGCACCGAGCCCGTGATGGTGAACAGCACGAACTTCAGCGCCGCGTAGATCCTGCGTTTCCCGCCCCAGATCCCGATCAGGAAGTACATCGGGATCAGCACCAGCTCCCAGAAGACGTAGAACAGAACCATGTCCAGGGCCGTGAAGACCCCCACCATGCCCACCGTCATCAGGAAGTACATGCAGAGATAGCCCTTGAGACTCTGCCGGATGTTCCAGCTCGCCAGGATGCAGACGGGCAGCAGCAGCGTGGTCAGCAGCACCAGCATCAGGCTGATGCCGTCCAGGCCCATGTGGAACACGAAGTCCAGGTCGGGGGTCCATTCGCAGCTCACGGGGAACTGCATCTCGCCGCCGCGTGAGACATCGAAGCGGAAGAAGAGCGGCAGGGAAATCAGGAACTCCGCCAGGCCGAAAAACAGGGCCGTCCATTTCAGGGCGCCCGTCGCGCGCGAGGGTATCAGCAGCAGCGCCGGCAGAGCGAGCAGCGGAAAGAAAGTGACCAGGGGCAGCAGGTATTCGCTCATGAACCGCGCCTACAGATAGAAAATCCAGCCCAGGATCGCCGTCAGGCCCAGCGCCATGGCCGCCAGGTACTGGGGCAGGCGCCCCGACTGCAGCCGGCGGACCAGGTTCCCGCCCTCTTTGCAGGCCCTAGCCAGCCCGTTCACCAGCCCGTCGATCACCAGCTCGTCCACGTGGTGCCAGAAGAAATCGCAGAGCGCGCGGACCGGCTTGACCACGACGCGCTCGTAGAGCTCGTCCACGTACCACTTGTTGAGCAGGCGATCATAGAGTTTCGGATGGCGCTGCGCCAGCCGCCCGGGCAGCGCGGGATCCGCGAGATACATCCGCCGGGCCGCCAGCAGTCCCGCGACGGCGACACCCACCGCGAGCAGGGCCAGCAGCCACTCAAGCGCCGCGCTGCCGTGTGTCACCAGCTCCTGCTGGAAGTGCAGGTCGGTGCCGGCGTGGAACACGGGCGCCAGGTAGTCGTCGAAGCGGTTCCCCAGGTGCGCGAAATCGAGGAAATGCGGCAGGCCCCAGAATCCCGCGACCATTGAGAGGACCGCCAGCAGAACCAGGGGCAGCAGGATCGACGGGGGGTTCTCCCTGAAGTGCCGCTCCTCGCCCTCGCGGCCGCGGTAGGTGCCGTGGAAGGTCATGAAGAGCAGCCGGAACATGTAGAAGCTGGTGAGTCCCGCGGCCAGCAGGCCCATCAGCCAGAGCGGCCAGTGCCCGGTGTTGAAGGCCTGCCAGAGGATCTCGTCCTTCGAGAAGAAGCCCGCGAACGGCGGGAAGCCGGCGATGGCCAGCGTCGCCGCCAGGAAGGTCCAGTAGGTCACCGGGAGGCGCCGGCGCAGCCCGCCCATGTTGCGCATGTCCTGGGCGTCGCGGTGGTGCTCGCCGACTTCGTGATACACGTGATGCAGGGCGTGGATCACGGCGCCCGCCCCGAGAAACAGCAGCGCCTTGAAAAAGGCGTGCGTCAGGACGTGGAACAGGCCCGCGGTGTAGGCGCCCACGCCCATCCCCAGGAACATGTAGCCCAGCTGCGAGACCGTGGAATAGGCCAGCACCTTCTTGATGTCGTTCTGCGCCAGACCGATTGTGGCGGCGAAAAGGGCCGTCAGGGCGCCCACCACCGCCACCACCAGCAGGGCTTCGGGAGCCAGGGTGTAGATGGCGTGACTGCGCCCGATCATGTAGATCCCGGCGGTGACCATGGTGGCGGCGTGGATCAGGGCGGACACCGGCGTAGGGCCGGCCATGGCGTCGGGCAGCCAGACGTAGAGCGGGATCTGCGCGCTCTTGCCCACCGCGCCGAGAAAAAGCAGCAGGGCCGCCGCCGTGGGCAGCCAGTGGCCCTGCGGATAACCGCCGATTTCGCTGAAAACGCCACCGTAGTCCAGGGTGCCCAGCTGCGAGAACAGCAGGAACAGGGCCAGCAGAAAGCCGAAATCCCCGATGCGGTTGACGATGAAGGCCTTTTTCCCCGCGCTGGCCTTCTCCCGGTCGCCGAACCAGAAGCCGATCAGCAGGTAGGAACAGAGCCCCACGCCCTCCCAGCCGAGGAACATCACCAGGTAATTACCCCCCAGCACCAGGATCAGCATGCTGAAACAGAAGAGGTTCAGGTAGGCGAAGTAGCGGGCGAAGCAGGGCTCCTTGGCCATGTAGCCGATGCTGTAGACGTGGATCAGCGTGGCCACGCCCGAGACGAAGAGGGCATAGACCATGGAGAGGGGATCCAGCAGCAGCTGCCAGTCGAGCTGCAGGCCGCCCGCCCTGATCCAGTCCACGTAGCTCACGCTGATGCTGCGGGCCTCGGGAGGCAGCTCTCCCAGCCGGAAGAACAACAGCAGGGCGAGGACGAAGGAGGCGCCGATGGCGGCGGATGCGAAGAGCCCGGACACGCGGGCGCTGGTGTAGCGTCCGAAGAGACCGTTGAGCACCGCCCCCGCCAGGGGCAGCAACGGAATCAGCGCCAGGTAGAGGCCGAATTCGTTGCCTTGAGTCATTCTTCCTTCGAGCCTTCAGTCGGTCTCACGCGCGCGGGCGGAGAGTCTGCTTCGCCCTTAGCCGCCCTGCTCAGTGCCTGAACAGGCGCAGGCCGTCAATGTCCGTGGCGCCCAGCCAGCGGTAGATCAGAACCACGATGGACAGCCCCACGGCCACCTCGGCCGCGGCTACGGTCATCGAGAAAAAAGCGAAGGCCTGTCCGGCCAGGTTTCCGTTGAAATGGGAGAAACTCACCAGCAGCAGGTTGACTGCGTTGAGCATCAGCTCGATGGACATCAGCACCACCAGCATGTTGCGGCGCACCAGCACTCCGGCGACCCCGATGCCGAAGAGCAGCAGGGCCAGCAGGAGGTAGTGGTTGACTCCCGGCATCAGTTCTCCTCGCTGGAGTTTTCGGCGGCGGGCGGAATCCCCCCGGCTGCCCCTTGTTTTCCGGCTGATCCTCCGGTCCGGGCGGGGGCTTCATCCAGCGCGTCGGCGACCTCCGGCGCACCAGCGGTTTCCGCGCGCAGCGTCCCCGTCCTCCGCGTGAGCACCACGGCGCCCACCATGGCGGCCAGCAGCAGCACGCTGGTGAGCTCGAAGGGATAGACCCAGCGCTGGAACAGGTCCAGGCCCAGGATCTCCACCGTTCCGGGACCCGCCAGCGCGGCGGGATCGGCGGAGCTTTCGATCCAGCCCGCGCCCGCCCGGAAAAGGCCGGTCAGCACCAGCATCACCGCCACCCCGGCCAGTGCATAGCGCCAGCGACCCTTGGGCAGCTTGCGCGCCAGGATCCGCTCGCGGCGCAGGTTCAACAGCATGATTACGAACAGGAAGAGCACCACCACCGCTCCCGCGTAGACGATGATCTGCACCGCCGCCAGGAAGGGAGCCTTGAGCATGACGTAGTGTCCCGCCAGGGAGACCATGGTCAGCAGCAGGTAGAGCACCGAATCCACCGGGCTTTTGCGCGCCACCACCATGATGGCGCCACCGATAGTGACCAGGGACAGCAGGATGAAGATCAGGATCTTCAAGCGTCCTCTCGTTTTACGCGTTCTACCTGGCGGACAAGGCCGCCGGGTTTCAATCCGTCATCAGTGCCTCGAACTCGGGCCGGAAGCTTTCCACGGCGGATTTCACCGGACCAACCGCCGCGTCGCCCAGGGCGCAGATGGTGCGGAAGGAGATGTGCCGGCAGATGTCCAGCAGCAGGCCCAGGTCCGACTTCTTCCCTTCGCCGGCCACGATGCGGTCCACGATCAGCTTGATCCAGTGGGTGCCCTCGCGGCAGGGCGTGCATTGGCCGCAGCTCTCGTGCGCATAGAATCGGGCCATGTTCTGCAGGGCCCGGGGGATGCTCACGCTCTCATCGAGGACGATGATCGCTCCCGAACCGAGCATGGTTCCGTGCTCCTCGCAGCTTTCGTAGCTGAGCTCCAGGCTGCGCGCTCCCTTTGCGTCGAGCATGGGCGTGGAGGAACCGCCGGGGATCACGGCCTTCAGTCCCCGGCCGTTTTTCACGCCCCCGCAGTCGCCCTCGAAGAAGTCCATGAAGGGAGTGCCCAGGGGCAGCTCGTAGACGCCCGGCCGGGCTACGTGTCCGCTGATGGAAAAGAGCTTGGTGCCCGCGCTCTGCGAGGTCCCCAGGTTCCGGTACCACTCGGCGCCGTGTTCGACGATGGGCGCAACCGCGGCCAGGGTCTCCACGTTGTTGATGATCGTGGGGCAGCCGTAGAGGCCCACCACCGCGGGAAAGGGGGGCTTGGTGCGCGGCAGGCCGCGCCGGCCCTCGATGGAGTTGAGCAGGGCAGTCTCCTCGCCGCAGACGTAGGCGCCCGCGCCCCGGTGCACGTGGATCTCCACGTCCAGGCCCCGGCCGAGGATGTTGTTTCCCAGCAGTCCGGCCTCCCGCGCCTCGCGGAGGGCCGCTTCCACGGCCGCAGTCTCGCGCCGGAACTCGCCGCGGACGTAGATGTAGGCCGTGCTGCAACCGATGGCCCTGGCGGTGATCAGCATGCCCTCGATCAGCTGGTGGGGGGCCTTGAGCAGAATCTCGCGGTCCTTGAAGGTTCCCGGCTCGCCTTCATCGGCGTTGCAGACCAGGTAGACCGGCTTGCGGCCGTCCTGGGGCAGGAAGCCCCATTTCATGCCGGTGGGAAAGCCGGCGCCTCCCCGCCCGCGCAGTCCCGAAGCCTTGACCAGGCCCACCAGGTCCTCGGGCGAGTGTTCTTCCAGCGCGCGCCGCAGGGTTCCATAGCCGCCGGAGTCCATGTAGGAATCGAGGTTTAACCTGTTCTCTGAGGCCAGGGAAGGAAAACAGATGAACTCCGCCATCGCCGCCCGACCTTTCAGGATTCCGTTTCCAGTTTCGAGAGCTCCTGCTCCAGGCGCTTCACCGTCATGTTTTCGTGGTAGGTTCCGTCGATCATCACCACCGGGGCGGCTCCGCAGTCACCCAGGCATTCCACCGTTTCGAGCGTGAACAGGCCCTCGGGATCCGTTCCCGTCTCGCGATCACCAAGACGCAGCCGGCTCTGAAGATGCCGCAGGATCTCCTCGCCTCCCAGCACGTGGCAACTCAGGGTGCGGCAGACGCTGACCAGGTGCCGGCCCAAAGGACGGCGGTGAAACATCGTATAAAATGAAACCACGTCCGAGACGTGCAGACTGGAGACCTCGAGCACCCGGGCCACTTCTTCGACGACTCCGGGGCTGATCCAACCTTCGCGCTCCTGCGCCAGGTGCAGAAGCGGCAGCATTCCGCTGCGACGATCCGGATAGCGGTTCAAAATCTGATCTATTTCCCGCAGTTCGTTTTCGGTGAAGCGGAAAGGCATGTGACACCGTATGAAGGCTGGTTGATTCCTGTTAACCAGCTTGTTAAAGAATCATCAGCTCAAGTTACAAGTCCCCTGCCTGCATTCAAAACAGGGCCGATCACAGGGCTTCCCGGCTTTCCAGCACCTCCGGCTGCTTTGCGCCCATGCGGATCCGCACGGCCGCAAGACGCGGATCGTGCTCGAAAATCAGCCATGTCCTGGCGTCGGCGAAGCGGTCATACAATTTTCTCTTCTCTTCGATGCTGCGCAGGGGATCCAGATCGTAGGCCATGACCCAGGGCAAGGGCAGATGCGCGGCCGTGGGAACCAGGTCGGCGCAATAGACCGCGCCCGTCTCGCCCCCGGAGCCGGCGCTGAAGACATGCACCAGCTGCATGCCGGGGCTGTGGCCGTCCACCGGCAACAGCTCAATTCCCGGGAGGGGCTCGGCCTCCCCTTCCACCAGGTTGAGCCGGGTCGAGCGCAGCGGCTCCAGGTTCTGCTTCAGGTAACTGGCCCGGTCGCGCGGGCTGGGATCGAAGGCCCATTCCCACTGCCGGCGCTGGATGTGATGCACGGCATTCGGAAACGCGGGCTCCAGGTCACCGGACTCGCCGCGACGCACCGCGCCTCCGCCGTGGTCGAAGTGCAGGTGGCTGAGAATCAGGTCCGTGACCTCCCCGCGGCCCAGGCCATGGGCGGCCAGGCAGCGATCGATGTCCTGGGGATCGTTCTCCACGGCGAAGATCCGGCGGAAGGATTCGGGATCCTTGTCTCCCAGTCCCGCGTCCACGAGGATGACTTTTCCGCCTCCGCGGATCAGCAGGCAGCGCAGGGCCAGCCGGACCCTGTTCCGTTCGTCGGCCGGCGCGACCTTCTCCCAGAGAGTCTTGGGCACCACGCCGAACATGGCGCCGCCGTCCAGGCGGAAACGGCCAAATTCCATCGTATTGAGCTGATAATCGCCGATCGTCATCTGCCGGGAACCTTATGCGCCTGTGGGAGCTGTTTCAAGGACTTCGGACGCAGGCCGGGGTCGGTCTCAGGAGTTTCGATCCAGGAAGTGCTGGGCGTCCAGCGCGGCGGCGCAACCCGAGCCAGCCGCGGTGATGGCCTGGCGATAGCGCGAATCCGCCACATCCCCGGCTGCGAACACGCCCTCTACGTTGGTGGCCGTGCTCCGGCCCCGGCAGATCAGGTAGCCGGTCTCGTCCATCTTAAGAGCGCCCCTGAACAATCCCGTGTTGGGTTCATGTCCGATGGCCACGAAGGCGCCGTCGACTGACAGGCTGCTGCGCTTGCCCGAGCCGGTATCCTCCAGCAGGACCGCTTCGAGCCCCTTCTGCTGGGGATCGCCCAGGAATTCCAGGGGACGCTTGCTGAGCAGGAATTCCACCTTCTCGTTCCGGCGGGCCTTCTGCACCATGAACGGCGAACCGCGAAACTCGTCGCGGCGATGGATCAGGGTCACCTTGCTGGCGAATGTGGTCAGGAAGGTGGCTTCCTCCAGGGCGCTGTCTCCGCCGCCGATCACGCAGATCTCGCGGTCCTTGAAGAAGAAGCCGTCGCAGGTGGCGCAGGCGCTGACTCCGTGCCCCATCAGCGCTTCTTCACCCTTGATCCCCAGCAGGCGGGCGCTGGCGCCGGTGGCGATGATCAGGGTTTCCGCGTTGTATTCCTCGCCGTCGATCGTCAATCCGAAGGGCCGGCGGCCCAGGTCCGCGGATTCCACCGTGGCCATCAGGAATTCGGTGCCGAAGCGTTCCGCCTGGCGGTGCGCCCGGTCGATCAGCTCGGGGCCCAGTACCCCATCGGGAAAGCCGGGGAAGTTCTCCACGTCGGTGGTGATGGTCAGTTGTCCCCCCGGCTGCATGCCCTCTACCAGCAAGGGCCTAAGGCCGGCGCGGGCGGCGTACAAGGCGGCGGTCAGCCCGGCGGGCCCACCGCCCATGATCAATACTCGACGGTGTCGTTCCATGGTCGGCGTCCTTCGTTTTCTGGCTGAAGGTTCGGGTTCCCCTTCGGGCCGATGAGCCCGGACCCACCATGCCGGCCGGCTGCAAATGAACCGGCCGAATCAGGTGATACAATATGGCTAAGGATGGCTGGTCGGCCAAGGCCGACCCTCACCGAACCGGCTACGCCGATCCGGTGAGGGTCGGTTGGAGTTTACCGGCGCGCCGGTAAACTCCCTCCTCCGGATAATCTAATAACGGCTCCTGAGCATCACTTTAGATTACAAAAAGATTTGATCTTGCGTCACAAACTGCTTACAATAATGGTCCAGCCTGAACCCACGTTGCATGTTATAACAAGTATGGAGCAGAAGATGAGCAAAACACTGACACTGGTTGTCTGCAGCCTTGTTCTTTGTTCCGCCGCCACGGCGGGAACCGCGGACGGGTTGCACAACCAAGCCAAACCGCGGGTCCCGAATGAAGCAGCTGCCGCCATCGTGGACGGCTACGACCAGGTCCACGCCGTCAAGGTGGGCGACAGCGCCCCGCGAACGGACGAGCCCCTGGGCGATCTGGTGGTAGTGGGAACGACGCGCTACGACTACCAGTCCAACGGCACGCAGAACAAGATGCTGGCGGTCTCCTCCGACGGCGTGGTTCACGGCTCCTTCATGGGCGGCGCCGATCCCGGTGCGAACCGCCGGGTGCAGGCCTGGTGCGTCGATCCCGACCTGCTCCTCACGGGACCCCTGAACGTGCTGGACCAGCACAGCGGATACACGACCCACGACGTGACCGGCCCCGCCCCGGGCAACGGCCTGGCGCCCAACAGCGGCGTGGTGGGCAATCACACTTCGTCGCCCGCCGTGTCCTGGTTCGGCGTGGACTTCGGCGGCTGCACCCTGGCCTTCAACATGATCCAGGGCGAATGCGGCATCGACGTGCTCTGGCCGCACATCACGGTGGACACCGAGGACCGCGTACACTCGATCAGCTACGGCACTTCCGACAGCCAGTGGCCCAATTCGCTCTTCTACCGGGCCAGCTCCGACGGCATGATCTGGGACGGCGAGTGCCAGGAATTGACGGACAACAGCGAGGCGCTGGCCGCCATTCCCGTGGCCAGCTCCACCGGCAGCCGCGTGGCAGCCGTGTATCACGAGAAGACCCCCTACGAAGACATGCCCTACGACATGGGCGAAGGATTCATCGGCATCCAGATCCACCACGACATCAGGATGTTCCTCGCCGAGGACTACGACGTGGCCCAGGAGATCGACGCCGGCAATTCGATCAACGTGACGCACTTCGGCCCGGACAACGACGACGTGCCCTTCGGCGCCTACGGCCAGCGCGGTTACTGCGACGTGGACGGGATCTTCGACTATACCGAGGACGAGAACCTGCACCTGACCTACACCGGCGGCCCGCAGTGGACCGACACCCTGCATATCTTCTGGGCCGAGGACGACACGGCGCAGTTCGTCTACATGCACTGGAACCTGGGCCGCGGGCAGATCTGGCACCACAACTACGACGCGGGCACCTGGAGCCACGTCTGGGGCAGCAACGCCATCCTGGGCGAGGACGACCCGAGCTGGGTCGACGCCGGCGCCTGGCGCCAGCGTCAGGACCGCCCCAGTTTCGGCATCGACTCTGAGACCGGTTACTTCTATTGTGCCTGGAACCAGTATTCGGCGGACGACACGACCAGCTTCGTGGACGCCAACCAGAGCGTCTACCCCAACGGCGAGATCTACGTCTCCTGCTCGGCCGACAACGGCGAGACCTGGGGCGAGCCGGTCAACGTGACCAACACGCCCACGCCCGGCTGCGATTCGGGGGACTGCCTTAGCGAGAGCTGGCACACGCTGGCTTCGGTGGTGGACGGCTACCTGCACCTGCAGTGGATCGAGGACACATGTCCCGGCGGGCTGCCCCAGGACGAATGCGAGGAGACGCTCAACAACGTCGTCTACCAACGCATCTCCGTGGACGAGGTCCCGCCGCACGACGGCACACCCTGGAACACCGAGGGTCGCGTGGGCCTGGCGCAGACCTCGCGCTGGTACAAGTGGTACGCCGATTCCTGGTGCGGGGACGAGGTGCCCCTGGACAGCTGCCAGTGGATCGACCCGATCCACCTGCTCAACGAGAGTCCCTACGACGTGCAGCTCGAGAAGATTTCCTTCCACTACGACGCGATGGACGAGATCGGCGTGGGCGCCTACACGGAGATGGGATGCACCGTGCATACCGGCGGCGGCTATATCGGCGTGAACGGCTGGGACGGAGTGCTGGACCAGTGGACGGCCACCAAGTTCAACGGCTACCTGTCCTACTACGAGCTGCCCCTCTACGACTGCCTGCTGGGCTTCCACTTCCCCGAGGACACGGGCAGGCCCTCGCTGTATTACCGCTTCGATTTCGACAACGCCGTAGAGGAAGGCGAAGAGCCCTGCACCGGCGTGTTGCACGTCGATCCCGCGGATATCGGGAACTACGCGGAACTCGAGTTGATCAACTTCCTGGACGTGGAGCAGGCTCCGGTGCCAGCCTCATTCGAGCTGGCCCAGAACTTCCCCAATCCCTTCAATCCGAGCACCGAGATCGCCTACACGCTGGAGCGCGGCGCCCGGGTCGAGCTGAGCGTCTACAGCATCCTGGGCGAGCGGGTGGCCGTGCTCGAAGACGGTTACCGCGGCGCGGGTCGCCACCGGACGACCTTCGACGCGAGCGGCCTGGCCAGCGGCGTGTACTTCTACCGCCTCGAGGCCCTGGGGCGCTCCGAGACGCGCAAGATGATCCTGGCCCGCTAGGAGGGCCGCGCATCCCGGATCGCCGGGACGGGCACGGAAAATTGCAAAGGGCTCCCGCGGGAGCCCTTTCTTCTTTGCCTACCCGGATTCCGTGACACAAGGCAGGCAACTACGAGCTCCGTCTCCGGGAAGCGCCGTTGTATCACAGAACCGGGAGATCAGTCCCCGGTCCTGTCCACCGGGCCCTCCAGCCGGACCTCTTCCGGGGCGACGCGCGCCAGGCAGGGCAGCACTTCGAGTCCCCGGGTGCGCGCCCGCGCCAGCTCCTCCGCGTAGGCGGGATCGATCTCCGCCGCCGACCGGAAACCATTCCCGTCGCCACGCTGGATCAGGAAGAGCAGCACCGCCCGGTGGCCGGCCTCGATCATCGACTGCAGCTCGCGCAGGTGCTTGAGGCCCCGCGTAATGACCGCGTCCGGGAAGGCCCAGCAGCCGTCCTCGGCCAGCAGGGTCACGTTCTTGATCTCTATGTAGCACAGCCCGCTGTCGCCCTCGGCCAGGATGTCGATCCGGCTGCGCTCGCCGTAGGGCACTTCGCGGCGGAAGCTGTGGTATCCCCGGAAGCCGGGCAGGCGCCTTTCCTCCAGCGCCTCGAGGACCACGCGGTTGGCCAGGTGGGTGTTGACGCCGATCCAGCAGCGCCCGTTGTGGAGCATCTCCAGGGTGTGACGGTACTTCCGCGTCGTGACGCCGGAATCGGAAAGCATCGCGGGCCAGCCCTTCCCGAGGCAGCTGCGCATGCTCCCCGAGTTGGGACAGTGAGCGGTGATCCTCCGGCCGTCCCCGAGTTCCACGTCGGCCAAAAAGCGCTTGTAGCGCCGGATCAGGCGGGCGGGGATCAGCGGCGGATCGAAGATCATGTGTCGCGCGGACCGGACTCGGCGAGGAGTTCCTCCAGCAGGGCCGCCGCCCGGCGCAGGTGCGGAACGGTGACGGAACCGCCCGCCACGGCCGCCACCTCGAAGGCTTCCAGCAGTTCCTCACGCGTCCAGCCCGCCTCGCGACAGCGAATCAGGTGGTAGCAGATGCAGTCGTCGCAGCGCAGGACGAGCGAAGCCGTCAGGCCCAGCAGTTCCTTGGTGCGGGCGGGCAGGGCTCCTTCCGTGTAACACTTGTGATCCACGCTGAACAGGCGCTTGAGGTTGGAACCGGCAAGTTCCTGCAGCAGCAGCTGCAGGTCCTCGCGCTCGCGCAGGAAACGGGCGCTCCGATTTCCGGCCGCTCCGCGGGCTTCGTTCCCTTCGCGCTCAGTAGGTGCCACGGATGAAATCCCGCAGGTAGCGGTTCTCCTTGCTGGATTCCTCCAGCAGCGTGAAGACGATGTCGCCGATGGAGACCAGTCCCACCAGCTTCTCCGCCTCGAAGACGGGAACGTGCCGGATCCGGTTGCGCGTCATCACTCCCATCACGTACTGCAAGCTGTCCTCCGGCGTGGTGACCATCACCTCGCTGGTCATGATCTCCTTGACGGACATGCCGCCGAGCTCCACGGGCCGGTGGAGACCCCTGCGCAGAATGTCGCGCTCGGTGACGATGCCCACCACCTGTTCTTTCTCCAGAACCAGCAGGGAACCCACTCGATGATCCAGCATGCGGTCGAGAGCCGACTGCACATCATCCCCGGGTGCTGCGGTGACCACTTCGTTTCCTTTGCTCTTCAACAGTTCCGCGACGGTCATGGCTCCTCCAGCTTTTCCAGCCCACCTCAGCTAATGTCTGCGCAATTTATCTTTTCCGGACGGCAAGTATTACCGCATTTCCTAGGTCCCGGTGACAGCGTGAACCAGCCGAGACCGCCGCGTGATGAAAACCCGAAAAAGCGTCTCGGGAAGCTTCAGAACTTCGGAAGTTCTGCCGATATTCAACGCAACCGGAAACCGAGGTCAGGATGCATACTTCGACGCCACAGTTCATCCAGCTCTGCAAGCTGTTGATCCAGGAGATGGAACAGCATCCCCCAGATCGCGTGGTGGGCGAGAAGGAGACCATTCTCGACAGGCTGGTGGATCGCCTGGGTAGCGAAGGCATCGTCTTCGACCGCGCTTTGTCCGGACAGATCTTCGACCAATTGCTGGAAGAACCCGAGCTGAAGAGAGAGACGGACGTGGAGGGGATCCGCAACCGGGTCCGCGACCGCGATTACTTCACGGATGCCATGCTCGAAACCATCGGCGAGCGATTACTCTGGGTCCTGGGCAACCCCGCATAGCAAACGCCGCCCGAAGGCGGCGTTTGGGTCGTGTTTTTCCTGGATCCGGGTCAACCCCAGATCAACCAGTGCACCTCGTGCAACATGCGCTCGAGTAAATCGAGAAACCAGGCGAACATGTGATTCCCCTGTGCTTAACGTGAATGGTTACGATGCTGCCGCGGCTGCGTACCCGAAGCGGGAAACACAGCCAATACTTATTTTAGTGACCCGGCACCCTCTTAGTCAAGGAAAACCAACACTTATTTCATGAAAACCTCCCTGATCGCCTACATCAGTGTCGTGATCATGCTGGGTGCGGCGCTGTTGGGCTTCGACCTGATCCAGCTGCAGCAGCTGCTGGCGGCGGGCGAGGCGCAGATCCCGGAGATGCTGATCTGGCTGGCCCTGATCGTCTTCGTCTCGCGCTTCCACATCATGGCTCGCTCGGGCCAGGCGGTGAGCACCATGAATTCGGCGCTGGACTACTGCCTGATCCTCTGTTTCGGGCCCGCCTTCGCCGCGGTGGCCGTGGCCACTAATTCGCTCTACCTGAACGCCGTGCGCCGGCGCTCGATCTGGTACAAGGTGCTCTTCAACAGCGCCCAGCTGGTGATCGCCATCAACGCGGCGGGCGGGCTGTACATCCTGGCGGGAGGCACGGTGGGCCGCCTCCCCGACCTGCTCGCGCCGCTCACCTACCTGCAGTTGCTGATCCCCTTCTTCGGGTTCTCGCTGCTCAACCTGCTGCTGGTGAGCTTCGCCGTGCGCCTGGACCGCGGGATCCCCGTGCGCCGGCAGATGCGGCACAGCCACTACTACGAGATCTGGAGCAACTTCATTCTGTTCTACTTCGGCGTGCTGCTGGCGGCCCTCTACATGGCGGCCAGCTGGCCAGGAGTGGTTGTGGCGGCCATTCCGCTGGTCTGGGTCTACAACTACACCAAGCGCTACAACGAGCTGAAGGAGATGCACTCCGAGCTGGACCTCAAGAACCGCAAGGCCGCCGAACAGTCCAGCGAGCTGGAAGAAAAGGCCCGGGACCTCGAGCGCCTGAACCGCAACCTGAGCGAGCAGAAATCCAAACTGCAGCGGCAGGCGGCGGAACTCGAAGAGGCCAATCTCGCGCTGAGCGAATCCAACGCCCGGCTGGAGCACAGCCGCGACCGCCTGGTGCGCGTGGAGAAGCTCAAGGCCATGGGCCAGATGGCCGGAGGCGTGGCGCACGACTTCAACAACATCCTAGGCGCCATCATCGCCAGGTCCGAGTTGCTGAAACTCGAATATCCCGATCATCTGAAGATGCAGGAGGGATTGGAGCTGATCCACAAGAGCGCCCTGGACGGCGCGGCGGTGGTGCGCAGGATCCAGGACTTCACGCGGGTGACCGAAGAGCGGAATTTCAGGGCGGTGGACCTCTCGGGCCTGATCACCGACGTTCTTGAACTGACCCGGGCCATCTGGCGCGACAAGGCCCAGCGCCTGGGAATCACTTACGAGATCGAGCGCAATTTCCAGCCGGGCATGATGGTCTACGGCAACGCCAGCGAGCTGCGCGAGGTTCTGCTCAATCTGATGCTCAACGCCCTGGAGGCCATGCCGGGAGGCGGCCGGCTGGGCCTGGGCGCCGAGCTCAGGGAAGGCCAGGTACGGGTCCAGGTGACCGATACCGGTCACGGCATGACGCCGGAGGTGCTCGAGCGACTCTTCGATCCCTTCTTCACCACCAAAGGCGCCCGGGGAAACGGCCTGGGACTTTCCGTCAGCGCCGGGATCATCGAGCGTCACGGCGGATCCATCGAGGTGCGCAGCAAACCCGGCGCCGGAAGCTGCTTCACCCTGAGCCTCAGCGATTCAAGGGAAGCGGCGGAAGCGCAGCATGTGGAGGATCTCGAATCGGTGAAGGCCTCGCTCAGTTCCGCCCGTAAGCGGAGCATCCTGGTGGTGGACGACGAGAAGGACGTGCGCGACGTACTGGTGGAGCTGCTGGAAGTCATGGGGCACAACGTGGATGAGGCCGAAACCGGCCAGCAAGGCCTGAACCTGTTCCGCGAACGGCGCCACCAGGTGGTCTTCACCGACCTGGGAATGCCCGGCATGAACGGCTGGGAACTGGCGGACCGCATCCGCGAGGAGGAAACCGGGTCTTCGCAGCACGCGCACCTGGTGCTGGTCACCGGCTGGGGAGCCCAGGTGAAGCAGGAAAACCTCGAGCGGCACCGGGTGGAGCAGCTCCTGGCCAAGCCTTTCAAGATCGAAGAAGTCAAGTCCCTGCTGGACGGCATCGGCAATGCGGCCGTTCACAACTGAAGCCAGCAACTGGCATCGCCGGTGGTTCGACGAAGATTATCTCAAGTTGTACGCCCATCGCAGTCCGCGCGAGGCCGCGGTCTTCATCGACCTCCTGCAGAATCGTTTCGGATTGGTTCCGGAGATTGGCGGATCGGCGACCCTGGTACTCGACCTGGGCTGCGGCGACGGCCGGCACCTGAAAGAACTGTGCCGGCGGGGTTTCCGCGTTGTGGGCCTGGACTGGTCCCCGGTCCTTCTGCGCAAGGGACGCAGCGAGCTGGGCAGGGCCCTCCGGGGACAGCGGCCGGCCGAAGAAGCAGCCGCGCAGCGGCCGGCAGGACCCGGATCAGGGGCCTTCGTGCGCGGAGACATGCGACGTCCTCCCTTCGGTCCGCGCTTCGGCTGGGTCCTGTCGCTGTTCAGCAGCTTCGGCTACGACGAGCGGGATGAAGCTAACGAAGCGCTGCTCCGGCGCATGTCCAAGCTTGTGGCAGAGCGCGGCCGGCTGGTGATCGACTATCTCAACCCCCCGCAGCTGAAAAAGGAGCTGGTTCCGCTGAGCCTGAGAACCGTGGATGAATGGGAGGTCCGCGAGGAACGCCGGATCATTACCGAGTTGAACATGGTGGAAAAGCGCATCAGTTTCGGCAGGCCGGCGGAAGCGCCGCGCTGCGTCCGCGAGCGGGTCAAGCTGTATGCCCACCGCTGGTTTGTCGACCGTCTCGAGGTCGAAGGTTTCCGGCTGCTGGCACACCTGGGCGATCACGAGGGTGGACCCTGGCGGGAATCCGGTCCCCGCAGCATCCTGGTTCTGCGCCGTGAAGTTCGCCCCGAATCCAGTCAGGCATGAATCAGACTGATCCTGATACCGGGCCCGATCGGGCGGCCGGGCTGCTCCGATCGATCAGCCGACGGGAAGCCCCGGACGATGAACTGCTGGGGCGGCGCGTCGCGCTGGCGGAGCTGCTCGAGAAGCAGCACGAGGAATCCCCCGAAGCGGCCGATCGGCGTGCTCTTGAGAACCTTAGGCGTCCCGGCCAGCCGCTGCTGGTGAGCGGACAGCAGGCGGGCCTCCTGCTCGGTCCCGCCTATAGCCTGCACAAGATCCTTGGCCTGCTCACGCTGGCGGAGGCCCTGAGCGCGGCGGGCCTGCCGCGCCCCGTCTGCATTTTCTGGATCGAGAGCAACGACCATGACTGGGAGGAGATCGCCAGGATCCGGGTCCCGGGATTCAAGGATCTGAAGCTGGCTCCCCCCCCGGGTGGCCGGGGACGCAGCGTGGGCCGGATCCGCCTGGAGGAAGAAAGCCTGGAGACCCTGCGCCGGGGGCTGGCCGCGGTCTTCGAGACCTGGCCCGCGGAACAGAGGTCGATCTGCGAGGACGGCCTGCGGCGGCCGGGCAGTCCGGCGGAGCTGTTCAGGCGCCTGGCGCGCGGTCTCTTCCCCGGGCGGGGCCTGCTGTTCTTCGATCCATCCACTCCCGGCGCGAGGCGGCTCTGCGCTCCCTTCTTCGAGGGGCTTCGGGCAAGAGGCGGTGCCCTGCTGGAGGATTTCCGGGAATCCACCGGACAGCTGCGCGCGGAGGGCCAAGAGCCGCCGGTGACCCTGGACGAACTGGCGCCCTGGTTCGAAGAGGACGGGCTGGGCCTGAGGCGCAGGGCGCGCTTCGACAGCGAACCGGCGAGTCCCGATGCTCTGAGTTCGAACGTACTCAGCCGCCCGCTGCTCCAGGACTGGCTGCTGGCGCCCGACCTCTGCCTCGCGGGCCCCGGTGAACTGCTTTATTTGAGGCAAACGGAGGCCGCGGCGCGGGGCCTGGGGATCCGCGGTGCGCTGCCCTGGCCCAGGCCGCGGGTCCAGCTCGTGCCGATCGAGGACGAGGAGCGGTTTCGCGCTCTGGAACTGGACCCCTGGAACCCTCCCCAGCCGGGGGAGCCCTGGCCGGCGGAGTTCCTCGACCGCCTGCCGGGAGCGTCCGCTGGCCGGAACGATCAGCGGCGGCTGCTGGAGCTGGCGCAGGAAATCTTTAAGCTGGGCGCGGATTGGTCGGGGCGGGCCGGACGCCCCGATCTCGAAGCAAGCGGCAAGCGTCTGGGCGCGCGCCTGACCGAACTCGGCGATAAGATCTTTCGCGCCTCCATCGCGGATCACAGGCCGCTGCTGCGCGACCTCCATCGCCGGGCCCGCTGGCAGGATTCCACCGCGGGGCCGCAGGAGCGCAGGATCAACAGCCTGGCGCTGCTCGCGCACCTGGGCGGTCCGAAGATCCTGCCGGCCCTCGAAGCCGCGCTGGATCCCTTCGCCGGCGGTTCGCAGCGCCTGCTCGTCGACCCCGGCAGTGCTACAGTCCGTAATATGGAAAGCGAGGCATGAAGGATACTCAGCCGATCGACATCCTGGCCTTCGGCCCTCACCCGGACGACGTGGAGATCTGCGCCGCGGGCACGATGCTGAAATTGAAGTCCCTGGGCCACCGCACCGGTATCGTGGATCTCACGGCGGGCGAGATGGGCACCCGCGGCGACCGCGAGACACGCGCGCGGGAGTGCGCCGAGGCCACGGAACTGCTGGGCCTGAACCTGCGCCTGAACCTCGACCTGGGAGACGGGCGGCTCCGCCAGTCTCGGGAGAACGAACTCGAGCTGGTGCGCGTGATACGGCGCCACCGGCCGAAGATCGTCCTGGCCCCCTGGATGATCGACGACCACCCGGATCACGAGCACGCAGCGCGCCTGGTGCGCAGCGCCTGTTTCCTGGCGGGCATGGCGCGCCTGGAGTCCGGCGAGACGCACCACCGCCCGGAAATCGTTCTGTATTACCCGGGACGAAGGGAATTCACTCCCAGCTTCGTGGTCGACGTCAGCGAATTCTGGGCCGAGCGCGAGCGGGCCGCCAAGTGCTACCGCAGCCAGCTCCACGACCCCGACTCGCGCGAGCCGGAGACCAAGATCTCCTCGCCCGATTTCTGGCATTTCGTCACCGCGCGGGCCATGTATTACGGCCAGCTGATCGGCAGGCGCTACGGCGAGGCCTTCCACTGCGAGGAGACCCTGGCCGTCGAGGACCCGGTCGCCCACTTCTGCGGCGAGAGGGGCGCGAAATGAACATCGGCATCTGCTGCTACCCGACCCACGGCGGGAGCGGGGTCGTGGCCACCGAGCTGGGAATCGAGCTGGGCCGCCAGGGGCACGTGGTCCATTTCATCTCCTACCGCCGTCCCTTCCGGTTGAACCGCCTCTACCCCGGCGTCTACTTCCACCAGGTGGACGTGAGCCAGTACCCGCTCTTCGAGTACCCGCCCTACAGCCTGGCCCTGGCCTCCAAGATCGTCGAGATCGCCCGCCGGGAGGGGCTGGACCTG
Source organism: uncultured Bacteroidaceae bacterium (assembly GCA_964568855.1). Taxonomy (GTDB): domain Bacteria; phylum CAIWAD01; class CAIWAD01; order CAIWAD01; family CAIWAD01; genus CAZMSD01. The sequence goes on along the minus strand of CAZMSD010000006.1, from coordinate 69,732 downwards.
GTCCACGCCCATTACGCCATTCCCCACACCGTCAGCGCCTGGATGTCGCGCGAAATGCTGGGCGGCGACAGGCTCCCCGTGGTCAGCACGCTGCACGGCACCGACATCACGCTGGTGGGCCAGGAACCCGGCTACCTCGAGGTGACACGCTTCGCGCTCCGGCAGACCGACGCCCTCACGGCGGTCAGCCGCTTCCTCTGCAACGAGACGCGGCACGTCTTCGGCACGGAGCTGGATCTTCGCTGCATCCACAACTTCGTGGATCCCGAGGAATTCAAGCCCGGCTGCAATCGCGAGCTGCGGGCGCGATTCGCTTCCTGCGAGGAGCCGCTGCTGCTGCACATCTCCAACTTCCGGCCGGTCAAGCGCGTCCCGGAGGTGGTGGAGATCTTCCGGCGGGTGAACGAACGCACTCCCGCCCGCCTGCTGCTGGCGGGCAACGGGCCGGAAAAGGCCGGCGTCCGCGAGCTGGTGCGCAGCCACGGACTCTGCGAGCGGGTGGTCTTCCTGGGCAACCAGGAGTCCATCGTGGATCTGATGAGCATCGCCGATCTCTTCGTCCTGCCCTCTGAAACCGAGAGCTTCGGTCTGGCGGCCCTGGAAGCCATGTCCAGCGGCGTACCGGTCCTGGCCAGCCGCGTGGGCGGGCTGCCCGAACTGGTGGACAGCGGCCACAACAGCTGGCTCTGCAGCCCCGGCGAACCGGGGGAATTCAGCGAACGGGCGCTGGAGCTGCTCTCCGACGAAGAGGCCTACGGGCGCATGAGCCGCAGGGCGCGTGAGACGGCGGTGGATCGTTTCTCCATTGAGCGCGTGATCCCGCAATACATGGAAGTTTACGAAGCTCTGGTGAGCTGAAGCCTGCAAGTGGCGCGGGCGGGTCGATCCGACGTGTCACAGAACGAGGTAGCAACCATGTCCACCAGGATCCAGCCCCGGATCTACAACGGCACCCGGGACTTCTCTCCCGCCGAAATGAGCCGACGGGAAACGCTGCTCGAAGTCCTGCGCGAGAACTTCCGGGTCTACGGCTTCGCGCCGCTGGAAACCCCGGCCCTCGAGTACCTCGAGATCCTGCTGGGCAAGTACGGCGACGAAGAGCAGTTGATCTACAAGCTGGACTACCGCAACGAGGACCCTCGGCGTCGGCTGGCCCTGCGCTACGACCTCACGGTCCCGCTGGCCCGCTACGTGGCCCAGCACCCCGACCTGCCGCTGCCTTTCAAGCGCTACCAGATGCAGCCGGTCTGGCGGGCCGACCGCCCGCAGCCCCGGCAGGGGCGATTCCGAGAATTCATGCAATGCGACATCGACGTGGTGGGCAGCCCTTCCCTGGCGGCGGACGCCGAGGTCATCGCGGCCTGCGCGGGCCTGCTCCGGCGACTGGGGCTGCCGGCATTCCGCATCGGGATCAACCACCGCCTGCTGCTCAAGGCGATGGTGGAGGCCGCCGGAATCCGGCCGGAACTGGAAAGCCAGGTCTGTACGGCGGTGGACAAGCTGGACAAGGTGGGCCTGGAAGGCGTGCGCGAAGAACTCGCGGCGCGCGGCATTTCCGTGAAGGAAGCGGAATGCATCCTGGAGCTGATGGCCCGTGAGACGACGACCGGGAGGCCGGAGAACCTGGAGGAACTCTCCACGCTGGAAAACGGCGAGCGGGCCCTGCGGGAACTGGATGAACTCTTCAACCTGCTCAAACCCTACGACCTTCCGGCCGATACTATGCGAACCGATCTCTACCTGGCCCGCGGGCTTTCCTACTACACCGGACCGATCTTCGAGGCGGTCGTTCCGGACCTGCCCCACATGGGCAGCGTGATGGGCGGCGGGCGTTACGACGGGCTGGTGGGGATGTTCCTGGGGCGCGACATCCCGGCCACGGGCGCCACCCTGGGCCTGGACCGCCTGGTCGCCGCCCTGGACCAGCTGGAGATCGGCGCGACCGAACGCCCCCCCGCGCGCGTTCTTGTGACACGCTACTTCGAGGAGACCGACGAGGCGGCCCTGCGCCTGGCCGCCGAACTCAGGCGGGCCGGCCTGCCGACCGAGCTGGCCCTCGAGCGGGAGAAGCTGAAGAAGCAGTACGCCCTGGCCCACCGCAAGGGCATTCCCTGGGTCGTCACCCTGGGCCCCGAGGAATGGTCCCGCGGCGAACTGAGCCTGAAGAACATGGCCACGGGCGAGCAGCGCGTTCTGGGACACCGCGAGCTGCTGGACGAAATCGACGCCCTGCACGGCGAAGGGGCTCCCCATAGCCGTCCTGGGCGGTGAAGGGGCTCCCGGCCCAAGTGACAAAGCGTGACAAATAGTGCTGGCTGCATAGGCGCGCGCTTGGTAACTTTACACGACAAGTCGAAGAAGAGCAGAATCACATAGCCACAACCAGATTTCGATGTACCTGAACAGGAAGTCCGGCAGTTCCTCGGGAAAGGCCCTGTTCCATGTGACACGGATGCGGGAACGATGAAACAGGTTCGCCGCTCCACGCCTCCAGAATGCATTTCGAGCGCCTCCGGAACTGTCTGAAAAAGCAGGAGATCCCTTATGAAGAAACTGTTTCTGGCGAGCCTGATCCTGTCCGTGGCGGGGACGGCCCTGGCGGCCACCGTCGTGCAGCACGGCACCTCGGCCACATCCACCGGGATCAGCAGCACCAACCTTGATGCCACCGTCCAGCGGCACGAGAACCCGCAGGCGGATTCACCGGCCTTCGGGGCGCGCGGTTCCGCAGGTCCGCGGAAAGTGCTGGAGGGCGAGGACCTGAGCGTCAACAAGGAGGCGGTTCCCCGGCCCTTCCCCGTCGAACTGCGGAATCAGCCGGTCTTCGAAACCGCAGAAGAGGCCATGTATTACCGCCTCAAGCACGCCGGCGAGCAGATCCCGGCCTGGCTGATCGAAGCGGTCTTCGGCCCCGGGGCTGAACCGGATGCGACACGCGACGGCGGGGACGGCCCCGGCGACGCGGTGGAAATCACATTCGAGGCGGGCGGATCCTACTTCGATTCCGGAACCACCATCGGCTACGCGGACAATTTCACTTCGGGGAACCCCGAACCCCAGTACTGCAACACCAGCTCCTATACGTCCTCGTTCCTGGGACCCGAGGCCTGGTACACCTTCACCCTGCCCGACGCCTACGAAGTGGAAGCCAGCACCTGCGACATGGCCGACTACGACACCGTGCTGGGCATCCTCAACGAGAGCATGGAACTGGTGGCCATGAACGACGACGGCGACGGTTGTCCCGATTTCTCGTCCTGGATCGAGCCCTGCTGCCTGGCGGCCGGTACCTACTACCTGATCGTCGACGCCTACGGCGGATACGAAGGGACCTACGATCTCGAAGTGAACTTCAGCTACGAGACCTGCACGCCCCCCGAGGATTGCGAGGAATGGGACTGTACGGACCTGTGGAACGAGGACGAGGGCTACTATCCGGGAGAGGATCCCCCGGTCTATGAGGACTACACCAACGGCGGCTGCAATGTTGAACCGCCGCTCTTCCAGGAAGTCGAGTGCGCCATGGAGTTCTGCGGCACATTCTTCACCTTCTACAATCCGGACACCGGCTTCGACACCCGCGACATGGACTGGTTCGAGGTCACGGTCTTCGAGCCCAGCTACATCACCTTCGACGGCCACGCCTGCGAGGAATACAACATGTGGGCCTTCGGAGGCGACTGCGACAACATGAACCAGCTGGCCTTCGTCACGGGCATGGAGGCGCTCTCCATGACCACCGACTGCGTGCCGGCCGGCACCTACATGTTCATCATCGCTCCCGCGGGCTTCACGGGCATTCCCGAGGAAGCCGTGTGGCATGTGGAGATCAGCTGCGAACCCTGTGAGTACGAGGATCCCTGCGAAGAGCTGGAGCTGTTGACCTGTGAGACGACGGACCTCTGGGGCAGCAACGTGGGCATGCAGAACTACGTGGGCAACGACGCCGGCGACGTATTCTACGAGCTGCTGATCGAGGAGACCACGACCTACCGCATCACCCTCTGCTCGACGAACACGGATTACGACACCTACCTGCGCCTCTACGACATCTGCCCCACCGATCCCAACGCGGTCCAGCTGGCCTACGACGACGACGGCCCGGTCTGCGACATCGACAGCGCGCCCTACGAGCCTTCCGAAATCGCGGGCATCCTGGACGCCGGGACCTACTACGTGGTGGTGGAGGGCTTCGGCTCCGGCGAGGGCAACTACGGCATCACCGTGGAATGCGAGCCCCCCGCCGGCAACGACACCTGGGAGGGAGCGATCGAGATCGAATCGCTGCCCTTCTCCGACAGCGGCGACACCCAGGGCATGAGCAACGCCATGGGACCCTACATCGAGGACGTCCAATGGATCTGCGACTGGCTGGGAACCTTCTTCACGAACTCCGGCGGCGGGCCCGACGCCTGGTACCACCTGACCCTGGACGAGCCGGCGACCATCACGGGCGACCTGTGCGAAAGCAGCTACGACACCGTGATCGGAGTGTTCCTGGACACCGGGGAGACGCCCACGCTGAACGACCTGGTGACCGGCAACGACGACGAGTGCGGCCTGCAGTCCACCTTCTTCTGCGACCTGCCGGCCGGTGAGTATTACATCGTCGTGGACGGCTACGGCACGGGTGCCGGTCCCTTCGTGCTCTACGTCGACGAGTTCGACTGCACTCCGGTGGAGTGCGAGGGCGTGGACGAGGGCGAACCCAACAACGGCCCCGAGGAATTCGACGGCGACAACACCTTCGGGGTGATCGAATGCGATCAGACGGTCTGCGGCACCACCTGGGCCGCCGAGGATCAGCGTGACACGGACTGGTTCGAATTCCTGCTGATGGAATCCAGCTTCGTGACCCTCGAGGCGGAAGTGGATTTCTTCAACTGCCTGCTGTTCATTATCGACGGCGCCTACAACGTGGTCACATCGGTGGACGTCAACGGCTACTGCGAGGGCGAGACGCTGGTCAGCGACTGCCTGATGGCCGGAACGTATTACGCCTGGATCGGCCACAACGCCTTCTCCGGCGTGGACGAAGCGTCCTACGCCCTGACGATGACCTGCGATCCCTGCGAGATCCCCGATCCTTGCGAGGACCCCTACCCGCTGTCCTGCAACGAGACGGTGGTGGGCGACAACACCATGAGCCTGGGCAACGCCTGGGAGACCTACTGCTTCGGCGGCGAGGACGGCCCCGAGGTGGTCTACGAGCTTGAGCACCAGGGCGGTTTCCTGATCATCACGATGACCTCGGGCGGCGCCGAGGACCTCGACCTGGTGCTGCTGGGAAGCTGCAACCCGCTGGACTGCCTCGACATGCCCTACCTCTTCGGTTCCGACGAAACCATCGAGGGCACCTACGACGCGGGCACGTATTACGTGGTGGTGGACGCCTGGAGCTACGGCGGCACGGACTATGACTTCACGCTGACCGTCACCTGCGGCGATGATCCCTGCGACGACGTCGAGCCCGTGGAATGCGACGGGACGCCCGAGGAAGAGCCCAACGAGGGCTGGAACGCCGACCCGCCCAACGACAACTACGGCAACATCGTCTGCGGTGAGACCGTCTGCGGCACGGTCTGGGCCGACGCCGGAACCCGCGACCTCGACTGGTTCCGCCTGGATCACACGGGCGGCGACATCGAAGTCACCACCGAGATCGAGTACTTCAACTGCATCCTCTTCCTGACCTACTTCGATCCGGATCTGGGCGTGATCGTCTCCGCCGATACGCAGCCCTGGTGCGTGCCCGAGACGATCACCTACGCGGGACTGCCCGCCGGCGAGTATTACATCGTGATCGCGCACAACGACTTCTACGACGTGCCCGACGAGCAGAATTACGCACTGACGCTGACCTGTCTGGGCGATCCCTGCGAGGGGCACGAACCCATCGTCTGCGATGGCACGGACGAGACGGAGCCCAACGAGGGCTGGAACGCCGATCCACCCAACAGCAACTACGGTACGATCGGCGACGGCGAGACCATCTGCGGAACGGTCTGGGCAGACGAAGGCACGCGTGATACGGACTGGTACTACTTCGAGCTGGAAGATACCTACAACATCGAGATCTCGAGCGAGATCGACTGGTTCGACGCGATCGTCTTCCTGACCGATTTCGATCCGGACGGATCGATCCTGGGCGCGGTGGACAACGAACCCGCCTGCCACGGCGAGTACATGCTCTACGAGTGCCTGGCCCCCGGGGAGTACTTCATCGCCTTCATGCACAACGACTTCTACGACATCCCCGATGAGGAAGCCTACGCCCTGACCATGGTCCTCGGCGACTGCACGCCGCCCGATCCCTGCGGAGACATGGTGGACGCGGGTGAGCTGAACGACATCTACGAAGCCGAACGTCCGGCACCCATCGCCAATCACCACAACGCCATCAACGGCTGCCCGGGCGGGATCTCATCCTCGGGCTGGGACGAGCTGCACATGCTGGTGATCAACGAGCAGACGGACATCCTGATCACGCACCAGGGCGAGGACGACGCCGACGAGGTGGTCTACGTGCTCAGCGACTGCAACACGACGGAAAGCTGCATCGCGGGAATGGACCAGAACGGATCCGACCCGGGCGCTGAAGAGCTGCAGATCGACGACATCCCGGCGGGCACGTACTACATCGTGGCCGACTACTGGGGCGCCGCGGAAGCCGCACCCTTCGTGCTGACCGTGGACGACCTGGGCGTGGACGTGGACGAAATCCTGGCGCTCAGCTTCGAGCTGATGCAGAATTACCCGAATCCCTTCAACCCGGTGACCACGATCAGCTGGAGCCAGCCGCGCCTGAGCCGCGCCAGCCTGACGATTCACAACATCCTGGGCGAGGTGGTGCAGAGCTTCGACCTCGGTTTCCGGGGAGCGGGAAGTCACAGCCTCGTCTGGGACGCTTCGGCCCTGTCCAGCGGCGTCTACCTGTACACGCTGGACACCGGCGAGCACAGCCGGACGATGAAGGCCGTGCTGCTCAAATAGTCTTGATGCGGATCCAGGGGCGCAATGGTGCGCCCCTGCGCCGCATCAAGACCCGGCAGATGCAACAGACACGCTTTGCGCGCTGCTGATCCGCCGCCGACAAGGGCGTCTGGTTCGTGCGCCTCCTGCGCCGCATCGTTCACAAATCATGATCAATTCGCCCCGCCGGTCGCGACCGGCGGGGCTTTTCCATGGCCCGCGCTTTTCTCTGCTCCGGAAGTCCCAGCTTTAGTACAATGCTATGAATCTGTCGGATTTCGGATTCCACGGACTTTATGGCTGAATCTCCCGACCGACAGCTTCACTGGACAACCTGCGCCCCGCCGACTTTCCGGGCGCCGAATCCCGGGCCCTCATTCCCACGCACTGCCCCCGGCCCGGATCATGAACGACTGCAACTAAACAGCGGGAGTCTCGCATGAGGCAGACAATCACCGCCGGCCTGCTCCTGGCGCTTGCAGGCACGTGGATGGCGACCGCGGCCGCTCCGCGGATCACGGAATACGAGCTGCGCGAAAAGGCGCAGCGGGAAGGCGTCGACTACGAGGCGCTGCAGGCGGAGTACGGCCACCTGCTCCCCGGCGCCGAGGACGCCGCGGCTGACGATCCGCGACTCGGGAACCAGGATCACCGGTTGTATTACGAGTGCAAGCTGCGGGGCGATGAGGCGCCGGAGTCGCTGCGCCGGAGGCTCTTCCCCCATGCCGGGGCAAGCCGACGCGACGTATCACGGGACGGAGGCGACGGGCCCGAGGACGCCACCGAGATCACCACCGTGGCCTGGGGGGACTGCTACGACGACGACGGCACCACGGCGGACAAGACCGACGTGATGCCCAGCCCCGTGGAAGAGCCCCTGTTCTGCAACTTCGACCTCTATACTTCGAGCTTTTCGGCGCCCGACGCCTGGTACACTTTCACCCTTCAGGACACCACCTACATCGAAGCCACCACCTGCCTGGAGTTCACCACCTTCGACACCGCCTTCGGCATCTTCGACGAGCAGCAGGTTCCCGTGGCGGTGGACGACGACGAGAGCTGCGACTGGGACATCTGGCGCTCGACGATGGAGTGCTGCCTGGAACCGGGCGCCTACTACCTGGTGATCGACGGCTACTCCGACGACGACATGGGCGACTACCAGATCAACATCTGCTTCGACGAGTGCCCGCCCCATCCATGCGTGGAGTACACGGAGGACACGCAGGCGGTGGACGCCCCCCTGGTGATCCTCGGCGACAACGTCGGGGCGCCGCATGTCTATGCGGGCGACGGGGGCGACGCGGGCTGCGAGATCACCATCCCCGTGGACGGTCACTGGGACTTCGACGCCTGCCGGCCCGGAACTTCCTACAGCGTGGACCTCTACCTCTTCGACATCAACCCCTGCGCCGGCGGAACGGTGATCGCGCAGTCCACCACTTCCAACTGTAATGAGCCTTTCGCCGCCGCGCGCCTGATGGAGGTGCTGCTGGAGGAAGGCGTCTACCACCTGCTGGTCGGTCATACCGGGACCTCGGAAGGCGACTTCGAGATCCTGGTCCAGGCCACGCCGCCCCGTCCCACCAGCGGCGGGCCGGATGAATTCGGCTACGCCTGGATCAACAGCGAGAACGAGGCCGGTCCGCTCTACGAGTGGGTGGACATCCTCGACCTGGGAACCGCCGTCGTGCTGACCGACGACGACTTCGAGGGACCCCTTCCGCTGGGCTTTACATTCCCCTTCTACGAGGAGAGCTACGCCGACTGCTACATCTGTTCCAACGGCTACGTCAGTTTCGGACAGGGCTACACGACCTACACCAACACCACCATACCCTTCCACGACGGCTGGAGCCCGGACAACATGATCGCCCCCTTCTGGGACGACCTCAATCCGGCCAGCGGCGGCCAGATCCTGTATTACTTCGACGAGGCGAACGGCCGTTTCATCGTGCAGTACGACCAGGTGCCGCCTTTCGGCGCTGGCGGACTGTTCACTTTCCAGGTCATTCTCTACGAGAACGGCGACATCCGCGTCAACTACGAGGACATGGACGAAGGGGATGTCCAGGGAGCCACGGTGGGCATCGAGAACGCCGACGGCAGCATCGGCCTTTTGGTCAACTACGACGGCGAGGGCGGCATGATCGCCGACCAGCTGGCCCTGGACTTCCTGGCGCTGGAGGGCGACTGGCAGCCGCCCATCATCGTCCACGACCCGCTGCCCGACGTGGAGGCCGAGCTGGCGGGCGGCATAGCCCTCAGCGCCGAGATCACCGACGAATCCGGCGTGGCGGAAGCCTCCCTGCACTGGCTCGTCGACGGCGAAAGCGGCTCCGCGGCCCTGACCAACACGGGCGGCGATACCTGGGAGGGCGAGATTCCCCACCAGGACGAGGGCTCCATGGTGGCCTACTACCTGACGGCGACCGACGCCAGCGAGAATTCCAATGTGCGTACCAGCCCCACCTGGAGCTTCGAAGTGGTCAGCTACGCCTGGCCGCCGCAGAACCTCGTCGCCACCGACGGGATGCTGAGCCAGACCCTGATCACCTGGCTGCCGCCCGTTGATCCCGGCCTGCTGGCCCGCTGGTTCGGGCCGGACCTGCCGACCCGCGAGGACGAAGCCGTCGAGCGCCTGATGGAAATCCACGGCGTCGACCGCGCCGCCGCCTGGCGGATGTGGGAACGACTTGCGCGGGTCGGGGATGGCCAGCGCGTCTTCCAGTATTACTACGTGTACCGGGACGGCGAGGCGATGGGAACCACCACCGAGTTGCTGTATTCGGACAACCTCGGCGAGGGCTCGGAACCCGAAGTGACATACACGTATCACGTGACGGCCGTCTTCGACGCGGGCGAGTCCGATCCATCCAACACCGATGACGGCTGGTGGCTGCCCACGCCCACCGAGGGCGGCCCGGACGAATTCGGCTACGTCTGGATCCACAGCGACCACCCCGAGGGTCCCGACTTCGACTGGACGGACATCAGCGGAACGGGCACGGAGCTGACCTTGGGCCTTGACGACTTCGCGGGTCCCATCGCGACCGGATTCACCTTTCCTTTCTACGACAGCAACTACACCGAGTGCTACATCTGTTCCAACGGCTACGTGAGCTTCGGGCAGGGTTACACCGCCTATATCAACGAACCGATTCCGCAGCCGGGCAACGGCTGGTCGCCCGACAACATGGTGGCCGTATTCTGGGACGACATGGACATGCCGCACGGCGGTTCGGCCTTCTATTGGTACGACGAGGAAAACGACCGTTTCATCGTCCAGTATCACGAAGTGGTGGCTTACCCCGGCGGCGGTCCGCCGATGACCTACCAGACGATCCTCTACCCTGAGGGCGACATTCTCTGCCAGTACCTGGACATGGACGAGAACGACGTGACCAATGCCACCGTGGGCATCGAGAACGCCGACGGCACCATCGGCCTGCAGGTGAATTTCGACGGCGACGGCGGCCGCCTGGGAGACGGCGTGGCGATCTACTTCGACGCCCTGGAAGGCGATTTCCAGCCGCCGGTGATCGTCCACGACCCGCTGCCCGACGTTGAAACCGAGATCGAGGGCGGCTTCGAGGTCGAGGCCCAGATCACCGACAACACGGGAGTCGCCGAGGCCTCGGTGCACTGGTTCATCGACGGCGAGAACGGATCGGCGGCGATGGAGAACACGGGCGGCGACGCCTGGACAGGGGCGATCCCCCACCAGGATGCCGGCACGATCGTCCAGTATCACATCGAGGCCGTCGACGCCAGCGAGAACTCCAACGTGCGTGTCAGTCCCACCTGGGAATTCGAGGTGGTGAGTTACACCTGGCCGCCGGTGGCGCTCTCCGCCACGGACGGCCTGCTGTTGCAGACCATCGTCACCTGGCTGCCGCCCGTCGATCCCGGCCTGCTGGCCCGCTGGTTCGGCGGCGCGATACCATCCGGCGAGGACGACGCGCTGATGCGCCTGATGCGCGAGCACGGCCTGGACAAAGAACGCGCCCTGCTGCTCTGGCGCGGGCTGCTCGAGCACAGCGACCACGGCCGCGTTTTCCAGCACTACCTGGTCTACCGCGACGGCGAGGAGATCGGCAGCACCACTGAGCTGACTTTCATCGACGACGCCGGCCAGGGCTCGGAGATGGACGTGGTCTACGAGTATCACGTGACCGCCCTGTTCGACGCCGGCGAATCCGAGGCCTCCAACAGCGACACCGGCTACTGGGGCTCACCGCCCACGCAGGGCGGGCCCGACGATTACGGCTACACCTGGATCAACTCCCTGGATCCCATAGGACCTCCCTACGACTGGGTCGACATTTCGGGAACCGGCGACCTGGCCGTCCTGTCGGACGATTCCTTCGACGGGCCCTTCGCCATGGGCATCGAGTTCCCCTTCTACGAGCAGTTCTGGAGCGAGTGCTACGTGGGCTCCAACGGCTTCATCAGCTTCGGCGAGGGCTCGGGAAGCCTGAGCAATACCGAGCTTCCCAACGACGACGGCTGGTCGCCGAACAACCTGATCGCCATGTTCTGGGACGACCTGGACCCGCCGGAGGGCGCCGGCGCCGCGTACACCTATGCGGACGCGGAGAACGACCGTTTCATCGTCCAGTTCGACCAGGTGGAAGCCTACCCGGGCGGGGCCCCCTCCTTCACATTCCAGGCGATCCTGGAGGACAACGGCCGGATCATGCTCTACTACCAGGACATGAACGAAGGAGATCTCAACTCCGCCACGATAGGCGTCGAGAACTCCGACGGCACCATCGGCCTGCAGATCAACTACAACGGGGAAGGCGGAGCCATCGCGGACCTGCTGGCCATCCGCATCGACCCGCCCAACAACTGCGAACCGGTGGAGTGCGCGGGCACCGCCGAGGAGGAACCCAACCAGGGCTGGTTCGCCGATCCGCCCAACAGCAGTTACGGGGAAATCGAGGACGGCGAGACGATCTGCGGCGAGGTGCTGGCCGACGGCGCGACCTGGGACACGGACTGGTTTCACTACCTGCACTTCGGCGGCGACCTGCGGATCCAGACCGAGGTCTCCGACTTCGACTGCATGCTCTCGCTCTACGATTTCGATCCCCAGGACGGCGAGCTGATCGCCACGGTGGACGACATGGAGCGTTGCTGGGACGAAACCCTGTTCGTCAACGGCCTCGAATCGGGCGACTACCTGGTGATGATCGCCCACAACGATTTCAGCGGAGTGGACACCCTGCAGACCTACGCGCTCATGCTGAACAGCCTGGGCGATCCCTGCGAGGGGCACCAGCCGGTGGACTGCCAGGGCACGCCGGAAAGCGAGCCCAACGAGGGCTGGAACGCCGACCCGCCCAACAGCTCCTTCAACGAGATCGTCGAGGGTGAAACGGTCTGCGGCGAAGTCTGGGCGGAAGAGGGATTGCGCGACATGGACTGGTACCGCTTCGAACTCTTCGTGCCCACCATGCTGGACTTCGTCTCCGAAGTCGACGAATTCAACTGCGTGCTCTTCCTGACGGATTTCGATCCGGAGGGCGTGATCCACGACGCGGTGGACATCGGCCCCATGTGTTACGGGGAATCACTGGGCGCGGAATGCCTGGATCCAGGGGTGTATTACATCGTCATCGCCCACAACGAGACCGAGGGAGTGGGCAATCCCCAGGCCTACGCCCTGACCTTCAACGCGGAGAGCTGCGTCGAGAACGGTCCCTGCGACCACCTGGTGGAGGCCGGAGAACTCGAGGACGTCTACAACGCGGAACGGCCGGCCCCCATCGTCAGTCACCACGACGCGGCGGCGGGCTGTCCGGGAGATCTCTCTTCTCCGGGTTTCGACGAGATCCACCAGCTGGTGCTGCTGGAGGACACGGACATCCGGATCACGCACCTGGGCGAGGGCCAGGCCGACGAGGTGATCCTCGTCCTGGGCGATTGCGAGCACCCGGAGACCACCTGCGGAGCCGCCGTGGACGACCAGGGAGCGGGAGCGGACGGCGAGGAACTCGAGGTTCCCGGGCTGCCGGCCGGCGACTACTACATCGTGGCCGACTACCGCAATCCCGGGGAGACCGCGCCCTACAGCATCATGGTCCTGGACCTGAACTCCTCCGTGGTGGAGCACGGTCGACTGCGCTTCGAGCTGCGCCAGAACTTCCCCAATCCCTTCAACCCGGTGACACTGATCAGCTGGACCCAACCATCGCTGGCGCGGGCAACGCTGAGTATCCACAACATCCTGGGCGAGCGGGTACGGGAGATCGACCTGGGCTATCGCGGCGCCGGTCTGCACAAGTACGCCTGGAACGCGGCCGACCTGGGCTCCGGCGTCTACATCTACACGCTGAGCAGCGCGGGCCGCAGCGAGACGCGCAAGGCCGTGCTGCTGCGCTGAGGCTGCCTGGTGGACCGATTCACATGGATTGGTTCACTAGCTCTCGAAATCCGGGCAGCGCAGCTGCAGCGCTTCCGCCAGGTGCGGCGTCCGCAACTCGTCGGATGCCTCCAGGTCCGCCACGGTGCGCGCCACCCGCAGTACCCGGTCCATGGCCCGCGCGCTGAGACGGTGACGCTCCGCGGCCCGGCGCAGCAGGCCCAGGCACTCGGCGTCGGGGCGACACCAGCGCCGGACGCCGGCCCTGGCCAGGCCCGCGTTGTCGTGCAGGCCGGAGACCTCCCGGTAGCGTTCCCGCTGCCGCCCCCGCGCCAGTCCCACCCGCCGCCGCACGGAGTCGCTGCATTCAGCATCGACACCTTCCAGCAACTCGTCCGGAAGCAGCCCGGGAAGCTCCACGTGCAGGTCGATGCGGTCGAGAATCGGTCCGGAAACGCGGCCCCGGTACTTGGCCACCTGCGCCTCGCCGCAGCGGCAGGCGCGCAGCGGATCGCCCAGGTACCCGCAGGGGCAGGGATTCATGGCCGCCACCAGCATGAAGTCGGAGGGCAGCAGCAGCCTGAATCCCGCCCGCGACACGAGCACGCGGCCGTCCTCAAGCGGCTGGCGCAGCTGCTCGAGGATTCCGCGTCGAAACTCCGGGAATTCGTCCAGGAAGAGTACGCCGCGGTGGGCCAGGCTGATCTCCCCCACGTGGGGGAAGCGGCCGGAACCGATCAGGCCGGCATCCGAAATGGTGGCGTGGGGCGCCCGGAAGGGCCGCCGGTTCAGCAGGCCGCTGCCCGGAGGCAGGAGACCGGCCACCGAGTGAATGCGGCTGGTTTCGAGCCGCTCACCGCGCACCATGCAGGGCAGGATGCCCGGCAGGCAGCGCGCCAGCAGCGTCTTGCCGGAACCGGGCGAGCCGATCATCAGCAGGTTGTGTCCCCCGGCCGCCGCCACCTCGAGAGCTCGTCGCGCCAGGGCCTGCCCGCGGACATCGGCCAGGTCCGCCAGGCTACCGGCAAGACCCGCGCCGGACTTGTGGACGCCGCCGACTTCTCCCGCGGCCGGCGTATCGTCCCCCGTTGGGACTTTCAACTCGGCGGGACGGGCGGCGAGTTCCTTCCTTCCGCGAATGTGATCCAGGGCCCCGCTCAGGTTCCCGGGAGCGACCACCTTGATCCGGCTCCCCGCCAGCGCCTCCTGCACGTTGGGCTCGGGCACGATCATCTCGCGGGTGCCCTTTCCCGCCGCGGCCACCAGCGACAGCACGCCGCGCACCGGCTCGATCCGGCCGTCCAGGGCCAGCTCGCCCAGCACCAGCCTGCCCTCGAGCGCTTCGGGCGGGCATTCGCCCATGGCTGCGAGGATCCCCAGGGCGATGGGCAGGTCGAAGGAGCTGCCGCTCTTGCGCAGGTCGCCCGGCACGAGGTTGACCACGATCCGCCGGGTCAGCCGGAAATCGATGCCGGAGAGCTTGGCCGCGCTGACGATCCGCGGCACGGCCTCGCGGATGGCGTTGTCTGGCAGCCCGGTAATCAACACCCGCGGCAAACCCTGCGCCACGTGACACTCCACGCGGACGGGGACGGCGTCCACGCCGCAAAGGGCCGCGCTATCGACAGTGGCAAACATATTCCTTCCCGCTGCGCCTTTGACCCTGAACGCAGCGGGTGCGGGACTGTTCCGCGGCCGGCAGGGCGGACGGGATCACCTGGAAAGAGTGTCCGAAAGAATTGACGGGGCGGCCGGTATCCGGGAGGTGGATCTACACGCCGGCTTCCTTGAGCCGGTCCATCATCTGCTGGGTGCCCAGCACGATCAGCTCGTCGCCGGGCAGGATCTCCGTGTCGCCGCCGGGCAGGCGGTGCATTTCTTCGTCCCGCAGCAGACCGAGCACCATGGCCCCGCCCGAGTTCTCGCGCAGGCGGGCTTCGCCGAGCCGCTTGCCCGCCAGGCTGGACTCCGCGGCCACCTTCAACTGGCTAAGGCTGTAGCCCACCGCGTCCTTCTTCATGAAGATGTCCAGGAAGTCCACGATTCCCGGGTTCAGCACAACCGCCGCCATCCGGCCGCCCCCGATGACGTAGGGGCTCACCACGTGATCCGCCCCCGCCCGCAGCAGGCGTCCCTCGCTGGAAGGCTCCAGCCCCCGGGCCACGATCTGGATGCGGGGATTCAGCTCGCGGGAAGTGAGCGTCACGAAGAGGTTGTCGCTGTCCCCCGGCAGGGCGGGGAGCACGCCGCGCGCCCGCCGGATGCCGCAGCGCTCGAGGGTTTCCTCCTCGGTGGCGTCGCCGATCAGCGCCAGCAGGCCCGAGTCCAGGGCGCTTTCCACTTTCCGCTCGTTGGTGTCCACCACGCATAGGTTTTCGCCCGAGCGCAGAAATTCCCTGCCGATCTCGCGACCGATCTTACCGTAGCCGCAAAGGATCACGTGATCCCTGAGCCTGGACAATCTGCGTTCCATGCGCCTTCCTCTCATCGCCAGCCGGATTTCGCCCGTGACCAGAATAGCCGTGATACTCGTGGCGGTGTAACCCAGGGCTCCGACTCCGCCCAGGATCAGCATCACGGTCAGCAAGCGACCCGCGCCGTCCATTTGCCGCACTTCCTCGAAGCCCACCGTGGAGATCGTGATCACGGTCATGTAGAAGCTTTCGAAAAAGTCCCAACCTTCGATCAGGTGATAGCCCAGGGTGCCCGCCACCAGCACGCACAGGCAGAGCAGCACGGCCAGACGGACGTTCGCGATACCCGACCGGGACCACGTCGACGCCGACTGGCGGCCTCGACGCGCCCCGGCGGAACCGTCGTCACGCCTGCGCATCGAGATGCCTACAGGGGAATGTTGCCGTGCTTGCGTGGCGGATTCTGGTCGGCCTTGTTCTTCAAGAGTTGCAGCGCCTTCCAGACCCTCAGGCGCGTGTTCTCGGGCAGGATCACGGTGTCCACGTAGCCCTGCTCGGCGGCCTTGTATGGATTGGCGAAGTGCTCGGTGTAGTCCTTGACCTTGCGCTCTTCCACGGCGGCGGGATCCTCCGCCTTCTTGATCTCGCGGCTGAAGATGATCTCCACCGCGCCCTTGGGGCCCATCACGGCGATCTCGGCCGAGGGCCAGGCGAAGTTCATGTCGCCGCGGATGTGCTTGCTGCTCATCACGTCGTAGGCTCCGCCGTAGGCCTTGCGCGTGATCACAGTGATCTTGGGCACGGTGGCCTCGCAGAAGGCGTAGAGCAGCTTCGAGCCGTGGATGATGATACCGCGCCACTCCTGGTCCGTGCCGGGCAGGAAGCCGGGCACGTCCACGAAAGTGATCAGCGGAATGTTGAAGCAGTCGCAGAAGCGCACGAAACGACCGGCCTTGCGGCTGGACTCGATGTCCAGCACGCCCGCCAACACGGCCGGCTGGTTGGCCACGACACCCACGCTCTCGCCGCCCACCCGCGCGAAGCCCACTACGATGTTGGCGGCGAAATCCGCGTGGACCTCCAGGAAGGAGTCGCGGTCGACCACTGGAACGATCACGTCGCGGATGTCGTAGGGCTTGTTGGGATTGTCCGGGATCACGGTCTTCAGCGATTCCTCGGCGCGGTCCGCGGGATCCTCGCAGGGAATCGCGGGCGGCCGCTCCATGTTGTTCTGGGGCATGTAGGACAGCAGGTCCCGGATACGCTGCAGGGCGCGCCCCTCGTTCGGTTCCGCGAAGTGGGCCACGCCGGAGCGGGTGGCGTGGCTGTGCGCGCCGCCCAGGTCCTCGCTGGTGACGCTCTCGTGTGTCACGGTCTTGACCACCTTGGGACCGGTGACGAACATGTAGCTGCTCTGCTCCACCATGATGGTGAAGTCGGTGATCGCCGGGCTGTAGACGGCGCCCCCGGCGCAGGGGCCGAGAATCGCGCTGATCTGGGGCACCACGCCGGAGGCCAGCGTATTACGCAGAAAGATGTCGGCGTAGGCGCCCAGTGCGATAACGCCCTCCTGCACGCGCGCCCCGCCGCTGTCGTTGAGCCCCACCACGGGGATGCCCGCCTTGATGGCCATGTCCATGATCTTGCAGATCTTCGCCCCGTGCGCCGCCGAGAGGGAGCCGCCGAAGGTGGTGAAGTCCTGCGAGAAGACGGCCAGCGGCCGGCTGTTGACCTTGCCGTAGCCCGTGATCACCCCGTCGCCCAGGGGCCTGTTCTGTGCCAGGTCGAAATCGCTGGAGCTGTGCCGCACCAGCATGTCCACCTCTTCGAAGCTGCCCGGATCCAGCAGGAGCTCGAGCCGCTCCCGGGCGGTCAGCTTGCCGGCGTCGTGCTGGCGCTTGACCCGCGCCACGCCGCCCAGTTCCTGAGCCTGGTCGGTCAAGCCGAGCAGTGTCTCGCGCTTGTCGGTCATCTCTCCTCCGCGGCTTCCGCTGCTCACCGCCTCTCCTCGCGGCGGGCGCTCCTGCGACCCGGTGATACATCTGCGACGTTTCCCAGACGAAGATAGGGATCGCCGCCGCCGGGCGCAAGACTGGCGCAGCCCGGAAGCGGGCGGAGCAGGGGCGGAATCGACTGTGACACAAAGATGGCGCAGTGGATCGGGCCGGGAGGAAGACCCGGGAACGGATCGGCCCGGTCGCTTCAGCGGGGCAGCTCGGCGCCGAACCAGACCAGGTGGCCGGCGCCCAGTTCCTCGTGCGGACGATAGGCGTAGTCGGCGCGGAAGCGCCCGAAACGGAGGCCCGCCCCCGCGGCCAGGCGGCCGTCGGCCATGCCGGCCCGCAGGGCCAGGCGCTCCAGCACCAGCAGCTCGAGGCCCAGGTCGACCCAGGCCCGGCGGTAGCGACCCCGGGCGTCCGGGACGGCGCCTTCGAGTTCGGCGCGCAGATCCGCTTCCAGCATCAGGCGCGAGTTGATGGCGGGCAGGTCCGGAGTCCAGGCGGCCCCGGCGCTGACTTCCGGCAGGACGTAGCCGGTCTCGCCGTCGTTCCAGAAGACCAGGTTGCCCAGCAGGTCCCGAGTCGCCAGGCCGAAGCTCAGCGAGGGCGTATGGGTGTAGCGCAACCCGGCGTCCAGGCCCAGTCCCGTGCCCCGCAGGCCGGCCAGGTCGCGGTGCAGCAGCTTGAGGGCCAGACCCAGGTCGAGGTCCCGGGCCAGGGGACGGCCGAACGCGGCGCCCAGGATCCAGTCCGCGGCGGTTTCGCGGGCGTGCACCAGGGGCACGCCGCCATCCTCGAAACTGTCGCCGCCCTCCAGCCGGCTGCTCAGCGGGATGTCGTCCACGGCCTGCCTGAGCAGGTAGCAGGAGGCCCGCAATTCACCCAGGCCGCCCGCCCAGCTTAAGTAGTCCTGGCCGAGCTGTCCGTCGAAACGCTCGCTGTGCTGGAAAGCCAGGTGGTCTCCCGCGCCGCCGGACAGCAGGGCCGGATTCCACCAGGCCATGCAGCCGGGATCCGCCAGCAGCACGCCCGTGCGCCCGCGCCCCACGACGGCCGCCCCGATGCCCAGGCGCAGGAACTCCCCGCCGTAGCGTTCGGCGGCGAAGCTCCCGGCGACCGTCAGTAACTGGAGCGCCAGCAGCAGCGCCCAGACCGGACCCTGGCTGAGGCAGGGAGCCATGTCCGCGGACTTTCGCTCGAGGAGGGGCGCCTGCTTCGACTGCCGTTTTCGTTCGTCCATTAGGCCGGAAATCCGTGGAATGGGGGGAAAATCGATAAGCCCGTCACCCTGTAGCAACGCCCGAGCCCTGAGGACGGTTCCCGGGGTCTTTAAACCAGCGGAACGCCCTCCCGGCTGGGCTGGTCCACCGCCTCGAGAAAACTGGGTACGATTGAGCGTCGAAACTGCAGACGGATCTCATCGAGCCCCTGCTCCCCCGCCGGCACCTGGCCTCCGGCCATGTGACGATGACCGCCGGCGCTGCCCAGGTCCCTCACCAGGCGGCGCGCCATCAGGCCCACGTGCGGTTCGTGGACATTGTTGCGGATCGAAAAGACGATGCGGTTCTCCAGCCAGCCCCAGACCAGCACCCAGTTGATATCCGCGAGCCGCATGAAGCTGTCCGCCACCTCGGCGACGAAATCGGAGTGGCGGGTGGGTCCCAGGTCCACCACCAGTGCCTGGCCGTAGCGCTGGGCCCGCTCCACGGCTTCCTTCATCATCACGAAGTAGTCGGCCGAGACCCTGCTGTGCACGATCTGGTGCAGCAGGTCCCAGTTGATCTTGGAATGCAGTTTCAGGTAGACCGCGCGATCGGCCTTGGCCGCGCCGCGTCCCATGTCGCTGGTCTCGGTGCGGATGGCGTAGTACAGGGCGGTGGCCAGGGGCTCATCCACCTTCAGGTTGCGGGCCAGCAGGTATTCGTAGGCCAGGGTGGCGGTGGCGCCGTAGCTCTCGCGGATATCCTGGAACACGGGATCGTAGGGCCAGTCTTCACCATGGATGTGGTGATCCACGATGCCGTAGCGTTGATCCGGTGGAAGCAGGCAGGAGTTGTTGCCGCTGCCCGGTTGCGTATCCACGAAGAGGAAGAAATCGTAGTCCTGGAGTTCCACGGTGTGCAGCGGCAGAATTTCGAAACCGAGCGTGCCCAGCATGGTGCGGTTTTCGCTGCGGCCCAGCTCGCCTCCTGAAGCTATGGAGGCTTTGCGGTCCATGTGCCGCAGAATCAGTTGGAAAGCCACGGCGCTGGCCACGCAGTCCGGGTCCGGGTTGTCGTGGGTGATCACCAGGACCTGCCGGGCCTGGCCCAGGGCATTTTTCAGCTCCTGCAGTTTTTTCGCCGTTTCGCGGTTTTCCGCCACTTGCCGCCTCGCGCTTCCACAGACTGTTCCAATGCAATCGAAAATCAAGGTAGCATGCCCTCCAGGGGCTGGCAAGCTTCGGGAAGAAGGGATGGCGGGGTCTTGGAGTAGATCAATCCTCGACACGTTCCAGGCGGGTGAGCAGCCAGCGCCCGCGATTCGCGCGGGATTCACCCCGGTGGCGCAGCTCTTCCGCCTCGGCGAAGCGGAAAGCCACCCGCCAGGCGCGGCGGCCTGAAAGGTCCTCGATCCGCAACAGCGAGCCCCGGGGAGGGGCCTCCAGCGCCAGCCGGCGATCCAGCAGGCGCGGCAGGCTCAACTTCATGGTGGCGGCGAGTCGCCGGGACCAGCCGCCGTCCGGCAGGGCCAGCAGCTGTGGCAGGTCGGCGTGGCGCGCGGCCTGTTTCCAGCGCCCGCGCCGGGCGGCTTCCAGGAAGCTCGAAAGGGTCCGGTAGGGGCTTTCGAGCGGCTCGTGGGCGCTCAGTGACCAGCCCTGGCCCGTGCGGCGAATGGCTCTCCGCCTCTCCATGCGCCAGCTGTCCGGCCCCTCGACGAAGCAGGGCGCCGGTTCGGAGGCGGCTTCCAGCACCGCGCCGCCGCTGCTTTCCAGCCGCAAGCGGTGGACCGGAGCGCGGGCCAGGATCTTGACCCCGCCCTGCAGGTCCCGCCGGCAAAGCTGTTTCAAGGCGGCGCCCTCTTCCTTCCTGCGTTCCCAGAGCAGCAGCCGGTGTCGGCCCTGCGGGCCCTCGGCCCCCGACTCCAGGCGATCCAGCAGCTTGAGGGAATCTCCGGCGCAGAGCAGCAGGCTCGTTCCCCGCTGCTCGCCGGCTCCCAGCCAGACCAGGAGCTCACGCCGGCCGCGGCGCAGGAGCACCAGGAAGCCGCCGGCGAATGGCTTGACGGGAGCGCTGCGATCCTCCACCAGGTCCAGGCGGGCAAGGTTCTCCTCGGGCGAGCCGTCCAGGTCGCGGGAGGCGGCCAGCAGGTCGCGCGCCAGGCGGGGCCTTTCCTCAAGCAACGGGGTGTCTTCCTCGATCAGCGGCAGGCGCCTGGAACAGGCCAGTGGCAGCAGCAGGCCGATCAGCAGGAGCAGGCGCCACCGCGGCGGCCTGCGCTTTCCGCACAAGAACGGATTCCGGTACCGGGCGGCCGATTTCGCCTGCCGGGGTCGGTCCTTCGCCGGGAAGCTGTTTCCCCTGAGGGTCATTTTCTTCCGCCTTGAGATCCGTGGATCAGGGCTTAGTCGGATTCTTGAAGTAGTTCCGCAGCGCCTTCACGATGGCGCGCACCTGTCGTTTACGGAAGCCGTGATCGAGCAGCCGGTCTTCTTCGCGGGGATGGATCAAGCTGCCCGCTTCCAGCAGCAGGGCCGGGCAGCTCCACTGCCGGCAGACGGCCAGGCTGCGCCAGAACAGGCCCGCGTCCCTTAAGGGCAGCCTCTCCGCCAATTCTCGATGCAAAGCCCGGGCCGCCGGGGCCGACCAGGCGCTGTAGTAGAAAACGGAAAAACCCTCGGCTCCCCAGGGATCCTCCCGGGCGGCCACGCTGTTGTGGTGCAAAGAAAGAAAAAGATCGGGCCGCAGGGAATCGGCCAGGTCCACGCGGTCATAGAGGCCCACTGTCCGATCCCGCAGCCGCGTATATGCCACGCGGGCACCGGCGCGCTCCAGACGCCGGCCCAGTTCCTCTGCCAGCAGCAGGTTGAGTTCCGCTTCGCGGATACCGCCGGCCCCCACGCATCCCGGTTCACGGGGTCCCCCGTGGCCGGGGTCGAGCAGCACCAGCCGCCCGCGCAGGCCTTCCCGGAGGGGCAGAAACTGGATGCGCAGGAGGGGTTCCTCCCAGCGCAGGGCGTGGCCCCTGAAAGCGCCGGGCCGCAGCTGGAAACGCAGCTCCAGCTCACCGCCCGGCCGCGGCTCCCAGTCCACGTGCCGCACCCGGCCGTCGGGCGGCAGCTCGATCAGGTCGAAGCGCGAGAGGGTTCCCGGCAGCAGCAGGCGCCAGAGTCCCTGTTCCGGATCCTGCTCCACCCGCCAGGCCGGGGGACCGGGATCGACGCGGAAGAGGAAACCGAGCTCGTCCTCGTCACCTTCCTCGCATCTGATCGTCGGTCCCACGAAGCGCCGCGTCTCCGCCCACAGGGTTTCCGGCGAAGCGCCTGCCACGTGGCGCAGGCTGGTCCAGGCCTCCAGGTCTCCTCCCAGGAGCAGCCGGAACCACTCGCCTTGACGCTCCGCGGCGGGGAGCCGCGAGCCCGGCGCGGGAAACAGCCAGTAACTGGCTTCCGGCGCGGTGGACAGGATGGGACGCTCCCCCAGCTCCAGCAGGCAGGGCGGTTCGAAGAGCGCTGCCCTCCGTTCCGCGGCATCAGGTTCCCGCACCTCGGGAGGCGACAGCAGGAGCAGGTCCCCCTCCGCGACGGAATCTCCCCGCAGCACGCGGAAGGTCCAGGCGCGATCTTCGGGCCAGGGCAGTTGCCGGGCGAAGCGGCCGTCGGGCAGCGCCGCCACGGGCTGCCCATCCACCCAGAGTTCGGCGCCGGCGGGTAGCCGCCCGTTCACGAAGAGGCTGTCCATGGCGGGCAGCCGGATCGCCGAATCGCCCGGCGCGGGCCGGGGATGGCAGAGCCACAGCCCTCCCGGACCGGGCAGGCCCGGTTTTGCGGACTCGATTTCCGGCCTAAAACCTCCAGCACCGGCGCAGCAGGCGAGCGTGCAGGCCAGAAGCAGCCGGGCGGCAAGGTGCATTCTAGAGCTCCTCGGCCGGGTTGGCCGGTCCGCCCTCGTCTTCTTCCGCCAGCAACTTGAGGTCCAGCTGCAGATCGCAGTCCCGGGCCTTGGAATAGACCAGGGCCAGGCCGAAGAGCACCAGGTAGGGCAGGTGGACCTGGATCACCTCCGATTTGTGCGTCAGGAGGCGGCCGAAGCCGCCGGTGGAGATCACCACCGGCTCTCCCGGGACGCCCTGTTGAGCAAGCTCGTCGCGGATCCGCCGCACCAGGCCCTCCACCTGGGCCACGGAGCCGAAGAGGATTCCGCTCTGCATGGCGGTCTCAGTGGAGGTGCCGATCACGCGTTTCGGGAAGGCCAGGGCGATCTTGGGCAGCTTGGCCGCCCGCTCGTGCAACTGGCGCGCCGCGGTCTGCAGACCCGGCAGGATCACGCCCCCGATGAAGGCGCCTTGGTGATCCACCACGTCGAAGGTGGTGGCCGTGCCGAAGTCCACCACCACGGCGGGCCCGGAAGCGTAGGTCCAGGCGGCCACGGTATTGCAGAGACGGTCCGCGCCCACCGAGGAGGGATCCACGTAGCGCACGGGGGGCGTCCCCGGCGTCTCCACGGTAACCGTCAGGGGCGGCAGCTTGAGGTAGCGCTCGGAGAGCTTCTCCCAGACGTAGTTCAGGTCCGGCACCACCGAGGACAGCGCCACGCCGCCGATGCGCCGCGTGTCCAGTCCGGCCGCGTGGAAGAGCGTACTCAGGATCACCCAGCTCTCGTCGATGGTGCGTACGTGGTTGGTGGCGATGCGCCAGCGCCCCACGAATTCCCCGCGGCCGAACACGCCCAGCACGATGTGCGTATTGCCGATGTCGACCACCAGGAGCAGTTCGTTCTTCTTCATCCGCAATCCTCGATTCCGGGCAAGACAAGGCGAATCTCCCCCGAGTGTGCCCGCCGGCGGCCCTCCGCGGTGCGCAGCAGGATGGCGCCGTCCTCCTCGTAGTCCTCCAGGCGGGCCCTGTACCGGACACCGTTCTCCTCGACCAGCAGCCGGCCCCCGACGCAGGCGTCGCGGCGGGCCAGCTCCTCGAGCAGTCCCGATCCCGGCGCCAGCCAGGGGCGGAGGGATTCCAGTTTCAAGAGCAGCCGGGCGAGCAGCTCCTCAGGTTCCGGCGCCGGGCATCCCGCCATGCGCAGCGAGACCGCCGGGTGGCGCAGTCCCGGAGGGAAGCGCCGCTGCCCGAGGTTCAGGCCGACGCCCAACACGGCCCGCACGCACTGTCCCTGCGTCTGAGCCTGGACCAGGATCCCGCCCAACTTGGGAAAACCCCTGATGCGCCGCCGCGTCGAGCGGGACTTCCCCGCGGGCAGCAGCAGGATGTCGTTGGGCCATTTCCACGCCGCGCGCGCCCCGCCGGACCCGTCCAGGCCCGCCGATTGCTCGAGCGATTGTATCACGGCCAGGGCGGCGGCGTGGCCCAGCAGGCCCACCCTTTCCCGCCCGGTCCGCAGCGCGAGACAAGCCGAGAACAACAGGCCCTGGCCCGCGGGACACTCCCAGCGCCGCCCCGAACGCCCCTCCCCCGCCGTCTGGCGTCCCGCCACCAGGACCTGGCCCTCGGCCGCAGCGGCGGACTCCGCCTCCAGGCGCCGCAACAGTTCGCGGCTGGTGGAATCCGTCTCGGCCAGGAACTCCACGCGCCAATCCACGGCGGGATCCCTCCGCCCTTCCCGCTCGGGATCCTCTCGCAGCCGCGTGATCCATCGCCGCAGCAGTTCGGTGTTCATGGCCGGGCCGGCTCCTCCGGATAGCGCAGCACCAGCAGCGTCAGGTCGTCGGAGCGGCCCGCTCCCTGCTCGAAGGAAGCGACCTGCTCCAGCAACATGCGCAGCAGCCCCTCCGCGTCGCCCGGCAGGGGCTCGCCGAGGATCCCGCGCAGCCGCCCCTCGCTGAATTCCTCCTGCCGGGTGTTGAGAGCCTCCGTCAGCCCGTCCGTGTAGATCACCAGCCAGTCGCCCGGCACAAGCTCCACGGCTTCCGACCGATACTCCATGCCGGGGAACATGCCCAGTGCCAGGCCGCCGCTCTCGAGCGCCGTCAGCCGCGCGTTCCGCACCAGCAGGGGCGGGTTGTGGCCGGCATTGGAGTAACGGAAGCGGACGGTCGGCTCTTCCTTCGCGGTTCCATCGTTCCCGATGCTCAGCGTGCCGTGGATGAAGGTGGCGAACATCTCGTCCGAGGTGGAGGCCGCGAGCTGCTCGTTGAGCCGGCGGTTGAGCTGCCCGGGATTGCGGCTCTCGCCGGCCAGGGTGCGCCACGAGGCCTGGAGATTGGACATCAGCAGGGCCGCGGCCACGCCCTTGCCCGAAACGTCTCCCAGGGCCAGGGCCAGTTCGCCGGCGGGAGTCACCAGGAAATCGTAGTAGTCTCCGCCCACTTCCAGCGCCATGCGGCAGGTGCAGGCGATGTCCAGCAGGGGAAACTCGGGCAGGCGGTCCGGCAGCAGGCCTTCCTGGATGTTGCGCGCGATGCTCAGTTCGCGCTCCATGCGCTCCTTCTCGGCCAGCTCCTCCATGTTCCTGCGGATGCGCTCGCTCATCAGGTTGAAGGAGGAAGCCAGCATGCCCAGTTCGTCGGTGGTCTTCACCGGAATGCGGTAGTCCAGCTCGCCGCGGCTGAGCCGCTGGGTGCCCTGGCGCAACTCGGCGATGGAGCGGCTGATCCGCCAGTTGAGCAGCCAGGCCACCCAGGCCGCCCCCAGCAGCAGCGGAACCAGGACCAGCGCCTGCAGCACCATCAGGGCCAGGTAGGGAAAGGAGACGATCCGCTCGTTCCCGAAGACCTCCGGGAACAATCGTCCCGGAAGCACCTCCACGTGCGCCAGGAGGGCCTGCCCGGGATCGTCCAGCGGAAAATCCTCGTTGTCCACGCGCGCCATGCCCACCGTGAAGAGGCGCTGCAGGAAAGAGTCGTCCGCATCGGGAAAATCCGGTGTGACACAGAGCTCGCGGCTTTCAACCGGCGTCCGCAGGCCCACCCGCTCCACGGCATAGTGGATGAAATCGTCGCCCACGGCCACTTCCTGGACCTTCAGCCCGGTGCCCAGCACGGCGCCCATGGCCTCCAGCTCTTCCTGGTCGAAGGGAATGAAACCCAGGGCCAGCAGCCCCGCGCGCTCCACCATGGCCACCAGGTACAGGGCCTGGCCCGCGTGGACCAGGCCCGTGTCTTCCCCGTGTTTCCATTCGCGCTTAAGCCGGACGAAATCGAGCGGAAAATCGCTGGGCATGCGCCAGGTGGAGACGATCCGCCGCCAGGTTTCCAGGCTGTCCTCCGGGACCGCAGAGATTCCCTCACCCGAATCATCGAACGCGACGGAGGCCCCGCTCTCACCCTCCTCCACCGGCCAGTAGATGCTGAAGAAGATCTTGCTCAGGTAGCCTTCGGCCGCCAGGCTGCTGATCTGCTCCTCGAAGCGGCTGCGGGCCTGTCGATCCAGGGGATCGGACCAGGCCTCGGCGAACCAGGTGGTTACCACGCGGGCCACCTCGAGGCGCTCGACTAACTGCGTGCGGACCAGTCCGGCCCGGTAGCCGCCGATCAGGACCACCACCAGCGTCGAGAAGAGCAGGGCCAGCAGCAGAATCGGCAGGAGGCTTCCCAGCAGGGCGTTGGCGGTCAGTTTCCAGGGGATCCTCGCGTGATGCAGGAAGCGTCCGGCCAGCACGATCAGCGACAGCAGGGCCGCCATCTGGAACCACAGACCACCCCAGGCCTCCAGCAGGCCGAAACTCTCCAGCAGCAGGCCGGCTCCCGCGGGCGGTACAGGCGCCAGGGTGCGGGCACTTCCCTCCCCAATGGAATAGGAAACCGTTGCCGTGGTGATCTGCATGTCGGTGCCCAGGACCTGCAGCACCCCGTGCAACACGATCGCCAGCATCAACGGCGCGTACCAGCGCAGGCTCCTGAGCAGCGCCGGACTGCGCAACCAGTGCATCAATGGACCAACGAAGAGCGGGATCAGGAAGATCGAGCCCTCCGTGATACCGAACAGGGCCAGCAGGACCGCCAGGACGAAAAACAGGCGGCGGAAGGTACCGGCGCTCCAGGGCCGGCGCTCGGCGTAATACTCGCGGAGGAGCAGCGGCAGCAGGCCGGCCAGCAGCAGGTACTGCAGGAACTGCAGGGCCAGGGCCGTGCGCTGGAGCCAGCCGGGTTCCGGGATTCCGTGGCGCAGCAAGTGGTTCAGCAGGAAGATGGAACAGAACAGCAGCGGCAGGTGGGGGCGCAGGCGCGAAAGGCGTTCGGGCAGCGCGCATATCGCGTGGTAGGCGCCGAAGGCCGTCAGCAGCAGAGCGGCTGCGCTTAACAGGATCAAGCCCGGGCCGTCGCCCGCGAGCAGGGCCCGGCCGGACCAGAGTACCAGCGCGGCGCCCGCCAGGGTGCAGCAAAGGGGCAACTGGTACCACCGGGTGCCGGGGATCTTCAAGCGAAACCGTCCACTGTCTGGAGGCCGGGATTCTCCCGGCTACAGGAGGCCGAAACGGCCCAGCAGGTAGAGCAGCGGCATGGCGAAGGTCCAGGAATCGAAGCGGTCCAGCACTCCGCCGTGCCCGGGTAGCGTCGCCGCGCTGTCCTTGATGCCCGCGTCCCTTTTAAGCCGGGATTCCAGCAGGTCTCCCGCCGGGCCGGAGACGCCCAGCACCATGCCCACCAGCAGGCCTCCGCCGGCACCGGGACCGCCGAACCAGGCACCCAGTGCGGCGCCCACGGCCAGCGATCCCGCCAGGCCCGCCAGGAAGCCCTCCACGGTTTTCGAGGGCGACACCCGCTCGAAGAGCTTGTGACGCCCCAGGAGACGGCCTCCGAAGTAGGCGAAGGTGTCCGTGGCCCAGGTGCACAACAAGGCCAGCATGAGCCAGTCCCGCGATCCGCCCGGCAGCGCCAGCCGCTCGATGGCGATCAGCGAGGAAAAGGGCAGCACGGCCAGCAGACCGGCCAGCATGGATGCGCCGATGGATACCAGGACCTCCCGGCGGGAGGAGAAGAGTTCGCGCAACAGCAGCAGCAGCAGCCAGCCGAAGGTCAGCGCGCCGAAGTTAAGCAGGAAATCCGCATCCGGCAGCGCCGCGGCCGGGGGCATCAGCAGCACGTAGGGCAGCACCCAGCCGGTACTGTGGCTGATTCCTTTCGCGCGCAGCAGATTCCCGAGCTCGAGAAATGCGGCCGCGCACAGGACCAGCACGAGCGCCAGCAACCACCAGCCGCCCAGCCAGAAGGCGGCCAGGATCAGGGGCACGCCCACGGCGGCGGTGCCCAGTCTCTTTCCAAGCTCGTTCAAAGCCTGCTCCTTGAATGGATTCAAAATAAGGTGTGGCATCCAGACATGAACGCGTACCGGCGAAAGCGTCCAACCGGGCACTTGATTCTGCTTGGATGAAGCCCTATCATTTACAGTTTCAAACTTCTGCGGAAGAAAGGGAGATTCCGGCCTTATGATGCGCACTCTCCGCGAGAACACGGTGGTGGTGCTCTGGATCCTGGTGATCGCCTTCGTGGCGACCATCGTCTTCAGCTGGGGCATGGGCGGCTTCGACCAGGTCTCCGGAGGTCAACAGACCGACGTGGCCACGGTGAACGGCCAGGATCTGGATATCCAGGAATACGAGCGCCTGATCACCGGCCGCCTGCAGCGCGAGCAGACCGAGGACAACCGGCCGGACGAGAACCAGATCCGCACCGCCCGCAGGCGCAGCTGGGACGACCTGATCAATCTCACGCTCGAGCGCCAGACCCTGGCGCGATTGGACCTGGGCGTGAGTGATCTCGAAGTCAGCGACAAGGTGCTCTACTTTCCGCCCGAGTACGTCACCCAGGACAGCAGCTACCAGGTGGCCGGCGCTTTCGACACCACCAAGTGGCACGACCTGCTGCGCAGCCCCAAC
Organism: uncultured Bacteroidaceae bacterium; assembly: GCA_964568855.1. GTDB lineage: Bacteria > CAIWAD01 > CAIWAD01 > CAIWAD01 > CAIWAD01 > CAZMSD01. The sequence continues at coordinate 40,946 of CAZMSD010000006.1, read as the reverse complement.
GTGCGCTCGGCCCTGCAGAACATGGAAAGCAACTACCGGATGCAGATCCCGCTGCAGAAGCTGCGCACGCGGATCCTGGCCAGCACCGTGGTCAGCGAGGCCAGCCTGCGCGACGACTTCCTGCAGAAGAACCAGACGGCCCTGGCGGACTACCTGCTGTTCCCCTACTCGAAGTTCGAAGTGGACTCGGCTACAATCGACGAGCAGGAGCTGCGCGCGTGGTACGACGAACATCGGGAGGAATTTCGCGTCCCGGAGAAGCGGGTGGTGGAGTACGTTCATTTCAAGCTTGAGCCCAGCAGGGAAGACAGCCTCGACGCCGTGGACCAGGTGGAATACCTCCAGCGGCAACTGGAACAGGGTGAGAGTTTCGACGAGCTGGCGGCCGCCTATTCAACCGACGCCAGCAACGCGGAGCAGGGAGGCGACCTGGGCTGGTTCGGTCGCGGACGAATGGTCCCGCCCTTCGATGAGGTTGCTTTCGCCGCGGAAGTGGGCGAACTGGCGGGTCCCGTGGAGACGCGTTTCGGCCTGCACCTGATCAAGGTCAACGGGCACGAGGAGCGCGAAAACGACGCTGGCGAGCGCGAGGAGATGGTCCGGGCCCAGCATATCCTGATCAAGGTGGAGCCCAGCTCGATGACCCACAGCGACCTGCGGGCCCGGGCGGACGCAGTCTATCAGCAATGCCGCGAGGGCGACGACTTCCACGTGCTGTCGGCCGAGCGGGGTTACGAACTGCAGGAGGCCCAGCCGGTTGCCATGGGCCCCACCGTTCCGGGCATCGGGCGCAACCAGCGGGCCAACGACCTGATCTTCCGCGCCCTTGAGGGTGAAGTGCTGCTGCCCGTCTTCAGTTCGCGCGACGGCTGGTACGTCTACCACCTGAAGGAGATCCAGTCCGAGGGAATCAGCGGCTTCGAGGAGAGCCGCGACAAGGTCTTCCGGGGAGCGACGGGCGATCGGCAGAAGCGCCTGGCCCTCGAGGCGGCGCGGAATTTCCTGGCCGCGCACCCCGGGCTGGCCGAGTTGGACAGCAGCCACGCCGGCGAAGACAGCGAATTCGGAGCGCTGGCCGAACCCACCAAGATCAACCAGTTCCTGCGGGGCGGCATCGGCCGAGACCAGGCCTTCTCGGCGGCACTGTTCACGGTAGAACCCGGCGTCCTGTCCGAACCGGTGGAAGGGGACCGGGGCGTCTTCCTGATCTTCTGCACGCGCCGCGACGATCCGCAGGAGATCCTGGCGCGCTACGACGAGGAGCGCGAGACCAGGTTCGACGAGGAGTTCGACCGGTTGCGCAAGGGCGCCTACGGATCCTGGACGCGCTGGGTCAAGGAGCGCTCGGTCATCGAGGACCACAGGGTGAGCTTCGGCTTCGATTACTAGCGCGGCGAATCCCGGGAGATCCAAGCAGTCTGCGGGACGCCGGCGGCGACACGCAAACTGCAAATTGTCCGCCTATTGCGGGCAGCACGTGATGCGTCCACGGCTCCGGCCTCGTGGTTCACTTGATCAGCAGGATCTTCCTCAGGTCCTCTTCCTCCCCGGCCTGCAGGCGCAGGAAATACACCCCACTCGCCATTCCTTCCGCGTGATACACGGTCTCGTGCGATCCGGCCGGCCGGTGCGCGTCCGCCAGCAGGGCGACTTCCCGGCCCAGGAGGTCGTACACCGCCAGGCGGATACGGGCGACTTGCGCCAGCTCGTAGCGCACGCGCGTCAGTGGATTGAAGGGGTTGGGCCTCGCCGAGGTGATACGCGCGCTGCGGGGGCGCGCGGCGCGCGGAGGATCCTCCAACGCCACGTCGCCCAGATTGCGGTACCAGGCGACCCGGTCGTCACCGGCCGAGGCGGAGACCACGTCGGAGGCCCCGTCATCGTCGAGGTCCATGCTGAAGACACAGTAGGCGCCGTCCGCCTCCGCGACGAGCCGCTGCTCGCCGAAGTCCCCCAGCCCGTCCAGATTCTCGTACCAGGCTATCACGTCGTCGCCGTACGAGGCCGAAAGAAGGTCCAGATCGTCGTCCCCGTCCAGGTCAGCGCAGAACACCGAGCAGGCCCCGTCCGCCTCCTGTGTGATGATCCGCCGCTCTCCGAAATCGCCCTCGCCGTCCAGGTTCTCGTGCCAGGCGATGCATTGATCATTGGTCGAAGCGGAAAGTATATCCCGGTCTCCGTCCCCGTCGAGATCCACGGCGTAGACATCTTGAGCTCCATCCGCTTCCGCCGTGATGATTTGCCGCGCGCCGAAATCCCCCGCGCCGTCGGTGTTCTCGTACCAGGCGATCACATCATCCGAGCTCGAAGCGGAAAGCACGTCCGCGTCCCCGTCCCCGTCAAGGTCCGCGGCGAACACGTCCCGCGCGCCTTCCGCTTCCTGCGTAATGATCTGCGGTTCGCCGAAATCGCCCTCGCCGTCCAGGTTTTCATACCATTCGATCCTGTAGTTGTACATGGAAGCCGAGAGCACATCCGCATCCTCGTCGCCGTCCAGGTCGATGGCGAAGACGGAACTCGCGCCGTTCGCGCCGTCGTAGATCATAAGCGGCTCGCCGTAGGAGCCTTGGCCGTCCAGGTTCTCGTACCAGGTGATTTGGTCGTTCAGGGTGGCCGCCGACAGCAGGTCCGGGTCCTCGTCCCCGTCCAGGTCGATGCAAAAGACGGACCTGGCCCCGTCGGCCGCAGTCGTGACCACTCGCTGCGGGCCGAAGTCACCCTGGCCGTCCAGGTTCTCGTACCAGGCGATCTTGTCGTCGCCGTAGGAGGCGGAGACCACGTCCGGATCGCCGTCCCCGTCCAAGTCGCTGGCGATCACGTCCAGGGCCTCGACGGCGCCGGCCGTGACAACGCGCCGCGGGCCGAAGGCACCTTCTCCGTCCGTGTTCTCGTACCAGCCGATCACATCGTCCAATCCCGAGGCGGAGAGCACGTCCGCGTCGCCGTCCCCGTCCAGGTCCGCGCTGAAAACACAGAGCGCATCGTCGGCGCCGGTGGTGATGACCTGCTGCTCGCCGAAATCGCCTTCGCCGTCGAGGTTCTCGTACCAGGCGATCTTGTCGTCCATGTGCGAAGCCGAGAGCACGTCCGCGTCGCCGTCTCCGTCCAGGTCATTCGCGAAGACGCAGTGCGGCCCCAGCACGTCGGTGCTGATCACTGTCTGATCGCCGAAGCTGCCTTCCCCATCCGTGTTCTCGTACCAGGCGATCTTGGTGTCGAAGTAGGAGGCCGACAGGACGTCCACGTCGCCGTCGCCGTCCAGGTCGATGCTGAAGACGCTGTAAGCGCCGTCCGCATCGGTACTGATGACCTGCGCCTCCCCGAAATCGCCCGCCCCGTCCAGGTTCTCGTACCAGGCGATCGTGTCATCCTCGTAGGAGCCCGAGATCGCGTCCTGGTCGCCGTCCCCGTCCAGGTCGGCGGCATGGACGGATTGTGCATAGGCGGCATCGCTGCTGATCACCTGCCGCGGACCGAAGCCGCCCTGTCCATCGGTGTTTTCGTACCAGGCGACCACGTTTTCGCCCGCGACGGCGGCCGCCAGGTCGGGATCGCCGTCCCCGTCGAAATCCGCGGCGAAAATGGACATCACCCCGTAGGCATCTTCCGTGATGATCTGAGCCGGGCCGAAACCGCCCTGCCCGTCCGTGTTTTCGTACCAGGCGATGTCATCCACGTGGAAGGCCGCCGAAAGCACATCGGGGTCTCCGTCGCCGTCCACGTCAGTGGTGATCACGCAGACCGCCCCAAACGCGGCGTCGGTGATGACTTGCTGTTCGCCCATAGCGCCCTGGCCGTCCGTGTTCTCGTACCAGGCGATCTTGCCGTCGTTCATCGAGGCGGAGAGGATGTCCCGGTCGCCGTCGTCGTCCAGGTCCTCTGCATGGACCCAGAAGGCGCGGTTCGTATGGCCGGCGAGCAGGATCTGCTCGCTGAAGGAGATCGCCTGCGTGGAGGAACTTGCCCCCAGCAGGAGCGCCAGCATGCAGGGCCACAGGTTGAGGATCGGGATTCTGCCGGATCTGGTGAACGTGATCATGTCGCCCCCCCGCGATGATTCTCAGTAGCTGATGGTATTAGCTGTAGCATGAAAGATACTGATCAAGTAGGCTTCACCTCACGGAAATGGGGGTGCTGGAAAATCCAATCTTAGGAAACCGGTCCCTCCGGAGGTCCTTCCAGCGCGGCTTCATCCGGCCTGTCGACCAGCCCGGGATCCCTTTCCAGGAATCGTTCGTGGTAGATTTCGAGGAATTCCCCCATCCGCTCCTCGGGGACCGGCGACACGGGCTGGTTGTGGATCTTCAGCGGATCCACGCTACGGCCGCGGTCCAGGAACTCGTAGTGCAGGTGCGGCCCGGTGGCCAGACCGGTGGAGCCCACGTAGGCGATCACCTGGTTCTGCTCCACGCGGGCGCCCGCGACGATGCCCCGCGCGTAGCCCTCGAGGTGCCCGTAGAGGGTCTGGTAGCGGCCGTTGTGTCTCACGCGCACCACCTTGCCCAGTCCCTTGTGCCGGCCCACCTCGCTGACCGTCCCCTCGGCCGCGCTGACCACGGGCGTGCCCCGCGGCGCGGCGAAATCCACCCCGGAATGCAGGCGCACGCGCCTGGTGATGGGGTGGCGGCGCCTGCCGTAGAAGGAGCTGATCCGGCGGTAGTTCAGGGGCGAGCGCAGGAACTGCTTCTGAAAGGACTGTCCCTCGGCGTCGAAGTAGCCGGCGGGCTCGCCGCCCGCGAACCAGCAGGCGCGCACCGTATCACGCGTTCCCGCGTACTCGGCGGCCAGGATGCGCCCGTTGCGCACCAGCTCATCCTCGAGCCAGGCTCCGCGGTAGGCCTGCTGCTTAAGCAGCAGCCAGAAGGAATCGCCCGCGCGCACGTCCAGCATGAAATCCACGTCCCACTGGCAGATGTCGCTGAAGGCCAGCACCAGTTCGGGCGAGGCTCCCTCGTCCAGCATGGCCTCGTAGAGCGAGGTTTCGATCCGCCCGCTGAAGATCCGGCACACGGATTCCGCGCGCAGACTGTCGAGCTCGGGCGCGGGCAGCGGCAAACCAGGCGATTCCATGCCTCGGCTCGAAGATCGATCATCCTGTGTGCGTGGCGAACGGACGGCGGCCGTTGAAGCATCGGGAGCGTCCAACCGCTCTTCGGAGACGTCTTCCTGCGACTCTTCGCCGAGCCACGCATCGGCAAGCGGAATCCGCAGCCGATGCGTTTCGTCCGGGTGGTAGCAGAACCAGCGCAGGCCGTCCTCCCCGCCTGCCAGCAGGCCGTAAGACCTGCCGGCCAGGATGCGCCGGTGATCCAGGAGCTCGTCGAAGCTGCGCGTGATACCCGGTACGGCCGCCTGCTCCACTCCAAGGCGCAGCAGCATCCGCGCCAGCGTGTCGCCCCGCCGGACCACTTCGCGCCGCAGCTCGCGGAAGGGCGCCGGCGCGGCGGGCAGGGCCCCCTCCGCTTCGTCGACGGCTTCCAGCGCAGCGCCCGGCGGCGGCGAGGTTTCAGGAGTTGCGTCCTCCCGGGGTGATTCCCAGCAGCCACTCGTGAGACACAGCGAAAGGCCGCAGAGGACGATGAGTCTCCAGGAAACCTTCACGCGTCGCCCTCCCTTCTTCCGGTCGCCGGATCCTCATCCGGCGCGGGCCCCGTGCCGCTTCTCGACTGTCGGCCGTAGCGGCGGAAGAGTTCCTCGAAACCGCGCAGACGGTCCTCCCAGGTGTGCAGCTCGGCCGCTTCCTCCGCGGCCCGCCGGCCGATGCGCTCGCGCAGTCCGGGATCGCCGGCCAGGCGCAGGATGGCGGTTTCCAGCCCCTCCCGTCCTTCGTAGAGCAGGCAGTTCTCCCCGTCGCGCATCAGCTCCCGGACGGCGGGGGTGTCCTCCACCAGGATGGCCGCCCCCAGGGCCATGTACTCGTAGACCTTCATGGGGAAGCCGATGTCCGACCAGTCGTCGCTGTAGGCGATATCGGCCTGGGCCACGTGGAAGGGCAGGTGGCCGTGGGGCACGAAGCCCGTGAAAAGGACGCGGTCGGCAAGCCCCAACTCGGCGGTCCTGCGGCGGTAGCGGCCGCCGAAGGGCCCGTCCCCCACGATCACCAGGTCCAGCTCCGGCGCTCTGCGCATCACGGAGGGCAGCACATCGAAGAGGCCGTCCAGCCGCCGGTTGGAGACCTTGCCCACGAAGGTCATGAAGATCCTGCCCGGGGCCTTCGGCGGAAGTTCCAGGTCCGCGGGAGCCTTGGCGGAAACCGATGCGAAGTCCGCCGCGTCGCGGATCACGTGACAGGGCCTGCGGCTCCAGCGCGTGAGCACCTCGCGGTGCGCCTCGTTGATGGTGGTGACGAAGGTGCTGCAGGCCAGCGTGATGTGTTCCATCAGCCCGTAGAGGTTGGCCAGCAGCAGGTGCCGCAGCGGGTCGCGGTTGTTCTTGCGCACCTGGTAGTAGTGGATGCCCATCACGTCGTAACACACGGTCTCCCGGCGGTGGAAGAGGCGCAGCCAGAGGAGACCGAAGCAGACGAAGAGCTCGTCCACGAACCAGATCTCCGGCCGGAAACGGCGCCGGGCCGCCAGCAGGACGGGTCCCAGCAGCAGGGCGAAGAAGAGCATGTCCAGGGACTTGATCCGCGTGCCTGGCGTGGGCACCAGGAGCTGCGTGACACCGCGGAACTCGCGCCGCTCGAAGCGCAGCCGGGTGTTGGGACCTACGGCCGTGACCTGGTGTCCGGCATCGCGGAAGAGATCCAGCAGCGTCACCCAGCGCAGGATGGCCGCCGGAACCCGGCGCTCGTCCACCGGGTGCTGCTGCACCATGCAGATCCTCATTGCGCCTCTTCCCCGGCCGGGGGAGAGGCCGACGACCTTCCCGCTCCGCCCCTGTGACGCTCCTCGAGCACGCGCCGTAAAAGCGCCTCGTAGCGCGCGGCGATGCGGGGCCAGTTGAGTTCCTCCTCGATGCGCCGGCGCGAATCGCGGCCCCAGGCGGCCAAACGCCGGGGATCGGCGGCTGCTTCCAGCACCGCGGCGGCGATGGCCCCGGAGTCCTTCTCGGGCACCAGGCGGCCGTTCTCGCCGTCCACCACCGCCAGGGGAATGCCCGCCACCCGGCTGGCGATCACCGGCTTCCCGGCGGCCATGGCTTCCAGGATCACGTTGGGCAGCCCGTCGATGTTGCCCGCAGCGTCGCGGACGGAGGGCATCAGGAAGATGTCGCAGGCCGCCATGTGGGCCTGGATGCGGTCGCGCAGCAGCCGGCCGGGAAAGGCTACCCGCTCCGCCATGCCCAGCTCGCGGGCCAGGGCTCCCAGCTTCTCCCGCAGGTCTCCTTCCCCGGCGATCACCAGCCGGGCGCCGGGCAGTTCGCACAGGATTTCCGGCATCGCCCGCAGCAGGTACTCGAAACCTTTCTTGTAGACCAGTCGGCCCAGGGCGAAGAGCAGCGGCCCCTCGCCGGCGGGGCACAATGCCTCACGCAGGAGCCTGGTCGCCCGCGGGTCGGCGGGCCGGTCGACCATGGCGGGATCCGCCGCGTAGGGCACCACGCCGGAGCGCTCACGCGGGAAGCCCAGCTCGCAGATCCGGTCGCGCAACTCCGGGGAACAACTGGTCAACAGTGCGATGCTGCGCAGCGTGAAGCGCGTCATCCAGGAATAGGGGAAGCCCTTCTCGGCCACGAAGACGTCGCTGCCGTGCAGGGTGGCCACCACGGGGACTCCCGTCAGGCGTGATACGAGGGAAGCCATGAAGCCGTTGGGCAGGAACCAGTGGGCCTGGATCAGGTCGGGCTTGAAGCGCCGGGCCAGGCGCCAGAGCCGCCAGGTTCCGCGGGCGATCATCAGCGGCGCCAGCAGCAGCATCACGCTGCGGATGCGCACATCGGCCTCGATTGTGCGCGAGTAGCCCAGCAGGTGCCAGCGGTCCAGGGGCGCGTAGCGGTAGGCGGCCAGCGGCGCCTCCCCCCGCGGCCGGTCCGCGGAGTCCCCCGGAGCCTCGCGCAGCTCCGGGTCCCAGGCTGTGAGCACCTGCACTTCGTGCCCGCGGGCGGTCAGCTCGTCCATCAGGAACTTGACGAAGGGCCCGTTCGTGTCACCGGGAAAGCGCGGGTAGGTGTGGGTAAGGGACAGCAGCCTGATCTTGCGCATCTTGGTCCGCCGATATAGGAAACGGCCGCCCTCGGGCGGCCGTCCCAAGTCCATGAGACTCGGTAAATATACTTGTCGATGCCGTGATCGCTGCGCGACACGCCATCGATGGGCATGCAGCTGCGATCAGCGACCTCAAGCAAGGCTGAACCGAGCCTTTACGTCGTTTTTATCCGGTAGTTGGGATCGGTATATGTGCCAAAGATCACTGTACAAGCAATTCTATGGAACGATCACGCCCTTCGCGTTGATCAGCAATCCCACTGCGTCGAGATTACATTCTGAGAATAATCAGGAAGCTACCCCGGTGTAAGCCATCTACCGATTCTCCTTCATCTCGCGGTCTAAGTCAAGTTCGTGTCTCTGTTTGCCGTACTCGTCGGTGGGTAAAGATCACTGGTACAAGCCGGCCTATCCTGCTCAGAAATGAACACTCCTATAAAATGACTTGATTTTCTACTCTATCGTATTCTATTATAGAATCATGAGTGGAGTCGCTGAAAAGCTGGAATCAATTATTGCTCGCGCAGAAGCGGACGTACTGAGGGTGGTGGCTGAAGCCGCAGCTTCGGCTAATTATGAACGGTTGGATGTTGCACGTGACCTTGCTGGTAGCCTTCACGGTTTGCGGAAATCCTTGGCAGCGAACTTGACGAGGCAAATGAAACAAACAGAGCCAGCTTCTCAAGAGCAAAGTGCAGCACGGCAGAAGGTGCCACGGAAGAGAAGCAGGAAACGTGTATCCAAGGTCACTCCAACTGACTACCCGAAGTTTATGATTGCTAATGGCTGCCTCTGCAAGGTCGCTTGGTCGAAAAAAAAGAAATCAGAATACACTCATCGGTTACCGCTACCAACTGTGTCCCGGTTCCTCGATCTATTAGAGAACCAACATGCGACTGGAAAGCTGATGACCACTGAATCGTGTCTAGCAGCTGCTTCGGAGCAGGGCAATACATTACCCGCATACCAGTTTTATATCGTGATTGGCTTACTTAAGAAGCTTGAAGCAGCCCGCCCGGTTGGACGTGAGGGTTTTTCGCTAAAAGCAAGCTGGCGCAGTGATGCTGAGCGGTTCATCAAGCAGCATGGTGCAGGTGACAACGGTGCGTCAAGATGACACATCCACAAATTGCAAACAGAAAGCTCGTCGTCATTGCACTTTATGAGGCGGGGGGGGCAACAGAGAAAGTTCATACTGAAGACATCGCAATCGTGGCGCACAGGTTGTTTCCTGATAGCTTCTCTTGGACAAAACACCCAGATCTCATTGACAAGGATATTGTTCGCGTTGCTCTTGTAGAAGCAGCAAGGCCAGTGAATGGCGAAATGGTGACCGGGCGAACAGGTCGAGGCCGGGGTCACGCCAAGCACCGAGGCCGCGCCCCTGCAACAGATGGTTGGTCACTCAACGAGTCGGGGCTTCGCTGGATTAAGGAGCATGCACAAGGGATCATGTCGGCAGTGGGAGTTTCTGGCCCAAAGGAACATCGGCAGCAAAACCAGCGGGTACTTGGAAGGATTAGGGCACATCCACTTTACCAGAGCTATTCGGAGCGCGGAATTGATTCGGAATTACCTCTTGGCGAGATGTCTGACCTACTTCGCTGTAGGGTTGATGCTGAACAGCACGTTATTCGGTCTCGTATCGAGAAGATTCGCAAGATTGCCATCGATGCCAGTGACGAAAAAGTGGTCACCTTTATGGAAACACTCCTGTGCCGTATTTCAGGTTTGTAGGAGGTTACCATGCCAATATCCACAAAAAAGCGACGCATCGAGGTTGATACAAGGCGGCTTCGCCATGATTCGCGCCGCGCAGTTAGGGATGTTTACGACGCGCTCGTTGAGCTTATCACGAACTCAGATGATCGATACCAATTGCTCTCAAAAGAAAATGTGAATCATACCGGCCGCATCGAGATCGAGATCAAACGTCGGCGTGGTAACTGTCCGACTATTCTCCGGGTGCGAGATTATGCTGACGGCATGACCCTCAGCTCAATGGATGTCAAACTTGGCCGCACAGGAGGTATGGTAAGTGGGTTAGAGGTTGGAGCCTATGTGCGTGGGACGAATTCTAGAGGTGCAAAGGATATCCTGGCTCTCGGTCCTGTACAGTATGAATCAATAGCGCGAGAAGATGGGAAATTCCATGCCTGTAGGCTATCAGACTGGGATTATGAACCGCTATGTACAGAACCTGTGACTGACTTACTTCGTCACAACCTTCAGATCCAAAAGGGTTCAGGGACAGTAGTCACCGTCGAAGTGCAATCCACGACTACGATTCCTCAGCACGACACGATGCTCGATCAACTCCAACGTCGTGTGGCACTCCGTGATATCTTCAGTTCAAAGGACCGATTAGTGGAATTGACTGATGTCAACAAGAATCGTACAGATCAACTGATTGCGCCAGTGATTGAAGCAAAGGATCGTATCAAGGAGACCTTCGAAATCCCTGGTTATACGGGCGCCTCAGCGAAACTGGTGATACGCCGGGCTAAGAAGCCCTTCAAGAATGAACAGACGTACTACCGCCTCGGAGGAATCATTGTTAAGTCCAGACACGCGATCCACGAAGCAACGTACTTCGATCCCAAGCTTAACCATGATCCAAACGCCGCATGGTTCGTTGGGAAACTTCGCTGCAAATACATCGATCAGTTATGGACCGAGTACGACAAGATCGAAGAAGCTGGGGGTAAGCCCCCAAGTAGCAATCCGTTCCCAATTCTTGATCCGATGCGACGCGGTGGCCTTGACAAAGATCACCCATTTGTAATAATGCTATTTCAGGAAGCGCTCAAACGTCTACGGCCCTTAATTGAGGAAGAGCGTAGGCAAGTGGAGTCCGATAGAGCTAGCGTCGAGAATGACGAAACTAGAAAACGCTTGAATCAGCTTGAGAAGCTGGCCTCAGAGTTCCTTATGGACGAGACAAGTATCGAGGAAAGCGCCCGTGATCCGAATACCGCAGATAAGTCATCTCAGTTGCGAGAACGCGGATACACTCTCAGCCCTCCGTTCTGTCAGCTCGTGGTCGGAAAGCCTAAGAAGTTTTGGCTTAACATCAACACAGAAGTGTTTCCAGAAATCCAGGAGGGTGATTCAGTCCAGGTTTGCCGACTCTCCCAAGACATCCGTGTAAATCCTAACATCACGGAACTTGAGTCACATCCAAATGATTCGAAGGTTCTGAGAGCATTGTGGACAGTCACAGGCAACATACCAAGTGCAGCATCTGGCATCTCTGTATCAGTAGGACCGATCAAGGACGAAGCTACAATGGAAGTAGTTGCAACTGAAGCAGACCTTTACATGCACATCACAGATCTGCGGTTCTCTAGCAAGCGATATAAGGTTCCTGTCGACGGCAGTAGGAAAAATATAAAGGTCTATTGTCCTCTTGCGGTTGCCCCAGTCGGCGGTGCGCTAGGTGTATCCATAACTGGACGTGCATTCAAGACTAAAGGACATTGTCGCCTTGTCCCAAAGCCGAATCTTGGAATCGCAGTTGCTGTATTCGGCATGACAACCTCTACACCAGAAGCTCACGCAACTATCAAAGCCAGTTGGCTAGATGAATCGGCGGAAGCTGAACTACTTGCCGCAAGTGCCGCTGGCATTGGCATCAAGATCAATATTGAAGATATCGACCTCGGTGTCCAACGTTCACAATGGAAAAGCAATGTCCTCGAAATCGCGGCAAAGCACCCTTCCATTATTCGGTACCTCGGTCCCAAGTCCGAGGATTTCCCTGGGCAGAATGAAAAGCATTTTCGGTTACTAGTCGCAGAAATCGTTGCGGACGCAGTAGTGCAGAAGTCGATCGCCTACAACGAATCCCAAGGTGTATACGACGATGAGCTCAAGGACTGGGATTTCTATTACTATGAATACAACCGTATGATGTCGAAGCTGCTCCCCCAAGCTCACAAACTACAGCTGCCCGATGTGTAGTTCTGGTTCTCCGCGATCACCCTGAACAGCCGCGAACCCGGTTGCACCGGCAGTACCAGGCTGGTCTCGGCCTGCACCGTTTCCGTGACCCAGGCATCGCTCAGGTCGACGCGCGACTCGACCCGGTACTGGGCGGCGCCCGCGCTGGGACTCCAGCTCAGCTGCACCTCGTCCTGGTTCAGCAGGCTGATGCTCAGGTCGGTCACCGGATCGGGCGGGCCGCCGGCCAGACCTTCCAGCAGAATGTCGTCCACGTACCAGCCTTCCAGATTGCCGCCGGTGTCCGAGCCGAAGCGGAAACGCAATTGGACGGTCTGTCCGTCCCAGGCCACGAGGTCCACCACGCTTTCCTGCCAGTCGAAGTCACCGGACCAGCAGGCGGTCCCGCCGTCGAAGGGGTGCGTGGCGGGATTACCGCCGCCCGATTCCCAACGGAGGTTGTGCCCGTAGGGGCCGCTTTCCGGCTGCAGTTGCTGCCAGCTCTGGCCGCCGTCGTCGCTGAGCTCCAGGATGCCGCCGTCGTAGGCCGAATCGGGGTAGGCGCCCGAGGCTTCCGCTTCGATCCGGTGCTGGAAGCGCAAGCGGGTCCAGGGCCGGATCTCCAGTCCCGGTGACACAAGTCGGGCGTCCAGTTCCGCGGCGTAATCGCCGCTGCCCGTGTCCCCGCACTTCCAACTGGTGACGGGACTGGCGGCGTCCTCCACGCTCAGGTGCCACTGGTCGTTCCAGCCTCCGGCGGCGGAATGGGTCCAGCCTTCCTCGCCGCTCTCGGCGTCGTGGCTGTAATACACCTCGAGAGCGCCGACCTGCAGGGTCTGCGAGACTTGCTCGACGTGTCCGTCGGCGTCCACCTCGAGGTCCAGGCCGGCGCTGAAGACGGCCGGGGCGCCCTCCAGCACCTGGATCACGTAGGCCGTCAGGTTCCCGTGCGTCTCGTCCGGGGCGAAGGAGGGATAGCTTGCCGAGGCCTGTTGCACGTCGATCCACTCCGAGGGGCTGCTCAGCAGGCCCGTCACGGTCGTGTAGGCCTGCCCGTCCAGGTTGTGCAGCGGAATTTCGAGTTCGACGGTCTCGCCGGGCTCGGCCACCCCGTCGCCGTCGTCGTCGCCAAGCACGACGGGATCCAGGGCCTCGAAGGCGCGCAGGGCCTCCAGCGCCGCCGTCATGTCCACCAGGCCCCAGCCGTAGTCGTTGTCCGGGGTGTCCGCGTTGTCGGCGGTGGAGGTCATCAGCTGGCGCAGTTCGGTGGGTGTCAGGCTCGGGTCGGCCTCCAGCAGCAGGGCGGCGCAGCCGCCAACCAGCGGCGTGGCCAGGCTGGTGCCGCTGGCCGTGGTGTAGGAACTGGCGCCGTAGGGACTGGCGCAGGCCGTGGAAACGCCGCGGGCCACTACCTCGGGCTTGATACGGCCGTCGTAGGTCGGTCCCGGGGAGCTGAAGTAGGCCAGGGAACCGCCCGAATCGACCGCGCCCACGGCGATCACCTCGAAGGCGTCGGCGGGAGCGATGATGTGGTCCCAGGCCGTGCCGCGCTCGTTACCCGCCGCGTTGGCCACGGATACTCCGAGGGAGACGGCCGTGTTGACGCCGATGGTGGTCACCGCCGTCAGTCCGTCCATGTCGGGCCAGGTGTACCAGTCCAGGTAGCCCAGCGAGGCAGAGGCAACGTCGGCGCCGAGGATCTCGCCCCATTCCAGGCCGGCCACGTAGTAGTCCTCCTCCACGGGAGTCTCGCTGGAGACGTCCTCCGTCTTGGCCAGCAGGAAATCGGCGCCGTAGGCCGGGCCGTAGAGGTTGCCCGACGAACTGCCGCCCAGGGAGCTCAGGGTCATGGTTCCGTGGTCGTGCTGGCCGCTGGGATCGCCCGCCTCGTTCTGCGTATCACCGTCGTCGTTGATGAAGTCCCACTCGTCGAGGATCTGGTCCTCGTGGATCGATTCGTGGTCCTTGTAATACCCCGTGTCCAGCATCAGCACCCGGACGCCGGCGCCGCTGAGCCCCTGGTCGTGGGCGCCGATCACGCCGATCTGCTCGAGCTGGGCGTAGCTGGAACCGTAGTCCAGTCGCGATTGGCCAGGGGGAGGTTCGACAGGTTCGAGTTGGACGGGCTCCCGCCGGAGGCCGCGCGCCACCGGCTGGGTGGCCCGCACGAAGGGCAGCTCGCCGACGGCCTCGAGGACCGCCGGCGTGCCCTCCACGGATACGGCGTTCAGCCAGCGGCTTTCCTGGCGCAGCACGGCCCCGCGCTCGAGCACCTGTTCCACGTAAGCGGGACAGACCGGCAGGTCGAACTCCCGCAGCAGGGGCGCGTCCATGACCTTGGCCCGGCGGGCCAGGGTGTGCGGATCGATGGTTCGCTCCAACTCGGCGAGCATGGCCTGGCGCTCGGCGGGAGACCAGGCCGCGCGGTCGCTGAAAAAGACCCAGTGGGGGGAAGAACCGGCGGGACCGATCGTATTCCCGGCCGGAGGAGACGCATCCACAGCGGCGCCGGCCTCAAGGGCCAGCAGGCCGCAGAACAGCAGTGCCTGCAACATATCTTCTCTCCTTCTTGGTGTCGCCCGCCTCGTATTTCTTCCAGCCGGTATTACATCAGCACGCTCGATGTCGAGATCCCTCTGAAACTCTCGGTCAGGCTGAATTCGGCAGGTTTGTCGGGAGAAGAACAGTAGCAATAGAGGATCGAAAATGCCCGGTTTCAAAGCTGGAATCTGAAATTCCGGCCGGCGGTCGATCTCGCGGATAAAGAGGGCCGTGCTGCTGGAAGCGGCGCTCCGGATCGCGCCCGGTGCTGCTTCCGGTGAGCGGTGCAGGCATGGATGCCCTCCGCGGATCACCGGGCGAAGCGTCCGTGTCGAATCGGCTCACTCCCCGATGATCTTCACCAGCACCCGCTTGCGGCGGCGGCCGTCGAACTCCCCGTAGAAGATGCGCTCCCAGGGACCGAAGTCCAGTGCGCCCCGCGTCACGGCCACCACCACCTCGCGTCCCATGACCTGCCGCTTGAGGTGCGCGTCGCCGTTGTCCTCGCCGGTCTCGTTGTGCCGGTACTGTGACACGGGGGCGTGGGGAGCCAGGCGCTCGAGCCAGTCCTCGTAGTCCCGGTGCAGGCCGGATTCATCGTCGTTGATGAAGACCGAGGCCGTGATGTGCATGGCGTTGACCAGCACGAGACCCTCGCGGATCCCGCTCTCGCGGAGGCATTCCTCCACCTGCCCGGTGATGTTGAGGAAGGCCCGGCGGCCCGGCGTATTGAAGAACAGCTCCTTGCGGTAGTGTTTCATCGTGGATCTCTTTCCCAGGGCCTCAGCGCCGTTTTGCGCATGCGGTTCCCGTCTTCGGCGGCGGCGCCCCAGTCGTAGCCGTAGACGGCTCCTTCCCAGTCGCCGTACATGGGATTGGGCAGCACGATGAAGCGCCGGCCCCAGGCTTCGCGGTGATCCTCCACCGCGGCCAGCCGGTCCAGAACGCCCAGGCGCTCGAAGACCGCCGAAAAGTCGTTCAGGTTGTCGCCCAGCAGCAGCACGATGCGATGCTCGCGCATCACGCTGTCCCTGCGGGCCGTCTTGCTCGACTCGCTCGACCTGAGCAGCAGGCGGTCCTCGCGAACCTGGGGAAATCCCAGGGCCGCCAGGTTGCGCTGCGTTCCCTTGAGTTCGGCGGTCTTGCGGTTGGAAATGTAATACACCTGGACTCCGCGCGATGCGGCGTACTCGAGGAACTCGACGGCCCCGGGAACCGCCGCCGCCTCGGCGGCCGCGCACCAGTCGCTCCAGCCCTCCGGGTAGCCGCTGCCCCGGACGATCAGCCCGGCCTGGTAGGGACTGTTGTCCAGCACGGTCTCGTCGATGTCCACCACCACGGCGCGGGAATCCGCGGGCCCTGTTTCGAGATCGCGGTCCAGCACCATCCGGGCCAGGTTGAATGCCTGGTGCTGCAGGGCCCTGAGTTCGGCGGCGGTCTGCATCCAGAGCACGGCGGCCACAGTGTGTTCCATGGTGGAAAGCCCGGGCGCGTCCGCGGTCTTCTGCGCCAGCGCCGCGGGAAACCACCCGGTCCCGAGCGCCAGGGACAGCAAGGCCGCGACCAGCCCCGCCGGCCGGCATGGAAATCGATCGCTCATACCTTCCTCCACATTGCTGGAGCGTGCAGCTGAAAAGCCGCCCGCGCCTCGCGGACGAACTCCGCCACCACACGCGGATCCTTGCGGCCCCGCCCGTCCTCGAGTCCGGTGTGCGCATCCACGCCCGCCGGGCGCACCCTGCGGATCGCCCGGGCCACGTTTCCGGGCTTCAAACCTCCGGCCAGGATCAGGGGCCGCCCGCCGCGGGCCGCCAGGCGCCGGCTGAGCTCCCAGTCGTGGGTCATGCCCGTGGCGCCGCGTGCGCCGCTGAGCGGGTCGTAGCTGTCGCTGATGAAGGCGTCCACGTGCTCCATGAATGCGTCCTGGAGCACTTCGGGATCCGGCGCCGCGGGATCGCCCAGCACCAGGCTCTTGACCAGCTTCAATCCGGGTGCCAGGCGCCTGAGCGCCCCTGCCTGGCCGGGTCTCAGGTCGCCGTGCAGCTGGACCCACCCGCAGCCCAGCTCCCGGGCCAGCTCATGGATCTCCCCCGCCTCCCGCAGGTAGGTGATCAGCACGCTGCGTTCGCCGATCCCCAGCTCGCCGACGATCTCCGCCGCCCGCGGAAGCTCAAGATCCTCTTCGTTACACTCCAGCCCGAAGGGAAAGCCCAGCAGGTCCACTCCGGCCTCGAGCAGCAGTCGCGCCTCCGCGAGGTCCGCCACTCCGGCCACCTGGATCACGGGTTTCAACATCGACGGTGTCAGGGAATGAACAGCAGCATGCGCATCACTTCGATGATGCTTTCCGTCCGGAAGCGCACGCCGTGCGACGATTCCCTTTCCGCGCCGGGATAGTGCCCTGCCCGGCGGGCGTCGGCGTGCCGGCGGAAGCTGAATTCCACCTCGAGGACCGGGGGCAGCTCCGGCAGGCAGGCGCCGAAGTCGGCGCCCAGCGTCCGCTCCACCGTCTCGCGGATGCGCTCAACCACCAGGCCCGGGTGAACGGCCACGGTGGATCCTCCCACGCCGCGGCTCACGGCCACGGTGCCGATCCCCGGGACCAGCTCCCGGGCCGCCTCGCAGATCGCACGGTCACCGGCAAGAAAAGCCGTGGGCACGCCCAGCTGCGCCGCGCACAGCGCGTGCAGCATGAATTCGCTGGCAGTCTCGCCGTTGATCAGCAGGCGCTCGATATTCGAAGTCATGGTGTGCGCCAGGGGATTGCCGTCCGTGGAAGACGCCGCGTGATACCCCACCATCAGCAGGGCGTCGATCTCCCGGTCCAGTTCCTGGACCATCATCAGCGGATCACCGCTCCAGCCGCGCACCAGGCTCGCTTCCCGCGGAAGCTTCTCGTGCAGCAGGTTGCGCCCCGTGTCGTGCGCGTCCTGGACCAGGATCTCCTTCGCCCCGGCCGCCAGGGCGCCCTCGCAGGCCGCCGCCGTCTCCCGCGTCATCTGCTCGCGGAACTGCTCGTAGCCCGGGCGGCCCTGGATCGTCTCGTCCAGATGCGCCACGCCCGCCACGCCCTCGATGTCGGCGCTGATGTAGACTCTCATCGCCCGTCCCTCCTGTTGTTCCCCGTCCCGCGGTCGATCAGGGCCTTGAAGGCCACGGCGTACATCCGGACCTGCTTGAGCATTGCCGCCAGGCCGTTGGCGCGCGTGGGCGAAAGGTGCCGCGACATGCCGATGCGGTCGATGAACTCGGGCCGCGTGTTCAGGATCTCATCCGGCGTGCGCCCCGAGAAGACCCGCAGCATCAGCGCCACCAGCCCGCGGACGATCATCGCGTCGCTGTCGGCCTCGAGCATCACCTTGCCCTCCTCGAGCGCAGCGTGCAGCCAGACCTGCGACTGGCAGCCTTCGATCAGGTACTTGTCCCGCCGGTATTCCTCGGGCAGTCGCGGCAGGCGAGCGCCCAGGGCGATGATGTGGCGGTAGCGCTCCTCCCAGTCGGGAAAGGCCTCGAATTCCTCCACGATCTCGCGCTGCGTCTGTTCCATGTTCATCCTGTCGCTCCGGGCTTGTATCACGACTCCGGCGGTTCGTGTTTCAGAGCATCAAGCTACGCCGCGCGCGGCTTTCTGGCAAGCTTAGGTGTCTTCGCGCGTGCACCGTATTCCGCCGATGCGCATATTGTACCCGGGAGACGTCCGAACAAGGAAACCAGGCGGAGCGGGGAACGGGAATGACGAAGAAACTGGAAAGCCTCAAGGTGATCGGCGACCGGGTGCTGATCCTGCCGGACACCGGATCGGTGCGGACTTCCTCGGGCCTCTTCCTGCCTCCCACGGTGTCGGAGAAGGAGAGCGTCCAGAGCGGCTACGTGGTGGCGGTGGGCCCCGGCACGCCCCTGCCAGACCCGGATCCGGGAGACGAGCCCTGGCAGGGAGACCGCCGCCCGGTGAAATACATGCCCATGGAGGTGGAGCCGGGGGACTACGCCCTGTACCTCAAGAAATTCGCCATCGAGATCAAGTACCGCGACACGCGCTACGTGATCGTGCCCATGTCCGGCATCCTGGTGGTGGAACGGGACGAGCAGGGCATCGACCTGGGAGCGATTCTGGACGAATAGCAGCCCGCCGCTCGCGGTCGGCCCTCATTCACCGGCGGCTTTCCGCTGCAGGTAATAAATGCGCGCCCGGCGGCGCTCCTCCCGCAGGCGCTCCAGCAGTCGTTCCGTGTGCTCCTCGATCCGGTCCAGGTCGAAGTGATGCCACTCCCGCGCCAGGTCGCCCACCTGACCGCTCAGCTCCGAAGCCAGTTCCTTGAAGCGCGCGGGATCTCCCTTGACGCTGATGTAGCGGTAGAGCCGGTGGATCGAGAGGTAGTGGCCCAGCAGCTCCTCGGCTCGATGGGGTACCTCCGGGCGGTTGGCGCTGGCCTCGTTGTGGCAGTCGACACAGGCATCGTGCACGGTGGCCACGTTGAGCGCCGCCACGTTCAGCGAACCATGGCAGGTGACGCAGTTGGGGCCGGGCTGGCCGTCGTTGGCGGCCATCAGCTTGCGGTAGTGGGCGCTGCTGAGATAGGCGTCGTGGATTTCGCTGTGACACTGGCCACAGGTCTCGGGAATCCGCCGGTAGTTCGTCTCCGAGCCCAGGTCCTCGCCGCGGCTGGTGCGGTGGGCGGCCTGCATGTCGCCGGCCGAGGGATCGCCCCCGTGGCAGTCGCTGCAGCCGACGCCCTCCTGGCTGTGGACCGACATGCTCCAATCCTGGAAGTAGTCGAACAGCTTCACGTCGGTCACCCGCAGTTCCGGCTTGCCGTGACAGTCGATGCAGGAATCCGCCGCCGTCCCTCCGGCCAGGATCGCGAACCAGAGCGCGGCGCCCAGGCGCAGCAGCAGGCGAACACGACGGCCTTCGTTCCGCTTTTCGCTTTTTCGAGCATGCATGGCAGGATCCCCTTTGAATCGATACTCGGACATAGTATAAGCAGACCGCGGAACACTTTCTACGATATCCTCCGAGGGCTCCGGCGCGCGGGAGGAACCAGGACAGTACCGGGACAGGCGGCTTCAGCCGCGCTCCAGGATTGCCAGCCCCTCGAACTCGTGCGGCTCGCCGGGGCCCACCGCCAGGTGATACAGACCGGTCCGCGGATCGACCCAGCCGCGATACATGCCGGCGGAGTTGAAGGGCAGCAGCAGGTTTCCAAGTCGATCCACCGCCACGCAGCCGCCCTCGCCGCCCAGCAGGGCGACCTGCTTAAGGGCGGCCTCGCAGGCACTTTCCAGTGACATCCCGGCCAGGCGGACGGCGCACTCCAGTTCGTGGCAGAACACGGAACGGATGAAGGCTTCACCGCTTCCCGTGGCCGAAATCGCCGCGCTGCGGCTGTCGGCGTAGCACCCCGCTCCCACCAGCGGGCAGTCCCCCACCCGTCCGGGTTCCTGGCCCGTCATTCCGCCCGTGGAGGTGGCGGCCGCCAGATTGCCCTCGGCGTCGCGGGCCACGGCGCCCACCGTGCCCTGCTCGCCGGCGTGATCCAGGACCGCCAGTCCGCGGCGCAGGGCCCGCAGCATCTGTTCCCGGCGCGCCCGTGTCACGAACCATTCGGGATCCGCCGTCTCCAGGCCGCGCCCGGCCAGCCACTGCTCGACCGCCGCCCCGCTGCGGAAGGCCTGGCGCTCTTCCAGCAGGCGCCGCGCCGCGAGCACCGGATTCCTGATCCGGCGCAGGCCGAAGACCGCCCCCGCGCGCCGCTCCCGGCCCTCCATGACCGAGGCGGAAAGTTCCACGCCGCCGTCGCTGCACAGAACGGAGCCCCGGCCGGCGTTGAAGGCCGGGTGGTCCTCCAGCGCGCATACGGCCCGGGCCACGCCCTCAAGAGCGGGAGCTCCCTGCTTAAGCGCCCGCCAACCGGCCTTAAGGGCCGACCGCATTCCCTCAAGCCTTGCGTTGACCTCCTCCGGTGAAAGGGTATCCAGGCGTATCACGCCAGCGCCGCCGTGCAGCGCGAGGCGCTCCTCGGGAACCGATTCCCCTTTCCGGGAATTCCGCGTCATCCGGCTCCCCGTTCTTTCTCGACCGGCAGCATGACTTCCCGCAGGAGCTGGGTGGCGTAGCTCCCCGCGGGCAGCTCGAAGCGCAGGCGCAGGCCTCCGCCCAGCCCCTCTTCATCGGCGACCGGTTCCACCTCGATCGGGCCGGGGAACACGCGCAGGGCCCTCCGGCTGCCCTGCGCCTTCTTGCCCAGGGCTTTCAGGGAGGCCGGCTCCACGCCGCAGTTCGCCAGGACCTCCGCTTCCAGCTCCGCGGCCGCCGTTCCGGCGGGCGGACTCATCTGGCGGCTGCCGAAGACGGGCCCGGTGATACACAGCTCCCCGGCTTCCAGTCGGGGCTGGTCCTCCCGCGGATCCTCGCAGGTGAACGGACCTCCGCTGTCCAGGCGCCGCAGCACGTCGCCCATCAGCACCCTGTCCAGCAGGCCGCGCCGTCGGCGCAGCAGCAGGTAGATGTTGAACAAGGCCGCCTGGACCGCGGAGAACATCAGGTCCGCGCGGCGCAGGAACCGCGGCCGGGCCAGCAGCGCCAGGCCGCGCTCGAGGTTGGCGCCCTCCCGGCCGAAACGTTGCTCTCCGTAGAGGTTGTCCAGGCCCTGCCTCTCCACCAGCGCCAGGCTGCTCCCGGCCAGCTCCAGTGCTTCGGCCGGAGGCCGCTCGAGGTTCCGCAGCACGATCTCGAAGCGGTTGCCCTTGAGGTGCCCGCGGCGCAGCTTGTTGCCGTGCGGATGCGGCGGACCCAAGCGGATGTCGGGATGCGCGAAACGCTCGACGGCGCCGGCGGCTTCCCAGGGCAGACTGACCCATTGCTCGGTGACGGCCGCGCGGTCCTTGAGCCCGGCCCGGCCGATGGAGGCCTGAGACAGCCCAAGCTGCCGGGCCACTTCCCGGACCGCATCCTCCGTGTTCCAGCCGCGTTTCCAGAGCGTCAGCAGCAGGTGGGCGCCCTCCCTTCCGTCGGGAGCGTAGGCGGGCAGTTCCCGGACCCGGAAGTCCTCCGGACGGCGGCGCAATTGCCCTCCCGTTCCGGGAATATCCAGCGCGGCGGGCGGAGGATCCAGCAGCTCTCGGCGCAGCGCATCGGGAATGGTCCCTGTCACACTTCCCCCGCCGTTGCGGACTCGCGCGGACCGGCGGCGTTCGCGTCCAGCGCCAGTTCGTAGACCGGGAAGCGCTCGTGGTCGCGCAGCAGGCTGAAACCCGCCTCGCGGAACAGTCCCTCCGGACCGGTCCAGAGGTCCTCCTCGGGCAGGCAGTCGCCCCGCCGCGGGAAGGCTTCCACCCGCTTCACGCCCTGGAGGCGCAGGTCCGCGAGGACGGCTTCCAGCAGGCGCCGGCACAGGCTCCGGCCCCGATAGGGGGGCGCCATCAGGAAACAGCTCAGCGCCCAGGCCTCGGGATCTTCCTCCAAGTCGTACTGCCGGCGCAGCTTCTCCAGTCTGTCCCTGGGCAGGCACTGGCACCATCCGGCGACCTCGCCGTCCACGTAACACAGGTAGCCGTCGTAGATCCTCCACTGGAAAAGGCGCAGCCGCAGCGCGCGGTTCTGCTCGGCGCTGCGCTCGCCCCAGCCTTCCCAGCTCGGCGTCCACCAGGCGGCGCAGCAGCACCAGCCGGCGCCGTTGTCCTCGGAGTGCAGGCGCCAGAAGTCCTCGGCGTTCGAGGCCTCGAGCCGCCGGATCCGGACGGCTTCCTGTGTCACGCGGCCCTCCATGCTCAGGCCTCCTGCGACCAGCGGAAGGCGCGCAGGCCCACCGCGAAGGTCACCAGCCCCGTGCCCAGCAGGATCCCGCAGGGCAAGGCCATTTCAGCCGGGCTGAAGCCCCGCCAGAGCGCGCCCTCCATGGCCAGGATGGCCCACTTGACGGGACTGACATGGCTCAGCGTCTGCATCCAGGCGGGCATGAAGAACAGCGGGATCATGCCCCCGCCCAGCATGGCCATCACCACCACCATGGCCCAGCCGATGCCGCTGACGGCCTGCTCGGTCCGGCCGGTCACCGAGACGAGCATCATCAGGCCCACGAAGGCCGCGGCAGTGCAGAGCAGCGCCAGCCCCAGGAGGAGCGGAGACCCAGGTATCACGTCGAAGAAGAGGCGGCCCACCGCGAAGATCAGCAGGCAGAGGCACAGCAGGGTCAGGAAGCAGGCCAGGGCCTTGCCGGCCAGGATCCGCGCACGTCCCAGGGGCGCGGCGCGCAGCCTGCGCAGGGTTCCCCGGCGGCGTTCGGCCACCAGCGAAACGCCGAAGCTGGCCATGCCGCCCAGCACGCCCCAGATCACGCCCTGGGGAAATGAGATCGCGAAGGGCGAAGCCGGTCCTTCACGCCGGACCGTCAGTTGGCGCTCCTCGATACGCAGAAGTTCGAAGGCCTCCCCCGCAGCGCCGGCATCTTCCCGGCCGGCCATGAGCCGGGATTCCTCCCCGAGGAAGCGGTCCAGGTCGCCGAAGAAACGATCGAGGTTGGTCACCCAGGGCTGTGGATCGTCCTCCTCCACCGAGTTCAGGGAATCGCGCCAGCTCACCAGCTGCCGCCGCATCAGATCGTCGTCGGAGAAGAGCCTGCGCAGCCTGTCGGAAGCCCGCCTGAAGAGCACGCCCTGCAGCAGGCCGGCTTCCGCCTTGCGCGCCGGATCGATTCCCAGCTCGATCCGGGGAGGCTCGCCCCAGAACAGGCGGTCCTGCGCGGCGCCGAATCCCGGCAGCAGCACGATGTAGGCGGTGCTGCGCCCGCGCCGGACGCGGTTCAGGGCCTCCTCGCGCCCCGTTCGCAGCACGCTCAGCTCGGGCAGGTCGGCCAGGCCCTCGACAAAGGCCAGGGAAGCGGCGCTGGAATCCTCGTCCACCACCGCCAGGCTGATGGCCCCGCCGCCGCCCGCCCCGCCGGAAAACAGCGCGCCGAAGAAAATCGCGTAGAGCAGCGGAAAGAAGAAGGTGAAGAAGAAGCCGATGCGGTCACGCAGCAGCAGGCGCAGGTCCTTGGCGGTGAGGGCGCAAACCTGTCGAATCATTCGGCTTGCCCGATCAATCTCTAAGTTGGCGTCCGGTGAGGTTCAGGAAGACGCTTTCCAGGTCCGGGCCTTCCAGGCGGAAGCGCTCGAGCCGGCCGAGTCCCCGCAGGCGCTCCAGCTCCGCCAGCGGATCCTCCGTCTCGCTGCGCAGCTCCTCCCCGTCAAGGCGGACCTTGAGCGCGCTCTTGCCGCCGTGGGCCGCGATCAGGGCCGGTACCGTATCCAGCGCCAGCAGGCGCCCGCGGTCGATGATCGCCACCCGGTCGCAGAGCCGCTGCGCTTCCTCCATGTAATGCGTGGTGTAGAGGATCGTCCGCCCCTCAGCCCGCAGCAGTTCGATCTTCTCGAAGATCGCGTTCCGCGACTGGGGATCGACGCCCACCGTCGGCTCGTCCAGCAAAAGCAGCGGCGGATCGTGTACCAGGGCCGCCGCCAGGTTGAGCCGGCGCTTCATCCCGCCGGAAAAACCGCCCACCTGGTCGCCCGCCCGGTCAGCGAGTCCCGCGAAGTCGAGGCACCAGCGCCGGCGCTCGCGCAGCTCGCCGCCGTGCATACCCTGGATCCGGCCGAAGAAGTCCAGGTTCTCCCGGGCCGTCAGCTCGTCGTAGAGGGCCAGGTCCTGCGGCGCCAGGCCGATACCCGAGCGTGCCGGGGGATCCAGCGGATCGCCCCCACCGCCCAGCCGCGCAGCGCCGGAATCCGGTTTCAGCAGCCCCACGGCGACGGAAACCAGTGTGGTCTTTCCTGCGCCGTTGGGACCCAGCAGTCCGAAGACCTCCGCCCGGTTCACGGTCAGCGACAGTCCGTCCAGGGCGCGCAGGTCGCCGTAGGACAGGCTGACGCGGTCCAGCGCGAGGGCTTCCTCCCGTGTCACGGAATCAGACCTTCAGTCCTTCCATGAACTCGCCCGCGCCCAGGTCCTCGCAGGCGAAGATCAGCTGCTTGACTTCCTCCCGGCGCGCGGAATCCAGGCGCCCGGCGCTCAGGCCCTCGAACTTGGCCTCCAGGTCCTCCAGCGTCATCGGCTCGCGCGGATCGCCCTTGGGATATTCCAGGTATTCGGCGAACTCCCGACCGTCCTTGGTCTTCACGCGCACCCGGCTGGGCTGTTTTTCCGGGAACATCTCCTCGAATTCCAGGCTGGCCTCGCCCTTGATGCGGTCGATCACCTCGCGGACGGCGGGATCCTGGATCTTCTCGTCGCTGAAGCTGGCGGTGCTGATCTTGCCGTCAACGATGGCGGCGGCCAGGCAGTAGGGCAGGCTGTGATCGGCGGTTTCGCGGCTTTCGGGACGGTACTTGGCGGGGTCGAAGAGAATGTCGTAGGCGCGGGCGATGGTGGTCACGGTCACTTCCTCCACTTCCCGCCAGGCCAGCCCGTTCTTCTTCATCGCCTTGAGCGTGGCGCTGAGGTGCGTGTGGGTCAGTGCCTCAGTGGGGAAGGCCTTCATCCCGCACTCCAGGATCTTCCAGGGTCGGCCGCCCGGGGTGCCCGGCAGGCCGCCCAGCAGGGCGTCCTCGTCCCAGCCCTCGCCGAAGCAGTGCATGAAGCCTTCCTTGCCCTCGAAGACCGCCTCCGTCCCGGTGTAGCCCTCGCGGGCCAGCATGGCGGCGAAGACCCCGGCCTGCACTGCGAGGGGGTCCACTGTGTTCTTCATCATGGTCAGCACGCCCGCCGTGGGGCAACCGATGGTGTGGCTGTGGCAACCGGCGATGCCGACGGCGTTGACCAGCTGGTCCTCGTCCAGGCCCAGCAGCAGGCCCGCCACCAGCGGGCTGACGAACTGGGTCAGCGTGGCGTGGTGCCAGCCCCGTTCGCGGATGCCCGGCTTGCCGAACAGGCAGAGGCGCTGCTCGAATTCGTAGGCCAGGGCGACGGCGAGAATGATCTCCTTCATCGAGGCCCGGGTCATCTCGCCCGCCGCCAGGGCGGCCGGAATCAGGTCCGAAGGATGGCTGGGGTCCTCCTTCCAGTAGATGTCGTTGAAGTCCAGCGCGCGGATCATCAGGCTGTTCACCAGGGAGGCGTTGACGCCCGGCACCCGGTCCCCGAAACCGATCAGCGTCGCTTCCGGTTTGCCTCCCAGCTCGGAATAGATTCCGAAGAGGGCCTTGACGTCGCGCGTATCCATGGCGCCGTAGGCGCATCCGACGCTGTCGTAGAGAAAGCGCTTGACCGCCTGCACGACTTCGGCCGGCAGATCATCGTAGTTCAGGCCCAGCGCGAAGCGGGCCATCCGGCGGGAAAAACTGCTCATCTGGTCTTCCTGGAATTTGGATTGAAAAGTGCAAGCCCGGCCTGCGGGTCTTGGACGGCTGCAATTTCCGTCGATCCGGGTCGCAGGTCGATCCCGCGCCGGGCGGCTGCAAGTTAGGAATCGGCGATCGCAAGCGGATCGCGGTTAGCGGGGGCGGCCGGGCAGTGCATGAAAAGGCGGGCCCGTGTTCCCCGGCGACACGAGCCCGGTTCGGCATTCGCGCACTGATGAAGCTGCAGGGTCGGGCGGCGATTCCTAGCGTTCCCAGGTCACCCTGTAATACATCTGCGGCGTGAGCAGCGGATCCACCTCGACGTCAGTCCATTCCGGGACGCCCGAGGAGGAAACGAAGCTGCCCGCCAGTTCGTAGTGCTCGATCGGGACGTAGGCCTCCGGCGAGCGGTAGACGCGGTAGGTCAGCTCTTCCGCCGAGGGCGCCGTCCAGGCGAGCTGCGGCTGGGGAAGGACTGCCGTGATCCGGATATCGTCGATTTCACCTCCCACCGGTGTCTGCCAGCGCGCCACGGCCTGGTTGATCCAGTGGGCGTAGCCGTTGTTGCCCGCGAAGACGTCCACCACGTGCCGGTCCTCCGAAGCGCCGGGGTGATCGGCGGCGCCCCGGGCCCGTCCGATCCAGTCGGCGGGCTTGGGCAGGTTGTAGTAGCTGTCGGGCTCGGTCCCGGGCAGCCGCTGGGGATCGCTGTGCAGGTTGAAGGCATCCGGCCCCCAGCCGTAGTCCGCGTCCAGCAGGGGATCCTCGCCCGTGTAGACCAGGGCGTTGAAATAATCGAAGACCGCCACGTTGACCTTACCCGCGGAATCGGTGTAGTCCTGGAAGGTGTCCGTGCCGGTGGGATCGTACTGCGAAAGGAAGTCCCGGTCGCACCAGCGGGACAGCTCGCGCATGTTGGCCCGCTCGGCGGCGCTCAGCCCCGTCAGGCGCGGAGGCAGGACCAGCAGGAAGAGCCGGTCGGGGTGCTCGTGGAAGATATTCAGCAGGCCCCGCAGCGCCACCTTGACGTGGGCCAGGTCGCGGTTCCAGGCGGCCCGGTCGGGCCAGTACTCGTCCTGGGCGCGGTACATTTCGGCATCGTCCAGGTCCGAGACCATGGTATAGTCCGCCACGGCCTCCGGGTTGAGCCACTCCAGGTTGCTGTGCTGCTGACCGGAATCGGACCAGGGCGTGCCCGAGAGCACCAGGCCCTGCCCGTTGTTCGCCTGGCTGCCGTCGGTGACCGTGTCCGTGCTTTCCAGCTGGCTGTTGAAGAAGTCGGGCTTGATCATCACGATGTCCAGCTCGTCGCCCTGCACGAATCCGTCAGGATTGGTCGAAGAGATCAATTCGATGCTGGGTCCCACGGGACAGTAGAAGCGGATCATCGAATCCTCGAACGGAATCCAGACATCATCGCTGCCCCAGACCCTGCCGTCGGCGTGGCCCACCTCGTAGCGGAAGCGCGGGTAGAAGTGCCTGAGATCGGTTGTGCCGTCCCCGTTGTGTCCGGAATAGCCCACGTCGATGGTGTAATACTGGCGAGTGGTCTCGTGCAGCAGGTCGCGCAGGCCCTCGCCCTCGTCCACTCCGCCGGACCAGGATACGCTGTAACCGTCGCGCAGGCCGTGGATCATCCAGTTGCTGCCGGCGCTGTGGTGAAAGAAGCCCAGCCAGTAGGTCGTCTCCTGACCTGCGTCGGGATACTGCCACACCGGTTGCCAGGCCGCTGCGGACCTGACGCTGAGTGCAAGAAGGATGAGTATCAATGTTCGCTTCATTTCTTGGTTCCTCATCTGGGTACGGTATCGATCGAAGCTGCCCCACCGCTGCCGCAGACGGCCTGCACTCCCGCCGGAATCCGCTCTGCTGGCGGCCCGACGGCCTGATCACAAGGCGCGCGATCCGCCGGAGGGTGGATTCGGATGCTGTGTGTCCAAATGTTCAGTGTTCAGGGCACGACGCATCTCCCTGGAATCCCGCTCAGCCTCAGGCGAC
The DNA here is from genome assembly GCA_964568855.1 of uncultured Bacteroidaceae bacterium. Lineage (GTDB taxonomy): Bacteria > CAIWAD01 > CAIWAD01 > CAIWAD01 > CAIWAD01 > CAZMSD01. Next base: position 13,000 of record CAZMSD010000006.1, on the reverse strand, counting down.
AGAAGGTTGGAACCGCTCCGGACCGTATCGGGCGAGTCGGAAATCCGCACGGAGATTACTCTAAGCAGGAGAGTAGCACCTTGAAGCTACAGGTTCAAGACTTATCTGGCGGCGGTCCAAAGCTTTACATAAAGCTCGAAAGCTCTTGGACCCGGGATATGCGGAAAATCCGCCGGGGGAAATGCGTTGCCGGATCAGGATCTGCTCAACGGAGGTAGGTTACCGGAACGGTGGAGCGGCCCCGCCGGTCGGCCACTTCCAGCAAGTAGGCTCCGGAGGCCAGGTCCCGGGGAAGCCAGCTCCAGTGCGCCTGCGCGCGGCTGAAATCCTCTGCATGGCGCAAGCGGCCCAGGAGGTCGTAGACCCGGACCTCGGTGGGACCCGCGGCGCCGCGGATGTCCAGCCGCAGGCCGCCGTTGAAGGGATTGGGATAGGGCACCAGCAGCAGGCGCCCCCGAGGTGCTTCAGGCGCGGGCGCGTGTCTTCCGATCCCGGTCTGCCCGCCCAGCAGGAAGAGCAGGCTCTCGTCGATGGTGGCCCGCCACAGCCCCCAGGAATGGCCTTCGTTGTAGGCCCGCGATAAATGCTCGACGCCGTGTGACACGAGCAGCTCGTCGAAGTCCTCGATCAGCGGAATCAGCGAGGCGATGTCGTAGTTGCCCCAGTTCATGTAGATCCGGTAGGTCTCCGCGGGCTGGGCTTCGATCAGCGCGTACTGCTCCTGGGGAACGTAGGGACTCATGATCGAGAGCAGGCGGATGTGCTCCGGGTAGGTACCGGCCAGGTAGAGCGAGACGTCGCCGCCGTAACTGGCGCCCAGGCTGCCCCAGCGATCGGGATCGCCGGGGACCGTGGCGAAGTTCTCGTCGATAAAGGGGATCACGGTCTCGACGATGAACTGGCCGAAGAGTTCCTGCTGCGTGGTGGCGTATTCCTCGGTGCGGTTCACGGGCGGCACGCAGACGCAGATGGGCAGCTCGAGCTCCGGCTCATGCACCGCCAGCCAGGCCAGTACGTTGTCCAGGCTGGCCAGGCTGATGTATTCCAGGCCGTCGTGCACGATGAAAGCGGTGTAGGCGCCCTCGGGATCGTAGCCGGGAGGGGTGAGCACCTTGATGGTCCGGGTGTTGTCCAGCTGGGGGCTGTAGAAGTTCGTGTAGGTGCTCAAGCCGCACTCCGGGTAGCCGTAGTCCTCCACTTCGGGCGGCTGCACATAGTCCGGCATGGCCAGTTCGGAATTGGGACCGAAGCCGCCGGTGATGGTATGCGGATTCAGCGGGTCGAGTATCCAGTTGTTGTTGTCACGGACGAACTTGTAGTCCAGGCGCGAATCGTTGGGGCAGACGAAGCCGCGGTACCAGAAATCGGTTCCGTTGATGTGGAACATGTTCATGTCCGGCGCCCAGTAGGTCATGTCGCCGGCGATGTCCATGTCGGAGCCTACCCCGGAGTAGATGAACCAGGCCAGGCTGTCCTCGCGGATGGGAGCCTCGCCGCCGGGCAGGTCGCTTAGCAGGCTGTCCACCAGCGCCTGCCGCTGGTCCACGGGGGTGATGTTGATCAGGGTGATGAAGTCGTTGAAGCCCTGGGCGGCGGCGCTTGTGATACACGCCAGGAACAGCAGGGGCGCGGCGATCCTGCGCATGGATTCTCCTCCACCTACGTTCACCTTAGGGCCTGTTGACACTCTCGCGTAGGTCGCAAGAGAGAGTGTGAACAGGCCCTAGATTGTAGCAAGCTCCGGCCGCGGAATCGCGGTAGTGGATAAAACTGTTGCAACTATCTTCATGCTTAACATTTTAGGTTGGATGGGATCCAAGGTACCAGTCTTCCGGAGGCAAGCATGAGCTGCAAGTACACGGAATTGGTTGTTGAGGGCCCGTTCATCCTGGTCAAGGGCTTCCTGATCGGATTCTGGAGCACCAGGGCGGAGGCGCCGCACTACTTCATCCACCGCAAGGCGGGCATCCGGCGTCACACGCTGCGCGATTTCATGGTGGAACTCTTCGAGCTGGAAAACATGGTCCACCTCTGCCTGGAGGACGGCGCCGTCCTCGAGTTCATCGCCGCCGTCGAGAAGGCGGGGGAGGCCATCGGCATCCAGCTGCGTTCGCAGCGCAGGATCCTCGGCGCCTCATTCAATTTCTCCTACGAGATCTACAACCGCCACCTGGCGGACGAATGCCGGACGGTCCTGGACAATCTGCCCGAGGGCGTGGAGCTCGAGGGCTACGCGCCGGTCGAGGAGATGGTGCACGACGCCGGCGCCGAACTCAGCGCGGGCTACGCGCCTGAACACGTCTACGCGATCCGCGGCAAGGGGGGCGTGAGCGGGGACTTCGACGGCGTGATCAACCTCTATCGCCGGATCAAGCAGAGCGAGGCCGCGCAATTCATCCTCACCGGGGAGGTGGACCTGACGCTGGAAGAGCCCGGCGACTCCTCCCCTGAGTAATACAAATCGCCGCACGGCATGGGCCGGTCGCCCCCGGAGCCGCATTCGCCATCCGGCGAAGCCGCGGCGGGGGCGCCCGGAGCAAGGTCCCGTATCGGTTCATCAGCAAAGCACACAGGTGTCACATGAAGACCATCGTCCCCGCTTTCCTGCTCTCCCTGGCTCTGGCCGCCCAGGCCTTCGCCGGCCGGTTGAGCCCGACCCTCGAAAGACAGCTGGCCGAACTCGGCGATCAGGAGCAGCTCAGGGTTCTGGTCTTCCTCGTCGAGCGGGCGGGTATCGCGGAGCTCGACGCCCGGCTCCACGCCGAACGGGCTCCCATGGCCCGGCGACACCGGGAGGTGATCCAGACCCTGATGCAGGCGGCCTCCGCCAGCCAGCCTCCCCTGCTGGAGGAGCTCGAACGGCTGGCGGCCGCGGGCCTGGTTTCCGGCTACACGCCCCACTGGCTGGTGAACCTGGTGGTGCTCCGGGCCGGCGCGGAGGGTCTGCGGCGCGTCGCGGAGCATCCCGCGGTGGAGGTGCTGGTCCCCGATTTCCAGGCGGAACTGATCCGACCGCAGCGCAGCGAGAGCGCCGGGCAGCGCCAGATCGGCCTGGCGCCCGGCATCGAGGCGATCCAGGCGGACCACGTGTGGCACGAACTGGGGATCCGGGGCCAGGGCGCCATCGTGGCCGACCTGGACACGGGCGTGGACGGCACGCACCCAGCGCTGAGTTCCCGCTGGCGCGGAAACTGGGCCCCCACCGGCGAGTGCTGGTTAGACCTGACGCAGGGATCCCCGGGCTTCCCCTGGGACGGCGACAGCCACGGCACGCACGTGATGGGCACCATCACCGGGCTGGCGCCCGACGACAGCATCGGCGCCGCGCCGGGCGCCCTGTGGATCGCCTGCAACGGCATCGCGACGAACCAGGATTTCGACAACGGCGTAATCGCCGCCCTGGAGTGGTTCGCCGATCCGGACGGCGATCCGGAAACCTCGGACGAAGTGCCCGACGTGGTGCAGAATTCCTGGGGCGTCAACGAGAGCTTCGGTTATCCCGACTGCGACGACCTGTGGTGGGAGGCCATCGACAACTGCGAAGCCGCCGGCGTGGTGCTGACCTGGTCCGCGGGCAACGAGGGCCCGGATGCGGAAACGCTGCGCAGCCCCGCCGACCGCGCGGACACGCCCACCAACTGCTTCAGCGTGGGCGCCACGTATTACAACGCGCCCTACAACATCGCCGGCTTCTCCAGCCGGGGGCCTTCGGGTTGCGGCGGCCCCTACGCGACCAAGCCCGAGGTGGTGGCGCCCGGTGTGAGCATCTACTCGTCCATCCCCGGCGGCTACGGCTACATGGACGGCACATCGATGGCCGGTCCTCACGTGGCGGGAGTGGTGGGCCTGATGCGCAGCGCCAATCCCGATCTGGACGTGGTCAGCGTCAAGCAGATCCTGATGGACACCGCCGTGGATCTGGGCGCCGAGGGCGAAGACGACACCTACGGCTGGGGCATCGTGGACGCCTACGCCGCTGTGCAGGCGGCCCTGGCCGACCGGGGGACGCTCGAGGGCCTGGTGGGCGACCTGGACACGGGCCTGCCTGTGGAAGGCGTCCTGGTGGAGCACCTCGGCGGCACGGCCGTGACGCAAACCGATGCCGAAGGGCTCTACCGAATCTACCTGCCGGAGGGGACGCAGCAGCTGCGCTTCAGCGCCTTCGCCTACCTGGAGTCCGAGCACAGCGTGGAGATCGTGGCCGGCGAGTTGCACCAGCTGGACCTGGCCCTGGGAGCGGCGCCCCTGGCCGCGCTGGGAGGAGTGGTGCTGGACGCCGCCGGAGAGCCGCTCTCCGGCGCCGTGGTGGCCGTACGCGAGACTCCCCTGCCCGAGCAGACCACGGGGCCGGAGGGCGCCTTCACCTTCGAGCTGCCCGTCGGGGAGAGCTGGACGGTGTGGGCGCGCGGCGCGGAGGATCCCTCAACGCAGCCGCAGGGGCCCGACTCCCGCGGCTACCGTGCCTTCGACACCGCTGACGGTGACTGGGACGAGGTGCAAGTCCCGCTGGAGGCGGGCGGGGCCGATGTCGTGCTGCAGGGCGAAAACCGCGTGATCTACGACTGGCTGACCCTCGATCCCGACGAAGGCGGCCCGGGAACGGCGCTGCCCTTCGACGCCGACGACCAGACCCTGCAGGTGGACCTGCCCTTCCCCTTCGTGTATTACGGCCAGGAATACGCCGAGCTTTCGATCTGCGGCAACGGCTGGCTGGCCATGGGTTTCACCGCGGACACGGACTACAGCGGATACCTGATCCCCGACCCGGCGGACGGCCCCCCGGCCATGCTGGCCCCCTTCTGGGAGGACCTCTCGCCCCAGCAGCCCGAGAGCGGCAACATCTCCACGTATTACGACGAAGCGGGCGGGCGCTTCATCGTCGAGTTCAACCATGTTCGCCAGTTTTCGCCCGCCACGGACTTCGAGAGCTTCCAGGCGATCCTGCTCGATCCCGCCCTGCACCCCACCTCGACGGGCGACGGGGCCTTCATCTTCCAGTACGCGGAAGTGAGCAACGCCAGCGACTGTTCCGTGGGCCTGGAGAGCCCGGAGGGCCTGGACGGCCTGCAGTACTGGTTCGGCCGCTGGGGCGGGTACGACCAGCCGGGTGGCTTCCTGCCCGAGTGCAACCTGCCGCTCGAGACGGGCCTGGCCGTGCTGTACACCACGGGAGGCGAGGGCGAGCCCGTGCTTCCGCCGGTGAACGACCTGGGCATCACGCGGGCGGGGGGCTGGATGCAGCTCGCCTGGACGCCCGTGCCGGGAGCCCTGAGTTACCGGATCGAGGGCCGCAGCGCCCTGGGCGAGTCCTGGACGGAACGGGGCTGGACGACCGAAGCCTCCTGGAGTACTCCGCTGGTCCAGGGATGCAGGATGTTCAGGGTGGTGGCGGTGAACTAGGGGCGGGCCTTCAGGAAGTCTTCCATGTAGCGGAAGGGCGGGGTCAGCTCGCCCCGGTGCAGGATCAGGCCCCGGCGGATTTCCGGCGGGATTTCCAGCTGCTCGAAGGGCCGGCTCCAGTCGGCGGACAGCAGACCCGGCAGCAGGGGCTCGAGGGCGTGGCTGAAGGTCTGCGAGCTCTCGACGGGGATCTCGCAGGGCAGGTTGTCCACCGCCATGATCACGGGCCCGTCTCCCTCCACGCCGTCCAGCACTCGACCCGTACCGGGCTCGTAGACGTAACACGGACTATCCGACTCGGCCGTCTTCACGCTGCACTCGATGGCGCCGCCCAGGTCCATCGAGATGTCCCCGATCACGCGCAGCTTGAGCTTGCCGTTGGCCCAGCTCCTGCGCAAGTAGTCCAGCGTGAGCAGCCGGGGGTAGCGCTCGGTCCAGAAGATCGCGTTGATCAGGATGTCCAGGTGCGGCAGGTACTCGCCGAACACGGACTCGTAGAGCTCGGGCCGGTCGTAATACTCCTGCAGGTCGAAGTCCGAGCCGTCCGCGCGGCGGACCAGGTGTTCCTCGCGGAAGATCACCTTGTGCACCACGCCCTGCTCCAGTCCGGCGCGGACATCCGGTTCAAGCAGCTCGGCCGGGGCGAGTTCCCGCACGGGCAGTTCGTCAAGAACCGACTGGGCGCCCTGTGAGACATGGCCGTATCCCGCGAAGCCCACCACCAACGGACCCTCGCCGCCGGCTCCCCCGCCCCTCAGGGACTCCCGGCCGATCTCGCGCAGGGCGCCGCGCGCCAGCTCCATGCGACCGTACTGCCAGGCGCTGCGCAAGCCGGTGAATGCGCTTTCGCGGCCTTCGGACTGCAGGCGCTCGCCGTAGACCTTGAGGGCGTTGACCATCCCTGCGTAGCCCGCGTGGCGGCCGAAGAAGACCAGTCGGCGGCCTTCTTCGTCCGTGACGCACTCGTAGTCCACCAGCGAAACGCGGCGCTCGGCCATCCTGCGCAGCATGGGCATGTTCTGTTTCTGCCCTTTGATCGTGTGCGAAAAGAAAATGTAGACCTTGTCCGCCTCGATCTGCTCCTCGGGAATCTCCTTGACCCCGAAGATCACTTGCGCCGGGCTCAGGTTCTCCGCCAGCAGGGCTCCCGCTGCCTCGTACTCGCTGTCGCTGAAGGCCCGCTTCTCGTCCGGCTGCACCAGCACTTCCACGCCGGCGTCCGCGATCAGCTCGCGCACGTCCTCCGGGACCAGCGCAACGCGCCGTTCCCAGTAGCTCTTGGTCTCGCGCCGAATGCCGATGCAGATCCCGCTCATGACTCCTCTGTGGACGATCCGTGACTGACTTTGAAGCGGACTCCGTAGTCCTCCAGTTCCTGCAGAACCGGTCCGTAGATGCTGGGATGGTGCGGAATCCGGGAACCCCGCAGCTCCACTTCGCCGGACAGGATCAGGCGCACGCCGATGCCCGCCGGCAGGCCGACTGTGCGCGCCATGGCCGTGTAGCCCGCGGGATCGCCGTAATGCACCATGGTGGAGATGTGCAGGTCCTTGCGTCCCTGCTCCTCGTAATCCACCTCCAGCTCGTGCACCAGCACCACCATGTCCCGGGCGGTGGGCGAGAGGGGCAGCTTGCTCTCGAGCAGGGCGGTGAGCATGTCCGCGGCGGTGTCGCCCCGGCAGGCGATGCGCTTCTTCGAGAACAGGCCCAGCCAGCGCAGGTTGTCCATGATCCGGCCGGTGGGGCTGATGCTGAGCAGCCGGGCCACCCGGTTTTCCAGGTTGGCGCTGCCGCCCACCAGCGGCAGGAACATCTCGAGTACCTCGCGGTAGGTACGCTCCTGGAGATTGGGGATCCGCACCGTGTTGTTGTGCAGTCCCAGCGCCACGATCTGGCCCCAGGTCTCGCAGTACCCGGGATAGCGCAGAGTGCCGCGGATCATGGTGTCCACGTGCTGCAGCTCGAAGGTGTCCAGGTACTCCAGCGAATCCCGGTTGGGATAGGCCTCCATGCGGCCCACGCCCTGCACGAAGACGGGCCAGGTGTGCTGGAAGATGCGGTGCCCGTGGACCACCTTGGTTTCCCGCTCGCTGCGGTAGATCGCGCCGCCCACGCCGGCCAGGGCCACGTTCTGCGGGTTCCAGGTGATCACGTACTGCATCGGGTTCTCAATCGAGTCCGGCGCGGGCACGCCGCTGCCGTAGGACCTGAAACCCGTGATACACCCTCCCGCCGCGCGGATCTCCTGGATCGTGGCCATGGCCGACATGTGGTCGATGCCCGGATCCAGGCCCATCTCGTTGAGAAAGATCAGGTCCCTTTCGCGCGCCCGGCCGTCGAAGGCCCGCATCTGCTCGTCCTCGTAGGAGACGGTCACCAGGTGACAGCCGTGCTCCAGGCAGGCCTCGGCCACCAGATGATGCAGGAAGGGCGGCAGCATCGAGACCACCAGCGCAGTGTCCGCGAACTCCCGGCGCACGGCCTCCGCATCGCGGATGTCCATGACCGCCGCGCGGCTGCGGGGCCGGTCCTCGAGCTGTTCCGCCGCCAGGTCCCGGTCGAGGTCGGCAACGGTGACCTGCCAGTCCTCCGCTTCGGCGTGTGACAGCAGGTAATGGATCAGGTAGGGGGAACTCTTCCCCGCCCCGAGCACCAGGATCTTCTTCATCTCAGCACCCGCAGATCTTATTCCGGACCCAACTCAAAACCCCGGACGGGAGTCGAGGCGCGACTCCCCGGCGGAGGCGCAATCGGACTCCCCGAACGAAAACGGTCCCCGGCGCAAACGAGGCGGTAATCTAGCAATTACCCTCTGCGGAACCGAGAGGCCTGCACCGTGGAGCCGCCGGATCCGTCTCAGTTCAGAGCCGTCACCCGGTAGTAGCGGGCCGGTCGCGCCAGGGCTCCAGGATCGGTGAAGGCGGTCCCTTCCACGGTTCCCAGGTCTTCGATCGTCCCTTCCTGGAACCAGGGATCCATCGAGGCCTCCACGCGGTACTGGACGGCGTGCTCGGCTGGCGACCACTGCAGCAGCACGTCCGGACCCGCAACGCCGATCCGCAGGTCCGTGACCCGCCCTGGAACCGGGTCGAGCTGGAAGTCCCAGATGCCTCGCCCGTAGGTGGCGAAGCGCGCGGTCCGCAGCGCCTCTACGTAGTCCACCGCCCAGAAAACCTGGTCGGGGCCGTCCAGACCCGCCAATTCGCACCACTGCCCCGTGGCCGCTTCCCAGGCGTAGGGCCCCAGCTCGGTGGCGGCGAAGAGCAGCGAATCGTCCGCCCTGACAGAAAGCTCGTAGACCAGCGTGGAAGGCAGCCCGGCGTCCAGGGGCAGGAAATCCTGGCCGTGATTCTCGCTGACGTAGACCGGCGGGTTGGAGTAGCCGCTGCCGGCGATGTAGACGCGGCCCGGACTGACCGGCGAGGCGACGATACTGGCCCCGTAGAAGTAGTGAGAACCGGGTCCGCTGAAGGCCGGCGACTGGGTCCAGGCGATTCCTCCGTCCGCCGAATGGAAGAACTGCCCTTCGCTGTTCAGCGAGTAGCGGTGGTCCGGATCGAGGGGCGAAAAGGCCATCGCTGAAAGCCTCACATTCGCCTGTCCCAGGCTGAAGTCGTAGTCCCCCTCGACGGCGATGATCTCGCTTCCGCTGGAGACCAAGTGCCACAGCCGGGCGTCGCCCGCCGTGCCGCCGCCGCCCAGGTAGGCCGCCGGGGCCCATTCTGGATCGGCCATCAGCGGCGGCATCCAGAAGTAGTTGGAGCCCGCGAAGTCCCAGAAGCGGGCCTGGGTGCCGTGCAGCAGGTCGGGGTAATACATGGCGAAGCCGGGATAGACGGTCCAGACGCTTTGCCCGCCGTCGCCGGACACGATGTGGCCGTAGTCGCCGCTGATTGTCTGCTCGAAGTCCACCAGCCCGCCCGGGTCGCTCAGGGCCCGCTGGAAGCCCTGGTCCTGCGAGCCGGCGTAGATCGCCTGCGGGTCCTGGCGGTTGGTGTAGACCGTGTAATACTGGCTGATCCGCAGGCCTGCGAGCGAGAGGTTCTGCACGGTGGCCAGGCCGTCGTCGGAGCGGTAGATTCCGCCGTCGGTGGAGATCAGCGCGAACTCGCCCCCCTGGCCGTCCTCGAAGACGTCGACGCCGGGGATGTCGGCGTGCAGCATGGTCTCCATCTGGTCGTAATACTCCCACCACTGGTTGACGGCGCTCCAGGAGGCGCCCCCGTCGCTGCTGCGGTAGCAGTTGACGCCGCCCAGGTAGACCTGCTGCGGATTAAGCCGCGAGCAGTTGAAACTCATGCGAAAGAAGGGGCGCTCCGGCACTTCGCCCTGGTAACTCCAGTTCAGGCCGCCGTCCAGGGAACGGTAGACGCGCGACTCGCCCGAGGACATGCCGTAGAGCGCGAAGAGCCGGGTCTCCGTGTCACCCAGGGCGCCGCAGAGCAACGAGGTACTCACCTGCGCGGGATCCTCGCCCTCGAAATCGGCGATCAGCTCGATGGTGTCGTCGGAGTGGATGCGGTGGATGCTGGAATCCATCAGCAGGTAGAGCTCGCTTGAATCCTGGCGGGGCGCCCAGAGGTCCACGCCCTCGCCGTCCAGGTCGTAGTCGGCGATCCGGGTGAAACTCAGCCCCAGGTCCACGGACTTGTAGATGGTCACGATGCGGTGCCAGCCCACGTAGTCCCATTCGACGCCGGCCACGTAGATCGTCCGCTGGGCGTCGTCCAGCACCAGGCCCCGCAGGACCCAGCCCCATTCGGCGATGGTTTCCAGGCCGGTAGCGGTCTCCCAGCTCAGACCCCCGTCGTCAGTGTAGTACAGCTCCACGGGCCAGCTGTGCAGGATGAACAACCGGTCGGCGGGACCGTTCTCCACCAGGCGCACCATGTGGATGTCGGAGATCTGCAGGTAGTCGTTATGGCATTGCCAGTTTCCGCCTTCCAGGTCGCCGACCCAGAGGTTGCCGCCCGCCGAGCCGGCGTAGATCAGGCCGGCCTCGAGGTCCACGTCGGCGGTGTGCATGCGGCCGGCCAGGTTGTTGCTGCCCTTCTCCACCCAGGCACCCTGCAACTCGCGCTCGCGGCTGAGCAGGTCCTGGTAGCCGTGATACAGCGCATTTCGTTTCGCATGATCATGTCGCACAGATCGAGAACTTCCCGAAACAGCGGATCGTTCATCACCCGAAAGCTCCCCAAGCAGCTCGCGGCGGCGTTCCAGTTTCCGCCGGTTTTTCTCGGCGCGGGCGGCGCGGTCCATGGCCTTCCTGTCCACTCCGGGGGCAGCGCGGTGCATGCTCTCCATCCACTCCTTCCGCTGGCGCCGGAACTCGCGGCGCAGCTGGCGGAAGTCGCGGCGGAATTCGCCCCCGCCGTCCTTGAGTTGCTTGATCTTCTCCACGTAATCGGTGGGCGCGGGTGTGCGTGGAGTATCGGCGGACGGATTCCCCTGCCGGCTCGCGAACTGCCCGATGAGCAGTATCGCAGCTAGTAATCCTGAGGCGACCAGCAGGCTGGGCAGGTGCTTCATGAATGGTCTCCTTGAAGGATTTATTCTTCGAGAGCAGAGAACGGCCTGTCAAGTGGAAGATAGACGATTATCGGTGGAAGTAAAGCGGGAAAGGTCCCGATTAGGGCCTAGGCCCAATCCGGGAATCCGCCAGAGCGCGCTCGCATCCGGGTTCGATGGCGCGTTTGCCGAATTCAGGTCTCTTGTTTATGCTTGACCAGCGCGATTCACGACACCTCCCGGGGCTCAACCGATGGACATCCTTTCCGCCGCAGTGACCCTCTTCCTGATCATGGATCCCTTCGGGAACATCCCGGTCTTCATGCCGATCCTGGAGAGAGTGCCCGCCGAGCGAAGACGTGCCGTCCTGGTTCGCGAGCTCCTGCTCGCGCTGGCGATCATCGTGGGATTCATCCTCTGCGGCCGCTACGCGCTGAGCTTCCTGGGACTTCGACAGGAATCCCTCAGCATCGCCGGCGGGATCATTCTGTTCCTCATCGCGCTGCGCCTGGTCTTTCCCACCCGGGACAGCCAGGCCGAGACGGAGCTGGAGGGCGAGCCGCTTCTCGTTCCCCTGGCGGTGCCCCTCATCGCCGGCCCCTCGCTGCTGGCGGTCCTGCTGCTCTTCGCCACCGCCGAACCGCAGCGGCTCCTCAGCCTGCTCACCGCCGCGGTGCTGGCCTGGGCTGCCACCTTCCTGGTCCTCTTCAGTTCCACATTTCTCATCAGGCTGCTGACCAGACGCGGTCTGATCGCGGTGAAGAAGCTCATGGGCATGGTGCTCGTGGCCCTGGCCGTGCAGCTCTTCCTGGATGGGGTGGCGGTGTGTCTGAAGTGAGGGCGGGTAGGGGCGCATGATGCGGTCTATCCGAGGAAGAGTATCAGCCTCCAGCTCCTTGTCCATTGCATCGCTGGTGGTGTATCTCATCGCGGGATCCGCCCCGGGTACAACGATCCATGTCCCGGCAGACTACCCGACCATCCAGGAGGGCATCCGGGCTTCCGCGAACGGCGACACCGTACTGGTCGCCCCGGCGAGTATCACGAACACGTCGACTTCCTGGACCGGCGCATCGTCCTGAAGAGCTCAGCCGGTCCCGAGAACACGATCATCGACGGGGATTCGACGGGAACGGTGATCACACTGGCCGGCGGACAGGACTCCACGACCGTCATTCATGGTTTTACAGTCCAGCACGGTAGATGTCTTGAAGAACCCGGCGCCGGGGGGATCTTCGGAGACGGTGTATCCGCGGTGATTCGCGGCAACATCATCCGCGGCAATCTTCAGTACCAGGAGGTCCAGTTGCTGGCCGCGTCGGGCATCAGCTTCCTGGGTGCCGCGGCAATCGATTCCAATCAGGTCGTGGACAACTGGGGCCTGGGAGTTTTTATCGGGGCTGAGTACTCCGGCGGCCTGCCGGTGCGTATCAGGCGCAATTCATTCAGAAACAACTCCGCCGGCGGCATGCGAGCTTGGGGCGGTACGCTTGAGATCTGCGACAACACCTTCGAATTCAACTCAGCGAACTCCGCGCCGGCCGCGGCGTTTTCCGGCGACAGCGTCCTCTTCGCGCGAAACCACGTTGCCGACAATCAGGCCGTCGAAGGCGCCCATTACTGCGGTTCAGGCGGCGTCGAGTGCGAGGGCGATCTTGGTTCGACCATAATCATTGCCGACAACATATTCCTGCGTAATACGAGTCCCGGATATGCCGGGGCGCTGGTGTACACAGGTGGGGCCTATATCGGAGGCGGCTTGCTGCGCATCACGGGCAACCGGTTCATCGAGAACCAGGGGGATTTCTGCGGTGCAATCTATGCTCATGATCAATGGGATGACGTCGTCGAGATCGAGAACAACCTTTTCCACGATAATACGGCACAAAGATACGGCGCCTTCGCAATTGCCTACATCAATCGGGTTAGCGCAAACACCTTCGTTCAGAATCGCGCTATGGGCGTCATCGAGGGACATCTACTCGACTGTTCCGGCGGTGAGTTGGTCCGTAACACGATCGTTGGTAATTCAACAATCTGATTAACCATGAAACTCAGCTGCCATCAGAGCCAATCTTGGCCTTGGCGCGGA
>CAZMSD010000005.1:0-136774 GCA_964568855.1 uncultured Bacteroidaceae bacterium | reverse complement strand
CTCTCCGTAAAGCCTATGAAACCAATGCTCTAGAGGATTTCTCAGGGGCGACTAGCTATGGCGACATCCAGATCACGCTCACCTGGGACAGCGGCTCCGACATGGATCTGTGGGTCTTCGATCCGGGCGGGGAATGGATCGGCTACGCCAACCCGACATCGGTCAGCGGCGGTCACTACGAGGTAGACGACACGGACGGATTCGGCCCGGAGAACACCTACTGGCCTTACGGCACCGCGCCGACCGGCGACTACTACGTGGAGGTGGATCACATCAGCGGCGATGCCCCCGTGTACTACATGGTGCTGGTGCAGGCCTTCGGCTGGTCGCAGACCTTTTCCGGAACGCTGGGCGTGGAACAGACCGCGGAAGTGGTCCTGTTCACCGTCAGCGGCTTCGCGGCGGAGCCGGCGCCGGGAGGCGTACAGGCGTTTTCCGGGCCTGCCGACCGCCCGCGCAAGTCCGCGACAGCGACCGAATCCGGATCGCCGGCGGGCGCGGAAATTCCGCCTGCGGCGTATTACGATTGGAATTGAACGGCGAGTCCAAATCCCGCTTGAATGCAGGAGCCCCCGGTGCTGCACGCCGCGGAATGCGGGTGTGAGACAACACCGGGGGCTTGTTTCTCTCATTTCCCTGCTGCGCCGGCAACCGGGAGAATGTCGTCGATTACTTGAGCAGGAGCATCTTGCGGCTTTCCACCCGTCCCTCGCTTTCCAGGCTGTAGATGTAGGCGCCGCTGCTCAGGTCGCCGGCGTCGAAGCTGACGCTGTGTTCGCCCACCTCCACCAGGCCGTTGACCAGAGTCGCAACTTCGCTACCGGTGATGTCGAAGACCCTCAGGCTGACCGGGCCGGTCTGCTCGACGCTGAAGGAAATCGTGGTGCTTGGATTGAAGGGATTGGGGTAGTTCTGGCCCAGATGGAAACCCTGCGCCAGCTCTTCTGCCTCGGCGACTCCGTCACAGATATTCAGCGCGTATTGCGCGGCATTGGTCCACAGCAGGACCATGTCGGGATAATTGTCGCCTCCGCAGCCCCCTCCCTCCAGGTAGCATTCGGAAGGTTGAGCCAGCGCGATCACCGTTCCGGCGCCGTAATCGTACACGATAGTCGTGGGTCCCTGGGCGAGCTCGCTGTCAGTGACGATCGCGGCACCTGCGGGAATGTTGACCCAATAGTCATGGCTGGCATAACCGCCGTAGAATGGATCCGGCAATCCCGCAGCGATGGGGTGGCCCGGATCGACGATCCAGTTCGTGTCGTCGTACAAAAACTCCGAGTAGGCGCTGCCGGGCAGAGTATAGGAAGCGCCCCAGGTTCCGGACGCGAAAAACAGGACACCTCCATCCAGCACGTAGTTGTCCAGGTTGGGCAGCGCGGCCCAGATGCGTCCTTCAGTTGGATCGCCGGCTTCCGTGGTTCCGGCGCTGACGTAAACGACGCAGTAGTCATCCAGCGGCCAGCCGATCAGCTGGTCAAAATCGATAATGGTCACATTTGCGCCCAGGGCGGTGAATTCGAAGGCCGCGTCCCCTCCCCAGGGCAGGTAGTCGCGGGCCACCAGGACGCTCTCGCCCAGTCGCGGTCCGAATTGGCCGTAATACGACGGCACTCGGGCATCGGGATCCCAGGTTCCCGTATCCGCCAGTGCACTGGCGCACATACCTGCGAAAAGCAGGCCGCTCAACAGCATTCCACGCATCATGTTCATGGTGCCCCCTTCGGTTGTCAACGCCTGGCAGGACGGGGATGCAAAGACTTCTGTCTTGCCAAGGTTCGCTGATCTGTTGTCTGAAATGGTGTGACGATCTTGCTAATCAAGGAAAGGGAAGAGCAAAGACTGTGCCACCGCGTGTGGCTAGTATATCATTGAAAAACAGTCATTTGATTGTCCGTTTCCGAACACTGGAAGGGATTGATGCCGAGAATTGAACAGACTTGTCGGGAATTGGACAAGTTGAGTGTCATGGGCGTTATAGTGTCATGGGCTACATATTGACAGAGAAAAGCCCCCGGCGAATATCGCCGGGGGCCTTGTTTACCGTTGACTTGGATCAAGCCCTCAGGCTGACCGGATAGTCGGCAATTACTTCAACAGCAGCATCTTGCGGCTGTCCACGCGGCCATCGGCCTCGAGGCTGTAGAAGTAGGTGCCGCTGCTCAGGTCGCCGGCGTCGAAGTTGACGCTGTGCTCGCCCAGCTCCACCAGGCCGTTCACCAGGGCGGCCACTTCGCGACCGGTGATGTCGAAGACCCTCAGGCTGACCGGGCCGGTCTGCTCGATGCTGAAGGAAATCGTGGTGCTGGGATTGAAGGGATTGGGATAGTTGCCATGCAGACCGAAGCTTTGAGCCTGCTCTTCGGCTTCCGCCCAGCCGTCGTCGCAGTTCGTGGCATAGAAGGTGGCGTTGATCAGCAGGATCTCGAAGTGCGGAGCCTGGGGGTAGCAGTAGCCACCGATCTCCAGGTAGCATTCGACCGGATGACCCATCAGGACCACGTGGCCCTGGCCGTAGTTGTACTCCAGGCCAGTCCATCCGCCGATCGTGTCGGTCGTGATGCAGGTGGCGTTGCCAGGATAACCGATGAAATGCTCATGGCTGGCATAGTTCCCCTCGAAGGGATTGGGCATGCTGTCGGCGATCGGATGACCGGGATTGCAGAAATCATTCCAGACCTGATAGTCGTACACGTTGGACCCGCCGCCGGGGAAGGTGTACACTGCACCCCAGGTGCCTGTGAAGAAAAGCAGGTCGCCGCCCAGGCTGACATAATCGGCAATCTGCGGCATGGCGGCGTTGATGCTGGCTTCGATTGGATCACCGGGTTGGCTTGTGCCTGCTTCGAGGAAGATCAGGCAGTAATCAGCCAGGTTCGTCGCTGGGATGTCGGCCGTGGTGATAACCGTGCAGACCGCTCCCGCGTTCACCAGGTACGGAACCACGTCACCGCCCCAGGGCAGGTAGTCGCGGACGACGAGGATTTCCTCGCCCGTGCATGAATCGCCGAAGGTTCCGTAGTACGAAGGAACGCGGGCGTCGGGATTGATGTCTCCGGTGTCCGCCAGCACGTTGGCGCTCATTCCGGTGAGCAGAAGGCCGGCGATCAGGATTCTGTGCGTCAAGTTCATAGTACCTCCTCGGGGATTTACCCGACAACGTAGAGCATCGTTGAAGGGCCGTTTACCACGACGTCTCCCTACGTCGATCAATTGAATTGGTGTCTTCTTCGCTATTGGTGAGTTTCGATCAGGCAAGATCCATGCTGAAAATGACGCTTTGCTAATTCTAAAAATAACAGCGGATTAGAATTAGAGCTGGATCGATCAGGGAGAAACAATGTCGAATATTGAACACAACTGACGGCTTCTGCACAATTCACTTGAGGACCGGGCATGCTTCACTCGACACACATTTGCCTGATTGCACGAATTCCAGCATTGTTCAGGAGAGCACAGCCAGCGATTAAAGCGACTTGAGAATAGAATCGCCGCGTTGATTTGAGAGATAGGGCGCATACAGTCCATCTGACCTGGTAATATGCTTGATCCACCAGTCCCTGAGAAAGATCAGCAGGTCCTTGGATATGTTGCTTCTACCCGCCCTGAACTCGAAACACATTTCGCGTAGCCAGGTGCGCATTTCATCATGCTGCCTGCGATGCGTATCTAGTTCCGGATACTGAATATTCCGCAGGAGGTTTTCCTCGGAGATCAGGTGAAACTCTACGTACTCCTTCACGGATACAAGCGTATTATGAATGTACTGCGCGCCGGCACTCACGCGGATCGCATCAAAGAGTTCGTTTATAATCCGCAACAGCTCACCGTGCTGGGCGTCCATGATCGGATCTCCCACGCTGTAAACTTCCTGCCAGATTACGAAAGGCGTATCCTGGACCGATGTAAGCTGTTCGAACATCGCCTCCACCCGGTGATTTCTCAGCTTGATTATCGGTTGTGGAGGATCCCGACTTGCGTATGTTACTGCCTGTCGCTTTCGAGATTTCCGCAGTTCGTCAACCAGGACGGCAAAGCATCGCTTCGGACAACGGATCATGCGAAGGATCAGGTCTTGATCGGAACCTTCTTGTGTTTGATTACAGGGTCCCCGGCCCATACAGGGATTCTCGGAAGGACTGGGCGCTTCATGAAAGCTGAATATGAGTCGCCATAGCTTTGTCAATCGCTCACTTCTTTCGGGAACTCCTAAAGAGTCCGAAAGGGCCAGTTTGGGAGACCAGCCCTTTCAGTTGTGCCCTAAAACCTGCTTTGTGGGGAAATAAAGCAGAGAAAAGAAGGAGAAACTTTATCATGTCCGCTTGCGCGGTTGATTGCACTTCAGTGCAGAGAGGTTGAACCTCCTTGCGAATTGGCTGTTGTGATCTAGTCCGAAAGTGCTATTGGTACGGATAGAGCGAAAGCGCTCTCCCGTAATCAGGCACCATTCTACAACTTCGGGTGCTTCGAAGCAAGAGAAAAATCGCCACATTCTGAATTGTAGAAAGCCTCCACGGAAGGAAGTCGAAATGCACGATTCCCCTTCGGATCAGTATCCCGCCGCCCCGCCCCTGCTGATCCTGGTCCCCGCGGCCGCTCTGGGCCTGGGCGCTCTGTACTTCCTGCCCGTGTTACACAGGGCTTTTACCCTGGGTCTGCTGCTTATCGCACTGGCCTGGCCCTGGCGCAGGATCGCCGCCATGCAACGGATCCTCTGGGCCGCGCTGGCCCTCTCGCTGCTGGACCTGCTGCAACTCCTGGGGCCGGCCCTGACGCCGGTGCTGCTCGCCCTGCTCCTGGCATACGTGATGGAGCCCCTGGTGAGCCGCTTCAACCGGCGCCTGAGTCGCGCCGCCTCGGCGGGCATCGTGCTCTTGCTGGTGCTGCTGGGCGTCGGCGGCCTGCTGACCTTGAGTCTGCCGGTTCTGGTGCGTGAGACGAGCGACCTGGTGGGGACCGTTCCCGAGATGGCGCGGTCCTTCGAGAACTGGCTGCAGGACCGGTTGCCGACGCTGCTGGCGAGCTTTGGACTGGACGGCGACGCGGCGGGCGAGTGGATGCGCGCCAAGGCTCCCGGGCTGCTCGAGCAGGCCTTCGGCGTCCTGGGCAGGGGCGGCCAGCTCCTGGTCGGCGGCGTGACCGGATTGGTCAGCTCCTTGCTCAACCTCTTTCTTGTGCCCATCTTTGCCGTCGCCGTTTCGTCGAATGCGTGCAGGATGCGCGCCTGGTGCGACGAGATCCTGCTGGAGGATTGGAAGCCTGTGACACAACGCTATGCCCGGGAGTTCAACCGGATCTTTTCCGGCTTTTTCCGCGGCCAACTCGCCGTGTCGAGCATCGTGGCCCTGCTGACCTGGCTGGGGCTCTGGCTGAGCGATATTCCCTACCCGCTGCTCCTGGGAGTGGCCACCGGCCTGTTGAACGTGATCCCCCTGATCGGCGTGGGCAGCATGTTCGTGGTGACCTGCGTGGTGAGCCTCTTCGGACCAGAGCCCTGGTTGGGCCTGCTCAAGGTTGTAGCCGTCTTCGCCGTGGTCCAGGGCCTCGAGAGCACCCTGATCACTCCGCGGATCCTGGGACGCAGCGTGGGGGTCCATCCTGCGCTGGCGCTGCTGGCGCTGCTGATTTTCGGCAGCGTGCTGGGCCTGCCGGGGATGATCCTGGCCGTTCCCCTGGCGGCGGTGCTGCTCTATTTCTTCGGCGACCTTAACAGGGCCTGGATGCGGCGCAAAGAACAGCTGGATCGTCGATTGAACAGCGAGGAACCAGCTTCCGGGGATTGGAAACTGCGCTCAGAGCGGGAAGCGGAAGAACCGGATACCCGGTCGGGCGGTTCCTCCGGAAACGATCGTCCGGAGGCCTGACGGGACCGTATCGGCAGCCGGCCGGCTGCAGGCAGGAGGACCATGCCCCGCGCACCCATCGTCGCCATCGTCGGGCGCCCCAACGTGGGCAAATCCACGCTCTTCAACCGCCTGATCCACTCCCGCAAGGCCATCGTGGACGATGCGCCCGGTGTGACACGTGACCGCCACTACGCACCCGCGGAGTGGGCGGGCCGCGAGTTCATGCTGATGGACACCGGCGGTTACGTGCCCGATTCCAGGGAACTGTTCAGCGTCGCGGTTCGGGAACAGGTGCAACTGGGTCTGGAGGAGGCCGATGTGCTGCTGCTGCTCTGCGACGCGCAGACGGGCCTCACGGAAACCGACCAGATGATGGCGCGCATGATTCGTGATACAGGCAAGCCGCGCCTGCTGGTGGTGAACAAGGTGGACAATCCCCAGCGCGAGCTGGAGGTAGGCGAATTCTGGAAACTGGGCCTGGACGAGCCGCAGCCCGTGGCCGCCGTCAGCGGCCGCCACACCGGCGACATGCTGGACCGCCTCGCAGCCCTGCTGCCCGAATCGGGTCGCAACGACCTTGCGGGAGACCTGCGCGTGGCGATCATCGGCCGTCCCAACGTGGGCAAGTCCTCGCTGGTCAACCGGCTGCTCGGCGACGAGCGCCTGATGGTGACCCCGATTCCCGGCACCACGCGCGATTCCATCGACAGCCTGGTGAACCACGACGGCCGGCGCTTCGTGCTGGTGGACACGGCGGGCCTGCGGCGGCGGACAAAGATCAGGGAGAACGTGGAATTCTACAGCAGCCTGCGCAGTCTCTCGGCCATCGACGGCGCCGACGTCTGCGTGATGCTGCTGGATCCCGGCGAAGGCCTGACCCACCAGGATATCCAGGTGCTAGAGGAGGCGGTCCGCAAGCGCAAGGGAGTGCTGATCGCGGTCAACAAGTGGGACCTGGTGGAGCACAAGGAAACCAACACGGCGCGCGACCGGGAGCGGGAGATCAAGAGCGCCGCGCCCAGTCTGGGCTGGATCCAGGTGCTTTTCATATCGGCGCTAACCGGCCAGCGCGCCCGTCGCGTGCTGGACCTGGCCTGGTCGATCTACCAGCGGAAACAGGTGCTGATTCCCCGGGCGACGCTGGAGGAGCGGCTGCTGCCCGAGATCGAGAAGCGGCCGCCCGCCGCGCGGCGGGGCCGGTGGATCCGTATCGACGCGGTGCGCCAGGTGCGTCGCGATCCGCCCTGGATCGTGTTCCGCTGCAGCCACCCCGACCTGGTGGACGAGAGTTACCGGCGCTTCCTGGAGAACCGCCTGCGCAGGTTCTTCGACCTCGAGGGCGTGCCGCTGCGCGTAGATTTCAGAAAGCGGCGCGTCTTCGTGGAGGGCTTCGGACAGGATCTCGAAGATCGGACCCAGGGCGACGTCGATGCGGAGATCCCCGCCGAGGACCCGGTCGAGTGAAGGCCGGGGAAGTGCTCGATGAGGAAGCACCCGTGACCCCGTTGCAGGGACCGGCGCGCCGCGTGGCCCTCGCCGGTACGATCAACCTGGACCGACTGGTGTATCACACGCCGGCGGGCCGGCTCGTCGAAGAATCGCCCGGCGGCCTGCTCTACAGCCTGCTGGCCCTGCGCCTGCTGTTCCCCGAATACCATGTCCGGCCGGTGACGCTGCTGGGCGAAGACGCCCGGCAGGCGGTCTTTCCCCTGCTCGAAGACCATGGAATTCCGACGGACTCGATCACTTTCTCGTCCGGCCCCAACAACCGGATTATCCTGGATTGCAGCGATCCCGATAACAAGCGGGAGGAGTCGCTGCTCAGCCTGCCTCCCATGGAGCTCGAGCACTTCCTGCCGGCGCTTGAGGCGCAGGCCCTGCTGATCAACTTCACCTCGGGCAGGGAGCTTGAACTCGACACCTGGCGCGAGATCCGCGAGCTCTACCGACGGTCGCACACTCAGCGCGTAACGGACGATACGGCGCTGGGAAGCATCGGAACACCACGGCCCGGAGGCGGTAGACGAGAAGGACGACAACGTTCGAATCCGCCCCGCGGCTGGCTGCAGATGGACCTGCATTCACTGACCCTGGACCACGAGCCCGGGCGGCCGCGCCGACTGCGCCGGATCCGGGACTGGGATGACTGGGTCCGGGACCTGGACCTGCTGCAGCTGACGCTTGCCGAGACCTGGTCCATCGACGGCCGCCGGCGCGTTCGCCTGCGGGAAGCGGAGGATGTCGTGGAATTGCTGCTGCGGGCGGGCGCGGGAACGGTGGCGGTCACCGCGGGCGCCCAGGGCCTGCTGCTGGCCAGACCAGGCGAAATGATCCTGCAGCAGGCAATATCCGCGGCCCGCGTAGTGGACACCACGGGCTGCGGCGACGTGGCGGGCGCGGCGCTGCTGGGCAGCTTGACCGGCGGAGCCTCCCCGGTCGAGGCGGCGGAGCTGGCGGCCCGGGCTTCGGCGGCCGTGCTGGGAGCCCGGGGTATCGGCTGCCTGGAAGCACTGCGGAATCTGCGGGGCCCGGAGTAAAGTGTGAAATAGAACGTGGAAGGGGTTTCGAGTGACAATTTGCGACGTATCTAGTTGCGAATCGCTCCGCAGCAGGATCCGGGCGGCCCTTCTGTCCGCGCTCCTGTTGGCCGCTTCGTTGTGGACCCTTCCGGTTTCGAGGGCTTCAGCGCCTGCCGCCGATTCGCCGGGCAGACCCTGGCGTCCTGCGGAACTAGACTTCCTGAAGCGCGCACTGTACGAAGCCGGCCTGGACTCCGCCGACTTCGCCGGGTTGAAGCCAGAATCCCTGCGCTGCTATCCCTCGGCCCTGAAGCTTAACCTGCACGGCCGGGACGCCGCTGAGTATTACAGGAGTTTCCAGGACCGTGAGGTGATCGAGGCCCTGGAAGCGTTTCTGCGACGGCGCGCCGACCTGCTGGCGGCGGAGGAAGGGCGCAGCGGCGTGCCACGCCAGGTGCTGGGGGCGATACTGATGATCGAGAGCCGGCTGGGCCGGAACTGGGGCGCCTACCGGGTGCCCGATCTCCTGCTCAGTCTGCAGCTGCTCAGGATGAACCATGGTCGGGAAGCCGACCTGGACAGCGCTCAGGCCCGCGAGTCGCGCGAGGGCGGCGGGCGCAGCCGGGTGGAGCTGGCCAGGGAGCTGCGCCGGCGCGCTGAGCGGCGCAGTCGCTGGGCGCTGCAGGAGTTTCTCAGCCTGCGCGAGCAATTCCCGCGCGGGCGCTGGCCGAAGCTCCTGGGATCCTGGGCCGGCGCCATGGGGATTCCCCAGTTCCTTCCCACCAGCCTGGCGGCCTACGGCGCCGACGGCGACGCCGACGGAGTGATCGATCTTTACCACATGCCCGACGCCGTGGCCAGCGTGGGAAACTATCTCAGGCAGAACGGCTGGCGCGGGATTATAACGGAAGCCAAGCGGCGTAAAGCGATTCGAAGTTACAACCACAGCGATCATTACGTGGATGCAGTTCTGCTGCTGGCCCGATCCGCGGGTCTTCCCCCGCAGGAGTCGTCCGGGAGCGGAGTGAGTAAATAGCCGTGTCAAGCCACTGACAAGGTGCGTGTACCATTCTCTATCTCTGTCATTGTGGCACGATATTGACAGTTTACATGAATCCAACCGGATTTTCGATCCCCGCCTGCATTCTGATAATACCATAATTAACAAGAAGATAGCTACTACATCACGTCATCTCTAGTCCTGGCACGGGGCTTGCCTTGCGGTTCTTGTCGCTTCGATGAGCGCGGCGGAATCGAATTCCCGCCCCGCGCCACGTCGAAGCCCTGAACGATGAATGAAACAGTTTGAATATCCAAGCGAGGAACAGTCAAGATGAGCAAGATCATCGGCATCGACCTGGGGACCACCAACAGTTGCGCTTCCGTGGTGGAAGGCGGCGAACCTGTCATCATCACGAATGCCGAGGGCGGCCGGACCACTCCTTCCGTGGTGGCTTTCACCAAGTCCGGCGAGCGCCTGATCGGCGCCCCGGCCAAGCGCCAGGCCGTGACGAATCCGCAGAACACGGTTTTTTCGGTCAAGCGATTCATGGGGCGCATGTTCGACGAAGTGGGGACCGAGATCGTCGAGGTTCCCTACCAGGTGACCAAGGGCAAAGGCGGAGTCGCCCGGATCAAGATCGAGGGCAAGGATTACGCTCCGCCGGAGATCGGCGCCATGGTTCTGCAGCGCCTGAAGCAGGCGGCGGAGGAATACCTGGGCGAGAAGGTCACGGACGCCGTGATCACCGTCCCCGCATACTTCAACGACTCCCAGCGCCAGGCCACCAAGGAAGCCGGCGAGATCGCCGGATTGAACGTGCGGCGCATCGTCAACGAACCCACCGCAGCGGCCATGGCTTACGGACTGAACAAGGACATCGAGGAAGTCGTGGCGGTCTACGACCTGGGCGGAGGCACCTTCGACATTTCGATCCTGGAAATCGCCGACGGCACCTTCGAGGTTCTGGCCACCAACGGCGATACTCACCTGGGCGGCGACGACTTCGACCAGCGCCTGATCGACCACATCGCCGACGAGTTTCAGAGGAGCGACGGCATCGATCTGCGCAAGGATCCCATGGCCCTGCAGCGCCTAAAGGAGGCGGCCGAGAAAGCCAAGATAGAGCTCTCCAGCTCCATGCAGGCGCAGATCAACCTGCCCTTCATCACGGCCACCCAGGAAGGTCCCAAGCACCTGGACCAGAGCCTCAGCCGGGCCAGGCTCGAGCAGCTCGTTGACGACCTGATCCAGCGTTCCATTGATCCCTGCCGCAAGGCCCTTAAGGATTCGGGCAAGAGCACCGCGGAGATCAGCGAGGTAATCCTGGTGGGCGGCAGCACACGTGTTCCCGCCGTGCAGGAAGCAGTGAAGAAATTCTTCGACAAGGAGCCCCATAAGGGCGTCAATCCTGATGAAGTGGTGGCCCTGGGCGCCGCCATCCAGGCGGGTATCCTGGGCGGCGAGATGGGCGACAAGGAGATGGTGCTGCTGGACGTGACACCGCTTTCCCTGGGCATCGAGACCCTCGGCGGCGTGATGACCCGGCTGATCGAACGCAACACCACCATTCCCACCAGCAAGAGCCAGGTTTTCTCAACCGCCAGCGACAACCAGCCCACGGTGGACATCCACGTGCTGCAGGGCGAGCGCCCCATGGCCGGCGACAACAAGACCATCGGGCGTTTCCAGCTTGACGGTATTCCGCCGGCTCCGCGGGGCGTTCCGCAGATCGAGGTGAGCTTCGATATCGACGCCAACGGCATCATGAGCGTGAAGGCCAAGGACATGGCCACCAACAAGGAACAGTCGATCAAGATCACAGCCAGCTCCGGCCTCACCGACAGCGAGATCAACAAGATGAAGCGGGAAGCCGAGGAGCATGCCTCCGACGACGCCGAGCGCAAAGAAGCCGTCGAGACCCGCAACACGGCGGATCAGAAGGTCTTCCAGACCCGCAAGCAGGTGGAGGAACTGAAGGACCAGCTCGGCGACGCGGGAAAGGAACGTCTGGAGCAGGCCTGTGTACGCATCGAGGAAGCGCTGAAAACGGACAACCTTGCCGATATCAAGGCCGCCAGCGAGGACCTGGACAAGATCTGGAACGAACTTAGCCAGGAACTCTACAAGAAAGCCCAGGCCTCGCAGGGTGCTCAGGGCGCCGACGGGCCGGGCGCGGGCTTCAGCGGCGGCGAACAGACGGCAGGCCCGGAAAGCAGTGGCGCCGCATCCGACGAAGGCGCCGTAGACGCCGACTTCGAGGTGGTGGACGAGGAAAAGAAGTGAGCGTTCCGCCCACCAGGCCTTTGAACGGCCGGAAGAGGATAGAGCGAGCGAACGGGAAGGCCCTTCCGCGGAAGGGCCTTCCGCCGTGTACGACGGATCACGAGGATGCCGGCGACTTGTGATACAATAAGTCCGCGAAACGACCCGGACTGTGAGGAAGTTGCAGTATTACATTTGAGAACCATGCCAGGGAGACCGCCTCATGGACAATTTCACCATCGTCCGTCCCGAATACTTGAACCATTACGGCCATCTCTTCGGCGGGATGATGCTGCGCTGGGTGGACGAGTTCGCCTGGATCGCCTCCTCGCAGGATTATCCCGGCTGTTCCCTGGTGACCGTGGCCATGAGCGACGTGCAGTTCCGCCACAAGGTGGAGAACGGCTCGGTGCTCCGTTTCCGGATCGAGCGGATCGAACAGGGGAAGACTTCGGTCCGCTACGGCGTGGAGGTTTTCGCCCGCCGTCCCACCGTCGCCGAGGAACGCCGCGTGTTCAGCACGGAGATCGTTTTCGTGCGCCTGGACGAACGCGGGCGGAAGATCTCGCTGCCCCGCCCGGAATTCTGCTGAGGTGATTGTAGCCGGATCTTATCGGAAAACTCGATCCTACAATCACCGCTGGATTTACAGCCTTATCGATCGTAGCTTCAGCTTTGGTCTACTCATAATCCGGTAGATCGATCACCGCTTCGCCGGATGGAACGCATTGCCCACTGCCCAACGGAGTCCCCCATGCCACGTTTGTTTCCCGGTTCCACCCGCCGGTCGCGAGCCCTGACGCCGCCGTCCGGCGCGCGCGGTTCGTCCCGCCAGAAGTCCCTTCCGCCGTGGATCGTCCCGGCCGTCCTCTGCTGCCTGATCCTGGCGGGGAAGGCGACGGCCCAGCTCTACACGACCTACCACTGGCATCTCCAGCAGCCGATCTACTGGCCGGACCGCAGCCAGCTGGAGACCCAGACCTACGAAAAGGCCTGGGAGTCGATCCAGAACCGCAACGGCGGGGCGCCCCATCCCGAGAACGACGTGGAACAGATCTTCAGCGTGGCCGACCGCCAGGCCGCCTACCAGTGGCGCGTGCGCGACGCCATCGCCGGCATGAGCGGCTGGGACTCGGGAGCCCAGGTCAGCTACGGCGGCTGCCTGGCGGAGAACGTGCGCAGCCTGGGCGAGCACGGTTGCTGCGGCTACGGATCCGACTGGTACCAGCCCAACCGCACCGCCCGCGGCTGGACCACCAGCGGGGGCCGTCCCCGCCTGGACCTGGTGCTCTTTTCCTACCACCACGCCCTCTGCCCCCTGATCGACGAGAATGCGCTGAGGATGGAGATCCGGATCATGAAGGAGATCCACCCCGAGCTCTGGAGTTCCCAGCCCGGGATCTCGACCGGCTTCTTTCCCCCTGAGCTGGCCTTCTCGGAACGCATGATCAAAGTGCTGGTGGAGGAGGGCATCGAGTGGTGCTTCGTGCCCAATAACCATGTATCACGAGCCTGCGGGAATTTCCCGCTGGTGCTGGGAACGGGGGGCGAGAACTGCGCGCCTCCAAATCCCGCGGACCAGGTCAACCCCGCCCAGGCGAACTGGTTCTCGCGTACGATCTCCCGCGGCTGCACGCCCACCAACGCCTACCCTTACGCCTATACGCCCCACGCGGCGCGCTACGTTGATCCCGACACGGGCCAGGACTACCGGCTGGTGGTGGTTCCCGTGGCCCAGGCCATGAGCTGGGAGGACGGCTACCAGATGTACGGGCTGGACGACATCGACCAGATCGCCTGGGCCAGCGATCCCACGCAACCCATGCTGATCGTGCTGGCCCACGACGGCGACAACGCCTGGGGCGGCGGCTATTCGTACTACATGGAAAGCGTGCCCAACTTCACCTCCCAGGCGGTGGCGGCCGGCTACACGCCCAGCGTGGTCCAGGAGTACCTGCAGGACCACCCCGTGGACCTCAACGACCTGGTCCACGTGGAGGACGGCGCCTGGGTCAACGCCGACAACGATTTCGGCTCGCCCGACTTCATCAACTGGAACTGGCCGCTGGTGGGCCCCGGGGGGGACTTCGACATCGCGGGCGGCTGGGCCGAGGACGAGCGCAACTGGGCCGTGATCACGGCGGCGCAGAACCGGGTGGAAACCGCCGAGCAGATCGCCGGAGGCGTGGATCCGGCCTCGGTGCAGGATCCCGTGACGCACGGGGCGAACGACGCCGAGTTGGCCTGGCATTTCTTTCTGCCTTCGCTGACCAGCGGGTACATGTATTACGGAACCGCCCTGGACATGGAGGTCAAGCCCACGGTCGCCTGCAACCAGGCCGTAGGCCACGCCGACGCCGTGATCGGCGACGGCGGATCCGACCAGACGCCGCCCAGCATCTGGATCCCGCAGCAGCTGCCCCACAACCCGGGCGGCACGGGCTACGGACCGCTGTGGGGCTACCAGCAGGTGACCCACGCGCGCGACTTCTGGATCTGGACCTTCGTCTACGACGTCTCCGGCCTGGACCAGGTGACCTGGTACTACCGCATGGACGGGGACGGCGTGAACCCGCTGGCGAGCTCCCAGAACGAGACCTACGCGGGCGGACCTGAGGTGGGCGCCTGGACCGGACTGTCCATGAACCAGCGCGCCTTTCCCACGGGAAACTTCTACAACGATCCCAACATCGACTTCTTCGTGCTGCCCGATTACATTGCCGACGAGTACTACCTGCACGTCCAGGAACCCGCCCTGGTGGATTCGGGCGGGGTGCTGATCGACTACTACGTGGAAGCCGTCGACAATCTCGGCTACACCAAGCGCAGCCCCATCCAGCACACCTGGATCGACACTGGCGGCGGCGGGGGACCGGGGGACGACACGGTGGTCTGGTCCCCCGAGGAGCCGGAGGCCGGCGGCGAGCTGAGCATCGGCTACGATCTCAGCCAGGGCGCGCTGCCGCCGGGCAGCGACCCTGTCTTCATCCACATCGGCCACAGCGGCTGGACGGACATCCTCGACCCGGATCCGGAGATGTCTTACAATCCCGGTACGGAGCGCTGGGAGTACACCTACCAGATTCCCGCCTGGGCGACCTCGGTGGATTTCGTCTTCAACGACGGACTGGGTAACTGGGACAACAACAGCGGCCAGGACTGGCACGTGCCGGTGAGCGGGGCGGTGCCGCCCTACGTGATGGACGGCCAGCTCGAGGACTCGGCCCAGCTAGTGGCCGAGCACGGCGGCCTGAGCCTCTGGGCCGACTGGAACGGCAGCGAACTCTACCTGGCCAGCAACCAGGCCCAGGGAACCGGCCGCGACCACTTCATCTTCCTGGCCTCAGGTGCGGCCCCGCAGCAAGGGGCGCCCTGGGCCAAGTCCGGCCAGGTGATGCAGTGGGAGGCCTTCATCGGCAACGAGGCGGACAACGGCTGGGCGGGATGGTTCGACCTCGGCGGGGCTACGCCCTCGCAATCGGCCTCCGGCACCGTGGTTGAGGGCATCCTGGGCCTGGAGCAAGAGCTGGGTGATACACCTGATGCAGTCTGGCTGGCCCTGGGCGCCTGGGACACGCCCGACGGCGGATGGCTGCAGGAGCAGGCGCCCGCCAGCAACGACGGCAACAGCCACATCGAGCTCGACGAGTTCGCCTCCTTCAGCCTGGGGCTGCCGCAGCCGGCCGCCGTGACGGGACTGGAGCTGACCATCCTGCCGGAGGGATCGGCCCTGCTGAGCTGGGTACCGGTGACGAGCGACACGCTGGGCCAGCCCCTGGAGCCCGACTTCTACAACGTGTACTTCGCGGAGGACCAGGTCTTCGACCCGGAATCGTATTCCCTGCTGGCCGCCACGCCGGACACGAGCTACGTGGATCCGCTGGTGGTGGGTGCCGGGAGCCGTCGCTTCTACAAGGTGCGCGCGGTCGCGGAGTAATTCACGGGATCTCCCGGTCGCAGAGAGCACAGGAAAGGGGATCCATGCTCCACCGGCTGTGAAGCATCCCTCCGCCTCGCTCATGCTATCTTGATCCCCGTGGTTCAACCCAGGGCCGGAGGAGGCAATCATGGTCGGCGTGACACTGCTCTGGCTGGCGGTCCTTTCGCTGGCGTTCACTGCGGGCTGCCAGCGGCGTGAAATCGAGATACTCGAGGCCGATCCGGCCGAAAGCAGGGAGATCCACGCCCTTGGCGAACGGCTTGCCGGCGATCTGCTGGAAGCCATGAAGGGCGAGCTGATGCGTGCCATGGAGGACGAAGGTCCCGTGGAGGCGATGCGGATCTGTGGCGGCCGGGCGATGGAGATCGCCAGGGAAGTGGAGAATTCCAGTGAGCGGCCGGTGCGGATCAAGCGCACCAGCGCCCGCTACCGCAACCCCGAGAACGCTCCCGATGCGGCGGAACTTCGGGCGCTGAGCCTGCTCGAGGAAAGGCCGCCGGCGGGAGTCGACGGGCGGGAGCACCTGGTGCAGAAGGTCCGCCGCGAAGGCCGGGAGTACCTGAGGTATTACAAGCCGCTCACCGTCGGCGCCATCTGCCTGAACTGCCACGGCGAGCGGAGCCGGATCCCGGACGGCGTGAATACTGCTTTGGCGCAGCGCTATCCGGACGACCTGGCCGTGGGTTACGGTCTGGGAGACCTGCGGGGCGCACTGCGCATCGAACTGGAACTCGCCGAGTCGCGTCCCTGATCCACCCCCACGAGGAGCGCAGGATGACTTTCCCTTCCGCCTTCTACCGCTGGCGGCCCCACCCCTGGCACGGACTCGAGGCCGGCGATGATCCCCCGCGGCGCGTGAACGCCTACGTCGAACTGACGCCCTTCGACCTGGTGAAGTACGAAGTGGACAAGGTCACCGGCTACCTGCGGGTGGACCGGCCCCAGCGGACCTCATCCCAGCCCCCCTCGCTCTACGGTTTCATCCCGCGCACCTACTGCGGTCCCCGGGTGGGAGCGCTTTCGCCGAAGGCCAAGGCCGGCGACGACGATCCGCTGGACATCTGCGTGCTGAGCGAGCGCCCCATCAACCGCTCCGAGGTGATCCTGGGCGCCCGCGTGGTAGGCGGACTGCAGATGATCGACGGCGGCGAGGCGGACGACAAGATCATCGCCGTACTGGAGAACGACAACATCTGGCGCGATGCCGAATCCCTGAAGGATATCCCCGAGGTCCTGATCGAACGCCTGCGCCATTATTTCTGCACCTACAAGCTGGTCCACGGCCAGGATTCCGAGATCCTCGTGGAATCCGTGTACGACGTGGATCACGCGCTCGAAGTGGTGGCCGCCTCGCTCGAGGATTACGCCGAGGCCTTCGGTGAGTGACCGGCCCGGCGCACCATCCGTCCTCGCGCAAGACCGCGGGGCCGGCGAGTGAGGAACCTGCGGCGACACTTCCTGCTGGATCCCGGCGTCGTCTTCCTCAACCACGGGTCCTTCGGCGCCTGCCCTCTAAGGGTGCTCGAGGCCTGCCGGGACTGGCAGCGCGAACTGGAGCGCCAGCCCGTGGAGTTCATGGGCCGGCGCTGCCCGGGCCTGCTGAAGGAGGCTCGTGATACACTGGCTGCCCGAGTGGGCGCCCGGGGCGACGACCTGGTCTACGTCAGCAACGCCACCACGGGCCTGAACATCGTGGCCCGCTCCCTGTCCCTCGCCCCCGGTGACGAGGTCCTGAGCACGGATCACGAGTACGGAGCGCTGGACCGCGCCTGGGACCTGATCTGCCGCCGCCGGGGCGCCCGCTACCTGCGCCGGCCGCTCGACCTGCCCTTCGCGTCTCACGAAGACGCAGTGGAGGCCCTGTGGGCGGGAGTCGGCGAGCGCACCCGCGTGCTGTTCGTGAGTCATATCACCTCGAGCACCGGGGTCATTCTGCCGGTTCGGGAATTCGCGCGCCGGGCACGGGAACGGGGCCTGATCTCGGTCGTCGACGGCGCGCACGCGCCGGGACAGATCCCCGTCGACCTGCAGGAGCTGGGCGCCGACTTCTACGCCGCCAACTGCCACAAGTGGCTGATGGCGCCCAAGGGAGCGGGATTTCTCCACGCCCGACCCGAGATGCAGGAGCTGCTGCAGCCGCTCGTGATCAGCTGGGGCGGGGACGGCGATCAACCGTCGCCCTCGCGCTTCATCGGCGACCATGAATACCTGGGCACCCGCGATCCATCGCCCTGGCTGGCAGTGCCGGAGGCGATCCGCTTCCAGGAGGAACACGACTGGGACGGCGTGCGGGACGAGTGTCACGAATTGCTGCGCGTCTGCCGGCGCGGGATGGAGGAGTTGACGGGGCTCCCCCCGCCGGTCCCCGACGAGCGCTCGTGGTACGCCCAGATGGCTTCCTTCCCGCTGCCCTCCTGCGACGGCTGGGAACTCCAGCGCAGGCTGCTCGAGGAATTCTCGGTCGAGGTGCCGGTGTTCTACTGGCGCGGGCGCTGCTACCTGCGCGTATCGATCCAGGGCTACAACGAGCCTGCGGACGTGGAAGCCCTGCTGGCGGCCTTGCGCGCGCTGCTGCCGGAGATGTGCGACGCTTACAAGGGAAAGGGATCCGATTCATGAGCCCCATCGCGGCCTTCGCCCTGGCCGCCCTGCTCGTCCTGCGGCCGGCCTTGAGCCCGGCGGAGCCGGCCCGGCCGCCGGTCGCCGCTTCCGGTTCCGCGAATCCGTCCGTCGCCGCGCCGGAGCACCCCGGCTGGTGTTACAACCTTGGGATCTACGAGGTCAACCTCAGGCAGTTCAGCGAAGAGGGTACCTTCGCCGCCTTCGCCGAGCACCTGCCCCGGCTGAAAGACATGGGCGTCGGCATACTCTGGTTCATGCCCCTGCACCCCATCGGCGTCCTCAACCGCAAGGGCGGACTGGGCAGCTACTACTCCGTGCGCGACTACCTGGCCCTCAACCCGGAGCACGGAGATTTCGACGAGTTCCGGAACCTCGTGGATCGGATCCACGAAATGGAAATGTACGTGCTGATCGACTGGGTGGCCAACCACTCCGCCTGGGACAACCCGCTGGCCGTCGAGCACCCCGAGTGGTACACGCGTGACACGGCGGGCAATTTCGTACCGCCGGTGCCCGACTGGAGCGACGTGATCGACTTCGACTACGACAGTCCCGGGCTGCGGCGCTACATGACGGAGGCGCTTCGCTTCTGGATCGAGCGGGCCGGCGTCGACGGCTATCGCTGTGACGTGGCGGGCATGGTGCCCGTGGAATTCTGGAACGCCGCGCGGCCTGAACTGCAGCGGCTGAAACCGGTGTTCATGCTGGCCGAGTGGGAAACCCCCGAACTCCACGAACGGGCCTTCGACGCCACCTATTCCTGGGAGCTCTACCGCGCCATGAACGGCATCGCCGCCGGAGCGAAAGGCCTCTCCGCGATCGACTCACTGCTGTCGCGCGAGGCCGAGGACTTCCCGCCCGGCGCCATCCGCCTGCGCTTCACCTCCAACCACGACGAGAACTCCTGGAACGGCACAGTCTTCGAGCGCCTGGGCCCGGGCGCCGCGGCCTTCGCCGTGCTGAGCTTCACCGTCGAGGGCATGCCGCTGATCTACGGCGGCCAGGAGGCCGGGCTTGATCGCCGCCTGCAATTCTTCGACAAGGACCCCATCGAGTGGCGGGAGCACCCCTTCGAGGAGCTGTACTCCGGGTTATTGGCCCTCAAGCGCCGCAACCCGGCCCTGTGGCACGGCGGGCGCGGGGGCGGCATGCGCCGGATCCTCACCGACCGGGATCCCCGCGTCTACGCCTTCGTCCGCGAGCTGGGCGAGCACGCCGTGCTGGCGGTGCTCAACCTGAGTTCCGACAAACTGCGTGTCACATTCGGGGACCGGCGTCTGGAGGGTCGTTTCAGGGAGGTCTTCCGCGGGGATACCATCCACCCGGCTTCCGCCGTCGAACTCGAGCTCGAAGCCTGGGATTATCGGGTCTACGAACGCTGAGCGGCGGAGGGCCTGTCCGCGCGATCCATCGACTTGCCCGGATGCGCCGGCTCCATGGAACGCCGGATGATTCCGTGATGCACGCTCAGATCTTCACGAAGTTGGGACCCGACAGGAAACGGGAATCGTAGCCGTCGGCCAGCAGCTCCCGACGTACGTCTTGCAGTCGTTCCATACCGTGCCGGCAGTGCTCGCCTTCGATTTCGGCCATCAGGTAGCGCCTGCCCCGGCGCATGGCGGCTTCGGCGGTGGACATGCTGCCGCCGTAGGGATCGAAGACCAGCTCTCCGGGTCGCGTCGAGGCGCGGATCATCCGCTCGAGGATCGCGGGCGGCTTGCTGGTGCCGTGCTGGTAGCGGTAATTGGAAACCTTGGAGTAGAAGCGGATCTCACCCTGCTCGGTCCGCTCGAAAAAGACGTTCGAGGGACGTTTTCCCAGCAGGGGCCTGGTGCGACCCTTCGAGGCGTAGATCACCAGCTCGTGCTGGGGAGCGTAGTTGCCGCGCAGATCCCCGCTGCCGTGGTTGTTCTTCACCCAGACCAGGCAGTTCTTGTAGCGCAGCCTTCCGGAAGCCCGGCGGGCCGAGAGGCCGCGGCTGCGATCGCGGACGGCCTCGAAGATTTCCGCGAAGCTCAGGTGATCGCACCAGCAGTAGAAGTGGGCTCCCGGTCTAAGCACGCGTTCGGACTGCTCGATGAAGGCTTCCAGGTCGAAGGTATCGGTGGAGATCTTGCGCACCTTCGGTTTGGCCACGGGGCGGTTGGACTGGTAGTCCTTGTACGGCGGATCCGTGAGCACCAGGTCCACGCTCTCGTCGGGGATGCGCGAAAAGACATCCAGGCAGTCGCCCTGGAAGATGGTGTTCAGCAGGCCGGCGGCGGGATTCCGGGCTCTGCGCGAACCGGTTTCGGGCGCCGGAGCCGCGGGCTGCTTCACCTGCGTGGCATCGAAGAGCGTGGGCGAGGTGCTGTCGAACTGTTGATCCATACCGCCTTCAGGATTGGTATCCAGGGTATCGGCGGCCGCTGGGCCGCATTCCAGTGATTTCTTTAAGATAGAACTAGCGCGAGAGCCAGCCAAACAGGAAGGAATCCGGTGGTGGGATCACTCAGGGCAGCCCTGGAAAGCAGCGAGCCGGGTCGGGAGCTCCTGTTCCAGCTGCGGCGCCTGGCGGGTCGCCTGCCGCGCCCCGACCCTGAATTTCCGCAGCTGGTGAACATCGAGACCGCCAGCGTCTGCAACCTCTCCTGCATTCACTGTCCGCCGCAGCAGAAGGACCGCAGCGACCAGACCCGCCGTCTGGGAGTGATGGAGCTCGAGTTGTTCCACAAGCTGATGGACGAAGTGGACGCCGCCGGTCCGCGAAGAATCTCGCTGCACAAGGACGGCGAGCCCCTGCTGCACCCGCGGATCGACGAGATCCTGGCCCGCGTCAAGCGGGTCCGCGGGCACGAAGTCTACCTGACCACCAACGGCAACCGCCTGGGCGAGGAACTGGCCAGGCTGGTTCTGAACAGCGGCGTGGACATCGTGAACTTCAGCCTGGGCGCGGCCAGCCCCGAATTCTACGCCAAGGTCAGGGGCAAGGGTTTCCTCGAGGTGCAGGAGAACGTGGAACGCTTCCTGCGGTTGCGCTCCGCCTCGCCCTGGAAGCCGCGCGTAATCGCCCAGATCATCGACCTGCCCGAGTACCCGGAAATGCCCGCTGAAATCGAGGCCTTCCGCAGGCACTGGGGCTCGAGGGGTCTTGAAGTGCAGGTCTGGGGAAAGCTCAACTGGGGCGTGTACGACAACGAGATCCGCCACCGGCGGCGCTGGCCCTGCTACTCGCTCTGGGAGTCCTGCACGGTCAATTCGGACGGCCTGGTATCCGCCTGCTGCATGGACTGGCGCCAGGAGCTGCTGGTGGGCGACGCGCGCGCCAGCAGCCTGCGCGATATCTGGAGGGGCGAAGCCCTGCATGCCCTGCGCCTGGCGCACATCGAGGGCCGGGAGTCCGAGCTGCCGCTCTGCGCCGCCTGCAATTACTGGAACTGGCAGCCCCGCCTGGCGCGTTACCGGGCATAGGAGGGACGGATGCGCCGCACTCGCGGCGGAACGGGCACGTTGAATCATCTGAGTCCGTCCACTAGATTGTACCGTCGATCTGGTACCGGCATTTCCTTAACTCGGAGTCTCCGATGCGCTATCTAAGCCTGATGCTCACGGCCCTGGTTCTTTTTTCCTGCGGCGAGCGTCGTCCTTCGGCGGATGAACTGATCAACAAGGCCGAGACATATTATCGCGACAGGAAACTGGTGGAGGCGCTGGACCACTTCCAGCAGTACCTGAAGTCCTACCCCGAGGCTGAGATGGCCAGCCGCAGCGCCTTCATGATCGGCTTCATCTACGCCAACGATCTGAAGGACACCACCAAGGCGCGCGACGCCTATTCCAACTTCCTCGCGGACTATCCCAACGCCGACGCCGGTCTGCGGGCCTCCGCCGAATGGGAGCTGGAACACCTGGGCCAGGACATCGGCGCGATGGATTTCCTCGAACAGGGACAGGGGGACGCGAAGAAGAAGACCGAGGAACGGCCCAAGCCGGTGATGCCCGACATCGCTCCGGTCAAGAAACATGAAAAGGGAGGGAAGTAGCGCACCCGGCCCTCCCGTTCCCGGTAAGCCGATCATCCACCGGGACCATCCCAGGTCCCGGTTTTTCTATGTGCCGGAACCCGCCGGCGGCCCTCCGAGTTGGACCTGTGATTCACGGAATCCGCCGCCGCGTTAAGGCACGCTGCGATTGAAAAAACACGAGGAGGAAACTGCATGCCGCTGGATCTGCAGGAACGCGGACGCGGCCTGAAAGAGGCCGCAGGCTTTCTGAAGGACCTTGACGAGGAGGTCCGTAAACTGCTGGTGGGCCAGCGGAACATGCTGGATCGACTGCTGATCGGATTGCTGGCGGACGGTCACATCCTGCTGGAAGGCGTACCCGGACTGGCCAAGACACTCGCCGTCTCCACGCTTTCCCAGGCCGTGGAAGCCAGCTTCAAGCGTATCCAGTTCACGCCTGACCTGCTGCCGGCGGACCTCATCGGAACCCAGATCTACAACCAGCACAGCGGCGAATACTACACGCGCCGCGGGCCGGTCTTCGCCAATTTCGTGCTGGCCGACGAAATCAACCGCAGCCCCGCCAAAGTGCAGAGCGCCCTTCTGGAGGCGATGCAGGAACGCCAGGTGACCATCGGGGGCGAGAGCCATCCTCTGCCCGATCCATTCATCGTGCTGGCCACCCAGAATCCCATCGAGCAGGAAGGGACCTACCCCCTGCCCGAGGCCCAGCTCGATCGTTTCATGCTGAAGGTGCTGATCGACTACCCCGAACTCGAAGATGAACGGGAGATTCTGCGCCGCATGACTGGGGACGCGCTGCCCGCCGTTTCCGCCGTCTGCGCCCCGGAGCGCATCCTCCAGGCCCGCGCTGCCTGCCGGGAAATCCTGCTCGAGCGGCAGGTGGAGGATTACATCCTCGACCTGGTTTTCGCCACCCGGGAACCGGCTCGTTACGGACTGGGCGAGCTGGAGGACCTGATCGAATACGGCGCCTCGCCCAGGGCCAGCATCTACCTGGCCCGAGCCGCCCGCGCCCAGGCCTTCCTCCGCGGGCAGGAGAACGTCTCGCCCAACGACGTGAAGCTTGTGGCACACGAGGTGCTGCGCCATCGCATTGGGCTGAGTTACGAGGCGGAAGCCGAGGAGCTGAGCAGCGACGATATCGTGCAGAAGATCCTCGACAGCATCGTCGTTCCCTGAGCAGGAATCCTTAAGGCAGTTGATTCGCAATAAGCGCCAACTTGTGTTACTCCAATGATCCCCAAGGAAGTCCTCAAGAAAATCCGACGCATCGAGATCCGCACGAGGCACGTGGTGCAGAACCTCTTCGGCGGGGAGTATCACAGTGCCTTCAAGGGCCGCGGCATGGATTTCGCAGAGGTCCGCGAATACGTTCCAGGGGACGAGGTGCGCTCGATCGACTGGAACGTCAGCGCGCGCATGGCCGCGCCCTTCGTCAAGGTCTTCCGGGAGGAGCGCGAGCTGACGGTGATCCTGGCCGTGGACCTCTCGGCTTCGGGATTCTTCGGCAGCAGCGAACTGGCCAAGCGCGACCTGGTGGCCGAGCTGGGCGCAGTGCTGGCTTTCTCGGCCATCCGCAACCGCGACAAGGTGGGCCTGCTCCTGTTCAGCGACCGGATCGAGAGCCACGTGCCGCCCGCCAGGGGATCCAGGCACGTGTTGCGCATCGTCCGCGACCTCCTGTACTACCGGCCCGAGGGCCGGGGAACGCGGATCGCCTTCGCGCTGTCGCACCTGTCCAGGGTGCAGAAGAAGCGGGCCATCGTCTTCCTGATCTCCGATTTCCAGGATGCCGGTTTCGAGAAGGAACTTCGGGCTCTGAAGCGCCGGCACGACCTGATCGCCGTCTCCGTTCGTGACCCGCTTGAGGAAGAGCTGCCGCCGGTGGGCCTGCTGCAGCTCGAGGACCTGGAGAGCGGCCGCCGCGGCTGGGTGGACGCCGCCGATCCCCGCTTCCGCGAGGACTACGCCGGCCGCATCCGCGAGGACCGCCGGCGGCTCGAGCGGCTGCTCAGCTCCTCCCGCGTGGATCACGTGGCCCTGCGGACCGACCGCGACTACGTGCCGCCGATGGACCGGTTCTTCCGCATGCGGAGTCGCCGGCGATGAGGCACTTGTGTCACATGGCGCTCATCGCGCGGCCGGCGGGCCGGCTGCTGGGCCTGCTGCTGGGAGCGCTGCTGGCGTTCCCCGTTGCGCCCGCCCGGGGCGGCAACC
The DNA here is from genome assembly GCA_964568855.1 of uncultured Bacteroidaceae bacterium. GTDB lineage: Bacteria > CAIWAD01 > CAIWAD01 > CAIWAD01 > CAIWAD01 > CAZMSD01. The sequence goes on along the minus strand of CAZMSD010000005.1, from coordinate 112,358 downwards.
TGCTGGCCGAGATAGAGGCCCGCCCGGACCGCGACTCGGTCACCGTGGGCGATCCGATCCTGCTGGAACTGCGGGCCCGCGGCGGCGAGGGCGTGGAGCTGTCCTGGCCGCCGCTGGATCCGGGCGGCCTGGGATCCTTTTTGCTGCTGGGGGAGGACAGCCTGAGGGAGACGGACCTGGATGCTTCCGCGGAAGACGGCCCCGGCCAGGGGGAGAGCCTCCTGGTCCGGCGCTTGAGCCTGGCGGCCTTCGAGACGGGCGAGCTCTGGATCCCGCCCCAGTCGGTCCGCTGGCGGCGCGGGGAACAGCAGGGAGAGCAGTCCGGAGACAGCCTGAGGATCACGGTCTATTCCCTGCTGGCCGAGGAGCTGCAGTCCGGATCCTCCGCCCCGGGCTTCGCAGCCGCGCCGGGCGTCGCAACGCCGCAGCAACCGGGCGCCGCGCCGGGCTTGCCTCCGGCCCGCGATATCGTGGACCCCATGAAATTGAGACACGGCTGGCTGCGCTGGCTGGAGCGAGGGCTGATCGCCGGCGGGGCGCTGCTGGCCGCCGGCCTGGCCTGGTGGCTCTGGCGGCGTCACCTGCGGCGCCTGTCCGGCGGGGGCGAGGCGGAGTCGCCGCGCTTGAGTCCCTGGGAGCGCTGGCAGAAGGAAATGGCCCGCATCGAGCGCGAACAGCTCTGGCGGACGGGCGAGACGGCCGAGTACTACTCGGAGCTGAGCCTGGCCCTGCGCGGCCTGCTGGAGGACAGCCTGGGCCTGCCCTTCCGGGAGATGACCCAGGAGGAAGTGCTCTGCGTGCTGCCCGCCACCCCGCTGGAGACAGGGCAGCGCGAAGCGCTGATGGAGCTGCTCCGCGAAAACGACCTGGTGAAATACGCCCGCCGCTGGCCGGAGGACCGGCGCAACCGCGAAGCACCCGCGGACTACCACCGCTGGGCCGATGAAGCCCGGCCGCGCATCGAAGCTCGGGAAACGGCGGAGGCCGAACAGGGAAGCAGGGGGGAAGCATGAATTTCGCCAGTCCGGGTTGGCTGGCCCTCCTGGCCGCGCTGCCCCTGGTCTGGGGCTGGCGGATCTGGCGCCGTCGCCGCGAACCCGCCCTGTATCACAGCCGCGGCGCCCGCTGGAGCCGCATGCCGGCCGCCAGCCGGCTGCGGACACAGTTCAAGCTCCGGCTCCCCGAGGTGCTCTGGAGCCTGGCACTGGCGGCGGCCGTGGTGGCCCTGGCCCGCCCCGTGGACAGCCAGGACGAGCGGGAGATCCGCAGCGAGGGCATCGACCTGGTGCTCTGCCTCGACGTCTCCGGCTCCATGCTGGCGCAGGACATCAAGCCGGACCGGCTGGAAGCCGCCAAGCGCGTGGCCGCCGACTTCATCGAGGGCCGCCCGGTGGACAGGCTGGGACTGGTGGTCTTCGCCGGAGAGGCCTACACCCAGTGCCCGCTGACCCTGGATCACGACATGCTGCAGGGATTGCTGGAGCAGGTGGGAACGGGCAAGCTGGAGGACGGCACCGCGGTGGGCCTGGCGCTGGCCACCGGGCTCAACCGGCTGCGCGACAGCGAGGCCCGCAGCCGGGTCCTGATCCTGCTCACCGACGGGGAGAACAACCGCGGGATCGATCCGCGCACGGCCATGGGCCTGGCGATGGAAATGGGGATCACGGTGCATACCGTGGGCGTGGGCCGGGAGGGCCTGGCGCCCATTCCGGTGGAGACGCCCTGGGGACGGCAGCTGCGCCAGATGGAAGTCCACATCGACGAGGAGCTGCTGGGCGAGATCGCGGCGGCCACGGGGGGGCGCTATTTCCGGGCCCGCGACCTTAAGGAGCTGGTGGAGGTCTACCGGGAGATCGACCGCCTGGAGAAAAGCGAGATCCTGGTTACCGAGTACCGCGTGATCGATGAGCGTTTCGGGCCCTGGCTGCTGGCGGCCGTGCTGCTCCTGCTGGCGGAGTTCCTCTCCCGCCTGGCGATCCGGAGGGTGCCGGCATGATCCGCTTCGCCGAAGCCCAATGGCTGCACCTGCTGTGGCTCCTGCCGCCCCTGGCGCTGGCCGCCTGGATCTCGGCGACCCGTACCCGGCGCAGCCTGGCCCGCTACGCGCACTGGCCGACTCTGCGCGACATGCTCAGCGGCTGGTCCCCGCTGAGGCTGCGGGTCAAGAGCCTGCTGGGCCTGGGCGGGCTGGCCCTGCTGGTGCTGGCCCTGGCGGCGCCCCAGGTGGGCACCAAGCTGATGGAGGTCAAGCGCCGCGGCGTGGACGTGATCCTGGCCGTGGACGTGAGCCAGTCCATGGCGGCCCAGGATTTCTCGCCCTCCCGGATGGCGCGGGCGCGGCACAGTATCCGCCGGCTGCTGGAAGAACTGCGCGGCGACCGAGTGGCCCTGCTGCCCTTCGCGGGATCGGCCTTCCTGCAGAATCCGCTGACCACCGACTACAACCTGGTCGGCATGCTGGTGGACCTGCTGCATCCGGGCCTGATCCCCGTTCCCGGAACGGACCTGGGAGCGCCGATCCGCGAAGCCCTGCGGGCCTTCGGTGATACATCCGAGCAGCACCGGGTGCTGGTGGTCCTCTCCGACGGGGAGGATTTCGAGGGCGACTGGGAGAGCGCCGTCGAGGAGGCCCGCGAACAGGGAGTGCTGGTCTACTGCGTGGGCCTGGCCACCCCGGAAGGCGCACCCGTGCCCGATCCGCAGCGGCCGGGGGCCTACAAGCAGGACGCCGGGGGCAGCATCGTGCTCTCGCGCCTGAACGAGGAGGTCCTGATCGAGCTGGCTCGCCGGGGCGGCGGCGACTACTACCGTTCCAGCCCCGCCGGCGAGGAACTGGTGGCCATCCGCGAGCGCATCGACCTGATGGAGAAGCGGGAACTGGGCAGCCGCATCTACTCGGGCTGGCAGCACCGCTACCAGTGGTTCCTGGCCCCGGGACTCCTGCTGGTTCTGCTTTCCGCGCTGCTGCCGGCCGGTTCACCCGGGCGGCGGCGCCCGGACCTGGCGCATGCGGCGAACCGCAGCGCCGGGCGGCTTCCGGGGCTGCTGATTCCGCTGGCGCTGATGGCGGCATCGCAGGCCCTGGGCGATCCGGCCGATCCGGTGGCCCGGGGAAACCGCAGCTACGCCGAGGGCGATTTCGGGGGGGCGGCGGCCAGTTACCAGGAAGCGCTGCGCGAGGATCCCAGGCAGCCGGTGGCTCGCTTCAACCTGGCGGACGCCCGGTTCCGGTCGGGCGACCTGGACGCCGCCGAAACCGGTTACCGGCAGTTGGCGGACGCGGAGGGAGGCATCGAGGCGGACTACCCCGGACTTCCGGCGGCGGCCTATTACAACCTGGGCAACGTCCACCTGGCCAGGCAGCAGCCGCAAGAGGCCCTTGAGGCCTACATCCAGTCGCTGCTGCGCGATCCCGGCCGCGAGGACGCCAAGTTCAATCTGGAACTGGCCCGGCTGATGCTGGAGCAGCAACAGCAGCAGGAACAGGAACAGGAACAAGAGGGTCAGCAGGACCAGGACGCGCAGGATCAGCGGCAGGACGAGCAGCAGCCGGAGCGGGAGCAGTCACAGGAGCAGGAACAGGAGGACCAGGAACCGCAGGATTCAGGCGAGAGCGAAAGCGAACAGCAGGACCGGCAGGAACAGCAGGAATCCCCCGGGCGGGAGGAGCCGCGGGAGGGCGAGGAACAACCGCCCCCGCCCGCCGCGAGTCCCGAGGAAGCGCCGGAGGCGGTGGATCCCGAGCAGCTGGAGCAGATCCTGCGCGCCGTGGAGGAGATGGAGCGGCAGGCAATGGAGAAGCAGCTCCAGGCCATCCCGGCTCCCCGGCGCACGGTGGAGAAGGACTGGTGATTTCAATACCCCGGTGGAATGCTTCGGATCTTTCGGGCCGCCGCGGACCTCGAAGCTCCGTTCAGCGATCCTCCGCCCTGTCGGTGCTGTGGATCCTTGTGATACTCCTGTTTTGCCCGCCGCTTAAGGCGGCCAGCTTCCGCAGCGAGCTGTTGGATCAGGGCAGCACGCTGCAGTTGTCCTTCGTGCTCAAGTCCGCGAGCCGGATTCCGTCTTCCACCGGCCTGAGCGCCCCGGATTTCAAGGGCTTCCGGGTGGTCGGCGGGCCCAGCATCAGCAGCAGCACCAACATCGTCAACAGCCGGGTGAGCCACGAACGGCGCTGGACCTACCAGCTCCTGCGGGTGCAGGCCGGGGACCTGGTGATCGGTCCGGCCAGCGCCAGGATGGATGGAGAAACATACAGCACCGCGCCCCGCAAGGTGAAGGCCTCCGCGGGATCCGCCGATCCGGGCCGGAAGACCGCGACCGCGGGGGAGGTCCACCTGCGTGCCGTGGTGGACAATTCCCGGCCGGTGGTGGGAGAGCCGGTTCACCTGCGCTTCAAGCTCTATTTCAACACCCAGATCGAGCGCTACGAACCTCCGCGGCTGGAGCGGGCGGGCGGATTCCTGATCGAGAAGTTCCCCGAGATCCGCCAACCCGAAGTGCGGCAGGAAGAGTGGCGGGGAAACACCTGGAACAGCGCCGTGCTGCTCGAGCTGGCCCTCTTTCCCACGCGAGCCGGCGAGATCACCCTGGAACCGGTGACCTGCAGCGTGAGCGTGGTCGATCAGGACTCGCGCCGGAATCGCCGCAGGCGCGATCCCTTCGCGGATTTCTTCGACTCCTCCATTTTCGGGCAGCGCACCAAGTCCCTTACCCTGGCCAGCCGGCCCCTGAAACTGGAGGTGCAGCCCCTGCCGCCGGGAGCTCCCGAGGGCTTCAGCGGGGCGGTGGGCAATTTCAAACTGCGCGCCGGACCTGATCGCGAGGAGCTGGACGCGGGCGAGGCCCTCACCTTCAGCGCCACCGTTTCGGGCAGCGGCAACATCCGCCTGCTGCCGGAGCCCGAACTCGAGCTCTCCCCCGATTTCGAGCGCTACGACACGCAGGTTGAGCAGAGCCTCAAGGCTTCGCAAGGAGCCGTCAGAGGATCGCGCACCTTCAAGACCCTGCTGGTGCCCCGGGCTCCCGGCGAGCAGAAGATCGACACCCTGCGTTTCGTGTATTACGATCCGCGGCGCGGGAAGTACGTAGTTCGCCGGGCGGGACCCTGGGCCGTCCGCGTCCTGCGCGGCGAGGACTACCTGCCCGGCGGCGGTGGACCGCTGCTGCTGGGCGCCGAGCGCGTGCGCTCCTACGGCAGCGACATCCGTCACATTCTCGATCCGCCGGCGCGGCTGGATCCGGAAACCCGGCCGCTGGCGGCGCAACCGGCCTGGCGGGTCGCGCTGCTGCTGGTCTGGGTCCTGCCGCTGGCCGCCTGGGCCCATTCCCGTCGCAGGGAGAGGCTGGCGGCGGACAGTCCCGAGCTGCGGAGGCGCAGGGCCCTGTCCCGGGCGCTGCGCGTGCTGAAGGCTCTGCGCGGAAAGCAGGACGCGGGCGAGGCGCCCACACGCGAGCAGTGTGCCGCGCTGGCGAAACTGCTGGAACGCTACCTGGCCGACCAGTTGAACCGCGCACCCGCGGGACTGGTACTGGAGCAGGCCTTGGAGGAGCTGGCGGCGGCCGGTGTGTCACGGGAAACCCTCGATCGCGCGGGCGAACTCGGGCGGCGGCTGGACCAGGCGCTCTACGGCCGCGGCGCGGCCGGGAAACTTCCTGCGCGGGAGATGAAGGCCGTGTTGGAAACGCTGGACCGCGAGCTGAAGGAGGTGCAGCGATGATCCTCCACGAGCGTGGCGGACGGCCTGCGATCCGAAGGGCCGCTTTCGGCGGGATACTTTTTCTCTGCGGCTGGCTGGGCCTGCTGTTCTTCGGCGGACCGGCGGACGCCCGGAAGCCGGCGGTCGCCGGCGTCGAGTTGGCCGGCCTGGAGCAGCGGGATAAGTCCGGACCGGTTCCGAAAAGCTCAGCGTCGTCGAGGATTCCGGCGGCGGAGGAACGTTTCGCCGAGGCCTGCCGGGCCTACGAGGCCGGCGACTGGTCCGCCGCCGTAGACCTGTGGGAGGATCTGTCGGGCGAAGGCTACTCCGGGCTCGAGCTATATCTCAACCTGGGTAACGCCCACTTCAAGTCCGGCCGTCTGGGCCGGGCGATTCTCAACTGGGAGCGCGCCGCCCGCCTGGAACCCTTCGACCGCGACGTCCGCAAGAACCTGCAGGTGGCCCGCTCACTGCTGGCCGACGAGCTGGAACAGCCGGTGCGGCTGCCGCTCTGGGACTGGCTGGACCTGGCCTTTCGCGCCGTTTCGCGCGACCTGCCCGCCTGGGCCCTGCTGCTGTTCTGCGGCCTGCTGGCCCTGGGCCTCGCCAGGAAGGCTTATCTTCCGGGGCGCCGGGCCACGCCATTTCTGCGGATTCTGCTACTTTCCTGGCTGATTCTGGCGCTGGGCAGCCTGACCTTCCTGTGGGCCCAGGTGCGCAAACTCGACGGCGAGCGCGACGCCGTAATCCTGGCTGAGAAGGTCGTGATCCAATCCGCGCCGAGCGCCGGGGCGCAGGAACTCTTCGACCTGCACGAGGGAACGCGGGTGCTGCTGGGCCGGGAAGCGGACGCTGAAGGCGAGACGGCCTGGCTGGAAGTACTGCTGCCCGACGGTCGCGCGGGATGGTGTCCCGCGGATGCGCTTGAATCCATCATCAAGGGAGAGCTGCAATGAGGCGGCAAACGGTGAAACTGGCCCGGGCGGGTGCCCTCCTGTCCCTGTCCCTCTGCAGCGGCTGCCTGCGACCCGCCGTCTCGCCGGAAGGGGCGACGACAACCGCGGCGGCGGCCGATACCCTGGCGGAAGCGGTTGCAGCGCAGGCCGTCGATCCCGCCGCCCCGGTCCCTCAGGATGAAGACTTCGATCCCTTCCTGCTGCCCCTCGAGGAACTGGTCTTCGTGCCCCGCGATTTCGACACCGCGGCGGCGGCGGAGGAACTGGCGGCGGATCCCGCCGGCGCGGAAGACCTGAACCTGCCGGAGGCCCTGGAGGAAGAGGCTCCCACCATGCCCCTGCGCGAGGGCTTCCAGGTCCAGCTGATCACCACCACCAGCTCGGAGCAGGCCGAGGAGCTGCGCGCGCAGGCCCTCTACCTTTTCGCCGGGGAGCCGGTGAACGTGGTCTGGGATCCGCCGAACTACAAAGTGCGGGTGGGGAATGTTCCTCGCCGCGAAGAGGCCGAGGAGCTAAAGCGCCGGGCCATGCGCCTGGGCTATCGGGAAGCCTGGATCGTCAGGGCCAAGGTCCGCTGAGATCTCGAGAATCCGTTAGAGAAACAAGCTCTCCAGTTCCCCGAAGTCGTTGAGCGTCGCGTCGGCGCGCAGATCCGCTCCCCGCAGCTCCTCCTCGAGCCGCCAGGTGCTGTGGTGCGGAATCCAGATCGTGCCCAGGCCGGCGGCCCCTGCCGCCTCGATGTCCGAACGGGGACTGTTGCCGATCATCCAGACTACCGCCCCGTTCAGGTTGCCGTTCTCTCGGATCCTGCGCAGCAGCCCCCCGTAGAATTCGCTGTTCTTCTCGAAGCAGATGTGGATCTCCTCGAAGTGCTCTTCCAGGCCGCTGCGCCTGATCTTGTCCCATTGCTCGGCATCTTCTCCCTTGCTCACCAGCCAGAGCGTGTGCCGGGCGGCCAGGCGGGGCAGCAGCCTCCGCACGCCTTTCAGCAGCCGGATGGGATGCTTCCTGATGGACTCGCAGGCCCGCTGCACGGGCTCCAGGTCCCGGTCCTCCAGCTCGGCCCCCGCCTCCCCGGCCAGCTCGCGCAGGGCCTGCAGCAGGCTGCGCTCGAAGCGCCGGCTGCCGTAGCCCTCGGTCTTTGTATTACGACGCTCGATGGCCAGCAGGTGCTCCAGCGCCGCGACCCGTCGGCGACCCAGGCTCCTCGCCGCCTCCGCGTAGCGCTCCATGGCCTCCTCGAACCAGCGCATGTTCTCCCAGAGGGTGTCGTCGGCGTCCACCAGCAGCACCTGGATCCGCCCCTCCACCCGCTCCCGGCGCAAGGTCTCGAGTCCCGCCGCGTACAGCGATCCGGTCTCCATGATCCTCCCGATTCGCGCAATGCGTACGTTCTCGAGGATTCCGGACCGCGCATTCCGCTCCACTTCGCCGACGCCAATTTCTATATTGTGCGGCACAATCTTTCCGCCGGCCGGGTGCAGATGACGAGGGCCGCGCAATGACAGGTTGCGAAACCCCGTCAGGACCGGAAGGTAGCAGCGGTAAGCAATACTGGCTTGTGCCGCGGACTTTCCGTCATCTGCATTCGGCCGGTTTCCTTTAGGAGCCCGGTGGTCGGACTCCAGGGACCGGGGCTTTTCGCGGAGCCCCGGCAACACAGGCGGAGCCGAATCGCATGTCCTACCTCGTTCTTGCTCGAAAATGGAGACCCCGCAACTTCCAGGAAGTGATCGGCCAGGCGCAGGTCACCCGCACCCTTGAGAGCGCGGTGCGCAGCCGGCGGATCGCCCACGCCTACATTTTCTCCGGGCCCCGCGGCGTGGGCAAGACCTCGGTGGCGCGGATCCTGGCCAAGAGTCTCAACTGCGAGGGGGGACCCACCGCCGAACCTTGCGGGGACTGCCGCAGCTGCGGCGAAATCGCCGAGGGCAATAATTTCGACGTGATCGAGATCGACGGGGCCTCCAACAACAGCGTCAACGACGTGCGAGAGCTGCGGGCCAACGTGAAGTACGGGCCCAGCGAGTACCGTTACAAAGTCTACATCATCGACGAAGTGCACATGCTCTCCACCAGCGCCTTCAACGCCCTGTTGAAAACGCTGGAGGAGCCGCCGCCCAACACGATCTTCATCTTCGCCACCACCGAACTGCACAAGGTCCCGCTGACCGTGCTCTCGCGCTGCCAGCGCTTCGACTTCCACCGGCTTTCGCTCGAGGAGATCGAGGGCAGCCTCGGCCGGGTCTGCGAGGCCGAAGAGATCGAAATCGAGACCCGCACCCTGCGCCTGATCGCCAGACGGGCGGACGGAGGGTTGCGCGACGCCCAGTCACTGCTGGATCAGGTGCTCTCCTTCAGCGAGGAGCGCGTGTCGCACGAGGAAGTGCTCCAGGCCCTGGGACTGGCGGATCCCAGCGGGGTGCTGGAGCTGCTGGCCTTCATCCGCGAGGGCGAAGCGGCGGGCGCTTTCCGCCTGGCCCGCGGGCTGAACTCCTCCGGCGCCGACCTGGGCGAGTACCTGCTGCAGGTGGCGGAGACGTTGCGCAACCTCCTTTTGCTCAAGGTGGAGCCCGGCGGGGAACTCTGCGAGTTGCCCGAGGAGGACCGGGCCGAGCTGCAGCCCTTCGTCGAGGAGTTCGGCGAACAGGACCTGCTGCGCATGCTGACTTTCCTCGGCGGGCAGCTCGAAGCGGTGAAAAAGGGCGCCAATCCCCTGCTGCGTTTCGAGCTGGCCCTGCTGCGGCTGGTGGCCATGGAACGAAACCTCGAGGTGCAGGAGCTGGTGCGCAGTCTGGCCGGTCTGCCTCCGGGATCACTGGGCGGTACAGCCGGAAACGCCGATCCCGGAGCCGATGCGAGTGACAGGCGTGCCGACCGGGATGACGAAAAAAAAAAGCCGGCAGGAAATGAGACCGGGGCCTCGTCCGTAGAGCACGATGCGAAGAGTGTCACGCAACCCGCTCACCCCGATAAGGAAACAGCCGGCTCAGGCACCGCCGCGGCCGCGGATCCGCTTGCGCTCGTGAAAGAACGCTGGGAGCGCCTGCGCTTCGAGGTCGCCGAGCGCATGCCCTTCCTGGCCGAGACCTTCGGAGAATTCCTGCCCGTGGCCCTGCAGGATCGCGAACTGGTGCTCAAGGGACTCTTTCGCACTCCCCTGGCGCGCGAGCAGTTCGGTCGCCTGAAACCCGAGCTGGAAGCCCTGCTGGCGGAACTGCTGGCCGATCTGCCGGAAGCGCCGCGGCGGATTCTCGTGGAAGAAGGGGAGCTCGTGCCCGGGGAGCGCTTCATCGACAGCCGGCGCACTCACCTGGACGGCCGGAGCCGCTTCGAGGAGCTGCGCGGCGAGCATCCGCTGGTGGAGGAACTTTTCAAGCGCGTGGACGGCAAGCTGTTGAATTGAGACTGGGGCGGTGAGCGTCCCCGGAGCCTGCGGAGGAAGCGGTATGAAGGGCGGACTGGGCGGACTGATCGTGCAGGCGCGGCAGATGCGGCAGCGCATGGAAGAGCTCCGCGCGGAGCTTGAGAGCCGCGAGGTGCGGGCCGAGGCGGGGGAGGGCGCGGTGCGGGTGGTGGCAACCTGCGGCCAGCGGCTGAAATCCCTGAAGATCGAGCCGGGCGCCTGCGAGGAACGCGAGCTGCTCGAGGACCTGCTTGTGACCGCGATCAATCGCGCCCTCGAGGAGGGACGCAGGATCGGCGACGAGGAGATGAAGCGCCTGACAGGCGGCGTGGATCTGCCGGCGGGACTGTTGTGACGGTGCTGACTCCCAGCCTGGAAACCCTGGTAGCCGAGTTCGGCAAGCTGCCGGGCATCGGGCGCAAGACCGCGCTGAGAATGGCCATGCACGTCCTGGGCAGCGGGCGCGAACCGACCCTGCGGCTGGCGGAGGCCTTGCGCGCCGTGGTGGAGCGCAGCCGGTTCTGCAGCGTCTGCGGCAACCTCTGCGAGGAAGACCCCTGCGCAATCTGCAGCAATCCCAGACGCGATCACGGCCTGATCTGCGCGGTGGAGCAGCTCTCCGACCTGCTGGCCCTGGAACGATCCGGCGAATACCGCGGCGTGTATCACGTTCTCGGCGGGGTGCTTTCGCCGCTGGACGGAGTGGGCCCCGAGGACCTGCGGATCGAAGACCTGCTGCGGCGGATCCGCGGCGGCGAGGTGAAGGAAGTGATCCTGGCCACCAACGCCACGGTGGAAGGCGACGCCACGGCCCTCTATCTGCTGAGGAAGCTGGAAGACCAGGACCTGCGGGTGAGCCGCCTGGCCCGCGGGGTGCCCATGGGCGGCAACCTGGACTACGTGGACCAGCTCACACTGGTGCGCGCGCTGGACGGCCGGGAACGGATCCGGTAGGAGCGGAATGGTGTTCACGATCCCCAACATGCTGACCATGCTGCGCTTCATGCTCGTGCCGGCCTTCCTGATCCTCTTCTTCAGCGAATACGCCACGCTGCACGTGCTGGCCACCGCCGTCTTCGTGCTTGCTTCCGCCACCGACTGGCTCGACGGCTTCCTGGCGCGCTGGCTGCAGCAGGAGTCGGAGTGGGGCAAGTTCGCCGATCCGCTGGCGGACAAGCTGCTCAGCGTTTCCCTCTTCTTCGCCCTGCTGATGAGGGGTGACCTGGGCCAGCAGATCCCGCTGGCCGTGCCCTGCATCGTGATGATCAGCGTGGCCGAGGCGGGCATCCTCAGCATGTCCGCCGTCAGCCTGTACCGGGGCGTCGAGCTGGCCTTCAGCCGGGCCGGCAAATTGAAGACCGCCTTCCAGTTCGTGACCATTCTGCTGGCCCTGCTGCGCCTGAACGTGGTGGAGACCCTGAGCTCCCATCCGCCCTGGCTGATTCAGCTGCTGGGCTCGGAGGGCGTGCTGCCGCTGATCGGCGGCGGTTTCCTGCTTTCCACGGTACTGACCATCTATACCTTTGTGATCTACGCCTTCCGCTACCCGCAGCACCGGAGCGAGTTGCGCCGGGCCCGCCGGCAGGCTCGAGAGGAGGCTCGCCAGCGACGCGGCCGGCGCCGTGGGGAGCAGGGACTGCAGTCCCCGGCGGCGGATGCGGAAGGAGGCGCAGCCGGCGCGGAGTGCGATTCGCCTGAGGAGCGGGTCGCCTCGCCCAGCGGGAAGGTCGCCTCGTGAGACGGGCCTGGCTGCTCCTGGCCAGCGGGCTGGGCATCGGTTACCTGCCGGGCGCTCCGGGCACGGCTGGCTCGTTGTGGGCGATCCTGCTCTGGTGGCTGGTCGGAGGCCCGCAAGGCGGCTGGCCCCTGCTGTTGGGGTTGAGCGTTTTCCTGCTGGCGGCGGGAACCCTGGCCTGCGCCGCCGGCGAGCGCGAATGGGGACACGATCCGGGACGGGTGGTGATCGACGAGGTGGCCGGCCAGTGGCTGGCGTTGCTGATCCTGGGCCGCACGGAGTGGCCCTGGCTGCTGGCCGCCTTCCTGCTCTTTCGGCTGCTGGACATCTGGAAGCCCGGACCGGTGGACAGTGCTCAGCGCCTGCCCGGGGCGCTGGGGGTCATGGCCGACGACCTGCTGGCGGGCATCCTGGCGGGGATTGTGTTACGGCTGGCGGCGCTGCTGCTTCTTCGATGAAACGATCGACCGTCGGGCCTCCCGGCGGAACTGAAAATGCAGAGGGAGCTCATGAACTACTGGTGGCTTGGATCGGGCGGTCTCGGTCTGCTGACCGCGCTGTTACACCTGATTGGAGGCCAGGTGGACGTGATCAGGCCATTCCGCAGATGCGAAATGAACGCCCTGGCCCGCTCGACGCTTCACGCCTGCTGGCACATGGTCACCGTGATCCTGTTCGGATCGTCCGCCCTGCTGCTGTACGCGGCTGCGAATCCGGACCTTCCGGGCGCCAGCGAACTGGGGCTGTTCATCGGGGTCCAGTTCGTCATCTTCGCAATCGTGTTCCTGGTCTTCGCCATCGCCGGGAATTCCGGAAACCTGGTCAACCGGCTGATCCGCCTGCCCCATTGGATGCTCCTGCTGCCCATCGGGATCCTGTCTCTCCTGGGGAGCCTGGCCGCATAGCCGGGCGAATTCGACCAGGGGGCGCCGGCAGCGAGGGCGCTGACGAATCGGGCTCCTTGAGCGACGCGTAGCGGCGAGTGGACAGCGCCCCGGATTTCTTTCCAGAATCGATTCCACGGGAAACACCTCATGGGTCTGAGTGATACATCAATACACGCGCGTGGCGCCGCCGGGGGAAGGACCGATGCTCCCAGGGTGCGCCTGGTGGCGATCGGCGACGAGTTGCTGGACGGCCACACCCGGGAGACCAACGGCCGGGAACTGATCCGCTACCTGGACCGGCTGGGCCTGCGGGTCGCGGAGCTGCTGGTAGTCCGGGACAGCGAAGAAGAGCTTGGAGGACTGGCACGGAGCCGCGGGGAGACGCCGGCGGAGTTGACGATCAGCACCGGCGGCCTGGGACCGACCCTGGACGACCGGACACGCGGGATCCTGGCGCAGGCCTTCGGCGCTGAGCTTGTTTTCGACGAGGAACGCTGGGCCCGCATTGTGGAGCGCTACCGGGCCCTGGGCCGCGAACCCGGCGAGGAATCCCGCAACCAGGCGCTGCATCCCCGGCCGGGTTTCAGCCTGCCCAACGGGGCGGGCACGGCGGACGCCCTGGGCTTCGAGGAGCGGGGCCGGCTGTGGATCGCCCTGCCGGGAGTACCTTCCGAGATGCGCCACCTGATGGAGATGCAGGTCCTCCCGCTGCTGGAGAAACGCTATGGAAGCCGCAGCGGCGGGCGGGTGCTGTCCTACCGCACCCGTGGCCTGCCGGAGGCTCTGCTGCATGAGCGCCTCAAACCGCACGAGGACCTGCTGCGCCTGGGCGAACCGGGTTTCTATCCCCACCCGGAGGGGGTCCTGTTCAGGCTGCGCCTGCCGCCCCTGCATCAGGAAGAAGAACAGCGGCGAACGGAAGAGGCGGGCAGGCTGGTGCGGGAGCGGCTGGGCGAGCACCTGCTGTGCGAAAGCGGCGAGGACCTGCTGAGCCTGGTCTCTGGGAAGCTTCGCCAGCGCTGCCTGACCCTGGGACTGGCGGAATCCTGCACCGGCGGACTGCTGGCCCTGCAGATCACGGACCTTCCCGGCTCATCGGAAGTCTTTCGCGGCGGGCTGGTGGCCTACAGCAATGCGATCAAATCCGGCTTGCTGGGCGTTCCGGAGGAATTACTCGCGGAAGCGGGCGCCGTTTCCGCGGACTGCGTAGGGCAGATGGCCCGCGGAGCCCGGGACCTCCTGGGCTGTGACCTGGCGCTCTCGGTCAGCGGCATTGCCGGCCCGGGTGGCGGGACGCCGGACAAGCCGGTGGGTACTGTCTGGCTGGGACTGGCGCTGCCCGGCGAGACCCAGGTCCGCCTGCTCAACCTGCCCGGCAACCGGGAGCAGATCCGGCTGCGCGCGGCAGGCCGGGCCTGGCTGTGGCTCTATGAGATCCTGACCCGGGTGGTGGACCCGCCAGCCGGACAGGAGAAAAACGGCGAATGAAGCTCCGGCTCTTCATCGCCTTCAGGTTGCCCGAACGCGTTCGCGAAGAATTGACGCGCCAGCAGGACTGGCTCAAGCCGCGCCGCGAACGGATCAACTGGGTGGCCCCGGAGGGCATGCACCTGACGCTCAAGTTCCTGGGCGACACGGAGAGCGTCCTGGCGGAGGACATCGCCCGTCAGCTGGACCGGACCTGCGCCGCTGAGGCGCCGCTGCGGATGCGCCTGGGCGAGCCTGGTTTCTTCGGGCCGGAACACTCTCCCCGGGTGCTCTGGACAGGCTTGGAAGGCGAGCGGGAACGCCTCCAGCGGCTGGCCCGGCGCATCGAACATGGTCTGCAGCAGATCGGTCTGCCGCGCAGCGAGCGACGTTTCAAGGGTCACCTGACCATCGGTCGCGTGAAACAATGCAGGCAGGATCTCGCCGGCGAGCACCTGGCCGCCGTTCCCCTTCCGCTCGAGTTCGCGCTGGAAGAGCTCGATCTGATCGAGAGCCGCCTGCGACGGGAAGGACCCGAGTACCATGTCCTGAGCCGCCATATATTGGAATCGGAGCAACAGGAAGAATGAGATCCAGATAAGGAACGAGGTCCCTAATGGCCAACAAGGACAGTAAACTCAAAGCGCTGGACAACGCGCTGGGCATGATCGACAAGGAGTTCGGCAAGGGTTCGATCATGCGCCTGGGGGACAAGTCCGCCAACATCGACATCGCCACCATACCATCCGGCAGCCTGCTGCTGGACCGGGCGCTGGGAATAGGCGGTGTGCCCCGCGGGCGGATCATCGAGATTTTCGGTCCCGAAGCCTCGGGCAAGACCACGCTGACCCTGCACATCGTGGCTGAGGCGCAGAAGCTGGGCGGGCTCTGCGCCTTCATCGACGCGGAACACGCCCTGGATCCCATCTACGCCCAGGCCCTGGGAGTGGACACGGACAACCTGCTGGTGAGTCAACCCGATTTCGGCGAACAGGCCCTGGCCATCGCGGACAAGCTGATCCGCTCCAACGCCCTGGACGTGATCGTGGTGGACTCGGTGGCCGCCCTGGTGCCCAAGGCGGAGATCGAAGGCGAGATGGGCGACTACCACGTGGGTACCCAGGCCCGCCTGATGAGCCAGGCCATGCGCAAGCTGACCTCCGCCGTAGCCAAGTCCAACACCTGCCTGGTCTTCATCAACCAGATCCGGATGAAGATCGGAGTGATGTTCGGCAACCCGGAGACCACCACGGGGGGCAACGCACTCAAGTTCTACAGCACCGTCCGCATGGATATCCGCAGGATCGGCACGGTCAAGGTGGGCCAGGAGGCGGTGGGCAACCGGACCAAGGTCAAGGTGGTCAAGAACAAGCTCTCGCCGCCCTTCCGCACGGCCGAATTCGATATCACTTTCGGAGAGGGAATCAGCAAGACCGGGGAGCTGATCGACCTGGGTCTCGAAATGAGCGTGCTCGAGCGCAGCGGCACCTGGTTCAGCTACGGCGAGGATCGCCTGGGCCAGGGGCGCGAAAACGTGAAGAACCTGCTCAAGGAACGGCCCGATCTGGCCGCCGAGATCGAGTCCCGCATCCGCGAGAAACTGAACCTGCCCCAGATGTCGCTGCCGCAGGAAGTGGATTCCTGAGCCGGAGTGGTCCCGGAGCCCGAGCGAGTCATAGAGGCGACTGGGTAGTAGAATGGATCTCACGGGCCCGATCCTGCTGTGTATCACGGCCTATCTCCTGGGATCGCTGCCCACGGGGACCTTGCTCGTGCGCCGGTTCGCCGGCAGGGAGCTGCGCCTCGAGGGCAGCGGCGGCTCGGGCGGGACCAACGTGGCGCGGGTACTGGGCTGGCGCTGGGGCCTGCCCGCCACGGCACTCGATCTGCTGAAGGGCCTGGCGGCCGCCCGCTGGCTGCCCCTGCTGACGGGTCTGTGGCAGGGCCCCGACCTTGGTTCGACGATGCCCGCGGCGGGAGAGCTGCTGCCCGTGCTCTGCGGAGCGGCTGCCATACTGGGACAGGTCTTCCCGGTCTTCGACCGTTTTCGCGGGGGCAAGGGAGTGGCGGCATCCGCCGGGGTCGCCCTGGAGCTGGCACCCCAGGCGCTGCTCGGCGCGCTGGGCGTCTTCGCCCTCGTGCTGCCGCTGAGCCGCTACATGTTCATGGCTTCCCTGGCCGGAGCGCTGTCCTACGCGGCCCTGGCGCTGCTCTGGCTTGGACAGCGCGGCCCGGCTGGCTGCTTCGCCGCGCTGCTTCCGCTGGCGCTATTGTGGCTGCACCGGGCGAACATGAGGCGCTATTTCCGGGGCGAGGAGCTTCGGCCGTATCGACAGGACAGCCACGCCGGGAGTCGGCGCCAAGACCGGGGGAAATAGCGAAACAAGGGATCAAGCGCGCGAGGCGATGTGAAGGTTGCGGTGATCGGAGGAGGAAGCTGGGGCGGAGCCCTGGCCGTGTTGCTCAACGACAACGGCTGCCGGGTGGCCGTCTGGGAGTTCGACGCCCGGCTGGTGGAGCGCTACAAACGCGGGGAGCGGGAGAATCCCCTGCTGCCGGGGAGTCGTTTCCCGCTCGAAGTCCGCGTGGAGAACGATCTTGAGCCGGTGCTCGAGGGCGCCGGGATGGTCCTGCTGGCCGTGCCCTCACATGTCCTGCGCGAGGTGCTGGGCGGCCTGCGGCCGCTGCTGCCGCGTGATACGATCCTGGTGGACGTGGCCAAGGGCATCGAACAGAAGACCCTGCTGCGCATGAGCGAGCTGGCGGCTGAATGCCTGCCCGGGCACGATCCCGCGTGTTACGTCTGTCTCTCCGGGCCCAGCCACGCCGAGGAGGTGAGCCGCCGCCTGCCCACCACCATCGTGGCCGCCGCCCGCGAAATCGAGCAGGCGCGACGCGTGCAGTCCGTCTTCGCCAACGAAGTCTTCCGCGTCTACACCAACGACGACCTGGTGGGAGTGGAGCTGGGCGGGGCCCTGAAGAACGTGGTGGCGCTGGCCAGCGGCATGTGCGACGGGCTGGGCTTCGGGGACAACACCAAGGGCGCGCTGCTGACCCGCGGCATGGTGGAGATCGCCCGGCTGGGCCAGGCGCTGGGCGGCAGGCCTGAGACTTTCTGGGGACTCTCCGGAATGGGCGACCTGATCACCACCTGCATGAGCAGGCACAGCCGCAACCGCCACGTGGGCGAGGAGCTTGGACGCGGCCGGCCGCTCAAGGAGATTCTGGCCGGCATGAGCATGGTGGCCGAGGGCGTGCGGACCACCGACAGCGCCTGGGAACTGGCCGGCAAACACGGCGTGCAGATGCCCATCACCCAGGCGGTGCACCGGATCCTCTTCGAGAGCGCCCGGCCCCGCGAGGAGGTCTATCGGCTGATGACGCGGACGCTGAAGGAAGAACGTTAGACCGGCCATGCCTGTGACCGAACACCTGCTGTTCAGCGGCCGCGTCCAGGGCGTGGGTTTCCGCTGGACCCTGCTGCGCCTGGCGGAGGATCTGCGGCTCGGCGGCTGGGTACGCAACCTTCCGGACGGCCGGGTGGAAGCGCTGGTTCAAGGAGAAGCGGAGCGGATCGAGAGGCTGATAGAGACGCTCGAGGGCGGCCCCGGAGCCATTCGTATCACGGGCATCGAGCGGGAGGCGGTGGAAGCCCGCCCCTTGGCGGGTTTCAGTGTCCGCTGAGGACTCGCGCGATCCGCCTGCGCATCACCGACCGATGGAGCGAGCATGGATCTGAAATCCCGCATTCGCACCGTTCCCGATTTCCCCAAGCCGGGGATCGGCTTCAAGGACATCACCACCCTGCTGGCGGACCCGGCCGCTTTCGCGGAATGCCTGCGGCTGGTGGACGACGGGTTCCCCCCCTCGTGTTACGACGTGGTGCTGGGCATCGAGGCCCGCGGCTTCATCTTCGGCGCGGCCCTGGCTCACGCGCACGCCAAGGCCTTCGCGCCGGCCCGCAAACCCGGCAAGCTGCCCTGGAAGACCATCCGCCGCAGCTACGAGCTGGAGTACGGCAGCGATTCGCTGGAGGTGCACGCCGACGCCTGCGCTCCCGGCCAGCGCGCACTGGTGGTGGACGACCTGCTGGCCACCGGCGGCACCCTGGCGGCCTGTCTCGAACTGGTCCGCGAGCTGGGGGCCGAGCCGGCGGGGGCGGTCTGCGTGGTGGAACTGGATTTCCTCGACGGGCGCCGGCGCGTGGAGGCCCTGGGCGTTCCGCTGCTGACGCTGGTCCATTACGGCGCGGAGGAGGAGTGAAGCGCTCGAAGGTTCCGGCCACGCGCGAGGAGTACCTGCGCCTGGTCAGTGAAGTGGAGCGCCACGACCGTCTGTATTACGTGGAGGCGGCGCCGGAGATCGGCGACGCCGAGTACGACGCGCTCTATCGCCTGTTGCTTTCCGCGGAAGAGATCCACCCGGAGTGGGTCGAAGAGGATTCGCCCACCCGCAGGGTCGGCGCTCCCGTGGCCGGTGATCTGCCCCAAGTGGCTCACGAACCGCGTCTCTATTCACTGGGCAACACCTATTCCAGCGGGGAACTGGAGGATTTTCACCGGCGCGTGTTGCAGCAACTGGGCCGCGGCAAGCCGGACGCCGGCGAAGGACCAAGCGGCGAACTCGAGCCGGAACCTGCTTCCCCGACGGAGATCACCGGCCCCGAGCCGGTGTATCACTGCGAGCTGAAACTGGACGGCGCCAGCGTTTCCCTGCTCTACGAGCGGGGTCGGCTGAGGGTCGCGGCCAGCCGGGGCGACGGACTGGTGGGCGACGACGTGAGCGCCGCCGTGCGCACCATTGCCAACCTGCCCCTGCGGCTGCAGTCGCCGGATCCCCCCGCGCGTCTCGTACTGCGGGGCGAAGTGGTGATGGACCGCGACACCTTCAGGCGACTCAACCGGGAACGCCGCGAGGAGGGCCGGCCGGAATTCGCCAATCCTCGCAACGCTGCGGCCGGTACGCTGAAGCTGCTGGATCCCGCCGAGGTCCGGCGGCGCTCCCTGAAGATCTTCCTCTACGACATCGCCGTGATGGAAGGCGGCGGAACGTCCGCGGAACCGAATCAGAGGCCTGGTCCTCCGGCGACCCAGGCGGAACAGCTCGCCTGGCTGAGGCGCGCCGGGCTGCCCGTCTTTACCCACCATCGGCGCTGTGCCGGTCTCTCCGCCGTGCTCGAGTACTGCCGGGAGTGGGAAGAGCGGCGAGACGAGCTCGGGGTGGAGATCGACGGGGTGGTGGTGAAGCTGGACAGGCTGGACCAGCGCGGGCGGCTGGGCTGGACCGCCAAGATCCCGCGCTGGGCCATGGCCTACAAGTTCCCGGCGGAAGTGAAGACCACGCGCCTCCTGCGGATCGGCTACCAGGTGGGACGAACAGGGGTGATCACACCCGTGGCGGAGCTGGAACCGGTCTTCCTCCAGGGCAGCACCGTCTCGCGGGCCACCCTGCACAACGAGGAGGAGATCCGCCGCAGGGGGATCCGCGAGGGCATGCTGGTGCGCGTGGAAAAGGGCGGGGACGTGATCCCCAAGGTGCTGGGGCCCGCCGGCGAGGAGCGGGAACTCCCCGAATTCCGCATGATCGAGCGCTGCCCCCGCTGCGGCGCGAGCCTCGTGCGCAGCGAAGAGGAGGTGGCCTGGCGCTGTCCCGCCGCGGACTGCCCGGCGGTTCTCGAGGCGGTCGTGCTACATTTCGTCTCACGCCGCGCAATGGACATCGACGGGCTGGGCGAAAGGCTGGTCCTGGCCCTGGTGGCTTCCGGCCGGGTCCGCCGTCCGGCCGACCTCTACACCTTGAGCGCCGGTGAGCTGGCAGGGCTGGAGCGCATGGGCGAGAAATCGGCGGCCCGGGTGCGGACGGGCATAATGGCCAGTCTGAAGCGGGATCCGGCCCGGCTGCTCTTCGCCCTGGGAATACGTCACGTGGGCGAGAACGCGGCGCGGATCCTGCTGGCCCGCTACGGGAGCATCCGGATCCTTTCCGGGATACCCCGCGAGGAGCTCGAGAAGCTGGAGGACGTGGGTCCCCGCATCGCCGCCAGCCTGGAGGACTGGTTCGGTTCGGAAGGCGGCGCCGCTGTGCTCGAGCGCTTGAGCGCCGTGGGCTTCGACCTGGAGCGAATCTCGGCGGCCTTCCGGCAGGAAGCCCGGGACGGCGAGGTTCAGGGCCCTTTCGAGGGCCTGAACGTGGTGCTGACGGGCAACTTGAAGTCCATGAACCGGGACGAAGCCAGACGACGCCTGGAATCCTCGGGCGCCCGGGTGCGCGGTTCCGTCTCCTTAAGGACCGACCTGGTGGTGGCCGGCGAGGCCGCGGGATCGAAGCTGCAGCGCGCCGACGAGCTGGATATCCCGGTGATCGACGAGCAGGAATTCCTTCGTCGTCTGGCGGAATCCTGATTTTCTGGCCGAAACCTCCGCTCAACCCTTTCGAGTCTCCCCGACAATTATAAATTCGTTACTTCTTATCCGCAGACAGGAGATCTCGCCTCATGGCCTCGACCGCCGACTTCCGCAATGGATTGACCATCAACTACGAGGGAGGCCTGTACCGCATCGTGGAATTCCAGCACGTGAAGCCGGGAAAGGGCGGAGCCTTCGTGCGGACCAAGCTGAAGAACGTGCGCACCGGTCGCGTCCTGGATCCCACTTTCCGGGCGGGTGAGAAGATCGACATCGTAAGGCTGGAAAGCCGCCGGATGCAATACCTTTACAAGGATGCCACGGGCCGTACCTTCATGGACACCGAAAGCTATGAGCAGACCATACTGCCGGAGCACCTGGTGGACGAGGTGATCGACCTGATGAAGGAAGGCCTCGAAGTGGACGTACTCTTCCACGGCGAGGAAGCCCTGGGCCTGGAGCTGCCCGTTCACGTGGAGCTGCAGGTCGCTGAAACCGATCCCACCGACAAGGGGGACACGGCTTCGGGCAGCAAGAAACCAGCGCGCATGGAAACGGGCTGCACGGTGATGGTCCCCTTCTTCATCGAGGAGGGCGAGCTGATCAAGGTGGACACACGGAAACGCGAGTACGTGGAGCGAGTGAAGAGCTAGATCGGACAGCGAGGAAGCGAACAGGATGGACTACAACGAGATCCGGAAACTGGTGCGCCTGGTGGAAAACGCCGACATCACCTCGCTGAAGATCGAGGAAGGCGACCTGGAAATCCACATCGAGAAGGCGACTCCCCGAGAGGTTCACGTGGCGGTGCCCCCGCACGTGACGACTGCGCCCGCGACTGCGCCCTCTGTCGCTCCCGCGCCCCAACCGGCCCAGGCCGCGGCCCCGGCGGAAACCGCCCCCGAGCCCGTCCCGGCCGAGGAAGAAGGCGACAACCTGGTAGTTGTGAAGGCCCCCATGGTGGGCACCTTCTACCGCTCGCCCAGCCCGGACGTGGATTCCTTCGTGGAAGTGGGGGATATGGTGGTTCCGGGGCAGACGCTCTGCATCCTGGAAGCCATGAAGATCATGAATGAAATCGAGTGCGAGACGGCCGGCCGGATCGTGGAGATCCACGTGGACAACGCCCAGCCAGTCCAGTTCGACCAGGAACTCTTCCGCATCGCGCCGCAGTAGGAGACTCCCTTGTTCAAGCGCATGCTGATCGCCAACCGCGGGGAGATCGCCCTGCGCGTCATCCGCGCCTGCCGCGAGCTGGGTATTCCCAGCGTGGCGGTCCACTCCACCGCGGATGCGGCGAGCCTGCACGTGCGCTTCGCCGACGAGGCCGTCTGCGTGGGACCTCCGCCTTCCACCGAAAGCTACCTCAACATCCACGCCATCCTTTCCACGGCCGCCGTGACGGGCTGCGACTCCCTGCATCCCGGCTACGGCTTCCTGGCCGAGAACGCGGATTTCTCGGACATGTGCCGCGAACACGGACTCACCTTCGTGGGACCGGACGGCGAGATGATCCGTCGCATGGGAGACAAGGCGGAAGCCAAGCGGACCATGCAGGAGTCGGGCGTTCCGGTGATCCCCGGTTCCACGGGCCTGGTGGAGGACCTGGATCACGCGCGATCCTGCGCCGAGCAGATCGGCTACCCGGTGATCCTCAAGGCCACCGCCGGCGGGGGTGGACGGGGCATGCGCATCGCCAGGGATCCCGGGGACCTCGAACTGGCGCTGGACACGGCGCGGGCCGAGGCCCAGGCGGGTTTCGGCAATCCCGGGCTCTACCTCGAGAAGTTCCTCGACACGCCTCGGCACGTGGAATTCCAGGTGATGGGCGACCGCCACGGAAACGCGGTGCACTTAGGAGAGCGCGACTGCACGATCCAGCGGCGGCACCAGAAACTCGTGGAGGAATGCCCCAGCCCGGCCGTGGATCCGGCGCTGCGCGAGCGGATGGGCTCCGCGGCGGTGGCGGCCGCCAAGGCGGTAGGCTATGTGGGCGCCGGCACGGTGGAATTCCTGCTCGACGGCCGCGATTTCTTCTTCATGGAAATGAACACCCGGATCCAGGTGGAACACCCGGTGACCGAAATGGTTACCGGCAGGGACCTGATCCGCGAGATGATCGGCGTGGCGGCGGGCGAGAAGCTCAGCTTCAGCCAGGAGGAAGTTCAGTTGAAGGGTCACTCCATCGAGTGCCGCATCAACGCCGAGGATCCCTCCCGTAATTTCATGCCCTTCGCGGGCACCATCGGGGCCCTGAACCTGCCCGGCGGGCCCGGAGTGCGCGTGGACAGCCACATCTACCAGGGCTACAGCATACCGCCCTACTACGACAGCCTGCTGGGCAAGTTGATCGTGCACGCCCGCGACCGGGATTCGGCCATCAACCGGATGCGGCGGGCGCTGGGGGAATTCGTGATCGAGGAGGTGCGAACCACGATTCCATTTCATGCGGCGCTGATGAACGATCCCGTGTTCCGCTCGGGGGAATTCGACATCCGCTTCATGGAGAACTGGGAGTATGCGTCCGGCGGCTGAGCCGGCGCGGCCGACAACGGTGTTGAATCGCAATAGACGGAGAGTGAGATGACCGTACCGGGAAACCTGCTGTACACTGAAGAGCACGAATGGATTCAGGTTGAAGGCGATGACATCATCATCGGCGTCACCGATTATGCCCAGGGCGAGCTGGGCGATATCGTGGATGTTGAGCTCCAGGACCCGGGACTGGAGTTCGAGAGAGGGGACAGCATCGGGACGATCGACGCGGTAAAAGCAACTGCGGACATCTACGCACCGATCTCGGGGACCATCGTCGAGGCCAACCAGGAGGTGATGGAGTCTCCGGATACCCTGAACACCGACTGCTACGGTAAGGGATGGCTTTACAGGATCAGGATCGGCGATCCCAAGGAACTGGACGACCTGATCGGTCCGGACGAGTACGAGCAACAGATCGACCTCTAGGAGTCTGTCGGACTTGGCCCATTCCCGTCTGCATCTACCACATGGATCCCTTTTCCCGCCCGCTTCTCGGCAGTAGTTACCGCTACAACCTGCGAATCGGGCGAGAATTCTACTCCGTGTGACGGCGCAGACCGAAAACGTTCCAAGCCCGATTGGCTCCCGGCGAACCGATTCGCATGATGCTGTCTATTAACCCAGGCCCAGATATTCCGCTTTTTGATATCCGCGATGCGGGAGGAAGCATGCCCTACATCGGGAACACGGACGAAGATCGCAGGCAGATGCTCGAGGCCATCGGGGTCTCCGGGTTCGAGGAGCTGCTGCGGGATATCCCTGCGGAACTGCGCCTGCGCGGCGGCTTGGATCTGCCTCCGCCGCTGGCCGAGCCGGCGCTGAACCGGCACCTGGAGGAGCTGGCCGCCCTCAATCGCCGGGTGCCCCCGCAGGATTGCTACCTGGGCGGCGGCGCCTATGTGACACACATACCGGAGGCGGTGTCGAGCCTCGCCGCGCGCAGCGAGTTCATCACCGCCTACACGCCCTACCAGGCTGAAGTCAGCCAGGGCACCCTGCAGGCCATCTTCGAATTCCAGACCATGATCTGCTGTCTCACGGACATGGAGGTGGCCAACGCCTCGATGTACGACGGCGCCACCGCCATGGCCGAAGCCATGCGCATGGCCGCCTCGGTCACCGGGCGCAGGCGCCTGATCGTCTCCGGGCACCTGCGGCCAAGGTATCGCAGCGTGATCCGCAGCTACTTCCACGACCAGCCCTTCAGCGTGGAGACCCTCTCCGGCGCAGGGCCCGCTTTCGACGCGGCCGGCCTGGAGGAGCGGATCGACGAGGAAGCGGCGGCCGTCGTGATCCAAAGCCCCAACCGCTACGGCACGATCGAGGACGTGGCCAAGGCGGCGCGCCTGGCCCGGGAGAAGGGCGCATTGCTGATCCAGGACTTCGATCCGCTGGCGCTGGGCCTCTTCCAGACGCCCGGGGAGGCGGGAGCGGACATCGCCGTGGGCGAGGGGCAGAGCATCAGCCAGCCGCTGCAGTTCGGCGGCCCCTACCTGGGACTCTTCGCCGGGCGCAAGAGCATGGTCAAGCAGATGCCGGGCCGCCTGATCGGCGCCACCAGGGACGCGGCGGGAGAACGCGGCTTCGTGCTGACCTTCCAGACCCGCGAGCAGCATATCCGGCGCGAGAAAGCCACCAGCAACATCTGCACCAACCAGGCCCTGATGGCCACGTGTGCCACGATCCACATGGCCCTGCTGGGTCCCCGGGGACTGCGGGACAAGGCCCGGGCGCTCTACACGCGCGCTTCCTGGCTGGCCGAGCAGCTGGAGCGACTGCCCGGCGCGGAGCTGCTCAACCGCGGAGGCGGCGGCGAAGCCCTGCCCTGCTTCCGCGAATTCGCCCTCCGGCTGCCCGGCCGGGATCGCGTCCTGGCTGAGCTGGACCGCGAGGGGATCCTGGGCGGCCTGCCCCTCGACGGCGAGTACGGCGAGGACGGCCTGCTGGTGGCGGTCAACGAGTTCCAGGAACGCGCGGACCTCGAGCGCTACATCGCGATAGTCCGTGATACACTTGAAGGAGGGCCGGCTCGATGAGTGCGCTGATCTTCGAGAAGTCGCGTCCCGGCGCCGGGAGCTTCCGCGCGGAGGCGGGCGGCGTTTCCTTCGGCGGGCTGGAGCCCCGCGAGCCGCGGGACCGCCTGCGCGGCGGCGTGCTCGATCTGCCCGAGGCCGCGGAAGGCGAAGTGGTGCGCCACTACACGGAGCTCTCGGTGCTCAACCACCACGTGGACCGTGATTTCTATCCGCTGGGCAGTTGCACCATGAAGTACAATCCCAAGGTGGACGAGCGGCTCGCCGCGCTGCCGGGTTTCCTCGACCTGCACCCCGAGCAGAATTCCCGCGAGCTCGAAGGCGCGCTGCGCCTGATGCACGAACTGGGCGAGCAGCTCAAGACGATCAGCGGCATGGACGCCGTGACGCTGCAGCCCGCCGCGGGTGCCCACGGGGAACTCTGCGCGCTGTTCATGATCCGGCGATGTCTCACGAAGCGCGGCGACGCGCGGAAGAATGTGGTCATCCCGGATTCCGCGCACGGCACCAACCCGGCCTCGATCCACATGGCCGGATACCGCGTCAAGCAGGTCAAGTCGGGTCCCGACGGCTGCGTGGACCCGGATCACCTCCGGGCGGTCCTGGACGGCGACACGGCGGCCTTCATGATCACCAATCCCAACACCGTGGGCATCTTCGAGCGGCGCATTGTCGAGATCAATCGGCTCGTGCACGAGGCCGGGGCGCTGAGCTACATGGACGGCGCCAACCTCAACGCCCTGCTGGGCCTGGTGCGGCCGGGCGACCTTGGTTTCGACGTGATGCATATCAACCTGCACAAGACCTTCGGCGTGCCCCACGGCGGCGGCGGACCGGGAGCGGGCCCGCTGGTGGTCAAGAACGAGCTGACGCCCTTCCTGCCCTCGCCCGTGACTGTGGAAGAGGCGGGCGGCATCCGCTGGCGCAAGGTGGGTCCGGACAGCGTGGGCAAGGTCCACAGCTACTACGGCAACTTCGGCGCCCTGGTGCGGGCCTACGTCTACCTGCGCAGGCTGGGCGCCGAGGGCCTGCTGAGGGTCAGCGAGAACGCCATCATCAACGCCAACTACCTGCGGGCGCGACTGGAGGACCTCTACCGGCTCGCGTTCCCCGGACGGCCCATGCACGAAGTGGTCTTCAGCGCCTCGCGGCAGAAGAAGCTGGGCTACCGGGCGGCGGACCTGGCCAAGCGCGTGCTTGATTTCGGACTGCACGCGCCCACCACCTATTTCCCGCTGATCGTGTCGGAGGCGCTGATGATCGAGCCCACCGAGACCGAGCACAAGGGAACCCTGGACCGCTTCGTAGCGGTCATGCGGCGCATCCACCGGGAGTGCGAGGAAGGATCTCCGGAGCTCAAGGAGGCTCCCCGGTCCACCCCCGTGCGGCGGCTCGACGACTTAAGGGCCGTCAAGCAGCCCGAGCTGACCTGGGATCCCCGCACCGCCGATGCGGGGGAGTCCTGATAGACCGTACCGCGAACTCCCAGCCTCTTCGGCCCCGACCTCGCGAGGAACATGAATAGCGATTCACACACGCTCCGAGCGCTCCAAGGGGGGAGTCCCCGACGATGAAGGAGCTGTTGCGGAGCCTCGGGCTGCGTCGTTTCGTGGCCTTCGACCTGGAAACCACGGGTCTCGACGAGGATTGTGAAATCATCGAGCTGGGCGCCGTGCGGGTGGAGGACGGCCGGGAATGCGGGAGTTTCTCGGAGCTGGTCCGACCGGAGCATCCGATTCCGCCCCGCATCGCCAAGCTCACGGGCATCCACGACCGGATGGTCCGCGGCGCCCCGCCGGCCCGCGAAGTGCTGCCCGGCTTCCTCGAATTCATCGAAGATATGCCGCTGGCGGCGCACAACCTCCCTTTCGACCTGGGCATGCTGCGTCGCTGGTGCGCCGCGCTGGAGCTGGAGTTCCAGGCGCCGCGACTGCTCTGCGACACCCTGCCCCTGGCCCGCTGTATGCTGCCCACCTTGCGCAACCACAAGCTGGGAGAGCTGGCGCGGCACTTTCAACTGGATCTGGAGCAGGCGCACCGCGCCCTGGACGACGCCCGCGCCGCCGGGCAGATCCTGACCGGCCTGCTGCGCGTCGGCTCCGGGCTGCCCCTGGAGGTCCTTCGCGGCCTGGCGCTGCTGCTTCGCGGAAGCCACGATTCCCTCGAGGCGCTGATCGAAGCGCTGCTCGAGTTCGTCAAGGCCGGCGAAGGCCGGGTCGGGGAAGGCCGGGCCGGGGCATTGGATGCACAACCGCCCTTCCGCAGCAACGTCTACCTGAAGGACGGTCTTAAGGCCCGCGAGCCGGGAGCGCCGCCCGGTGCAGGGAACCGCGACGCTGACGCCGCGGGCGGAATGGAGGCCTGGTTCGCGGCCGGGGGACGCCTTGGGAGCGTGCTTCCCGGCTTCCAGCCACGATCGCAGCAACTCGGGCTGGCCGAGGAGGTCTGTCGCTGCTTCGGCTGCGCGACGGAATCCGCCAGCCGGAATGCCTCAGCCGTTAAGAGTCCTTCCTTCCTGGTGGCCGAGGCCCCCACCGGTACGGGCAAGTCCCTCGCCTACCTGCTGCCCGCGATCCTCCGCGGCCGCCGCCAGGTGGAAGCCGGCGAGCGGGGCGTGGTCCTTTCCACCAACACCCGCAACCTGCAGGACCAGCTCTTCGACAAAGACATTCCCCTGCTGGGCAGCATGCTGGCCGGTCCGCTCAAGGCCGTGCTGCTCAAGGGACGCGGCAACTACCTCTGCGGCGCACGATGGGAACGGCTGCTGACGGAAGCTCAACAGCGCTTGAGCGTGGAGGAGCGCCTGCAGTTGCTGCCCATGGCGGTCTGGGCCCGGCTGACCCGCACGGGAGACGTGGAGGAGTGCACGGCGTTCAACCAGGGCCGGCTGGCCGGCCTCTGGGCCCAGATCCGCAGCGAGGCCCAGCACTGCTCGGGGCGTCGCTGCCGCGGAGACGGGCTTTGCTTCGTGAACCGCGTTCGCCGGGAGGCGGCGGACGCGCATGTGGTTGTGGTCAATCACAGCCTGCTGCTGGCCGACCTGGGCGTCCAGGGACGCCTGCTGGGTGACTACACGCACCTGGTGGTGGACGAGGCGCACAACCTGCCGCGCAGCGCGGAGCAGCAACTGCGCCGCAGTTTCAGCTTCCCCATGCTGCTGGCCCGTCTGCGCGTGCTCTACGATCCCGGGGAGCAGGGCCGGGGCGCGCTCAAGCGGCTCCGCGCGGCCGTGCTGCAGGCCCTGCCCGATCCCCGCGAGCACGCCGGGGTGCTGGCCGCCCTGGAAGACGCGGCTGCCCGGTTGTCTCAAGTGCTGAAGCATGCCGAGCAGTATCACGCGGCGTTAAACGAGCAACAGCGGGAGCGGCACGCGGCGGAGCTGGAGTCCGCCCGCTATACCGTGAAACGGCGGTTCAACGCCGGAAACAATCCGCTCAGCCTGCACTGGGAGATTCACCGTGAAATCGCCGGGGAGCGCCCGGCCCTGGAGCGGGCCCTGGAGCGCCTGGCCGAGTTGCTGGAAAGCCTGGCCGAGGAGTTCCAGCTCGAATCCGCTCCACTGGTGGCGGAATACACGGGCTTCCGCGCCGCCCTGCTGGAGGCGCTCGATCTTCTGGAAGCCCTGGCCTCCTATGGCGAGGACGAGCCCTCGCAGGATCCGGCCGCTGGATCCGTCTTGCGGGAAGGAGGCCCGGGAGCGTTCGAAGAGGTGGCCTGGGTGGAGCTGCACCCGGTGACCCGGGAAAGCCTGTTCCGCCTCTGCCCGCTCACTCCCGGATCGCTGCTGGAAGATCTGCTCTACAGCCGCCTGCAGGCCGCCCTGCTGTGCAGCGCCACGCTGGCGGTGGGCGGATCCTTCGACTATTTTCTGGAGAACTCGGGACTCGGCGGGAGCG
The DNA here is from genome assembly GCA_964568855.1 of uncultured Bacteroidaceae bacterium. Lineage (GTDB taxonomy): Bacteria > CAIWAD01 > CAIWAD01 > CAIWAD01 > CAIWAD01 > CAZMSD01. Next base: position 83,337 of record CAZMSD010000005.1, on the reverse strand, counting down.
GCCGGGAAGTGCGCTGCCGCGCTTTTTCCAGCCCCTTCGACTTCGCGCGGCAGATGCGATTCTTCATCCCGGGCTGGTTTCCGGAGGCGGGGGCCCGCTCGCTGGAAAACTTCGCCGGCGAGCTGGCCGCGCTGGTGGCCGGGCTCAGCGAGCGCTACGGGCGCGGCACCATGCTGCTATTCACCAGCTACGGCATGCTCAACGCGTGTTACACTGCCCTGCTGCGGCGGCTGGACTACCGGACGATCCCGCTGCTGGCGCAGGGCCTGGACGGCTCGCGGCACGAGCTGCTGCGCCGCTTCCGCGAGGCGGGCAACGCGCTGCTGCTGGGGACCGACTCCTTCTGGGAAGGCGTGGACGTGCCGGGAGAGGCACTGCAGCTCCTGGTGATGGCCAAGCTGCCCTTCGCCGTGCCCAGCGAGCCGCTGGTGGAGGCCCGCATGGAGGCGCACAAGCGGGCGGGACGCAATCCCTTCCTGTGTTACAACGTACCCGAGGCCGTGATACGCTTCCGTCAGGGTTTCGGCCGGCTGATCCGCCACGAGGGGGACAGGGGCATATTCCTGCTGCTGGACCGGCGGGTGGTCCAGAAGCAGTACGGGGAAATCTTCCTGGACAGCCTTCCCGGAGCGCCGAAAACGCTCTACCGCGCGGAGGACCTGGACCGGGCGGTCTCCAATTTCTGGAACAAATGAGGGGAGGCGGCGCATGAAACCGAAGCGCGTGGACCATATCGGCATCGCGGTGCGCAGTATCGCCGAGAGCCTCCCCCTCTGGGAAGAGGCTCTGGGGCTGGACTTCCAGGCTCCCGAGGAAGTGGCCGACCAGGGCGTGACCGTCGCCGTGGGGCGCGCGGGCGAGACGCGCATAGAGCTGCTGGAACCCGCCGGACCCGAGAGCCCGGTGGCCCGCTTCCTCGAGAGCCGCGGGCCGGGCATCCACCACGTCGCGCTGGCGGTGGACGACCTCACAGGCGCGCTGGAGAAGCTGAGCAAGCGCGGGATCCCGCTGATCGACCGGGCGCCGCGCAGGGGAGCCGAAGGAAGACTGATCGCCTTCGTCCATCCCCGCGGCGGGTCCGGCGTGCTGCTGGAGCTCTGCCAGGATCCCTGAGGACCCGACCATGCTGCGCATCGATGCGGCCGAATACGCCACCTCGCCCGGGGTCTACCTGTTCCGCGACGCGGAGGGCCGGGTGCTCTACGTGGGCAAGGCCGTCAACCTCAGGCAGCGCCTGCGCAGCTACGCCGCGGGAGGGGACGGCCGCCTGCAGATCCCCGTGATGCTCAGGCAGGCCCGCGGACTCGAGACCATCCTCACCGACAGCGAGCTGGAAGCGCTGATCCTCGAGAACAACCTGATCAAGGAGCACCGGCCCCGCTACAACGTCTTCTTCCGCGACGACAAGAGTTATCCCTTCGTGCGTGTCACCAACGAGGACTTTCCGCGCGTTTTCGTGACACGCAAGCTGGTGCGTGACGGCAGCCGCTATTTCGGACCCTACACCGAGGTCAAGCAGTTGCGCGGTTTCCTGCGCTCGATGCGCGAGCGGCTGCGGATCCGCGAGTGCGACCTGACCATCAGCGCCGAGAGCATCGCCCGGGGACGCCACAAGCTCTGCCTGGATTACCATATCGGCAAGTGCCGCGGGCCCTGCGAAGGGCTGCAGGATGCGGATGACTACCGCCGCAGCGTGCGCGCGCTGGAAGCGCTGCTGAAGGGCCGGACCGGCTCGTCGATCCGCGAGGCGCAGGGTCGTATGCGCGCGGCCGCCAAGACGCGCGACTTCGAGGAGGCGGCTCGGCAACGCGATCTGATCTCCGTGCTCGAGCAGTTCCGGCAGGGTCAGAAGGCGGAGAAGGGCGCCTCCCGCGACGAACTGGACGCGGTGGCCCTGGCCCGGGAGGACCGCGACGCCTGCGCGGTGCTGCTGCGGGTGCGCGAGGGCCGCCTGCTGGGCAGCTTTCACGCCTTCCTGCGCGGCGCCCTGGACAGCCCGGGCGCGGAGTTGCTGCGCCGCTTCCTGACGACGTATTACGACCAGTGCGAACAGGTTCCGGCCAGGATCCTGCTGCCCGAGGAACCGGCCGAGGCCCTGCTGCTCGAGACCTGGCTGACGGAGAAGCGGCGCCGGGAAGAGCCGGTGGAGGAGGATTCAAGAGGAACCGGAACCCGCCCGCCGGCCGCCTGCCGCCTGAGCTGGCCCCGGCGAGGAGAGAAACGCGCCCTGGTGAAGATGGCCCGTTCCAACGCGCAGATGCTGCTGAGCAACATGTTGCTGAGGAGGATGAAACGGGACCGCGTGCCCGAGAGCCTCAAGGCTCTGGCCCGCGATCTCCGCCTGGCCGCTCCGCCGCGGCGCATCGAGGGCTTCGACATCAGCCATTTCGGCGGCCGGGCCACGGTGGCCTCGATGGTAGTCTTCCGCAACGGGCTTCCGCTGAAGAAGGACTACCGCTGCTACCGGATCCGCAGTCTCGAGGGCGTGGACGATTACGCCGCCCTGGCGGAGGTGGTCAAGCGCCGTTACCGGCGGCTGCTGGGGGAGGGCGCCGCCCTGCCCGACCTGGTCCTGGTGGACGGCGGTGTGGGGCAACTGGCCCGCGCACACCGGGCGCTGGCGGAGCTGGGGCTGGAGGAGCTGCCGGTCATCGGTCTGGCCAAGCGCTTCGAAGAGGTCTTCCTTCCCGGCGAATCCCTGCCGCGCAACATTCCGCGCAACAGTTCGGCCAATCGTCTGCTGCAGCACGTGCGCGACGAGGCGCACCGCTTCGCCCTGGCCTACAGCCGGAAGGTGGGCCGCAAGGAGGCCCTGCCCGATCCGCTGGCGGAAGTGGCCGGCGTGGGCCCCGTGCTGCGGGACCGTCTGCTGAAGTCCCTCGGCGGGCTCAGGGGCCTCGAGCAGGCCACGGAGCAGCAATTGCTGGAGGTGCGGGGAGTGGGGCCCGCGCTGGCGGCGTCCTTGATCCGGTTTCTGCAGGCTGCGCGGGTAGGCCGGGGGAGCTCAGACTCCTGACTTGCGGACGGTGAAATCCAGGTCGGCCAGCGTGTGATCGTAGATCATCTTGCGGATGCCCAGCAGGTGCTCTTCCCATAGGTGGTGCATGGGACAGGGATCGGAGTCGCTGCACTCCGGATAGCCGAGCACGCAGCGATGGTAGTTCTCCAGCCCTTCCACGACCTTCACGATCTGGTAGATGAAGATCTCGTCGAGCGGACGGAAGATGGTGTAGCCGCCCTTCTTGCCCTGCGTGGCCTTGAGGAAGCCCGCCTGCCCCAGGCGGGTCATCAGGCGCGCGAGGTACTTGTAGGGAATCCGCAGGTGCTTGGAGAGATGGGTGACGGAATACAGCTCGCGGTCTTTCGCGGCCATGTAAACCAGCACGCGGATGGCGTATTCAGTGGTCTTCGACAGGCGCATCAGTTGCGACAAGATAGCATTCGACACATGTTTTCCTATTCACAGGTAGGAATAGGAAGCGGAGAATCCGTACTGGCGCGGCTGCCTGCGGGCGGAGCGGCTCCGCGGCGGGGGAGCGTTATATTTCCTTCGTTTCCGGGCCCGGCGGCGCACGCTCCCGCCCGCGCCCTCCATCTCGCGGGACTCCGCCCGAGCCCGTGGATCTGCGCCGGAAGAGGAGCGCCGGAGCGGGTGTAACACTCATTCACCGAGGAAATTCCATGTCACACGACGAACCCCGGGTGTCTCTTGAACTGGCGCTCGAGCACGGACTCAGCGAGGAGGAGTTCCGGCATATCGAGGAACTCCTGGGACGGCTGCCGAGTTGGACCGAGCTGGGCGTCTACAGCGTGATGTGGTCCGAGCACTGCAGCTACAAGAACTCCATCGCCCGGCTGAAGACGCTGCCGCGCAGCGGTGGGCGGCTGCTGGTCGAGGCGGGCGAGGAGAACGCGGGCCTGGTGGACATCGGCGACGGCCTGGCGGTGGCCTTCAAGATCGAGTCTCACAACCACCCCAGCGCGGTGGAACCCTACCAGGGGGCGGCCACCGGAGTGGGCGGAATCATGCGCGACATCTTCACCATGGGCGCGCGCCCGATCTGCAGCCTCAACTCGCTGCGCTTTCCCGACGTATCACACGAGAGTACGCGCTGGCTGGTGGACGGAATCGTGCGCGGGATCGGCGACTACGGGAACTGCCTGGGAGTTCCGACGGTCGGCGGCGACGTGTACTTCGAACGGTGTTACAACGGCAATCCGCTGGTCAACGCCATGACCGTAGGACTGGTGCGCGCGGACCGGACGGCCAGCGCAACGGCCAGCGGACCGGGCAACCCGGTCTTCCTGGTGGGCGCTTCCACCGGGCGCGACGGGATCCACGGAGCAACTTTCGCCAGCGAGGAACTGTCCGAGGAGAGCGAGGAGAAGCGCTCCAGCGTGCAGGTGGGCGATCCCTTCATGGAGAAGCTGCTGCTCGAGGCCACGCTGGAGATGATCCGGAGCGGCGACCTGGTGGGCATCCAGGACATGGGCGCCGCTGGCATCACCTGCTCCTGCAGCGAAATGAGCGCCAAGGGGGGCGCCGGCATCCGCATCCACGTGGACCGCGTGCCGCAGCGCGAATCGGGCATGAGCTCCTACGAAGTGCTGCTCTCCGAGTCGCAGGAACGCATGCTGGTGGTGGTTAAACAAGGGCGCGAAGAGACCGTGCGCCGCATCTGCGCCAGGTGGGACATCCACTGCGCCCTGATCGGCGAGGTGACGGACACCGGCCTGTTCGAGGTCTTCGAGAACGGCGAGCGGAAAGTCCGGGTGCCCGCCGATTCCCTGGTGCTCGGCGGAGGTGCGCCTGTGTATCACAGGGAATGGAGCGTGCCGGAGTATTACGAGCGCCACCGGGCGCGCTCCCTGCGGGCGCTGCGCCCGCCCGCGGACCTCGCCGGCGAGCTGCTGGCCCTGGTGGGGCACGAGAACGTCGTTTCGCGGCGCTGGGTCTACCGGCAGTACGACCACATGATCGGCACGGCCACGGAGCTGCGTCCCGGGGGCGACGCCGCCGTGATGCGGATCAAGGGCACGCGCAAGCACCTGGCCGCCTGCACGGACTGCAACGGCCGCCTGGTCTACCTGGATCCTTACCAGGGCGGGATGGCGGCGGTGAGCGAGGCGGCCCGCAACATCGCCTGCACCGGGGCCCGGCCCCTGGCCGTCACCAACTGCCTGAACTTCGGCAATCCTTACGATCCCGAGGTGTACTGGCAGTTCCGCGAGGCGGTTCGGGGCATGGGCGAGGCCTGCCGGGCCTTCAACACTCCCGTCACCGGCGGCAACGTCAGTTTCTACAACGAGAGCCCGGAGGCGGCGGTCCACCCGACCCCGGTGATCGGCATGGTGGGCCTGCTGGAGGAAACTCCGCCGCTGCCCTCGGCTTTTCGCGGACCGGGGCAGTTGATTTACCTGCTGGGCCGGCCCGGGGAGGAGCTGGGAGGCAGTCTCTACCTGGAACGCCGCACGGGTGACTGGACGGGGCGTGTTCCCCCCGTGGACCTGGATCACGAGCGGAGAATCCAGGATCTGCTCTGCGGCGCCGCCGGGGAAGGCCTGCTGCTCAGCGCCCACGACGTGGCGGAGGGCGGGCTGGCCGTGGCCCTCGCCGAATGCTGCATGATGGATCCCGAGCGCCTTGTGGGCGCTCGTGTCGAGATGCCCGACTGGGGACGCATGGATCTGCGGCTCTTCGCCGAAAGCCCCGGCCTGGTGCTCCTGAGCCTGCTACCCGAGAACCGCCAGCGCTTCGAGAGCCTGCTGGCGACGAGCGGATTGCCCTGGCGGCAGGTCGGCTCGACGGGCGGCGCGAACCTGTGCATCGAGGGCGCCCTGGATCTGCCGGTCTCGAAGATGGCCGAGATCTGGTGGCAGCGTTTCGACGTGTTGATGGACTCCGGGAGCGGCTAGTGGATCGGTCCAACGGGATCCTGCCGCCCGGCACCGGGAAGCGGCGATTCTGGCGACGGCGCCCGCTCTGGTGGGTTCTGTCCGCTCTGGTGCTCTGCGTCTTCGCGGGCGTCCTGGCGCTGCATCGGCTGTTGGAGCCGGTCCGCCTGGCCGGCCTGCTGGCCCGCCAGGTTTCGAACAGCCTGGACGCGCCCTGCGAGCTGGCCCGCGTGACGCACGACGGCCTGGGAGTCTGGAAACTGGATTCCCTCGGCCTGGGAGGCGCCGGCGAGTCCGCCAGCGAGGCCATTCTGCAGTTCGCATCCATAGAGCTGCACAGCCGGCCCTTGCAGCTTCTCAAGCGGCGACTGGCGCTCGATTCCCTGGTACTGTTTGAACCCCTGGTCAAGCTGACCTGGGAGGACGGACCGCTGCTCCCCGCGTGGATGAGCCCCGACACTACCGTCGCGCCTGATGAAGAACCGGGCCCCGGGATCGATAGACTGGCGGACTGGGGTTTCGAGTCGAGTCCCTTCAACCTGCGCGTGCGGGCGCTGCGGCTGGAGCTCCGGGGGAGCCAGGACGGACGCCCGTTGAGCATCCTCACGCCGCCCCTGAGCTTCGAACTCGAACTGCCCGCCCTCGTGGAGCAGGACTTCCGGGACCTGGCCGCGGGAAGATTGCCCGGCAGCGTCGGTGCCAGGCTGCTAAGTCGCTGGAACGGCCGCTGGCGGAATCCCGCGGGCTTCGAGCTGCGGCCGCAGCTTCCCGGATTGGCTGCGGCAGGGAGTTCCGGGAACGATTCGGCGCTGGTGACGCTCGATGGTTTTCCGCGGCAGGATTTTCACCTGGATGCACGCGTGCTCGAGGACACCCTGCGCGTGGAATCCAGCTTCGGCCTGACGCTGTCGCAGCTGAGCCTCCTGCCGGCCGAGGACCGGATCAGGCTCCCCGGCCGCCTGGAATTCGAAGTAGAGGGAGCGCTGCCGTTGCGGGAGGAGCGGCGCTGCGCCCGTCTCCAACTGCGCTGGCGGCTGCCCGGCCTGGACGCGGAAGGCGACCTGCGGGCGGAACTTAGTACCCAGGCGGGACGTGATACACTCTGGCAGCTGAACCTGGAGCTGGCTCACCGCCAGGCGCTGGCTCCCTTGCTGGACCTGGTGCCGGCCCGCTACCTGCCGGGGTTCCCGGATTCGCCTGGCGCAGGCGCGGTGCCGCCGGATCCATCGCGGGAACCGGCCCTCGCGGGTGACTTGCGCGTGCGGGCCGCGGGGACCTGTGCCCTGGACGAGCAGTTCCGTCCCCGGAACGCCGAGTGCAGCCTGAATCAGAACCTCTCTCTGCATGAGCTGCGGCTGCCGGTCTACGGCTTCCGCACGGACAGCCTCCATTGTTCGGGCGAGCTGCGGGCGGAGCTCCGCGACGGGGAGCTGGCTTCCACCCGCCTGGCGGCGGAACTCACCGGGAAGGGGTTGAGCTTCGATCCGGCGAGCCTGCCGGAATCCCTGGTCCTGCCGCCCGCCGTGAGCTCGCCTTCCATCCGCGAGCTGAACCTGGTGCTGCGCATCGACGGCGGGGGAGCCGGCGACAGCCTGGACCTGAGCTCCGACCTGACTCTCCAGGACTTCCTGGAAACGCGCATCGACCTGAGTCTGGCCGCCCGACTGCCGGCGCCGGAGGCGCTGGCGGCGGACGATTTTCCGCCCCGACAACTCCCCGCCGTCCTGATTCTCGTCAGCGAGCTGCCGATCAGGCTGGACCTGGAATGCGGGAGCCTTCCGCTGGAAGGCACGGTGGAGGGTCTCGCGGGATCGATGCGCGGCGGCATGAGCATCTTCAGCGGGGCGGGCGGGATCGAGCTGGAGCTGCAGGCGGTACCCCGAGCCCTGAGCTGGAAGTCTGAACAGACTGCGCTGGCTCTGCCCCTGCACCGCCTGGGCCTGACCCTGGATCTTCGTCCTCGCCAAGGTCAGCCCCTCTGTCCGAACCTGCGCCTGGAGCCCGATCCACTGGCCGCCCTCGAAGGGAGTTTCTGCCTCCCGGAGCCGGGAGGCCGGCTGGAATTCGATTGGCGGGGACTGGCCCTGGGCGGCCTGACTGACCTGCTGCCCGCCAGCGGATCCCTGGCCCTGCCGGAGCTTAGGGCGGAAGGCTGGCTGGATCTGTCCGGGACCTGCCGCGTGGACCAGAATTACCTGCCCGATTCGCTGGAGCTGGACCTGGCGATCGAGCGCGCCCGAGTGGGCTGGGCGGGGATCGAAGGCAGCGGAATCGAGGGCCGGGTGCGGCTTGCCTGGAACCGGGACTCGCTGCGCCTGCTGGGCGGTCTGGACCTGGAGCGCCTGCGCCTCGAGGAATACGACTGGAGCTGGCGCGGGCTGCGCGCCGAGGCCCGGGCGGCGCTGGGCTACGATTCCCGCCCGATCCTGGATCTTGAATCGGCGGGCGAGCCCGCCGGGAGCGGCGATCCGCCAGCGGGACTGGGCGCCAGCCTAGAGATCGCGATCGCTTCCGCGGGTCTCAGCGGAGCACTCGACCTGAGCAGCGAGGAACTCCTGAATCCGGCCGCCGCCACGGCCCGCCTGGATCTCGTGCTGGACGGCCGGGGCCGCTCGCTGCGTCCCTGGCCCGAGGTGGACCTGGCGGGACGCATGCGCCTGGCGGCATTCGTGGATCCGCTGGGCGAGGACTCGCTGCGCCTGCGCGGCCGCTTGCAGGGAGGTCTGGACAGCCTGGGCTGGGCCGGGGTCCTGCGCCTGCACGGGCTGCGCGCGGATCTCCTGCTGGGCCAGGATCTGCTGGCGGATCTTGACCGGCCGCAGCTGGCTCTCAGCCCCGGTCCGCCGCCGGTGGGCTGGCCCTCCATGCGCGGTCTGCAGCGCGGCCTGGCGCGGGCCCTGTTCGTCGACGAGACCTGGTCCTCCGCCGCCGGCGCGCCCCGGGAGGAGGAACTGCAGGGCTGGAACCTGGTCTGCGAGCGGGCGGCCTACGACGAATGGTCGGTGGAGAACCTGGCCTTCGATCTCCGTCTGGCCCAGAGCCGCCTGGACTGTCCCGAGTTCAGCCTGGAGGCCTACGGCGGCCTGCTGCGGGGCGCCTTTCACCTGGCGGGTATCGAGGACCCGGAATACGCCCTGCAGTGCGCCGTCACGGGGGTGGACAGCCGGCGATTCCGCTTCGGCCGCCGTGGTTCGGATACCCGAGGCGGCAAGCGGCACCGCCTGGACACTGTACTCGATCTTGAGGGCCGGGGTCTCGGCCTTGAGGCCCTGGAAGCGCTGGGCGGTCACCTGCGCTTTCCCGAACTGGGGCGGGAAGTGACCCTGAACCTGCTCTGGGCGCTGGATCAGCGCGGTGTGGATCCTTCCATCGGACGCATCCGCCGCCTGCTCGAACTGCCCGGTTTCCGCTACCGCGTGGAGAGCCTGGACTTCGAACTGGCCCACGGCTTCGTCCGCCCGAATGTATCGCTGAGGAAAAGCCCCCTGTCCCCGCTGCCGGACGTGGCTGTGCCCATGAGTCCCCTGCCCCTGGAATTCCTGGTCCGCAATTTCGCCCTGGCCGAGGAGGAATTGGAATGAAGGCAGAATCGATCCTGGCCCGTGTACTCGGCGCCCGACTTTCACCGGCGGTGGGGAAGGCCATGGGCCGCCTCCTGCTGTTCCTGCCGCTGGGTCTGGCGCTGGTCGGATGTTCAATTCACGCTCCCGAGATCCGCGTGACCGGCGAGCGCAGCGCCCTGGAACGCCAGGTGCTGGGCAGCTACCAGCGCTTCAGCGAGGACCTCTGGATGCTCGGCAGCTACCGCTCGCCTGGCGATACAATCAGGCTGGCGGAGGAGCGGATCAGCCTGCTCAAGTCGGTGCGCCGGCGACAGTTCAACCGGGACGATCGGATGCGCCTGCTGGAACTCGGCTGGGTGGGCGAGGCGGCGGACGGCATGCTGGTGGCCCGGCCGGAAGCGGAGTTGTCCGGCGACAGCGACCATGAGCTGCGCGAAAGGCTGCTCAGGCAGGAAAACGAGGACCGCCGCAGGATCCTGGCCCGTCTGCTGGCGCTCAATCCAGGCTCCGAGGATGAGCTGCGCCGGATCTTCGCCGGGATCCAGCGGGATGAAAGTCCCAAGGGAGCCTGGATCCAGGACGAGGGTGGCAGGTGGCGGCGCAAGTGAAGTGGCCCGCTCGATTCGCCCTGCTGGCCCTGGCGGTTCTGTACTGCGCTGCGGCCCCGGCTGAAGGCGATTCCGGCGCCGCCTCCGAAACCGGATCCCCGGAGGGACGGCTGGCGGCTCCGCCGCGACCGCTGGGCGGGCGGCTGCCGGAGCTGGACCCGGCCCTCTCGCCCGATGGCGCCCTGCTGGCCTACAGCAGTCTCGACGGCGGCAACTGGGATATCTGGATCCGCGACCTCAGCCGCGGCCGGGCGGGCGATCCGCCCCTGCGGGTGACCCGCCATCCCGCCGCCGACCGGCGGCCCTGCTGGTCCCCCGACGGCAAGCACCTGGTCTTCGTCAGTTCGCGCGAGGAAGCCTCCGGCGACATCTGGCGGGTGCGGATCCGCGGTCGCGCCGGTTCCCTGCGTGCGGGCAAGCCCAAAGCGTTGCTGAGCCGGCCGGGCGGCCAGGACCATCCCGCCCTGGATTCGGAGGGTCGGCTCTACTGGGACGAGGAAGATGCAGGAGGGCGGCGCGTATTGCGCCGGGAGGGGCAGGACCGGATCCGCGTCCTGGCGCAGCCGGCCCTCAAGCCCCGCCCTGCGCCGGGCGGACTGTACATCCTGCGGGAAGGGCGGCCCGCCGACGCCGTCGCGGACGAATCCGCCTCCGTCGCAGGATACGCGAAGGCAAGTGATTCCGTCCTCGCCGTGCTGGGAGACCTGCGCGGAGCCTGGTCCTCCGGAATCGCCGTGGCTTTCCTGCCCGACAGCCTGCTGGCGGGGGCGGGACCACTGCCGGACTTCAGTCCGCTGTGGAGTCCCCCCGGGGGCAGCGTGGACTACGCGGTCGATCCCCGGGGCGGCGGAGTCTGGCTGATCGGTCTGGAGCGCTTCCGACCGGCCTTTCCCGGAAGCCGTCCCCGGGTGCGGGCAGGTTGCTGGCGTCTGGGATCAGGGATCCGGCGGATCCTGCCCGCTGGTCGCGATCCGCACCAGCTCAGCGTGGGCGGCGGACGGATGGTGGTCTGCGAAGGACGGGAAAACCCGGAGCTGCTGCTGGAGCCGGACAGCGGGCCGGTACCCCGGGCGCCTTCCGCGGAGCTGCAGTATTCGCTGTGGGACGGCCGGAGCGACGATTCGCTGGCGGTCCTGATCCTGGAGAGCCTGCAGGCGGACTGGCCCGGCAGCCCCGAGGCCCGGGACGCCGCGCTGCAGGAAATCCGACTGCGGCTTCGCAGGGGCCTGGAGCACCCGGCCGAGTTGGCGGAGATCGCCGCGCTCAAGGCCGAGGGAATGCGCGATCCGGAGCGTGCGGCCCGCCTGCGGGTCCTGGAACTGGCCCTGCGCATGCGGGCCGAGAGCGCCGCCGAGGCTCGCGAGGAACAGGCGGGGCAGCTTGACGCACTGGCCCGGTACCTGCTCCAGCGCGGGCAGCGCGGGCCGGCGGCTGAGGCCTGGCTCGAGCTGGCCCGGGCCTGGCTGGATCGCGGTTCCGCGCGCTTGGCGCTGCCGGCGCTGCTGACTCTGGAGAGTTCCTGCCGGGGTGAAGACGAAACCGCCGAAGGAGTCCTGCTCAAGGTCAGGGCCTATGAAATGCAGCACCAGTTCCAGGCCGCGCTGGGGGCCCTGCGGGAACTGGCAGAGCGCTTTCCCGGGCGTCCCGAGCTGCTGCGCCGCTGGGTGGACGCGGACCTCTCGCGCCTGCGGCGGGTTCAGGGCGCGCGGGGCCTGCTCAAGGTGCGCGAACGCCTGGGTGCGCTGTCGTCCATCCGGGCTCTGCGCATGGCCTACCTGCTGGAGCTCGCTCGCCGCGAAGCGGCCATGGGAGAGGAGCACCGCGATGTGGCCCTGGAGGACCTGGCTGTGGTCCTGGCCCTGGATCCCGCCGGCCTCGATCCCTTCGAACTGGCGGTCCTGAAGGAAGCGCAGCTTCTGCGGGCGCGAATCCTCCTGGCGGAGAACCGGTCGGAGGAGGCGCTGGTCGAGCTGAAGGACCTGGAGGAGCTCCTCGCCGACCGGGGGCTCAGGGCGGAACTGCGGGCCGAGCGCGTGCGCCTGCGCCGGAACCGGGGCGACGCGGCCGAACGGACGGGCGACCTGGAACTGGCGGCGGCCGAGTACGGTCGCGCGCTGGACCTGGACCCGGGGCATTTTCCCGCTCTGCGGGGTCTCTTCCGCTGCCTGATGCAGCTGGGGTGGCTGGCTGAAAGAGAAGCCGCCTGCCGGCGGGCGGCCGAAGCTCCTGGAGCGGAGGCGCGTCACTGCTACGCCCTGGGGCTGCTGATCTCCTGGCTGGCCTCGGAAGATCCGGCGCGGCTGCCCGAGTCGGAATACTGGCTGGAACGCTCCCTGACCCTGGACCACCGCATCGTGGAGGCCTATCTCGCCCTGGGATGGACCCTGGCGGAGCAGGTGCGCCTGATGCGCCGGCGGCCGGAAGGGCTGAAGAGCCTGCTGCGCCAGTTCTCCGAAAGCCGGGTGCAGTTCAGCCGGTTGCGCTACGGACGGGCGGGCCTGCTGGACAGCCGGCCGGGAGCGGATGAACTGGCGGATCGCGCCATTTTCCTGCTGCAGCGGGGACTGGATCTCCTGCCCCCGGGCGGCGATCCCGAGCTGGCGGCGGCGCTCTCGCAGAACCTGGGCAACCTCTTCTTTTCGATGGGCGAGTTCGGCGCCGCGGCGGCCGCCGAGGCCTACCTGGAACGTCTTGAGCACAGCGAGCGCTTCCGCGGCGAGGGCGAGCGACTGGTCTTCCTGCAGTGCCTGGGTATCGCCCAGCAATGGAGCGGCGAACTAGAACCAGCCGTGGCGCGGCTGGACAGCGCCCAGACCCTGGCCGGTCGCCTGGACCGGACGGAGAACAGGGTGGCGCTGCTGGCCCGGCTGGGCATGCTGGCCGGCGAACGCGGGGAATTCGGCGAGGCGCTGAGCTGGTACCGGCGCGCGCTGGCCCTGGAAGGGGACCCCGGGCAGCGGGCCCTCCTGCAGCGGAACCGCTGCCTGGCGCTGATGGAGCTGGACGAGGATCAACAGGCCCGGCACTGCCTGGCCCTGGCCCGCGAGGAGCTCTCCAGGGGCAGCTGGCCGCTCCCCCCGGACCAGAACTGGCTGCGCCTGGAGATCCTGGGTTTCAGTCTGCCCCTGTGGAATTTCCGCGGTCTCTCGACAGGCTCCGGGCGCTACGAATGGAGAGTCGAGGACGAGCGCCTGCTTCACAACGCCGTCGAAAGCGAACTGGAGGGACGCCTGGGCAGGGAGGATCTGCGCATCGAAGGGATGAACCTCCGCCGCAGGCTGCTTCGCAAGCAGGGGGACCAGGAAGGCGTGGTGCGGCTCGACCTGGCCGTCGCCAGGCGACTGGCCGGCCGGGGCCGCCTGCTGGAGGCCGCCCGCCGCTACCGCGACGCCGGCAGGCGGGCCGGGGAAGAACTGCTCGGCATCGGCGTGGAGGGCATCGCCTGCGAAGGTGCGCTCTCCAGCCTGCTGCTGGCGGACCGGCAGAGGGCCGACACCACGGGAAGCCGACGGAAAGACGAGCTGGAGCGGAGGCTGGCGGAGCAGACCGCAGTGCTCGAGGGCCTGCTGGCCAGGGCCGGACAGGGCGAACTGCTGCCGCCGCGCGGACGGCTGTCCCTGCTCCTGCTCTGGGCGCAGCTCAAGGAGCGCCGCGCAGCCCGTTCGAATCCGGTACGGGCACTGTTGCTGCGTGGCGAGGCCCTGCTGCGCCTGGAGGGGATCAACCTGGCGACCCACCGGGACGGCCGGCCGGTCCTGCCCGCCGACCGGGTCTCCGTGCTGCTGGCGCGGGCCGGGCTCCACCGGGGCCTGGGGGAGACCCGGCAGGCCCGTCGCCTGCTGGAGGAAGCCTACGCCTGCCTGGGGCTCCTGGCGGACCGCTCGCCGGTTGAGAAAGAAGAGGTCGCGAGTCCCGCCTTCGATTCCTCCAGCGATCCGGAACTGCTCTGGCGGCTGGACCTGCTGGCCGCGGAACTGCTGCTGGACCGGGGCGACGAATTCGAGACACCAGGGGGCATGGTGCTGCTGGCTGCTCTGCGCCGTGACCTGGAGGACCTTCCCGCGGAACCGGGCCGGCAGCTCGAGCTCAGGATCCGCAAGCGCGGCCTGCCCCTGATGGCGAAACTGGCCCGAAGGCTGGAGAGCTCCGCGGGAACCGAGCTTCAACTCGAGCAGGAGTTGTGGCGACGCTGGTGGCTGGGCCGCCGCCAGCTGGAGACGCTTGAGCTGCGCCTGTCCAGGGAGAGCTGGACCAACCATTGGCGGAACCTGGTTTTCGATTCGCGGGAGCTGTTCCTGACGCGCCGCGCCGCGCTGGGCGCGGTCCCGGGGACGGAAGACAGCCTGGCTGGCCGGGGGGAGAACCTGGTCCGCTTCGTCGAGCAGGATCGCCGCGCGCTGAGCGAGACCGAAGCCCGACTGCGCAGCCTGGTGGAACCCGGGCCCCTCCATCCCGATTCGCTGGCGCTCTGGACGCAGAACTCGGAAACGAACCTGGTGGAATGGGAGGGACGGCCGCCCTTGACGGGAGAGGAGGCGGAATCAGGGGATCGGGATCCCCGGCGCTGGTGCGCCGATCCGGTCCAGCTGCGCCTCGCGGCGGCCAACAGCGCGCTGGGCGGGGAGTGGATCTGCCTGTTGTCGGAAGACGAGACGCCGGCGGAGGATCCCCGGCTGCGCCGGGAGTCGCCAGAGCTGCTGCTGAGGCCGGGGGCTCAGGCTCTCGAAGGGCGCGTGCTCTGCCTGGACGCGGTGCTGCACCTGGATCGTGGGTTTCCGCTGGGCAGCTGGTTCGATTTCGGGCGGCGGCGCGTGGACCTGGCGTCCCTGCTCGAGTTGGACCTCCCCGGCGAGGTCCTGGCCCTGCGCGGTCTGCGGATGGAGGGTCCGCCGGAGCTGGGAGAACTCGAAGCCTGGCTGCTGCTGGAACGGGTCCTGGTACTCGGCGGCCTCCAGCGGGCGGTTATGCCCCTGCCGGACCGGGAACTGGATCGCGTGGCCCTGGTGGACCTGGGACTCGGCCTGCTCGAAAATGACCCGGTGCTGGAGCGGGATCCGCGCTTTGTCTTCCTTGGAGCGCCGCCCCTGGAGCCGGAAGCGCGGCGCCTCCAGGCGCGGGAAGGGCTGGAGCGCCTGGTTCGCCTGGGGAATCACTACCGCAGGTCCGGACGACAGGACCTGGCCTGGCGCGCCTACCGCCGCGGCCTGGACCTGGCGCTGCGGCTGGGCAACACGACCTTCTCGGGCCGCCTGATGCTGCTGGCCTCCCGCAGCGCGGTTGAGAGCGTCGATCCCGGCGAGGCCCTGGAAGTGCTGCTGCCCCTGCCCGCGCAGCTTCTTGAAGGCAGCTGGGACCGCCCTGCGGTGATGCGCCAGTTGACGCTGCTGGCCGACCTGGCCGGTGAGGAGGAACTGGCGGATTCCCTCTGGAGCCTGGGCGTGCTGCTCGAACCGGCGGCCACGTCCGAGGAGCAACTCGCCGCCCGCCAGCGCTACGGCAGGGTGCCGGAGGAACTCAAGGCACTTAGGCCCGTGGACGAGAAACGGGCGCGGAAGATGCTCGACGGCCGGCTGGCCACCCTCAAGCGGCGCGACCGCCACGTGCGGGCGGCCCTGCTGGCGCGGCGATTCGCTGCGCTGCCCGTGGACGCGGATCCGCGGCGTGCCCTGTTCCTGGCCAAGCTTTACCTGGACGCCAACGACCTGGCCGGTTGCCTGGCCTGTTTCGACGGTCCCCTGGTTCAGTGGGACTCGCTGTCCGGCAGCCCAGCCCTGGACCGCCTGGAGCTGGAGGCGGTGGCTCTGCAGCGAAGCGGTGACCTGAGGGCCGCCGAGGGCCTCTTCGAACAGGCCTCGCAAGTGCTTGAGGAAGGAAGCTGGCCCGCTCGTCGCCGGGCCCTCCACCAGTTGCGGATGGGCGACCTGCGCTGGAGCCAGGGGCTGGCGGCCCGGGCTTTCATGCGCCTGGACGAGGCCCGGGGCTTCCTCGGGGATGAGGACGCCGACCTGCGCCTGCTCTACGAGAACAGCAGCGGGCTGGTGCGCATGGAACTGGGTGAGTTGGAAGAGGCCGCTGTCCACTTCATGCGCGCCCACGAACTGGCGCTGCGACTGGAGCTGCCCGTTGAACTCGCCGCGGTTTTCAACAACCTGGGCCGTCTGGCCCTGAGCCGGGGGCGACCCCAGCGGGCCCTCGAGCGATTCGCCGAGGCGGCGCGCCTGGATTCTCTTTCAGGCGACCGGGGGAGAGCACTGGTGACGCTGCGTAACACCGCCGAGGCCGAGTTAAGCCTGGCGCAGGGGCTGCGGGGCGCCGCCGGGAAGCGCGGCCTGCGCCGGGCGGGCGAACTGCTGGCCGGTGGGCTGCTCGATGCGCTGGAGCTCGAGGATCGGCGGGAGCTTTCCCGACTGCGGGAACTGGATGCCCGCCGGCTGCTGCAGCTGGGCGAGGCCGGGAAAGCGGAAAGGGCGGCGCGGGAGGCTCACCGGGGCGCCGAGTCGGGGGAATTCCACCGGGAGCGACGGCGCGCCGCGCTGAGCCTGGCCCGGGCTCAGCGAGCCGGGGGGACTTCGCTCGAGGCCGAGCAACTGCTGCGGGAAGAGCTGGAGCTCCTGCAACGCGAGCTGCGCCGCCAGTCGGGAGTGCGGTTCCGCAGGGGCGGCGAGGCGGCGGAGGGGCTGGTGGACGAACTGGTGGACCTGCTGGCGGAACGGGGCGCGGCCCGCGAGGCCCTGCTGGTTTCGGAGCAGGGGCGCGCGCTGGGCTTCCTCGAGCTGCTGCGCCTGCGCCGCAGCGGATATGCCGTCGATCCCGCGCTTAAGGCCCGGCGCGACAGCCTGGCCGGGCTGCTGACCCGCAGCCTGGCGGAGGACCCTCCGCCGCGGAAGCGGATCAGGGAATTGCAGGAGGCCCTGGACCGTGTGCTGCTGAACATCGAGAGCCGCGCAGCCGCGGAAGATCCCGGGGGTACCGCGCAGGGGCCGCTGCCGGAGAACCTGGAGCAGCTGGACCGGCTGCTGCTCGAGCTGGGCTCCGAGGGCGCCTGGATCGTCTACCACGTGGGTGAACGGCGCAGCTGGTGCTTTCACGCGGGCGAGCAGGGCCTGCGCGCCACGGCATTGAACCTGCCGCGCGAGGACCTGTCGGAGCTGCTGCTGAGCCACCGCCGCCGGATCATCGACCTGCAGAGCACCGAAGGCAGCGGCCGGCGACTGGCCGAGATCCTGCTCGATCCGGTGTTCGGCGCTGGCGGTCCTCCGTCCCGGCTGGTGGTGGTCGGCCACGGCGCCCTGCATCACCTGCCTTTCGCCACCCTGGTGCTCGAGGACGGCGGCCTGCTGGTGGAGCGCTGCGCCCTGGTCCAGGCGGGAAGCCTGTCGCTGCTGGGCCGGACCATCGATCGCGAGTCGCCGACGGGCGAAGGACTGGTCTTCGCGGATCCTCTGCACCCGGGCACCGCGCAACTGGACTTCGCCGGACTGGAGGCGCAGAGCGTGGCCCACAGCACCAGGGGAGTGGAAGTGCTCAGCGGCGCTCTGGCCAGCGAAGCCGCGTTGAAGGAAGACAGGCGCGCCCGCGCCTTCCGCCATTTCAGCTGCCATGCGCTGCACGATCCGCGTGGGCAGGTGGGCTCCGGCCTGCTGCTCAGCCCCGGGGAGGGCGAAGACGGACGCCTGGACGCCGGCGAGATCGTCGCCCTGGACCTCCCCACGGGCATCGTGATGCTCTCCGCCTGCGAGACCGGCCTGGGCCGGATCGGTCCGGGCGACGAGCTGGCGGGCCTTCCGCGGGCCTTCGTGGCGGCCGGCGCCCGCAGCGTGATTTCCAGCCTCTGGAAGGTGGAAGACCTGGCGACTGCGGTGCTGGTAAAGCATTTTTACCGCCGCCTGGAAGCGGGAGCGGATCTGGACGAAGCCCTGCGGTTGGCGCAATTGGCGGTAAGACGGTACGTTCATCCTCATCCCGCCTACTGGGCCGCCTTCACTCTCAGCGGAAACGGGCGCGCCCGCGACCATGTTAGCGACTGAACCGGTGAATGAGATCGACGATGATGCTGAGACTCCGCCAGCGACTGGCCCGACTTCCGATCCCCGTGCCGGGATTGCGCTTCGCCCTGGCCTGCGGGGTGATCGGCCTGGTGTATCACAAACGCAACGTCCGCCTGGGCGAGATCGCCTCGCGCCTGCTGCGGGTCCTCGAGTACCGGGGTTACGATTCCACCGGGGGCGCCTTCCAGGACGGCGACAGGATCACGCTGCTCAAGGCGCCGGGCGCGCCGAGCGCGGTCTGCGAAAAACTGGAGATGGACGGGCGGCCCGGTTCCCTGTTCTGCGGCCAGGTGCGCTGGGCCACCTACGGCGCGGTGGACGAACTCAATTCCCAGCCCCACGTGGTGCGCTGCTTCGAGCACATCTACGGCGCCCATAACGGGAACATCAGCAACAACGCGCGCCTGAAGGAATTCCTTCTCGAACAGGGGCACAGCGTGGTCTCCGACAACGACGGGGAAATGCTGATCCACCTGGTGGAGCACCATTACCACGCCGAGCGCGGGAGCGGCCGGCACGCCGACCTTCAGGGCGCCATGCGCGCGGCCATCGTGGCCGCTTCCCGGCAGGTGGAAGGTTCCTACGCCTCGGTGGTGGTACTGCCGGAAACGGGAACCGTCTACGCCGTGAAGAGCGGCTCCAGCCTCTACCTGGGCCTGGGCGACGGGGAAGCCGGGGAGGAGCCGGGTGTTGCTGAGAATCCATTCATCATCGCCAGCAGCGACCTGACGGCCGTCCTGAAAATGACCCGCCTGGTGGTTCCCCTGCGGCAGGGCCAGTTCGTGGAGTATTCCGCCCTCGATCACCGGGTCTACGCGCTGGATGAGCAGCGTCACCTGGACGAGGACGGCCGGGAGCGGCTGTTCGCCGCGGGTGATCCCATCGACGTACCTCCCCACTTCAGCAGGTTGCATGTGGGGGAGATCAGCCTGCGCGACGGGTTCGAATACTTCATGGAGCAGGAGATCGCTGACCAGGTGGACAGTGCTCGCCGCCTGGTGCGCTACTTCTCCCTGGGCAGCGAGCGCCTGCGCGAATTCCGCGAAGGCGGCGGGCAGGGACGGCTGCTGATCAGCGCCATGGAGCGCAAACTGCTGGCTCTTATCCTGGCCAAGAGCCCGGGCGCCATGAAGGAGGCCTGCCGGGATCTCTTCGACGACGACGCGCTCTGGGAGATGTTCTGCGAACTGCCTCCGGAAGTGCGCGCGGACGATGGATTCTACAGCGATGCCTCCAGCCTGCTGGTCTGGGCCTGGGAACATTTCACCGACCATCCGCGCCGCGACCTGATCAAGCTGGCGGACCTCTACTCGGAAAACGACGAGATCAACGAGCTCAACACCAAGCTGATGAGTTTCGTGGAAGACGCCCGCGCCACCATCGAGGCCGGTGGGCAGATAATCGCCGTCTGCTCGGGGACCAGCTACAATGCGGCCCGCACGGGCGCCCTGTTCTTCAACGACATCTGCGGCGTGAAGTTCGTGCCCATGCTGCCCGGCGAGTATCGCGGGCAGTACAATCACTGCATCGACGAGCGGGACATGCTGGTCACGATCTCGCAGAGCGGCGAAACGAAGGACGTGATCGACGTGGTGGACGATGTGAGCCGCAGGGTGCCGTCGCTGCGTCACGTCAGCCTGGTGAACAACCTCAACTCCACCCTGGCCCAGGAACGGGCGGACTACTTCCTGCCCTTGCGCTGCGGGCCGGAAATCGCCGTGCCGGCCACCAAGAGTTTCATCAACCAGCTGACCCTGCTCTACGGGATGGCGCTCTACCTGGCCGCCGCTCAGGGCGGCCGGCGCAACAGCAGCCGCAGCCACAGCGAGCGCTTCCGTCTGATCCGGCGCCGCAAGGAACGGCTCGAGCAGATTCCGGGGCTGCTGGAGGAAACGCTGGAGACCACGGGCGCGGGGGTGGAGGAGGCCGCCGAGTTGCTCTACCAGTATCCCAGCCTGCACATCCTGGCCACTCGGATGTGGGGCGTGGCCCGGGAAGGGGCGCTGAAGATCCGCGAAGTGGTGCTCAATCACGCCGAGGGGATCGAAGCCACCGAGTTCAAGCACGGCCCCAACACGATTCTGGGGCTGAACACAGGCTATGGACTGGACCAGTTGCGCAGCTTCACGAATTCGCTGGCGGAACGACTCGCCGAGCGGCTGCGGGACGGCGGAAGCCCGCTTCCGAAGGATAATCGGTGGGGCGCCGTGATACAGAGGCAGCTCCGGCGCCTTTTCGATCCTGAGGAGCCGGAGAAGGGCGGTCCCGTGGAATCCGGCGGGCTGGGCCGGGATCTGCTGGCGAGCCTGTACCGGGACTATCCGCTGATCTACGTCACCGGCCCGGGGAAGCGCGACATCGAGCTGACCGTGACTCAGATCAATACGCACAAGATCCGCGGAGCGAGCAGCGTGGTGATCGGGGAATCGGACGAGGACCTGCGCCGCGCCGCGCTGGAGGCCCCGATGGGCAATCCCGGCTACCGGGGAATCTTCATCGAGCTGCCGCCCAGCGGCGACCTGATCTATACTTCCTTCAGCGCGATCCTGGTCCTGCAGCGCCTGGCCCTGGCCATGTGTCTGAAGAAGAAGGCGCTGCTGGACGGCCTGGGATTCGAGAACCACGGCGTGCACCCCGATTCGCCGAAAAACGTATCCAAGAGCATCACGGTGGATTGAAGCGACCGAAATTGTACGCCCCCAAGCTGCGCCCTGTCGCAGCGCCTGTTCATTATCTGAACAGTGAAACAGTCCCTCCCGCCCGGAAACCCTGCTGATCCCTGACACTCCTGGCAATTGCTGAATGCGGCTTCCCGAGGAATGCAGTGCCCTGAAGGAACCATCCTGTTGATCTACAATGGAATCACAGAAATATCTCACGAATACGTTAATGTAAAATTAACAGCTATACCCGCACAATGTTAGGTAGGCATGTGATTTGCGGGTGCTAATCCTGTTCCTACGGGCACCCGAGTCGAGATAGAAATCGGCCCTCCCCCCGGGTGTGACGAATCCCCCCGCACAGAACCATTCAGCAACCACAAACAGGAGGAGTACATGAAGAAGTCATCCTTCAAGGTTCTCTGGTCCATGCCGGCCCTGCTATGCTGCGCCGTGCTGGGCAGCGGGCAGCAAGCATGGGCGGACGATTCGCCGGAGGGGCTGGACGGGCCCGCGGAAGCGCTGGAGCAGTCTAAGGAAGGTCTCTACGGCTCCCTGCGAGCATTGGAAGAAGAGGGCGGCCGGCGGATCGCTGAACTGGAGGGCCGGGCCGCGTCGGGCGACGACGAAGAGCTGCAGCTCGAGGTCCAGCGGACGAAAATGGATTTCGAGGCCCGGCGCCTCGAGATCCTTGTCGAGCGCGCTGTGGAACTGGGCAGAAGCTCCGAAGCCGAATCAGCCCGATCTGAGCTGAATCGCCTGCTGAATCCGGAAACGCGGCCCCAGCGCTCAGCAGTGTCGCGTGAGATCCCCGGCGAGGATCCCCGGGCCATGCGGGAAGCGGCAAGCGCCGCGGACGGCGCCGACGGGCGCCAGAAGAAGGATGAACGGGAATCCACGGCCGCGCCTTCCAGCGTCGAAGCGGGGAGTCGGGGGATTGCAGAACCCGGTGCGGCGAAGCGGAAGGGAGGCATCAGATGAAGAGCGGCATGCTGACCCTTCTCGCGGTCCTGGCCGTCGCGGCGCAAGCCCCGGCCCAGGGCGCCGCCCAGGGCTGCGGAACCGAGCTCACGTCCGAAGGCGCGCGGATCGCGCTCGAGCGCACCCTGGCGGGCGAGTACGAGCCTCCGGCGGATCGCATCGAAGGCTACTACCTGGTGCGCCTGGCCTTCCACATCGTGCGCACCGGCGCCGGCACGGGGGGCATTCCACAGTCCCAGCTGGACCAGGCGATGATCGACCTGGAAGCAGCCTACGCGGGTTCCAACATCTGCTTCAATGTGGTGGACACCGACTACATCGACAGCGACACGTACTACAACGTGGACAACAGCACGGAATTCGATGCCCTGCGGGCAATCAATACGCACGCCAACGCAATCGACTGCTACTTCGTGAACAACATCATGGGCTACTGCGGGATCTCCTCGTTCTCGTGGAGCGCGGTGCAGGGCATCGGCTACGACAACGGCTGCGTTGGACTGGCCTCCAATCCTTCCACCTTTCCCCACGAGATCGGCCACTACTTCGACTTGCTGCACACGCACGAGCCGGCCTACGGACTTGAATGTCCCGACGGCTCCAACTGCGGCAGCACCGGCGACCTGGTCTGTGATACGCCCGCCGATCCGCAACTCGGCACGGACAACGTGGACACCGACTGCAACTACACCGGCAGCGACATCATTTTCTGCAACGGCTTCTGGCAGTGGTACAACCCCGATCCCAACAACATCATGAGCTACAGCCGCAAGACCTGCCGCACGGATTTCAGCGCCGGGCAGGTCAGTCGCGCCGTGGCCACCGTCACCGGCGTGCGCTGGGGCGAGATCGGCTTCTACAGTCCCGACCTGAACCACACTGTCGCTGCGGGCTGGGACGACACCATCGTGCCCCGCTCGGACGCCGGGGGCAGCCAGGGCTCTACGCCGGTCACCGCTACGCTGCCGGGCAACGTATCGAACGGCACCTATCTCAACAACACCACCTACAACTGGGTCTGGGGCTGGTCGCCCGGTCACTACAACCGGATCTTCCTGGACAACAGCTGGATCTGGTGGTACAGCTGGTCCTTCCAGAACGCGGGCACCTGGCTGTACTACAACAACTTCGGACCGGTGACCGTCCGCGGCGGGCGCCATTCGCTGCACGTTGAACTGGACTACTACGACGAGATCTGCGAGTATTACGAGGACAACAACATAAACTACACCCAGTGGATCTGGTCGCCCTACGTGATGGCGGTGGACGAGGCGCTCTGGCGCAGCACGCCGCCCGAGAAGATGACCACTGAATACTCCTATCCCAACTGCGACGGCTTCCAGCTTAACATGAGCGGCTGGTGGGAGGCCGTGGCCGTTCAGCCCCTTTCCAGCACGGCCGACTACGACGTGCGCCTGCACAACGACTACACGGGTTCGACCCAGGGCTTCGGCAGCTACTTGTCCTACAGCCTCTACGGCAGCGGAGAGCCGGACTGGGTCATCATCAACCGCAACGTGGCCCCCGGCGGCACCTACCAGGCAGGCGTATTTAATTACGACGGCGAGTCGGGAGACATGGTGGTGGCTCGCAGCACTTCGACCACCCTCAACCTGGTCGACGGCTATGATTACGGAGGCTCACTGGCCGCAAACGAGATCCTCAATATTTTCGAGGTCTACGTGGACGCCACCGATCAGCTCTACCCCTGGACCTTCGACCTGAGCAGCGAGGACGTCGGGGATCTCAACCTCTATCTGTACGACAAGGACTTGGATTACGGCAGGCGTAGCGACTACATAGCCCACAGCGTGGGCCCCGGAATGGAGGAAAGCATTTCCTACACTTTTCCCGCAGTTGGTTGGTACGCAATCGTAGTCAACAAGGACAGCCCCGATGAGATCTACGATTCCTATGATTATTCGCTGATCGCGACAGCCGCCTACCCGCGGCTGGAGATCACGGACGGCACGCCTCCTGAAGTAGCCCTCTTCGTTGACGGCAATCCCTGGGGCAGCACGGCCTGGCAGGACGAACTGGACGCCCGGGGCGCCAGCTGGACGGCCTATGCCTCCAGCCAGATGGCCACGCTGAATTTCGACGACTTCGACCTGATCGTCACCGTCTCGCCGGCCAGCGACGTGAGCTACCACGACAACCTGCAGGCCAGCATGGCCAGGTTCCAGGAGTTCAACGACTGCGGCGGCGTGCTGATCATGTCCACCGCCACCAACGGCGAAACTGGCACCTACCTGGACGGCATCACGAACGAAATGGGATACTGCTCCTACGCCAACCTGGACATTCCGTGGCACGATCTGCTGGACGGGGTGGACGACCCGGCCTACGGCAACAGTGCCGTGCACACGGTCTATCCTTCGCTGGCATCGGGTTGGAGCAGCCTGGCCGGCAGCGACTGCGGCAGCTTCTATTCCTGCTTCGCGATCAACGAGGAAAAGGGCGCGGTGCTTTACGGCTGCCCCATCGAGCACACCTACCTGTACTACCCGGGGAACCTGGGCGAGTGCGTGGGCAACCTGCTGAACTGGGGTCTGCACCGGGCCAATAACACGGTGCGCGCGGAGGGCACGGCCAACGGCAGCATCGTAGCCAAGAGCCGGACCTACCTCAACACAGGCGCCATGACCATCAACTACACCAACGACGAGAGCCTCGGGTGGTTCAACCGCAGCCCGGCTGCGGGGAGCATCGTGCCCTACGGCAGCGACGTGACCACCATGTGGTTCCTGCCGGCGGGTCTCACGGAAGACATCTACCGGGGCACCATGACGGTCAACTACGACCACCCGCCCTCGCCGGAGACGCTCTACCTGGTCTTCAAGGTCAGGGGACGGAAGCCCAAGGCTCCCATGAATCTGCAGGTCTGGCCGGTGGACTTCACGGGCGGGAACGCCATCGTCCATACCCAGTGGGATCCGGTGACCGAGGACATCTACGGCAACCCGATCGTGGTGGACCGCTACGATCTGTATTACAGCCAAGACGCCTATCCGGATACATGGCTCTACGGAGGTGGGACGCCGTTGACGGAAGCGGATCTCTATTTCCACAACGTGGGCATGACCGACCGGGCTTTCTTCTTCTGGGTCGCGGTGGACGAGGACGGCATCGCCGCGGCGTCCAGCCGTCCCGATCTGGTTATCCCTGAAGCGAACCTGGATGCGGCGATCGACATGGATCTGATTCGCTCGGCCGAGCCGGCGGTCCAAAACGGCAGGTAAACCTGCGCCGGCCGGACCTGTTGAAAGGCCCATCTGCAAGAGGGACGGGGCGGCCTGCGGGTCGCCTCGTTCTTATTCAGGAAGTATTTGTCACTGAAGCAGATTCGCCTTGCTTTATCCTGCCTGGCACAGCATTATGAACAGGTGCCCCCAACCGGGATTTCAACAGCATCAACTTTCTGGAATAAAGGAGAACACCATGCACAAGCTACGTGCGTTTCTGCCCCTGCTTCTGGGATTCTGCCTCTGGGCGAGGGCGGATGATATTTCCGGCACTATCGGCGCCGACCAGATCCTGGACCTGGCTGGTTCGCCCTGGCACGTCACCGGGACGGTGACAGTTTCCTCCGGGGTGACCTTGAGCGTCGATCCGGGCGTGGAGCTGATCTTCGACGGCAACTTCGACATCCTTGTCTACGGGGCCTTCAACGTCAACGGCACGGCGGGCCAGCCGGTCTCGATCCACGGCAGTGGAACACCAAGCTGGCGCTCGCTGCGCTACTACACCGCCAATCTGCCCAGCAACATCGATTACGCTACCATCGTGGACGGAGGCACATACGCTTCCTACGGCGTGATCCAGGTCTACCAATCGGTGCTGGACCTGAGCAACGTCACGATCCAGGACGCCACCTATGACGGCCTGATGGTACAGGGCGGCGCCGATCTGCAGCTGGACAACGTGAACATCAACGGAACGCGCTACCCGATCCACTTGAACAACGGCGCTATTGTTTTCGAAATCGTGGGACCCACCAACCTCACCGGCAACGATTATGACCAGATCTATTGCGATTTCAGCAGCGTGACCCAGGATCTGGATCTGGATGCAGCGGACGTGGCCTACCAGTTCTACCACAGCGTGACCGTCGACAACGGCTTCAAGCTCACCCTGAACCCGGGCCTGGTACTGAAGATGCGGACGGGCCGTTATATCTACGTTCACGGCGCCTTCGAATCGGCCGGAACCCTGGCCGATCCGAACTACATCACTTCGATCCGCGACGACAACATCGCCGGCGACAGCAACGGCGATGGAGCCGGCACCAGCCCCGCCGCCGGCAACTGGGAGAGCGTCTATTTCTATGACGATTCGGACGACCTCAACTGCGCCCTGAGCTATACCACCGTGCGCTTCGGCGATTCCTCAGTCTACATGGACAACGCGGGCCCCGCGCTGGATCACTGCGAATTCACCAATTCGCACTACCCGGTGCACATCACCGGCACTTCAGCCCCAGCCATCAGCGACTGCAACTTCGCCGTGGCCACCTACACGCCGATCTATATGAGCCTTTCGTCCAACCCGACCATGACCAACAACGATTTCTCGACTTCCAACAACGGTTACGACGCCATCGGCATCATCCCCGAGACGCTCAGCGCCAACGGCCACCTGCCGGTGCGCGACTTCACCAGCGTGCCCAACGTGACCTACGTGATCTTCGGCAACATCACGGTGCCCTTGGGATTCACTCTGACCATCGATCCGGAGGTGGTGATCAAATGGACTAATTACACTCACGGCATCAACGTGGAAGGCGATCTGGACGCCCAGGGCACGGCGGTCGATCAGATCGTGATGACCTCGGTCAAAGACGACAACTTCGGCAACCCGGCCGACACCAACAACGACGGCAGCATCACGGCTCCCGCCGCCGGCGACTGGCGGGGCATCTATTTTCAGAGCGGAGCCACGGGCACGCTGGATAACGTGCTGGTCCATTATGCCGGCGGTTACTGGCACGTCTACGATGATGGGTATTACCGCTATGCCGGCGTGGCGGCCATCAACAGCTCCCCCGTGATGGACGAGTGCACATTCTTCAACAACAACAGGCACGGCGTGATCCTCTTCGGCAACTGCTCCTCCCCGGTCAGCGACTGCGTGTTCCAGAACCACACCTATTCGCCGATCGCCGTTTCGGCCGCAGCCACGCCCGTCCTGAGCGGCAACAGCTTCTCCAACAACAGCTACACCACGCTGGGCCTGCTGGGGGAGAACCTGGGCACCAACGCTACCATCGATCAGCGCACCGTGGCCGGGTATGCCAACATCACCTGGCTGCTGGAAGAGCTGCTGACGGTGGAATCCGGCACCCAGCTCACCGTGGATCCGGGAGTGGTGATCAAGATGTTCGGCACCAGTGTCGGGATAGAAGTGGAGGGCGGACTGGACGCTGTAGGTAGCGGCGGAAACGAGATCGTCTTCACATCCTATAGGGACGACAACTACGGCAATCCGGCGGACAGCAACAACGACGGCAACGGGACGCTGCCCGCGTATAACAACTGGCGTCACCTGAACTTCCTACCCAGCGCCGACGATCCCAACTGCCTGGTCCAGTACTGCTGGCTGGGTTACGCCGGTTACTCCAACGAAGGCGCGGTGCGCTGCGAGTCCTCGGCCCCGACGATCCAGAACACGACGATTTCCGACAGTTACTACGGTGTGTCGATCCGCGGAAACAGCGGAACCACCGTGGACCAGTGCCTGATCCAGAACTGCAACTCGACGCCGATCTACATGTCGGTCACTTCGAATCCGACCCTGAGTTTCGACAATACATTCACCAACAACGGCTACTTCGCCCTGGGCATCATCAACGAAGCTCTGAGCACCACCGCTTCGCTGCCCCAGCGTAACGTGGCCGGAGTGAACAACTTCACCTACCTCTTCCTGAGTGATTTTTACATCAACTCCGGGGGTTCGTTGACCTTCGAAGAAGGGGTGACGGCCAAGTTCCTGGGTAACGTGGACATACGCTCCCACGGCGCCTTCCACACTCTGGGTACGGCGCTCAACAGGGTCCATATGACTTCCTACCGCGACGATTCGGTGGGTGGAGACACCAACGACGACGGCTCGAGCACGTCGCCCGCCGTCGGCAACTGGGGTGTGGTGGTCTATTACTCGGACTCCGATCCGCTTTCTGTGATGGAACACACGGTGATCCGCTTTGGCGGCTACACCTCGGGGACCTACGGCCAGATCTACATCGACGGCAGCGATCCGACGATCCGCGACTGTGAGATCACCAACTGCTACTGGGGATTCGAGCTGCTCAGCGACGCGGCCCCGACACTGCAGGACAACGTTCTGGTCAACCTGAACTACGCCCCGGTCTACATGTCGGTGTACTCCAACCCCGTCTTCAGCGGCAACGCCTTCTTCAACGTGGGCCAGCAGGCGATCCAGCTCCGCGGCGAAACCATCTCGGTGGATCTGAACCTCTCACCGCGGAACTTCGGGGGCTACACAAACATCACGTATTATCTCAGCGCCAACATGACCGTGGCCAGCACCACCACCTGGACCATCGATCCCACGGTTGTCTTGAAATTGTATGGTCCCACAATCTACGTGAACGGAGCCCTGGTCACCGACGACGTGGTGCTGACCTCGCTGCGTGACGACGATTACGGAAACCCGCTCGATACCGAAGACAACGGCAGCGGAACCAGCCCGACGTACAGCAACTGGGGCGGCATCGACTTCAACGACATCTCCATGGACGGCGTGAACCACATCCAGAATACGACGATCCGTTACTGCTACTACCCGGTAGAGTGCATCAACGCCGCTCCCTCGGTGACCGGCGCGACCCTGGAGCAATGCAATTACGGGGTCGTACTAAACGGCAACTCGCCGGCTGTGCTGACGGCGGTCACGATCCAGGACTGTAACACGGCTCCCGCCTATCAATCCCTGGTCACGGATGCGGACTACACCGGCACAACCTTCGGCACGGGCAACACCTACAACGGCGTCTACATCAGGAACGAAACCCTGGCCCAGGACATCACGCTGCGCAAGGAGTCGGCCGCCAACGTGGACAACCTGCCCTGGATCCTCAACGGACTGACCGTGGGGTCCAGCTCGGTGCTGACCATCGAACCGGGCGTCGTGGTCAAGCATCTCTCCGGGGGGACCCTGGGAGTGCACAAGGGCATCAGCGCCATCGGCGGATCGGCGCCGGAGGACCAGATCGTCTTCACCTACATCGAGGACGACTTCTACGGCGGCGACACGAACGGAGACGGAGACGCCACCGAACCCACCGCGGGGGAGGGCAATTTCACGATCTACTTCTACTCGGACGCCTGGGACGCTCTCTGCAGCATGGATTACTGCGTCCTGGCCTACGGCGGGTACAGCAATTACCGCGGCATGATCGACATCCAGAGCGCGGGCCCGGCGATCACCAACTGCGTGATACGAGACGGCGACGTGGGGGTGAGCGTCAGCGGAAGCTCCAATCCGACGGTCAACGACTGCGACATCGCGGGCAACAATTACTACGGAATGATCAACACCAACCCGGCGATCACGGTGGACGCTGAGAACAACTGGTGGGGCGACGCCACCGGTCCCTACGACGGCAGCGACGACACGGGAACAGGCGGCTTGTACAATCCGGGCGGCCTGGGCGACGAGGTCAGCGATTACGTGGATTACGATCCCTGGGCCAGCAGCCTGCAGCACCCGATGCTGGGCGACGTGAGTCTCAACGGCGAGATTCACGCCTTCGACGCCTCGCTGATCCTCTCATGGATCGCGGACCCGGTGGGCAACCCGCTGACACCCGTACAGCTGGCCGTGGCCGACGTGACCGGCAATGCCGTGGTCAACGCCACCGACGCGCACTACATCCTGCAGTACGTGGTGGGCAGCGAGCTGACCTTCCCGGGCGAGATGACCGATTATCCCGGCGAACCCTTCGATCCCGAATCCGAGCTGATCAGCAGCATCGATCCGGCGGGCGATGGTGAGTGGGTTATTACTTACGAACTGGTCGGCGAGAACACGACGCGGGGCTTCCACCTGGATTGCTGGTTCGATTCCGGAGAGCTGGAGGTGCTGGAGGTCCTGCCCGGAGCGGAACTCAACTACAGCCTGCGCTGGCACGCGGAAGACGGGCTGCTCAGGCTGGCCATGGCCGCCATGCAACTGCCCGGCGAAATCCCGCTGAGCGTGGAACTGCGAGTCGCTTCGGCGGTCGAACCCGGCACGGACTTCATTGAGGCCACACGTTTCGTGGTCAACGACGAGGAATTCCTGCTGGGCGGCACTGGCGTGGAGGAACCGGAGGCCGAGCTGGTCTTCGCGCTTCATCCCAATTATCCCAATCCATTCAACCCGGCGACCAGGATCCGCTTTGACCTGCCCGAGCCGCAGGAAATGAGCCTGAAGGTCTACAACATCCGCGGGCAGCTGGTACGCGACCTGGCCGATGCGGACTTCCCGGCCGGCCGCCATGCGGTGATCTGGGACGGGAGCAACGACACGGGAACAGGCGTGGCCAGTGGTCTGTACCTGCTGCGCCTGGAAAGCGAGAAGTATCACGCCGTGCGCCGTATGACCCTGCTCAAGTAGGAAGGAGCCGACCATGCGCTGGAAAACTCTACTGGTGCTGCTCCTCCTGCCCCTGGCAGGCCTGCGGGCGGTCACCTTCACCCTGCCGGACACTTCGGTGACGGCGGAAAACGGAACCTTGTTCTCGATTCCCGTGCTGGGCGATTTCGGCGTCGGCGAAGGCGTGGTCTCCTTCGAACTGGAGCTTGATTTTCCCGGATACTGGGTGGTCACTGGAACCGACCTGACGGGGGGACTGCTCGAGGGCTGGGGAGCCGATTTCAGCTTCAATCCCGACGGCGATGCCTTGTCGGTGGCGGCGGCCGACGACGAGGAAATGGCCGGCAGTGGGATTCTCTTTACGATTCAAGCCGAGATCCAGGGATCGGGCTGGATGTCCTTCACGGACGCAATCGTCAACGAAGGCGCCATTACGCCGACTCTGGAGGACGGATACTTCACCCACACCCTGCCACCGACGCTGGCCGTGTACCCGAGCAGCGCCGTGGAACTGATCATCGCCGAGACGGAGCTCTATTGGGTCAGCGGCGGTTACACGCCGCCACTGCAATGGTCCGTGGAGGACCCGGTTTCCGGAAGCGTGGACGCCGGCGGGCTGTTCACCGCGCTGGATCAGGGCACGAACCGCGTGCATGCGCTGGACGACGCCGGACTCGAAGGCCAGGGCGGATCGATCACCATCCGCACCTTCCACCTGGAACCGGGTACGGTTTCGGGTACCGCGGGCGAGACCGTGATATTACCGATTGATCTGAGCAATCCCGCCTCGCGCGCCTTTTCGAGTTACGAATTCGAAGTGGACCTGGAGAGCAGCCGGTTCACGCTGAGCGGCCTTGAGACGACGGGTACTCTCTCGGAGACCTGGAGCGCCGTCTACAGCCAGCAAAACGGCAACCGCGTCCGGGTCGCAGCGGCTGCCGCCGCCGGAGATTCCATCAACGCCGGCGGAGAACTGATCCGCCTGGTGATCGACACTGCGCCGGGCGGTGCGATCAATACTTCGCCCGATGCTGAGGAAGCCTATTTCGATGAAGCCTACACCACGCGCCTGGCTTCCGGTTACATTTCCATGGCCGCCACCAACGATTTCTACCTGACGCCCAACACAGCCTATTTGAAGGCCGGGCAGACTCAACTTTTCACCGTCGTGGGTACGCCCAACGGTCCCTTGACCTGGGGCAGCTTCTATCCCTCCGTGGGAACGGTGGACGGCGCGGGCCTCTTCACTGCCCACTCCGGAGGCTGGACCAAGGTACATGCCGTGGACCCGCTGAGCGTCGGTGATACCACCGGCGTGATCAGCGTCTACGACGTGGACGTACAGGTCGGCAGCGTGGGCGGCGTCGCCGGAGAACCGGTGCTGGTGCCGATAATCACCGACCCGGTGCATGCCATGGCGGTCGAGTCCTGGGAATTCGAGCTGGACTACGATCCGGCCCTGATCACTTTCGACGGATTCGAAGCCACGGGCACCCTGTGCGACGCATGGAGCGAGTTCTTCTGGAACGACGAGGACGGCCAGCTGAGCGCCGCGGCAGCGGGTCCCGAAATCACCGACCCGGGCACGCAACTGGTCTACATGCGCTTCGAGATCGATTCGCTGGCCGCAGTGGGCGCGGTCTTTCCCCTGGATCTGCAGGACTTCCTCTACAACGAGGGCAGTCCGGTGGTGCAGTTCGGCGACGGCCAGATCACCGTGATCACGGCACCCCTGAACCTAACGATCACCGTTCTGGGTCTCGACGCCAGGCTCGACTGGAACACGCAGGCCGGCGCCGCGTATTACAATGTCTACCGCAGCTCGCTGGCCTACAGCGGCTGGGTGCTGGCGGCAACGCCGGCGACCAATACCTGGACGGACTCCGGCGTGCTGTCCACCGACAATCAGATGTATTACTACGTGACCGCGGAGATACCGTGAACGCGGACCGGATGATATGTAATACAGGGTAATTCCATGGATACGGGCCGCGATCTTCGGATCGCGGCTCGTTCTCGGATCAGCCACAACCTGAGGATTCCAAAATGCGAAGACAAGGCACATACCTGCTGACGTGCATAGCGGCGATATTGACGTCCGGAACCGTTTCCGCATCCTTGACGGACGGGCTGGCAGCCCACTATCCCTTCGACGGGAATGCGCAGGATGTCAGTGGGAACGATAATCACGCGACGGTTCATGGAGCTACGCTTGCCGCCGACCGCCACGGCCGACTGCATTCCGCATACCATTTCGATGGTTTAAACGACTACCTCAGGGTGAGCGACGATCCCACGCTGGACATCACGGGCGATCTCTCGATCTCCCTCTGGGTGCGGGGAGATACCTTCGATGAAGACGACATCCTGGTGCACAAGGTGAACTCCTGGGGATTTCACTACGACGAGATCCTCGCGTCCCTGGCCGTGATGTTCACCCATGACAACGGCAATTCGTGGGAGTACGCGGTTTTCGACCACATCCCAGACACCGGGAGCTGGATCCATCTTGCCACGACCCGCGATGCCGCCGCGGATACGGTCAGGCTCTACGTGAACGGTTTCCAGCAGAGCGCGGTACTCTCCACTGGAGCCATCGGGGCCTCGCAGGACGATTTTTTCATGGGCGGCTTCACCGGGGACAACCACGCCTTCTTCGGCGATCTGGATGAGGTTCGGATCTATAACCGTCTGCTGACTCCGGATGAAGTGCTTCTGTTGTCGGTACTGGGCTCTCCTCCGGAACTGCACATCCAGTACCTGGGCGAGAACCAGTTCGAGTTGACGTTTCCTTCCTGGGAAGGGCTTCAATACCAACTGCAGGGCAGCGATGACCGGCAATCCTGGGTTGACCTAGGCGATTCTTTGGCCGGGGATGGCTCCATCCTGTCAGTGATCGACACCCGCGATGGACCGTGGTATTTCTGGCGCGTTTTCTACACCGAATGATGCTTCCGGGAATCCCCGGATCGAGCGTCGAAGTTCGGCGGAGGTCGACAAGTCGATTCTTCGTCAGAGGGCAAGAGGCTGTCTCACCGTGAGACAGCCTCTCTGTTCGGACGTTATCCCGGGCGCCTGCCGGAACAGGCTCTCCAGGGCTGATATTCACTCGATCAAGTCCGGGCGGCGGAGGGGCACCGCCCGGGCTCAGTGAACCGATTCATGCGAACCGGTCCACTTTTCTACTAATGCGAAGGCAGCTCGTCGTCCGCCGTCACGTAGTAGAACATCATCTGGTTGTGACCGGGCTCGTTTTCCACCGGCACGAAGACGTCGAAGAAGCTGTCCGTGGTCCAGCCGATGGGCAGTGCCGTGGCCGGATCGTAGGGATCCGTCATCTGGTAGATCGTGTACCACTGCTCGATGGGCTGCGAGGGCGTCCACTCGAGCAGGAAGTGCATCAGATCGGGAATAAACATCCCTATGTACCGAATCCTGAGATCGTTGATGGGCGGCGGCGCCGAGGGTGAGATCAGGGCCTCGTTGGTGAAGCGCACCTGCAGGTTCTCGTAGTTATCCCATGTCTCGTAGCGGATCAGCAGGGCCTCGCGGCCCTCGGTCATCCAGGGCTCGAAGCGGAATTCGTTGGAGTAGCTCGGATCCGGCGGGACCATGAACCAGTCCAGGTCTGCCGGCATCCATTCCAGGTAGGCCGTGTCTTCCCAGGTCAGCTCCTCCAAAGGAATGGGAGGGCCTTCCGGGAAGGCGAAGTCGCGTCGCATCCACATGCCTGTGGGATCAACAATGGGATCGTAACCCTGCACAACGTCGATGGTCGAGAAGGGCAGCATCCCTTCCCACCAGACCTGGTTGACGAACTCGACGAAGGGTGGAATGGGCACGCCGGCCCAGGTCCAGTAGGCCGCGCGCACCTGGAACCAGGGCACGCCCATCAGGCCGATGCCGAAGTGGACCATCTCGCCCGGCTCCACGCAGGTGCCGATCTCCACCACCCAGGTGATGTCGCAGCCGCCGCCGTCCGGGTGATCCACGCATTCCACGATCCAGCCCATGGGTACATAGTAATCCACGATATCAGCGCAGGTCACCCCCCTGAGCGAGATATGGAAGTCGTCCACGCAGTAATCGGTGAGATTGATCACGTCGAAATTGGAGAGCATGCCCATCATGATCCCGCCGGGATCCCAGAGCACCTCGTTGGTGAACAGCACGGCGGGCAGCAGGTTGTCCGGCTGTATCACGTCGTAACGGACCAGGGTCCCGCCGATCGGCCAGGGCGGTGCAGGTATCTCCATCGGGGACTCGTACCAGGGATCGTTGGGTATGGGTTCCGGTCCCATGCCCGGCTGCCAATCCAGCCATGCCGTGCCTTCACGGGTCAGTTCGGACAGGGGGATCGGGATGTCGGCCCAGGCGAACTCGCGCTCGATGATTACCGTGGGCTCCACCATGGGCGGGTAGCCGTCCACCAGGTCGCCGACCCAGCATTCGGCGCTTTCCTCCCAGCGCTGGTTGACGAAGCTGATCCAGGGGTAGAGAACTCTCCCGTCCAAGGTCCAGAAGGCGGCTCGCACCCGGAACTGAGGATTGCCTACGAATTCCACCCCGAAATGGCGGACGTCGTAGACGGGCACGATGTCGATCAAGCTCCTCCAGGAAACGACAACTCCCCCGCCGGGCAGGTCGACGCAGGTGAAAACCCAGTCGGGCGGATCGTAGGTTCCGATGATGTCGGCGCAGGTCACGCTGTCGATGATCACGTGGAAGTCGTTGGCGTCCGTGTCGGTGAAATTGCTCACATCGAAGTTCGACAGGACGCCGGTGACCCAGGCGGCCTGGGCGGCCGCCGAGAAAAGAGCAGCGCGATGAGCGTCGCCAGCCAGGTGAATTTGCTTCTCATGGTTCCCCTCCTACGTTGAAAAACGTCGGTTTGCCGTCCGGAACGGACCTCCGACGCATCCGGTTCATATCTCCATTCAATCCGCAGCTCCGGACGAGGGTCTTCCGGGACGGATCGAACCATGGTGAGGGGCAGGGGTCGAGTCGAGACGCTTGATTATGCTGTGCGGCTTCGCGGTGCGGACGATGCAGGGGGAGCCTCGATGAAGGCACCGCGGAACCGGGATGCCGAAAAATGAGCAAAATTCATACCGAATGCCAGCCGGCACCTTCAGCTTTGAAAATCGACAATCATTGACGAATGTGCCATCATTGACAACTTTATGTTCAATATCGGGCTGTGGTTGTTGGATATGAGACAGGTCGCTTATCGGATGATTCCGTAACCTCGGTCCGCTATTGCGAACGCATCTGGTGTTCCGCCGTCACGTGGAAGCCGATCAACCTGTTGGACCAGGGTGTGTGTTCGATGGGCAGAAACAGATCGTAGAATGTGTCGGTGGTCCAGCCGACCTGCCACCAGAATGCCGGATCATAGAAATCCTCCCTTTGGATAATGTTGTATCTCAGGTCGATCGGCAGAGGTGGCGTCCATTCCAGCCGGAAATGCATCACGTCGGGTTCCGCCATGCCCATGAACTGGATCCGCAAGTCTTCAGGAGGTGGTGGCGCAGAAGTCGCGATCAGCGCTTCGTTGGTGAAGCGTACCTGCATGTTGTCGTCTGAATCCCAGGTTTCGTAACGAATCAGCAGGGCCTCACGGTCCTCCGTCATCCAAGGCTCGAAACGATACGCATCGGAATATTCCGGATCCGGCGGAATTGACGGCGTGCCCTGGTCAGCGAGTTGCCAGTCCAGGTAGGCGGTCTCTTCCCAGGTCAGCATATCCAACGGAATCGGTTGACCTTCCGGGTAGGCGAATTCACGACCAGTGAAGATGCCTATTTGCATGCCGGCTATTTCTTGAACGCGATCGTAGCCTTGTAACACGTTGATGGTTTCGAATGCTACTTGACTTTCATACCAGATCTGGTTGACGAACTCGAGGAGCGGCGAAACAGGAATGCCTTCCGAAGCCCACCATGCGGCGCGCACCTGGAACCAGGGAACGCCTTCCAGACCGAACCCGAGTTGAAACCACTCATATTCTTCCGGCTCGAGACAGCTCCCCGGCGTAACTGTCCAGGCGATATCGCAACCCCCGCCGTCCGTGTGATCGGCGCAGACCACCGACCAGCCTGAAGGGGCGTAGAAGTCGTTGGGCGAATTCGCGAAGTCGGTGGTGATCACGCCCCTCAGCGAGAGATGAAAAGCGTCCACACAGTAGTCGGTGAAATTGATCACCTCGAAGCCGGATAGCATGCTCTCAATTATGCCGGTGGAATCCCAGAGAACTTCGTTGGTGAAGATTGCGGCTTGATCGATGAAACCTGGTTTCCACAAGTCGTAGCGTACCAAGGTGCCTCCTATCGGCCAGCCGGGAGAAGGAATCTCAAGCAGGGATTCATACTCAGGGTCATTGGGGATGTCCTCCCATTGGATGCCGGTCGTCCAATACAGCGGTTCTGTTGTTTCCCAGGTCAAATCAGATAGCTGGATCACGGTGTCGGACCAGGCGAAATCGCGATTGCTGATTGTTACTTCCAGGTTCAGTAGGCGTGGATATCCGTCCAGGAGATCGTCGACCCAGCATTCCATACTGTCCTCCCAGCGCTGGTTGACGAAACTGATCCAGGGGAAGAGAATCCTGCCCTCATAGGTCCAGTATGCTGCCCGGACGCGGAACTGGGGATTGCCTTCGAACTCCACGCCGAAATGGCGCGTTTCCGTGCTGAGCACCAAGTCGGTGAGACTTTGCCAGGAAACCACCAGGCCTCCCTCCGGCAGATCGAGGCAGCTGAAAACCCAGTCTGGCGGATCGTAGCCGTCGATGATGTCGGTGCAGGAAACGCTGTCGATGATCAGGTGGAAATCGTCTGCGTTCTCGACGGTGATATTGCGCACGTCGAAGT
The DNA here is from genome assembly GCA_964568855.1 of uncultured Bacteroidaceae bacterium. GTDB lineage: Bacteria > CAIWAD01 > CAIWAD01 > CAIWAD01 > CAIWAD01 > CAZMSD01. The sequence goes on along the minus strand of CAZMSD010000005.1, from coordinate 46,112 downwards.
TGGACAGGACACCGGTGATCCAGGCCGCCTGGGCGGGCGCCGAGAAGACAAGCGGAACCAGGGGCAGCACCCGCAAGAGAACTCTCAATTTCATCTTTCGCCCTCCCTAGTTGTGGAAGATCGTGTCCCGTTCGGATTGGAACATGGGATCACCATGACACTGCTTTCCATCACCGCTTCAGTTCAGTACTTCAGTGAGTCCATAGATTCTAAGCAGATGAACGATAGAGACCTCGCCGAGGCGATCGATGTGTGCTTGCCAACAGGTATGCCAGCTGTGCAGCAGTACGGAGTCCGGCAAGTGGTTAACGGTCGAGGAGGACTCTGTGGACTGTGTTGGGTGATTAGTTAGCAAAATGCATAGCGCTCTGCCATGCAAATGCACCATCCTGGGGCTTCTCCCGGACGTGGGACTCATCACCTAAGCTGGATATGTTGTTCAGCCAGCGATTGTAACACCTGTTGCTGGCCGACGCTATCCTGTGTCCCACAGCTTCAATGAACGCGAGTGACATCGCAGGATCTTGAATGAAGCCTAGCGGAAATCCCGCAGGAAGAGAGAACCCTTGAGGGCTGGATTCAACGCCAGGCCGTCCAACAGAGTCGCGGCCTCGGTCTTGAAACGTTCCCGATCCAGGTCGTGCTCTCCGGGAAGTGTACCCGCGCCCTCGTCAGCGACTTCCCGGTTGTCGTGATACACGTTGTCCTCGATGGGGAAGTTCTCCGGCACTTCGTGCTCCGCCAGGGCTTCCTGGAAACAGTAACGTTCCGGCGAATCGTAGCGTTCGTCCCGGCCCGTCCCGACCAGCAGGTTGCGGCGGAATTCGCCGCCTGGCGCGGCCTGGAAGATTCCCTGGTCCACTCCATCGTAAGGAAAGCCTGCTTCTGCCGCGGGGCAGCCGTCCGCCTCGCCCAAGGTGATGGACGCGCCGCAGGCACCCGTGTCGTAGATCGCATTCTCCGTGATCCAGGCCCGCGGATGTCCCTTGCCGGCGTCCCAGAGCGCCAGACCCCAGGTGAGGACCTCTTCCACGATGTTGCGCTGGATCACGGCCTGGGCCTCCACGAAGACGCCGATGCCCTTCCAGTAGCGTCTCACCAGGTTGCCCTCGAGCAGCGCGCGGCTGTCCCAGGTGAGTCCGATGCCCACCCCGCGACCGCCGCCGGTCTGCGCGCCCACCGCCCGGTCCACGCCGTCGATCACGCAGTCGCGGATGATGGCGGCGGCCCCCCGGTAAAGGGCGATACCGTCCCAGGAGTTGCGCCGGATCAGGCAGTCCTCCACGGTGATCCGGGCGCTCTCGCGGCCGGCGATGCCCATCACGCCCACTACCGTTTCGCGCACGGTTTCCGGATCCCCCAGGTTGTCGAAAATCCGGCAGCGGCGGATCGTCACCTCGCTCTCGCGGACCACCACGGCGGCGTCGGTGGCGTTTTCGTCCGGGTCCCGGACTCCGCCGGTCAGCGCGAGGTCCTCCAGGGCGCAGTCCCGGCAGCCCTCGAAGAACAGGCCGTAGCCGGCTTGTGTCACGAATACCGTGCTGTCGGGGGAAGCGCCTCGCAACGCCAGGCTCCGGCCGGTGAGCAGAAGACCGCGCGTGGCCGCCGCTGGCGTGCCCGGATCCTCGCAGTTGCCGCAGAGCGAATCGCTGAAGTCCACCGGGTCCAGCGGGAAACGGCCGGCCGTGAACTCCAGCAGTGCAGGGCCTTCGAGGGAGTCCAGCAACCGCTGCAGCGGCCAGTCGCGGCCCGCGGAGAAGGGGAAGCCGCCCGGCCCGGCTCGCGGCTCTGCTCCTCGTGATACATCCAGCAACCGGACCTCGCCCTGCGCCTGCGACCGAGGTGGCGCGAGCAGCAGCCTGAGCGTGTCAGACTCGCCCCCGGATCGCGGTACAGAGCCGGGAAGCGCTTCCGCCAGGGCCGCCGGCAGCGCCAGGCAAACGGCAAACAGAGCAAGAAAACCGTTCATTTCCGGGAAACCTCCCGATCCTTCACGCGCGGACCGCCGTCTATTCGCAACAACTGCTGTCGCTTCCTTCCCGCGGATTGCTCCCGTGAGCTGAAACCGAGCAGCAGTTGCCGCAGGAACAGCGGCAGCATGATCGCCAGCAGCAGGGCCACGGGAAGATCGGGCTTCAGCGGCAGGCGCAGCGCCAGCCAGGCCGGCGGCAGGGCGAGTCCCGGCGCCAGCCACAGGCGACGCAGGCGCGACTCGATCACCCGCCTTCGCTCGGCAGGTTCGGGACAGGTTCTTAACCGGCGGTCCAGGCCGCCCAGGTCCCAGGCGGCCAGGGCCGCGCCCATTGAGAGCAGCAGCAGGGCCGGCTCCGGCGAGGCCAGCCCGGCCGTGGCGATCCACAGGACCTGCAGAACGAAGGCGACGGAATCGCAGAACCCGCCCTGTCGCGGATTCGGATCACCGGCGCACATCCGGCCGGCGCGATCGATCATCCATCTCCAACACAACCACAGGGCAGCCGGGAGGAAGGCCGCCCAGCACCAGATCCGCGGACCCTTCAGGAAAAGGGCCAGCCAGAGCGAGCAGGCCGCCAGAAGAATCAGCCCGCCGATCAGTCTCTGCAGCTTCATGGCAACCCTCCGGGGGCCGCGTGACGGCGGGCAGGCGTTCCGGCCCAGCGCGCCTGCTGCAAGGCCGCCTCCAGCGGGCGTTCCGTCAGCCAGTCCACGACCTTGAGGCCGGCCCTGCGGAAACGGTGCAGCAGCAACCTGCGTTCGAGTGATTCCATTCGCAGAGCCAACTGCTCCGCTCGCTGCCGCCGGGGATCCCTGCCCTGCACCGCTGAGCTTTCCGCGGGCCGATCCCCGCCCACCGGCGGCGCAGCGATTCGCGGGCTGATCACCAGCACCTGGTAGGCCCGGGCCAGCAGCCGCCTGAGTTCGGCCAGGTCATCGGAGCTAAGGGGGCTGACCAGCACGAGCTGCGATCCCTTTGGGAAGAGGCGCGCGGGCAGGTAGTCGAGCGACGCGAAGACCTGGCTGGCGCCCTGCTCCGCCCGCGCCAACTCGCGGAGGATCCGCTCGCGCTGCAGGGCTCCGCAGCCGGGGAAGGTCCAATTGAGGGCGCTTCCGTAGATCAACAACCCTACGCGGTTGCTTTGCGCCAGGAAATGCTCAGCCAGCGAGGCCGCCGCCGACACGCAACATTCGAAGAGCCGGTCGCCCGCTTCGCCTTCGTAGCTGAGGGTCCGGGCGTCGAGCACCAGGCCCACTTCGGTGATACGCTCCTGTTCGAACTGGTTGACGAAGACCTTGCTGGGATGACGCCCGGCGGCTCGGCGATTGACGCGCCTCAGGTCGTCTCCCGCACGGTAGGTCCGCAGTCCCAGGAACTCGACGCCGGAGCCGCCCTGGCGCGAAGGCACGGAGCCGGGGTAGGGCCTCGTCAAGCGCGGCCGGATACTGAGGGCGCTCACTGCATAGCTTTCCGGCAGGACCACCAGTCCACCGGCGGCCGCTACCTCGCAGCTGGCCTCGAGCAGGCCACCCTGGCTTGGAGCGCGGGCCTGCAGGGCTTGAAACTGGTGGTCGCCGCGCTTCGCGCCGATGGTGTAGCGGAATTCCAAACTGCCTCCGGCCTCCAGGCGACCCGTCCAGCGGTTCGACCCGCGGCGAAGTCTCAGCCCGGACATAAGCGGGTCTTCCAGGTGCAGCTCCTCAAGGATTGCGCCCTGGTTGCTCACCATCAGCCGGACCTCCACCTCGGCCCCCTGTGATACGCGGTGCCCGGACAGGCTGCGTTCGGCACGGAGCCTGGGACGCGCGGGAGCGTCCAGCAGCGTCGCGGCCAGGTAGGCGGCCAGCGGAAAAGCGAGTGCCAGCAGCTGACCCTGCCGCAGGAGGAGACCTGCCAGCACCAGGGCGCTCGCGAGGCCGCAGAGCACGGCGGCTGGAGCTCTCATGCCTGTTCGTCGCCCACGGGCACGGGCACCGACTGCAGCAGCGATTCCACCTGCTCCTCGGCGGCGCCGGGGTGCATCCACAGGTCGGGCACCAGGATCAGGCGGTGACACAGGGCTGGACGGGCGAAGAGCTTCACGTCGTCGGGCAGCACGAAATCGCGGCCGGCCATAGCCGCCCAGGCCCGGGCCAGCTTCATCAGGGCCAGGGAGCCGCGCGGGCTGGCGCCCACGGCGATCTGGCGCTGCTCGCGACTCGCTACGCAGAGATTCACGATATAGCCCTCCACGGCTTCGGAAACATGGATCTCCTCCACAAGCGACCTGGCCGCCATGATCTCGTCCGCGGAGGAGACCCGGTTGAGTTCCGCCTCCTCACGACGCCGTTCCCGCCGGCGGCCCAGGATCTCACACTCCTCGGCCGCGCTGGGGTAACCCAGGCGCAGGCGCATGATGAAGCGGTCCAGCTGCGCCTCCGGCAGCGGGAAAGTCCCCTCGTACTCGATGGGATTCTGGGTGGCCAGGACGATGAAGGGCCGCGGCAGGGGTAGACTTCGGCCCTCCAGGGTGACCTGCCCTTCCTGCATCGCCTCCAGCAGGGCGGACTGCGTGCGCGGCGAGGCGCGGTTGATCTCGTCCGCCAGCACCAGGCCTGCGAAGAGGGGGCCCTTGCGCAGGTCGAACCTGCCCGATTCGCGGTCCAGCACCTGGCCCCCGGTGATGTCCCCCGGCAGCAGGTCGGGCGTGAACTGGATCCGGCGGAACTCGAGCCCCAGGACGGCGGCGAAGCTGCGGGCCACCAGGGTCTTGGCCAGCCCCGGGTAATCCTCCAGCAGCACGTGTCCATCGGCCAGCACGGCGGCCATGATCATCTCGAGCGCTTCGCGCTTGCCCACCACCGCCCGCCCCACCTCCTCGAGAACCCGCCGGCTGAGGGCGCTCACTTTTTTCGCTCTGCTATCCAATGGCATTCTCCAGTTGATCTTCGAGAATATCGAGTGCCCGCTCGAGGGACCGGGCCGCGGATTGATCCTCTCGCGAGCCAAGGAACAGGGCGAAGCGGCGTCTTGCCCTCGCCGCCATACCGCGCGCGGCGGGTTGGAGCGAGAGGACTTCCGCCAGCTGCTCGGGCATGGCGAGTTCTCCGCGCCAGTAGTCGCGCTGCAGCTCTTCCAGGTCCCGGCCGCTGCGCAGGGCCTCGAGTTCCAGGAACAGCTCCTCCAGCCGCCGGGCGAGCACCCAGGGCAGTTCTGTTCCGCGGCAGGCGCGCAACAGGGTTCCGCGAATTTCGAGGGCGGAGTCGCCTCCCCCGCCCGGGTCGCTGCGGCGGAACAGCCAGCTGCGCCAGCGCAGGCAGGAGAGGAAGACCAGCGCGATCCAGAGGCACAGTCCGCAGCTGAGGAAGAACCAGGCGGGCGTCTTGGGCAGCGCGTTGTAGGTGTTCCGCATCAGCCAGAGCAGGTAGTGCAGCGGAACCAGCACGCCGCGTTCGGCCACTCCCAGCAGCAGGGCCGCCAGCAGCAGCCCGCCCGCGATGTAGCAGGCCAGGCGTACAGCGGGGCGCCCGCGGACTGCGCGATTGAACTTCATAGCTCCCCGGCCATTTCCGATGAATGTATCACGGGTCTATCCTCTCTCCCCGGGCGCCGTGGCGCCGGATGATTTCGAGGCTGTCCACGGCCCGCCGGCGGTCGTCGTCGCTGGGCGAACGGTTCCCGTAGAGCACGGATTCGAAGAGCCGGGTCAGGCGGCGTACGGCTTCCTCCGGGTAGCCGGCTCCCAGCAGCCGGATCTCGAATTCGCGGGGCGTGCGCGATTCCGGACGCCGCAGGTCCCGTCCGGCCAGCGCTTCCAGCATAGCGTGGTAGCAGCGCAGGACGGTCTCCTCGTAGGCGGCGCCCTTCTTCAGCGCGTCGGCGGCCTCCGCTGCGCTCCGGTCCAGGACGGCTTCGCTCGTCGGACCGGAGGCCCGCCCGCGTCCAAAGAGCGAAGGCAGCCACCGGCTGAGATACAGCAGCAGCAGGGCCATCAGGAAGGCCGTCAGCCAGGGCAGCCAGCCGTAATCCAGAACCTCGAATCCGGGCACCGGCTGCGGCGGCGGAGTCTCACCCGGAAGCTGGTTTCCGTATTGGTCGAGGAAGGAGGACGGATCCGGATCGCGGTCTTTCCACTTGAGTCTCAGCAGCCAGCGCAGGAGCCCCAGGCTGACCAGGCCGATGAGGCTGTAAATGGCCAGTATCAGAACCGAGTTGAGGAAATAGCGGCGGACCGCGGGGAAGAGGGCCGCCGAGAGCGCCGCGGCGATGAGCAGCAGGCCGCCACGTAACGGGAAGTTCAGGGGCATCGGGGGCGGGGGGACCGCCGGCGGATCCGCGGTCAGCCCTCCAGGGTAGGTCTGCCCGGGATGATCCGGCATCTCCCGCCCCGCCAGGTGGAAGGGGATGTCCGGCCCCAGCTCCATCCGCGTGATACCCGCCGCCATGAGGAGCAGGGCGCCCAGTCCCAGGATGGACCAGATTCGAGTTTTCAGGGTATGGTGCATCAGCCTGGGGAAGTTACAACCACTTGATTAATCCCTGTGGTCAATTCCGCCGTTGAGCTTCATTATCTGCAGGGAGGCGCCGGAACCGATCCGCGAATCCGCGCGCGGTGCTCGTTTTTTTCGGAATATTGCAGGCGCCGCCGAAGGAATTCCGGTCTTGCGCATTTCACGTATGTGGGCGGGAACGACAGGCCGCCCGAAGATCGATTGGATCGATGAAAGGCCGGGGGCGGATCCGTGGAATGCGCAGAGAAAATCCGGACACAGGCCGTGCAGCAGGAATCGACCCCAAGGCAACCCACCAACCACCTGTTGATGCGCCGCGCCGCCGCCGGGGATCGGCAGGCCTTCGCCCTCCTGGTGGAGCGTCACCACTCGCGGGCCCTGCGTTTCGCCTACAGTCTCTGCGGCGAGGCCGAAGCGGCCTGCGACCTGGCTCAGGAGGCCCTGCTGCGGATCCTCAAGGCCGCTCGCCGCGGCCGAAGCTACCGCCCGCAGGGAGCTTTCTCCACCTATCTTTACGCCGTCCTGCGCAACCTGCGGCTCGAGGAGCTGCGGCGGGGCGCCGACCGGCGCTTCCTGCCTCTGGAGGACAATCCCTCCGTACAGGGAGGAGCAGGTGGAGGCGCCCCGCAGCCGGAGCTGATGGTGGAGCCCCTGCAGGAGCGCGTGCTCGAGGAGGATGAACGACGCGGCGAGTTGTGGCGGGCGCTGGGCCGACTGCCCGAGGAGCAGCGCACGGCGTTTCTCTTGAGCGTGCGCGAGGGACTGAGCTACGCGGAAATCGCCCGGGTCTGCCGCTGCCCCGAGGGCACGGTGGCCTCGCGCAAACACCAGGCGGTCAGGCGGCTCCGGGAGCTGCTGGACCGCGGGGAGGAGTCGTGAAGAAGCTGGACTGCGCCCATGCGAAGAGATTGCTCAGCGCGCACCTGGACGGCGAGCTGCCCCGGGAGGATCGCCGCCTGCTGGAGGCCCACCTTGAAGGATGCTCCGACTGCCGCGCAGGCCTGGAAAGCATGCGAACCCTTAAGGAGGAGTTCGCCGGCCTGGAGGCTCCGCATTCCCGGCCCGCCGACCGGTTGCAGGTGCTCGAAGCGGCCGAGTCGTTCTTCGACGATGCGCCCTTGACGGTGTGCCGCAGGGCGTCCTGGCTGTCCTGGCAGGGCGCGGTGACGGCGGCCTCGCTGGCGGCCGGCCTGACCATCTGGGTCTGGCTGAGGCCGCCCGCGACCGGCGAACTTCCCCCGGGCTGGCAGGCCGTGACGCGGACCTGCCTGCTGAGTGAAGCGCGCTGGATCGAGCTGGGCGAAAGCCCTGCCCTGGCGTTGCAGGACGACCCCTTCCGGCCTTTCTGAAACCCGAACCGAAGGAGAAGATCATGCGCAAGATGAACGGAATCATGATCCTGGCGCTGGTGCTGCTGGCACTGACGGCCAGCCAGGTCCTGCTGCTGCGCGCCCGCGCGTCGAAGACCGAGGCTCACCTGGTGCGCCTTAAGGACGGCGCGGAGCTGAGCGGACTGCTGCTTGAACTGCAACCGGCGCGCTACCTGCTGCAGGATGCCGAGCGCTGCCTGGTGCTGAAGCAGGACGAGATCCGCAGCGTGGACGGTGAGGACCTACCCGGTGTTCCGGCACTCGAGGAGGCCGGTGGAAGGAAGGGCGTGCTCAGCATGGAGGCCTTCGACCGGGTGCACGCGGACGGCAGCCTGCAGACGCATTACACCATCCGCAACGGCTCACCGGTGAAACGAGTGCTCACCGGCACGAGCTGGGGCCTGGCGCCCCACGAGTTCGAGTTCCTCGGGAGCTACCGCGTGGTGGACCGCTTCGGGCAGGAACTGCCCCTTGAGGTGACACGGGAATCGGAGCAGGGCCCGGGTCGCATCACGGCGCGCTTTCCCCGGCCGGTGCTGCCGGGAGAGCCCCTGGAACTGATCGCCGGCTACCGGCTCGAGGATTACGTGATCCGTGACGACGGGGAGCTGGTCTATCGCCACGCCGGCGACTATCCCGAAAACCGCTTGGTTACGCGCTCCGTGCTGCTGCCAATGAATGCGGAAGTGCTCAAGGTGAGTCCCGAACCACTGTATCACCTGGAAACGGAGCAGGGGCCGCTGGTGGTCTGGCGGCACTACTTCGCCAAGGGGGAGCGGCTGCCCTGGGAGGTACGCTACCGGCTGTAATCCGGAGTAAGCCCGGGATAGATGCGCGGTGACACGCGGGATGCCTCACCGCGGCGCTCGACTGCAGACGTACAAGCGCAGCACCCGGCGCGGCCGCCGGGTGCTCAAGACTCCAACAGTGAATTGAAGAACGAATCCCTGCTGCAGATCCACTCCGCCGTGCTGCTCTTCGGCCTGGCGGGTCTGTTCGGGAAGCTGCTGCCCCAGGGACCCGCGCTGATCGTGCTGGGGCGCGTCGCGTTTGCGGCGGCCTTCCTCGCGTTCCTGCTGCGCCGGCGCGGGCTGCCGCTGCTGCCGGAGGGCGGGCGCGAGCTGGGCTGGATGAGCCTGCAGGGACTGTTGCTGGCCTTTCACTGGGTGGTTTTCTTCCACGCCATCCAGCTCAGCTCGGTGGCCCTGGGGCTCTGCTGCTTCGCGACTTTTCCCGTCTTCGCCGCCCTGCTGGAGCCGGTCCTGCTGAGGGAGCGGTTCAGACCGGCCGCACTCCCGCCCGCCCTGGCGGCCTTCTGCGGCGTGATCCTGGTCGCCCGCCCGCCGGGCGGAGAACTGGGCAACCTGCCCGCGGTCCTCAGCGGCGTGCTCGCGGGAGCCAGTTTCGCCTTGCTCAGCGTACTCAACCGTAAGCTCGTGCGCCGCTCGGAAAGGGGAACTCCCGGTGTGCTCCCCGCAGGTAGCGGAGTTCGGCAACCAGGCGATCGCGGCCTTCCAGGTGATACAGCCCGGGCGAAGCCCGGAACCGCGTTCGGCGCAAGCAGTTCAGCGGCCCTGAGTCTTAGCTTCCGACAGGACCTGGCGGCCTCGCTGTTCCTGCTGCCCGCGCTCTGGCTGGAACCGGTCCCGCCGGGCTGGCGGGACCTGGGCCTGCTCATCCTGCTGGGCGTCTTCTGCACCGCCCTGGCACACAGCCTCTTCATCGCCGGGCTGCGCCGCGTCCAGGCCCGCAGGGCGGCCCTGATCGTCTGCCTGGAACCGCTCTACGGAATTCTATTCGCGGCCCTCCTGCTGGGAGAACGTCCCGGCGCGCCGCTGGCCGCGGGCGGGATCCTGATTCTCGCCGCAGCCGCCTGGGCTTCCTGGAATCGCTCGGAAACAGCGTGAAGCCGGGCGCAACCGCCGCGACCGCCCCTGCCCGCAGGGGCCGGTTGTGAAGCTGAATCAAAGCTGGACTCGGCCAGGATTCCCTTGCATGGCTGCCCCGAATAAAGCTCTATTCAATTCTGATTGAACACGGCTTTCGAGCGCAGAACGCACAGCCAAAGCGAGGAGTACAGCAATGCTACGCGCAATCCTACCGATCCTCCTTCTTTCACTGACTCTGGGTGGCGCGGCCCGCGTCACGGCCTTCGAAGGGGTGCAGAAACATCCGGCCGGAGAACCTGCGCGGGAGGGCGAATCCGTCCTGAGTATCGCACTGGATGAGGAAAGCGTGCTCCTGAGCTGGACGGACACCGGGGGCAGCTACAACGTCTACCGCATCGACGGCGAGTCCGATGAGCTGCTTCGGCTGACCGAGGACCTCAGCCTGGTTATCACGGACATCCTGCCCGTAGGCGGGGAGACGAAGCACCGGCTCTACCGCGTGACGGCCATGCCGGACTGCCCCTTCGACGGCGACCTGATCGCCTACTATCCCCTGATGAACAACGGACGGGACGCCTCGGGCAACGAGTATCACGGCACGCCCGGAGGCGCCACAGGTCCGGCGACGGACCGCCTGGGCCGGGCGGGCTACGCCATGCACTTCGACAACGGCCTGGTCGATTGCGGTAACCCCGAGCAGGACGTCTTCGACGTCTGGACGGGCGACGCCAGCATCGGCGCCTGGATCAGACTGGACGCTCACGGACCCCCGCCGGGTTCCTGGGTGGACGCGATCATCGCCAAGGACGACCACCAGGGGATGAACAACCGCAAATGGATCTTCGGCGTCCAGTCCAACTCGCTGTCCTTCCACATCAACGGGCCCGGCTACGGCAGCGGGATCTGGATCTACTCGGACGCGATCGCCTGGGAGCTGGACACCTGGTATCACGCGGCCCTGACCAAGTCGGGAACCGGCTACACCTTCTACCTGGATGGCGTGGACATGGGTACGCGCACGCTGGCGCAGTCGGTCTACGTTTCGGGCGCTCCGCTGACCATCGCCTATTCCGAGCCCTGCTGTTATCTGACCGGCGACGTCGACGAAGTCTATGTCATCGGCCGCTGGATCGACGCCGGGGAAGCAGGCTGGATGGTCGACAATTAGGCTTCAGGATGTGGCGGCGCTATCCAGCGCCTGACGCACTCTTTCGGTCAGCGCACGCACGGTGAAGGGTTTCTGCACGAAGCAGCCGTCCTGCTGCTCGATGCCCTGGCGCGAGATCTCGTCCTCCACGTAGCCTGACATGTAGATCACCGGCAGCGCCGGATAGCGCTCGCGCAGCTCCTCGAAGAGCTGGCGACCGTTCATCCCGGGCATCACCACGTCGGTCAGCAGGAGATCGATCTTCCACTCGCTCCCTGCGAGATCGGCCAGGGCCTTCCGCGGATCGCCGTAATCCACCACCGTGTACCCGTGCCGGCTGAGGATCCGGTTGGCCAGACTGCGCACCAGGCTGTTGTCCTCCACCACCAGGATGGTTTCCGTGCCCTGCGGCCCTCGTCCGAGAAACTCGGTCGCCTGCTCTCCCGCAGGCGCCTCGCGCACCCGCGGCAGGTAGACGCGGAAGGTGCTGCCACGGCCCGGTTCGCTCTCCACCGTGATCCGCCCCTCGTGCTGGCGCACGATGCCGTAGGCCGTGGCCAGCCCCAGTCCCGTGCCCTTGCCCGTCTCCTTGGTAGTGAAGAAGGGGTCGAAGATCCGCTCCAGTGTCCGCTCGTCCATCCCGCTGCCCCGGTCGCTTACCTCCAGCAGAACGCTGGGTTCTTTCACCACGCCCTCGTCATGCGGCCTGGGAAGGGCGCCCGGCTCCACGTTGAGCGCCCTGATCCGCAGCAGACCGCCCCGGGGCTGGGCGTCCATGGCATTGAGGGCCAGGTTGAGCAGGATCTGCTCGATCTGGTAGGGATCAGCCTGTACCCGTCCCAGCTCGGGCTCAAGGATCAACTCGATCTCGATGTCCTCGCGGATCGTGCGGCGCAGCATCTGCTCGAAGCCCGTGACCAGGTCCGCCAGGTCGAGTACGCGCATCTCGAGTACCTGCTCCCGGCTGAAGGCCAGCAGCTGCCGGGTGAGGCCACGGGCGCGCTCCGCGGCGCTGCGGATCTGTTTCAGCTCGTCGTAGAATCCGTCCTGCGGCTGCAGGCGGTTGAGCGCCAGGTCGGCGTAGCCGATGATGGGAGTCAGCAGGTTGTTGAAATCGTGGGCGATGCCCCCGGCCAGGCGGCCCACCGATTCCACTTTCAGCGCATGCCGGAGCTGCTGCTCCAGCTCCCGCTCCTTGCTTGTATCACGCTCAACCGAGACGATGTTGACCATCTTGCCGTGCCGGTCGAAGACCGGGGAGACCGAGGCCTCCACTTCGTAACGGCGACCCTCCCGGTGCCGGTTCCAGATCCGGCCCCGCCAGACCTCGCCCGCGCTGAGCTGGCGGCCGATGGCGCCGAAGAAGCCGCGGCCCTGGTGGCCGCTCTTGAAGCTGCGCGCGGCGCCTCCGAGAACATCCACGCTGCTGTAGCCCGAACAGCGTTCGAAGGCCGGATTGACGTAGAGGATCTCCTCCTCGGCGTTGAGGATCTGGATCGCGTCGGAGGTACTCTCAACCGCCGCCTTGATCCTGCGCAGCTCCGCTTCGCGACGGCGCCTGAGCAGCGCCGCGCCCAGCACTCCGGCGGCGGCGGTCAGGGAATCGATCACCAGGGGATTCCATTCACGCAGACGGCGACACTCGTCGAGACCCAGGAAACCCCACCAGCGATGGCCCGTGAAGATCGGCACCACCACGATGGAGCGGATGGCCTGGGTTTCGAGGATCTGCCGCTCCGGGTCGGGAAAGTCCCTGACGTGCCCGCTGAGCGGATCGCCGCCGCCCAGGGTACTCACCCAGCGCGGAGCCACATCCTCGAAGGGCAGGTTCTGCAGCTCTGGGTTGTCGATCTGGGCCTCAACCCCCTCGGCGGTCCATTCGCAGAGCTGGCTGGTGAGCAGGCGGTTCTCTTTGTCGCGGTGGTTGCGGAAGACGTAAGCCCGGCTGACCTCGGCGGCCAGGCCCAGAGAATCCACCACAAACTGGATCTCTTCGCGCGTGAAGGAATCGCCCAGCAGGTGCTGGGTGGCCCCCGCCAGGGCGCCCAGGATGGCTTCCCGATGCAGCAGGGTCTGTTCGGCCGCCCGGCGCTCGAGGACGTGCCGCCAGCTGCCCAGCGCCAGGCGGCTGATCCGCGGCAGGTCGCCCAGCAGCTCCGGGGTCTTCACGAGGTAGTCCAGGGCTCCCGCGTGAAGACTCTCCACTGCCAGCTGCTCATTGCCCTGGCTGGTCATCACCACCACGGGGAAGGCGGGCACCCCGTCCTCGCCGGCGAGCAGCTCGGAGCCCTGACCGTCGGGCAGCACCAGGTCGGCGATCACCAGGTCCGGGCGGCGTTCGCCGAGAATCCGGCGCGCCTCGTCCAGGCTGCCGGCGACCGCCAACTGCAGCCCCTGTTGGGCCGCGAAGGCATCCTCGACCAGCGCCGCGTGTGACGCGTCGTCCTCCACGAGCAGGACCAGCGCGGGAGATTCGATGGAAGATGGAGCAGGCATGGGCTGACCTCGCGGGACTGTGTGTTACACGGCGCCGTCCGCCGGCAGGGTGAAGCAGAAGGAGGTCCCCCTCCCGATTCCCTGCGATTCCACCCAGAGTCGCCCGCCGTGGTTCTCCACGATCCGGCGCGCCAGAGCCAGGCCGATGCCGGTTCCCTCGCTGCGGCTGTCGAGCTGTTCGAAGAGGCCGAAGATCTTTTCATGATCCTCGGGCGCGATGCCCAGCCCGTTGTCCCTGACGTGGAACACGAGCTCCTGCTTCGCGGGGGAGCAGCTAACCTCCACCAGGGGCCGCGGCTGCTCGCCCATGAACTTGACCGCGTTGTCCAGCAGGTTCTGCAGGACCTGCACCATGCGGTTGCGGTCCACCCGCACCACGGGCAGCTCCGGGTCCACACGGATCTCCACGCCGCGCGGACGGCTGCGACCGGACACCAGTCCGGCCGCTTCCCGGGCCAGCTCGGACAGCGGGATCACGTCCGCGGGTTCGCAGACCAGACCCACCCGCGAGAGCTCGAGAACCTCGTCCAGCAGCCGCTGCATCCTCAGCGCCGCGCCCTCGACGTGCTCCAGGTCCTGCTGGAAGCGCTCTTCGTCGCCCGAGGCGTGGTCGCGCTTCAACAGGGAGACGAAACCCTGGACCGTGATCAGCGGGCTCTTGAGGTCGTGCGACACCGAGGCCGTGAACTGCTCAAGCTCCGTGTTACGAGCCTTGAGTTCGGCGATCAGCCGGTTGCGCTGCTTCTCCGACCGCTTCAGGTCGCTGATGTCGATGCAGACTCCCAGCAGCTCGCTCACTCGGTCGGCAGGGTCCCTGAGCGGCCGCGTGGTGAGCAGGGCGGGGAATACCTCGCCCGACTTGCGCACCAGCATGACGGATGCGTCGAAACCCTCCGAGCGGTCCGGCAGCGCCTCCATGGCCTTGGTAAGCCGCCGCGCGTCCCGGGGACGGAAGAGCGCGCTCACCGGCCGGCCGAGGATCTCTTCACTGCGGTAGCCGAAGATCCTTTCGGCGCCCGGGCTGAATTCGCGGACTCGGGGATCCTCGCCCGGGATGTCGGTGATGATGAAGGCCACGTGATCCGCGGTACGCAACACGGACTGCAGGCGCTCGTGGCTGTGCCGGATGCGCCGCTCGGATTCGCGGACGCTGCGGAAAACCGGCGCAATGCGGGCGATGCCGATCATGAAGCAGAGGAATACGGCCAGCCCCAGCAGTTCGGTGGTCATGTTCATCGAATGGGGTTGTGATCCGACGATCACCTTGTAGAAGACGATCACCCGGCGAAACACGGTGAACAGGATCGCCGCGGCGATCAGCATCCAGGGCGCCCGCCAACCCGTGATGCGCACCAGTCGGAAGGCCATCCAGGCTGCTGTGATCTGCAGCACGATGGTAAGTCCGAACACGAACAGAACGGCCATGGTTCGTCCTGTGATACAAGATCGATCCCGGGCAGCCGGTACCGTGCGACAGGCCGGTCGCCCGTAAAGAGCAATTTCGCCGGATCAGTCTCCGAGAAATTGCCGCAGCACGGCCTGCAGGATTCCGCCGTGGCGGTAATACTCCACCTCCACCGGTGTGTCGATGCGGCAGATCGTCTCGAAGACGCCGCTGCGCCGGCCGTCTCCGCTGCTCCAGCAGACGGGGATTCGCTGGCGGGGCCGCAGGTCGTCGACAAGCTCGATCTCGAAGACCTCGCTGCCGTCCAGGCCCAGGCTCTCCGCGTCGTGATCCTCGGCGAACTGCAGCGGAAGCACGCCCATTCCCACCAGGTTGGCCCGGTGGATGCGTTCGAAGCTGGCGGCCAGGACCGCCGCGACGCCCAGCAGGCGTGTGCCCTTGGCGGCCCAGTCTCGGGATGAACCCGTGCCGTACTCCCGGCCTGCCAGCACGATCAGCGGGGTGCCGGATTCGCGGTAGCGCAGGCTGGCCTCGTGGATCGGCAGCGTCTCGCCGCCGGGGTAGTGCACTGTCCAGCCGCCTTCCGTGCCGGGCGCCAGCTGGTTGCGCAACCGGATGTTGCCGAAGGTCCCGCGCGTCATCACGCGGTCGTTGCCGCGCCGGCTGCCGAAGCTGTTGAAGTCAGCGGGCGACACGCCGCGCTCGATCAGGTAGCGGCCCGCGGGCATGTCCTCGGGAATCCTGCCCGCCGGGCTGATGTGATCGGTGGTCACCGAATCGCCCACCTTCACCAGGCAGCGCGCTCCGGAGATGGGGGAGCGGGCTACCGGCTCGAGCGGCAGGTCCGCGAAGAAGTCCGGCTCCTGGATGTAGGTGGACTCGGGATTCCAGGCGTAGAGATCGCCGGCCGCCACGGGGATCGCGTTCCATTCGGGGTTGGACCGGCCCACCTCGGCGTAGAGTTCGCGGAAGACCTCGGGCCGCATGGCCAGGTCCAGCAGCGCGCGGACTTCCTCGTCCGCGGGCCAGAGGTCCTTGAGGTAGATCGGCTCGTTGTCTTCGCTCAAGCCGAGTGGCTCGCGGACCAGGTCGCGTGTTACGCTGCCGGCCAGCGCGAAGGCCACCACCAGTGGAGGGGAAGCGAGGAAGTTGGCCTTGATCCGCGGGTGCACGCGGCCCTCGAAGTTGCGGTTGCCCGAGAGCACCCCCGCCACGACCAGGTCGTGCTCCGCCAGGGCCTGCTCGATTTCGTCCCGCAGGGGTCCGCTGTTGCCGATGCAGGTGGTGCAGCCGTAGCCCACCACGTGGAATCCAAGCTGTTCGAGATACTCGAGCAGGCCCGTATCACGCAGGTAGCGCGTCGCCACGCGGCTGCCGGGAGCCAGCGACGTCTTGACGGTGGGGGGGACCCGCAGCCCGGCCTCGACGGCTTTCCTGGCCAGCAGGCCGGCGGCCAGCAGCAGGCCGGGATTGGAGGTGTTGGTGCAGGAGGTGACGGCCGCCAGCACCACGTCGCCGTGCTTCAGCGAGGTTTCGCCTTCGCTGAGGCGGACGGACGCGGTGGCGTGCAGGTGTTCCGCTTCAAGGCCGAAGCCCTTCGCGCCGGCGGGCGCCGAGAGCGATGCGGCGAATTCCGGCTTGAGCATGGTCAGGCTGACCCGGTCCTGGGGCCGCTTGGGGCCGGCCAGGCAGGGTTCCACCGTTCCCAGGTCGAGTTCCAGGGTGTCGGTGAAGACGGGATCGGGACTCTGCTCGCCGCGGAACAGGCCCTGCTCCTTCATGTAGCGCTCCACCAGCTCCACCAGTTGCGGATCGCGGCCGGTGCGCCGCAGGTAGCTCAGGCTCTCGTCGTCCATCGGGCAGAAGCCCATGGTGGCGCCGTATTCGGGCGCCATGTTGGCCAGGACCGCCCGATCGGCCAGACTCATGGCGGCGAGGCCGGGTCCGTAATACTCGACGAACTTGCCCACCACGCCCTTGCGGCGCAGCATCTCCACGCAGGTCAGCGTCAGGTCCGTGGCGGTCACGCCATCCCGCGGGCGCCCCGTGAGCCGGAAGCCCAGCACCTCGGGAATCAGCATGTAGATCGGCTGGCCCAGCATCACCGCCTCGGCCTCGATGCCGCCCACGCCCCAGCCGGCGATGCCCAGGCCGTTGATCATGGTGGTATGCGAATCGGTGCCCACGCAGGAGTCGGGATAGACCACCCGTCCGTCCTCCTCGGGGCGCTCCTGCACTCCGCGGGCGATGTACTCCAGGTTGACCTGGTGAATGATGCCCACCGCCGGCGGGACGACGCTGAAATTGTCGAAGGCCTGCTGGCCCCAGCGCAGGAACTCGTAGCGCTCGCGGTTGCGGTCGAATTCGATCCGCGTGTTCTCCGCTTCCGCTTCAGGGCTTCCGTAATGGTCCACCTGCAGGCTGTGATCGATCACCAGGTCCACCGGAACCACCGGGTTGATCTTCCGCGGATCGCCCCCCATCCGCTGCATTGCGCTGCGCAGGGCGGCCAGGTCCACCACCGCCGGCACGCCGGTGAAGTCCTGCAGGATCACCCTCGCCGGCCGGTATGGAATCTCCTCTGGCGTGGGAGCCGCGGGATCCCAGGCCGCGATCCTGCGCACGTCCTCTTCCTGGATCACATTTCCGTCGCAGTTCCGCAGAACGGATTCGAGCAGGATCCTGATCGAGCGGGGCAGGCGGTCCACCCGGCCCAGGCCGGCGCGGTCGAGGGCCTCCAGTCGATAGATGTAGGCCGGTCCCGATCCGGTCTCGAAGCGATCCCGTGCGCCAAGAGAGTTGCTGCTGCCTGACATGGAAGACTCCCTTGAAATCGTGTGCTGTGGATGGCGCCGGCGGGGCGGCCGACAATCCAGATCGAAGATACCAAACCACCGCCAGAGGGTGGCCGGCGGACTGCGGGGCGCGGCTCTATGCTACATTCTGCGCATGAAAGACCGTGAGCAAGCGGGGTCCAAGCGCGGACCGCGAGGGTCGGCCGCGCCCGGGCGCAGCCGAAGCGGCCGTCGCAAGGACTCTCCGGGATTCTGGATCAGCGGCCGGAATCCGGTGCTGGAGGCGCTGCGGGCCGGCCTGCCCGCCGACCGCCTGCTGCTCCGGCGGGGGAGCAGCGGGGGCGTCCTGGAACGCATCCGGCGCGCCGCCGCCGGGCGCGGTCTCGAAGTGCGGGAGGAGAAGAGCGACCGCCTGGACCGGCTGCTGCGTCACACGGAACACCGGGGCGCGGCGCTGCGGATCACGGAACTGCCCCAGACGACGCTGGAGGACTTCCTGGCCCGCCGGCGGAAAGCGCCCGGCGGCCTGGACGAGCTGTTTCTGCTGCTGCTGGACGGAATCCAGGACCCGCGCAACCTGGGCGCGGCGGTGCGCAGCGCCGAGGCGGCGGGCGCGCACGGCGTGCTCCTGCCCGACGCCTGTACGGCCCCGGCGGGCGACGCAGCCTTCCGCGCCAGCGCCGGCGCCCTGGCCTGGCAGCCCCTGGTGCGGGTGAGCGATCCCTCCGCGGCCCTGGACCTGCTGGGAGAATGCGGTGTGACACGGACGGGCCTGGAGGAGCGGCTGGGCCGACCGCTGGACGAAGTCAGCTCCCCGCGCCCGCTGGTCCTGGTGCTGGGCGGCGAAGGGCGCGGGATCTCGAGACGCGTGCTGGACCGGCTCGATCTGCTGGTCAGGATCCCCCTGGCGGGCCGGGTAGGCAGCCTGAACGCATCCGTCGCCGCGGGCATCGTGCTGTTTCATTTCAGCCGGATCAACGCGAAGAAGGAACCATGAACGACAAGCGTCAGGACGGCCTGAACCTGGACGCCCGCCTGAGCGCCCGCGAGCTGGAGGAAGCGGAGTCCGCGGGTCGCGGCCTGGCCCGCCTGATGAAGATCCTCAAGCTGCTGAGAGCCCCGCAGGGCTGCCCCTGGGACCGCGAGCAGACGCACGCCAGCCTGCGACCCTACCTGCTCGAGGAGTGTTACGAGGTACTCGAGGCCATCGACGCGGAGGACATGGAGGCCCTGCGGGAAGAGCTGGGGGATCTCGTGATGCACGTGGTCTTCCAGGCCGAGCTGGCCGAAGAGCGCGAGGACTTCCGGCTGGCGGACAGCCTGGCCCTGATCAGCGACAAGCTGCTGCGCCGGCACCCGCACGTCTTCGGCGGAGCCGGGTCCGCGGAAGGGGCCGCCACGGCGGGAGAAGTGGAACGCAACTGGGAACGCATCAAGGCGCGCGAAACTAAGCGGGGCGCCCGCCGGGAGTCGATCTTGGGCGGCGTGCCGGTTTCGCTGCCGGGACTGCTGCGAGCGCAGCGGATCCAGGAGAAGGTGGCCGGCGTGGGATTCGAGTGGGACACGGTCGAAGGAGCCCTCGACAAATTCGAGGAGGAGTACCGGGAATTTCACGAGGCCCTGTCCCTCGGGGACCGGCGAGCCGCGGCGGAGGAATTCGGCGACTTCCTGTTCTCGGTGGTCAACATCGCGCGCTACCTGAAAATCCAGCCGGAAGACGCCTTGCGCAGCACCAACGACAAGTTCATCCGCCGCTTTGCGCACGTGGAGCGCCGGCTGCGTGAGACGGACCGCGACATCGTGGAAACTGACCTTGAAACGCTGGATCGCTACTGGGAAGAGGCCAAGGGAATTGATTCCGAGTGAGCTGGAGCGCGGCGATCCCCTGCTGTGGCACAAGCTGAGCTGGCTGCAGGAGTGCGTCGAAAACCCTGATGCCCCCGCAGGGCGGGCGAGAAAGACGCGGCAGAAGGCGCACAGTTTCCGTGAGTTCACCACCGCTTCCTCCACCGCCCTGCAGCAGGGCGCGCTGCTGCATCTGTGGTGGAAGGGCGAAGCGGACCGCGTGCGCCTCGCCGCCGAGCTGGCGGACTGGAACTGGGAGCGGCTGCTCTGTCGGCCCTCGCTGGACCCCGGGTTCCTGCCGCGCTTCCGGGAGAGCATGGTTCCCAGGCGCTTCCTGCTGATGGAATACTCGCCCGGCGAGCGCGGCCCGGTAGCCACTCCCGGAAAGGCGGGCGGTGAGGTCGCGCCGGGGAACCTGCTCTGCCGCCTGAACCTGTCGGAGGAGGGCGAGATCCTGGGCGAACTGCTCAGGCGCAGCTTTCCCCGGGAAGGAGTGCGGCCCGAATCCGCCTCCGCCTGGGTGCGCCTGCTGGAGGACAGCGGCCGTTTCCGGGTCCTGGCCGGGGAGGAAGGACTTGCCGCCTGCGTGCTGGAAGCCTTCCGTTGCGACCGGGGAACGGTGCTTGAGGCGCTGGCGGTGCAGCCGGAGTTGCGGCGCAGGGGACTGGCGCGCCGGCTTCTGCGGGACTGCATCGAGGATCACCGGCGGCGGTCGAGGGGCGATCTGCTGCTCCAGGTGGAGGAGTGTCCGGAGTGGCTGCCGCAGGTCTACCGGGCCCTGGGATTCCGCGAGCGGTCGTGTTATACCCTCTGGGAGCCTGGATCGCCTCCGGCATAGGCCTCCACATTGTTGGAAGAACAGCTTGAAAGGCGCCGCGGACGTATGGGAGGATCTCTTTTCGCTTGTTTGCTCAGCGCCCTCTTTGTACTCTTCAGTGTGGAGTGTTCCGGGCCTCACATTATCCATGCGTTTTATTGAAGGATTGATTGGATCCTGCCGCAGTCAAGTCGAACAGGCTTCCCGCCGATGTTCACTGAAGAGGGACCCCTCCACCCGGAGACGCGGAACGTCTAAGCAGCGAAACCCGCCAAGCAGCAGTGTGTCCCAGCGAGAGGTAACAGATCACAAATCGGGAGATGGGCATGTATTCCTACAAGGTGATCAAAAACTGCGATTCGATGGATCGGCGCTTCAGCTTGAAGGCTGGTGAAGTGGTCACCGGCAACGGTAATTTCGTGGGCAAGGTGGGCGTCCTCAAGGACGGGATCTGGGACCTTGTGGACCGCGAATCGCTTCAGCGCGTCCGAGCCGGTGTCGATCGCAGGCAGGGTCCGGGTGACAGACGATCCGGGGACGATCGCAGATTCTGAGAACCTGGAATCCGCTCCAACAAGGGTTTTTCGGACACTCTTCTCAGTGAACCCCCTGCTGGCGCGGGAATCCGTGCATCACAAGGCGAAAAAACCTGATTTTTTACTTGACTGCGACCTTGCGTAACAGCTACTTTTTTGTAGCCGACTGGCATTTTGTCACACAGACCTGTTCATGGAGGATCAAATGGCCACAGCGAAGGAACCCTTCAACAAAGGAAACTTGATCGAGTACGTCGCCAAGAAGACCACCATGCCCAAGACCCAGGCGAAGAACGCGGTCGAGGCCGTCCTTGAGGGAATCAAGAAGAACGCCAAGCGCGACGTGCGCCTGGTGGGCTTCGGCACCTTCAGCGTCCAGAAGCGCAAGGCCCGCAACGGATTCAATCCGCGCACGGGCGAGAAGATCAGGATCAAGGCCAGCCGGACGGTCAAGTTCCGTCCCGGCCAGGCTTTCAAGGAAACGATCTGACCCCCGTGGATCGAGTGATTGCATGAAGGGCCTCGCGCAGGCCCTTTCTTTTTCTCCCGACCGTACCCCACCCGAAATACACGCGCGCCGCCGTATCCGGATCATGAATCACGGGAGGAAGCTCCCTGCATTTCGGTTCTCAAGGCATCTTGACTTGAATAGAGGGTATTGATAAAATTCTTGTCTGTTCATTGTTGACACGGGGCGTTGCGCAGTCCGGTAGCGCGCCTGCTTTGGGAGCAGGAGGTCGCTGGTTCAAATCCAGTCGCCCCGACTGCCGATGCGCGCTGCCCGGAACGGTTCGAGCGCTCGTAGCTCAATGGATAGAGCACCGGCCTTCTAAGCCGTAGGTTGAAGGTTCGATTCCTTCCGGGCGCGTGGGAAAACATGGTGGATGTAGCTCAGTTGGTCAGAGCGCCTGGTTGTGGCCCAGGAGGTCGGGGGTTCAAGTCCCCTCTTCCACCTTATCCGGCTCCCCGAGACCTGGATAACTTTTCAGAGGCCCCATCGTCTAGAGGTTAGGACTCCAGGTTTTCAACCTGGCAACAGGGGTTCAATTCCCCTTGGGGTCATCGGCGCCCGCGGCAAGCGGGCGCCGCCCGTCACAGGGACATCCGTCGCGGCGCGCAAACACCGCCCTGCACTGCCGGCCGCGGTTTCTCCGCGGACCTCGCCCGCGTTTCACCTCCGCCGAAGGCTCGTTACATTACCGGGTGTGTTGCGTCACCGGGTGTGTTGCGTCCGGCAGCCGCCGTTGCAGGATCCGGGAGCGGGCCGATGCGTCTATACGTTCACGAACTTCATACTCCGCTGGGCTGGCTGGTTTTCGCCGTGGACGGGGAGGGAACCCTGCGCTGCGTCGATTTCATGCCCGCGAACCTGAGACTCGAGGACTACCGCGTTCCCGGGGCGGAGGAACAGATCGTCGACCCGAACCGCTGCTCGAAGGTGGCCCGCCAACTGGCCGAGTACTTCAAAGGACGGCGCCGGGACTTCGAACTGCCCCTCGATCCGGGCGGCACTCCCTTCCAGCAACAGGTGTGGTCGGAGCTGCGCAGGATTCCCTACGGCGCCACCCGCTCCTACGGAGAACTGGCCCGCCGGATCGGCGCTCCGCGCGCCACGCGGGCCGTCGGTCGCGCCGGCGGCGCCAACCCCATCGCCATCGTGATCCCCTGCCACCGGCTGATCGGCGCCGACGGGTCGATGGTGGGCTATCGGCCTGGAATCGAGCAGAAGCGGTCGCTGCTGGTCCACGAGGGAGCCATCGCGCCCGGACTCCTGTAGTACAGAGACGCCGCGACACACCGCCGGGACGGAACAGTTTTGTAACACGCCTCAGGCCGGCACTCCCGGTAAGCGCCCATGTCGTGAGAGGCGCGTCCCATGATTCCAAGGGAAATTCGCGCGGAGACAACGGCACCGTACGAGGAAAGGAGAGATCGATGTTAGAACCTCGCACCGTTATTCGGACCGCTCTGCCGGCGGTGATGCTGCTGGTCTGCACCTCGGCGGCACAGTACGACGCGCCCGAGAGTGTGATCCGCGACGCCCCGGCCTCCCGCTGGCTGGTCTCCAACGCCGGTGACGGGAGTATCACGCAGGTGGACGACGGGGGGGAAACGAGCAGCTGGATCGACTCGGGTCTCGATTCTCCCAAGGGCATGGCCATCCTGGACGGCGTGCTCTATGTGACCGACCAGACCAGCGTGAAAGGCTTCCAGCTCGAGGACGGCAACCCCGTCCTGGATCTGCCCGTGGACGGCGCCCTCTTCCTGAACGACCTGTGCACGGACGGTGCCCTGCTCTACGTTTCGGACACCAATCAGAACCGCGTTCACAGCATCGATCCGCTGGCCGAGGAAGCGGAGATCCTGCTCGACGACGGACTCTCCTCGCCCAATGGGCTCCTGCACGATGCCGGCAACGGGCGCCTGCTGTTGTGCTCCTTTCGAGTCGACTCGCCGATCCAGGCGGTGGCCCTTCCGGACGGGGAGCTGAGCACTCTCTGCGAGACGGACCTTGACAACCTGGACGGTCTGGCCTTCGACGCCCTGGGTTTCGTCTACGTCTCCAGCTGGAGCAGCAACGCGGTTTTTCGCTACAGCCCTGATTTCGCCGGTCCGCCTGAGAGCGTTTCCACCGGGCACGATGGACCGGCCGACATCTGGTACGACATCCCGGGCGAGATCCTGGCCGTGCCCAACATGGGCGCCAACACACTCGACCTGGTCGAGATGCCCCCCAGCTCCGTGAACGAGCGCGGTGAACTCAGACCGGGAAGCCTGCGCGTAGGACCGGCCCATCCCAGCCCCTTCAATCCAAGTACCAGGCTGAAGATCGAACTTCTGCGCGACGCCCACCTGCGCGTCCGCGCCTATGACCTGCTGGGGCGCCTGGCAGCCACCCTGCTGGATGGGCGCCTGCCGCCGGGAAGCCATACAGCCACATTCCACGCGGCGAACCTGCCCAGCGGTCCCTATTTCCTCAGCGTGGAGACGGAGGGCCTGCCGCCGCAGGTGCGCCGGGTACTGCTCTTACGCTGAACCGGGAACCTCGGACTTGAGGCCTCCGGCGATCCTCAGGTTCCGACAGACCGGAGCCCTCCAAACTGAATCCAGCCTCTGGGGCGGTCGATAAGGAACCAGCGTCCATATTCAAATGGAGTAGCTGGAGTCCTTTCGATGAGCCTCACCCGCAGCGGCAGCACGTCCTTCAGCCGGGTACCTATCGTGGTCAAGCTGGCGGTTACCGCCATGGGCGCCACGGTACTCGCCGTGCTGCTGGCGGCCTGGCTCACTTTCGGACAAGCGCGCCGGCTGCTGATGGACGACGCGGTCGCCTCCATGCAGAAATCCCATTCCCACCTGATGGAGCGCCTCGAGCGCGCCGTCGCCCAGCCGCGCGTAGACCTGCTGCTGCTGAACCGTTCGCAGTCCGTTCAAGGTCTGGGCCGGGCGATTCAGGGCCGCGGCCTGGATAAAGTCAACCGGATGAGTACGGATGACTGGCGCGAGCACCTGACCCACCTTTTTCGAGTGACCATCGAATCCAATGGCTACCTGCAGCTTCAACTGCTGGATTCCGCCACGGGGCGCGAGCTGGTCAGGGTGGACAAAGCTCAGGAGGCCGGAAAACGTCCCCGAGTCATTCCCGATAGAAAGTTGGCAGACCGCTTCGAGAGCGATTTCCTCCAGGCGGGGCGAATGCTGGCCCCCGATGAAGTGCACGTGGGAACCATCGGTCTTAAGCGCGAGGGCGGGAGGGTCCTGATACCCTGGCAACCGGTTCAGCGATTCGTGACTCCCGTCTTCTTCGCTTCGGCCGAGGAAGGCTCCGAGCCCGCCGGCCGGCTTCAGAAACTGCTGTTCGACCTGCGGGATGAGAGCAGGACTGCGCGCAGGGCCGCCACCGAAGCCGTGCAGAGCGGCGATCAGCAGTGGATTGCCGCGTACGGCGGCCGGGTGGAACGGGTCCGGAACAGGCTGGAGGACCTGAGAACGGTCTCAGATTCCGAGCTGCGCTCCGCCCTGGCGCAGTTCGGCCAGTTGCACGCCAGCCTGGTGCGCGCCGAGCGACTGGCTCTTGGCCTGCTGGAGGCGGGTCTCTGCCGCGAGGCCGCCGCCACCTTCGAAGAGCGGGCTTATTCCGAGTTCAGCGGCATGCTGCAACAGCGGCTCGAGGAGCTGATCGAGATAGAGGGCCGGAACCGCGGCTTCCTGGGCGGGCGTTTCG
This sequence comes from uncultured Bacteroidaceae bacterium, assembly GCA_964568855.1. Lineage (GTDB taxonomy): Bacteria > CAIWAD01 > CAIWAD01 > CAIWAD01 > CAIWAD01 > CAZMSD01. The sequence continues at coordinate 21,122 of CAZMSD010000005.1, read as the reverse complement.
CCCTGCTGGTGCTCACCACCGATGCCAAGTCCACCATCGACGCCCTGGAGAGCGGAAGCAAGTTCAGCCTCCAGTTGACCAATTCGCGGGGCGGTCTCCTGCGCCACCCTGATCCCGAGCAGGTCTGGAGCTTCGAATTCGGCCAGGAGGATGGATTGCAGCAGCATGATCCGGCTGCCTGGTCGGCGATCATAAACCCGGGTAGACCAGTAGTCTGGAATCCGCAGCAGGACCATGTGCACGTGGGCGGCCGTCTGCGGCTTTCTGAGAAAGAGTTTCTCGGCCTGGTGCTGACGGCCCACGAGGACGAGGTCATGGCTCCCGTGAGTGAGCTGGGCGGGCAGGTGCTGCTGATCGCCCTGATCGCCATCCTTGGCACCGGCATCCTGAGCCTGCTGGTCCTGCGCCGCCTGACCAGGCCCATCAGCCTGCTCACCAGCCAGGCCGGCCGCCTGGCCTCCGGCGACGAAAGCGTGCGTCTCACGGTGCTGGGCGAGGATGAAGTGGGCCGGCTGGGACTGGCCTTCAAAAACCTGGTGGACCGGCTGAAGGAGCAGTCGCAGGAGGCCCTGCGCCAGGCCGAAGAGATCCGGCGGCTCAACCATTCACTCGAGCAGAAGGTCGAACGGCGCACCACGGACCTGCAGATCAGCGAAGCCACCAACCAGGCCATCCTGCAGTCGGCGGTGGACGGCGTCATCCGCCTCGACGGCTATGGAATCATCCAGTCCTTCAACCGTTCGGCGGAACGGATCTTCGGCTACGAGGAAGCCGCGGTGCTGGGCCAGTCCATCAACCTGCTGGTTCCCGCGGGTGAGGCGGATGGCTCGCGGGAGAGCGTGGCGGCCTTCCTGCGCAGCAACGTGTCGCTGGTGGACGGCAGCTCCCTGGAACGGACCGGCGTCCGGGTCGCCGGGGGCGAATTCCCCCTCGAGCTTCGTTTCAGCAGGATCCAGCTGCGGGGGGGCATCCAGTACTCCTGCTTCGTCAGGGACATCACCGAGCGCAGAAAATCAGAGGAGCGCCTGCAGCAGGAGGTGGACTCGCGGGCCGCCCTCAACCGCGTCCTGCAACTGGGCATCCTGGCCGAATCCACCGAGGACCTGCTGCGCAGGGCCTTGGTCCTGCTCACCGAACTAGGCTTCCTTGGAGTGATCGACCGCGGCGTGGTCTTCATCAACGATGAAGAAAGCGGCGAACTCCGACTCGTGGACGAGCGCATCCTCTCCCCGCAAGTGCGCAAAACCTGCGCCCGGGTGTCTTACGGACATTGTCTCTGCGGCAGGGCGGCGCTGCGAGACGAGATCGTGTTCAGCAACCAGGTGGACGCTGATCACGAATGCCTTCACGCGGAGATCCGCAACCATGGCCACTGTATTCTGCCGATCCGAGTGGGCGCCGAACTGAAGGCCCTGATAACCCTGTTCAACGCCGCCGGGGTGGGTTTCAAGCCTGAAGACGAGGACTTCCTGCGCGCGGTGAGGGACATCCTGGCCGGCTCGCTGAAAAGAATGGAGGCGGAACAGGAGCAGCGGCGCAGCAACATCCGCATTGCCGCCGCCCTGAGCCGTGAAAAAGAGATTTCCACCGAGTTGGAGAACGCGCTCAAGGAGCTGCGTGCGGCCAAGCAGCAGGCCGATTCCGCCAATGCCGCCAAGGGCGAATTCCTGGCCAACATGAGTCACGAGATTCGCACGCCGATGAACGGCGTGCTGGGGATGTCGGGCCTGCTGCTGGACACGGAGCTGGATGAAACGCAGCGCGAATTCGCCCGGACGGTGCAGTCCAGCGCCGAATCCCTGCTGACCATCATCAACGATATCCTCGATTTCTCGAAGATCGAAGCGGGCAAGCTGGAGATAGAGACCCTCCAGTTCGACCTGCGGACCACGCTGGAGGAGATGGGCGACCTGCTGGCGCTGCGGGCACAGGAGCAGGGCCTCGAGTTCGTGCACCTCATCGAACCCTGGGTGCCTTCCTCACTGATGGGCGACCCGGGACGCCTGAAGCAGGTGCTGGTGAACCTGGTGAACAACGGCATCAAGTTCACCAGCGAGGGAGAAGTCAGCGTCAAGGTGAGCCTGGTGGAGGAAAACCGGAAGCACGCGGTGCTGCGCTTCGAAGTGAGCGACACGGGCATCGGCATTCCGGAAAAGCACCTGTCCCAGCTCTTCAGCGCCTTCACGCAGGTGGACGCCTCCACCACCAGGAAGTACGGCGGCACGGGACTGGGCCTCTCCATCAGCCGGCAACTGGTGGAGTTGATGGGCGGTGAGATCGGGGTCGACAGCGTGGAGGGCCAGGGATCCACCTTCTGGTTCACGGCCTCCTTCGTCAAGCAGATCCAGCCGCGGGAAGCCGCCCTTAGAAGCCGGCCTGTAATCGGCGGCAAACGGATACTGGTGGTGGAAGACAACGCCACCAACCGGCGCTGGCTGTCCGTACTGCTGGATTCCTGGCAGCTCCGGCACGAGGAACTGGAGCGCTGCGAGGGCGTGCTAGAGAAGTTGCGCCAGGCTGAAGGGGCCGGGGATCCCTTCCGTCTGGTCATCCTGGACAGCCGGCTGCCCGACGGCAGGGGAGAGGAGCTTGGCGTCCGGATCCTGCAGGATCCCGACCTGCAGGGCACGCGCCTGCTGATGATGACGGCCCTGGGCATGCGGGGCGACGCCTCCCGCCTGCGGGAGCTTGGATTCTCGGCCTACCTGACCAAGCCGGTGAAGCAGTCCACACTCTACGACTGCCTGCAGACGGTGCTGGGCGAAGAGCCGGAGAAGCGGCGCGCTAAGGCCGAGCTGGTCACCCGGCACAGCCTGGCGGAGGACCGGCGCCGGAGAACCAGGATCCTGCTGGCCGAGGACAACCTGGTGAATCAGAAAGTGGCCCTGGCCGTGCTGGGCAAGCTCGGCTACCTGGCGGAAGCGGTGAACAACGGCCTGGAGGCCCTGGAAGCATTGCGCAGCCAGCCCTACGACCTGGTGCTGATGGATTGTCAGATGCCCGTTTTCGACGGCTACGAAGCCACCCGTGAAATTCGGAGCGGAGATTCGGGCGTGCGGGATTCCGGGATCCCGGTGATCGCCATGACGGCCAACGCCATGCGGGGCGACCGCGAAGCCTGCCTGGCGGCGGGGATGGACGACCACCTGGCCAAGCCCATCAATGCGGATCGACTGGCCAAGACCATAGAATTCTGGTTGGACGGGCAGGCTCGGCGCGGGGAGCACGGTGGGGAGGGGCAGGAAAAAGCGGGCACTCCCGCGGACGATGATTCCAGAGCGAACGCGGACCGGCCGGCGCGGACCGCCTCTGGAAATCGAAAGCAGGCGGCCTCCGGAACGGTCTTCAAGCCTGCCGTTCTGCGCGAACGGGTCCTGGGCGATGAAGGCCTGGTGCGGGAAATCCTGGAAGGATTCCTGGAGGATGTCCCCAAGAGGCTGGCGGCCTTGAAAGAGGTGCTGGGTCGTTCGGATCTTCCCCTGGCGAGACGGGAAGCACACACAATCAAGGGGGCCGCAGGCCAGATCGGGGCTATGGACCTGAGCAGCAGAGCGTCGGACTTGGAGCATGCGGCGGCGGCCGGGGACGGGACGGCGGCGGGCGAATTGCTGCCCCGCGTGGAAGACGGCGTCGCCATCCTGCGTAAATCGATCGAAGAGCATCTGAGCGCGACGTCAGAGTCGGATCACGGTGCTGAGTGAAACCGGTGCAAGCCGGAGAACGGGGGTCACGATGCAGTGGAAAGGGATGTTCAGTAGAAACAGGGTATGCGTGGGCCTGGCCCTGTTGGCCGCCTTGGCGGGCATACTCCTGCTCCAGCAGTTGCGGGCGGATTCAATTCCGGGCCGCTTCTACACCCTGGCTTCCAGCCTGCTGCTGATCCTGACCGGCGGGCTGCTGGGGGGCATTTTAACCGGCCGGGGACTCCGCCTGCGCATGCTCGACCCCAGGGACAGCGAGCGGGAGATCCACCACGCAGCCATGGCGCGGGTCCTGTCCTGGCAGAATGAAACGGAGCAGGTGCTGAAACAGGCCAGGAGGGAAGCCTCCGCCGCCGCCAGGGCGAAGAGTGAATTCCTGGCCACCATCAGCCACGAAGTCCGGACACCGCTGAACGGCATCCTTGGAATGTGCGGGCTGCTCGAGGAAACGCGCCTGGAGAAAGAACAGCTTGAGTATGCGGAGACCATCCGACGGCGCGGGGAGTCCTTGAAAGCCGTACTGGACGATATCCTGGATTATTCGAAGATCGAAGCGGGCGAGGTGGAAGCGGAAGTGGAGGATTTCGACCTGCGCTCCTTCCTCGAAGAGATTTCCGAGAGGTCGGCCGTCGAATCCGGAGCGAAGAACCTGAGATTCCACTGTCACCTGGATCCGGATCTGCCCCGGATCATGCGGGGAAGTCCCGAACAGCTGCGGCAGGTACTGGAGAACCTGACGACCAACGCCATCAAGTTCACCGCGGAAGGGGAGGTCTGCATCTGCGTGCGCAAACTCAAGCGCGATTCGCAGGAGGCGCTGGTCCTCTTCGAAGTGAGCGACACGGGCGCGGGCATTTCGCAGGACCGGCAGCCGGATCTTTTCGAGGCCTTCAGGCAGGGGGACGCCAGCGCCACGCGCAGGCATGGTGGGACCGGCCTGGGTCTCAGCATCGCGCGCGGCCTGGTGGAGTTGATGGGAGGCGAGATCGGCGTGGCCAGCGACCAGGACCGGGGATCCACTTTCTGGTTCACCGTGCCCTTCGATCTGCAGGAAATGCAGGCTGTACCCCCCGCACCGAGGGCTCAGGATCCGGAAGAGGAGCCGGCGATCGCGGGCGACGGAGCGGATGAAGCGGCGGTAACCGGTGCGGAACGGGCGCTGGCCAGCCTGAATCAGCCCTGCCGGCGCCACAACGTGCAGGAACTGGAGATCGGAAGGATGAAGGATGAGTCTCGAAAGCGCGAGGGCTTCGACCTGGATTTCCTGATGCAGCAACTGATGGGCGATGAAGCGCTGGCCAGGGACATCCTGACGAGCCTCCTGGACGATCTGCCGCGACGGATCGACGCCCTGCAGGCGGCTCTGCGACAGACCGACGCGGAGGAAGCCCGGAGAGAAGCGCACTCCATCAAGGGTACCGCGGGCAATGTCGGCGCGGCCGAATTGCGCAGGGCGGCGATGAAGGCCGAGCAGGCCTGCGCGGCCGAGGATTACCAGGCCTTGCCCGCATTGCTTGAAACCATTGAGGAGGAACATCGGATCCTGCGCCGGGACCTGCAGCAGCTCCTGGAATCCTGAGACCTTTCTCCGGTGTGATCCGGGATTCATTCCGCCTGTGAGCTGCGGCACCCGGTTTACGGTAGGGGAATCCTAAGCTGTGTGCGTCTCGGGATCTAATCCGCAGGAGGGCGCCGACGGTGAGACCGGATTCCAGCCCTGCAGGGCCTCGTGACCCGGAAGAGCGCTCGCAGGATCCAGCCGGCGTGGCGGAAGGGGCAAGGGTCCGCGCAGGAATGCGGACATCCAGGACCTTCAGCGATCCGTTGGAGCGGGAGAGACTGGTTAACGAACTCGAGATCAGGATCCGCGACCTATCACAAAGCTTGAGGCGCCTGAAGCGGCGCCTGGGGGAGTAGTAATACGGTCCCGCGCGGAATCCACCGCGCGGGGCCATGCCTCGCGGTTCCGGGAGGGTTCGCGACGGCCGGCATCGGGAGAAGGAGGCACCCCGGCGGAATACCGCCGGGGTTTTTTCATGCACGGGATCGATATTTCGGACGGAATCTTTATTCTGAGGCCGTAGCCGGCGAATCACAGCTCCGGGAGAGCCATGCATTCCCGATTTGGAATCACCCTGGTCACTCTTTGCTTCTTTCTCGCATCCGCCGGTCCAGCGGCGACGCCGGATCCCCTGGAGCGGCTCGCAGAGGGCGACCGCCTTAAGGGCTTTCGGGCCGCGGCGCTCTACCTCGATCCCGCGGATCGCCCCGCGGGAGCCCGGCTGATCCACGGTTCCACCAGGATGACCGTTGACCTGCTGCGGATCCAGACCGTTCCCCAGGCATTTTTCTGGGTCCGCACGCCGCCGCCCTCCGACATGGGGGAGCCCCACACCTGCGAGCATCTTCTACTGGGCAAGGGCGCCCGGGGCCGCGCCGTGGCCGCCATGGAGGGCATGCTGCTCAGCGGCAGCTCGGCCTTCACGGACCAGTTGGAGACCTGCTACCACTTCTACACCGCGGCCGGCAGCGAGACCTTCTTCCGCCTCTTCGAGGCGAAGCTGCGCGCCCTGCTGCAGCCGGATTTCAGCGACGAGGAGATCCGCCGGGAGGTCTGTCACTACGGCTACAAGGCCGGTCCCGCCGGCGAGGCGCAGGAGCTGGAAGAGAAGGGCACGGTCTACAACGAGATGCTGAGCGCCTACGAGAGCCCCGGAAGCCGGGTGTATCGCCGGCGGACCCTGATGCTCTACGGTCCCGGCCACCCGCTGTCCAACGAGGCGGGAGGACTGCCCCATGAGATCCGCCGCATGCAGCCGGAGGACCTGCGGCGGTTTCACCGGCGAACGCATCACCTCGAGAACATGGGCGTGATCCTCGTTCTGCCCGAGGAGCTGGATGCGGAGGAATGCCTCGGGCGGCTGGACGGCATCCTGCTGGGTATGGGCGACGCCCCGCGAGGCGCGAGGAAACCGGTTGTATCACGGGACGAGCTGCCGGCGCCCCGCCCCGCTCCCATCGGCGAGCTGCGCCTGGTGCCCTTTCCCCACTGGGATCCCGACGAACCGGCGGCGCTGTACCTGAGCTGGCCGCCGATCTCCGGCCTGGATGCCCGGGAGGAACTGCTCCTGGACCTGTTCCTGGCCCTGCTGGCCGACGGGGACGAATCGGAACTCTACGGCGTGCTGGTGGATTCGAGCACCCGCGAGCTGGACACGGGTGCGAGTGGAGTCTGGGCTTGGACCAGCGACGACCAGGGCCATGCCGTGGACCTGATGATCTCCGATCTGGACCGGAGCTGGCGCAGCGAGGAAGGCCTTCGGCGGATCCGCGCGCGCGTGCTCCAGGAGATCGAGCGGATCGAGTCCTTCCCGGAGGGTTCTCCCGAGCTCGAGCGGTTCAACGGGCGGGCGCGCAACCGCCTGGTTTCCATGCGCAGGCAGATGCGACGGCTGCTCGATCACCCGCCGCGCTTCGGTTTCCGGGGAACGGGTCCGACCTGGCTGAAACGCCTGCGCCGGCAGAATAGACAGCCGGGCTTCCATAAGCACCTGGACGACTCCGAGCTGTACGACACTGTGGACTCGCTGCTGAGCCTGCCGCGGAATCTCTGGAAGAAGGCCCTTGGGCGCTGGGCGCTGCTGGAACGGCCGCCCTACGCCGTGTCGGGGATGGCGGACCCTTCACTGCTAAGCAGGGAAGCGGAAGAGCGACGGAAACGACTCGATTCCAAGCTGGGTGAGCTGCAGAGAGAATTCGGATGTGATACTCCGGAAGACGCCCTCGAGCGATTTCGCCGCGACTACGACCGGCGCAGCCTGGCAATCGACTCCGTGATGGCGGCGGTGCCGCTGCCTCCCTTCGCGGAAGACCCGCCCATGGGCTACGACGAGCGGCTGCCCTTCGGGCTGGAGGAGCTTCCCTGCGGCGTACCGCTGGCCAGCGCCGGCTTCGAGCACCTGGCCGGCGCGGACATGGCCCTGTACCACGACCTGCGCGTAGTGCCCGACTCCTTGCTGCACCTGGTGCCAGCGCTGGCCGTGCTGTTTCGCGAAGCGGGGCTGTACGGCGAGGGGCTGGATCTGGATCACCGCGAGACGGAAGAGGCGCTGCGCAGGGAGATCCTGGGTCTGGGCGTCCATATCGATTCATCCTGGCCTGGCGGCAGGGCGGAGCTGGTATTCAGCGCCGCGGGCAGCGACAGGGATGAGAGCCTCGCGGCCCTGCGCTGGCTGCTGCGCTTCCTGCGTTTCCCGGACTGGCGGGTCGTCAACCTGCCGCGCCTGCGGGACCTGGCGGACCGGCGCTTCAGTCGCGCCAGAACCGTGATGCAACGCAGCGAGGAGAGCTGGGTCAAGGGAATCGAGCGGTCCTGGCGCCACCAGCGGGACCCTCTGCTGCTCAGGACCGGCAGCGTGCTTAGCCAGATCCACGACCTGCGGCGCCTGCGCTGGCTGCTCCGGGAAGTGGAGGACGAGCGCAGCGGCCCCGTGGTCGCGACGGCGCTGGACTGGCTGGCCGGGCGGGCCGCGGGTCGCCCGGCGGATTCCCTGAGAGTCCTGCTCCACCGCTTGGAAGCCGCGCTTAGCGGCCGGGAGGGTCCGGCGGTCCCGCGCGCCTGGCTGGATTACAGCGGACAACTGGGTCCGCACGACCGGAAGCTGCTCGAGGATGCTCTGCGGGACCTGGGTCTCTGCCTGGGCGATACGCCCCCCGAGTGCCTGGAACAGGACTGGAGCGCCCTCTGCGGGGGGATCAGCCGGGACCTCCTGCGCGATCCCCGCAGAACGCTGGAGGACCTGGCCGCCCTGAGAGGGCTGTTGCTGCATCGCGACGCGGCGCGGGCCTGCCTGACGGCCGGAGGAGGGCTGCTGGGAGAGTGCCGGGACAGTCTCTCCGCCGCGCTCTTCCTGCTGGATCCGTCGCCGGTATCACGCGCGATCCCGGGTGATACCGAGCCGATACTCGAGCGCCTGCGGGACCGCCGTCCCGAGGCCGGGAACGTCGTGCACCTGGGGTTGGTGAATCCCAACAAGAGCACGGGCGTGATCATCAGCAGCGCGCCGGTGATCGACCTGGGGCGCAACGATCCGGCGGAGCTGCTGGACTTCGTCTCGGCGAGGACCTTCGGCGGCGGAGCCGGGCACAGCCTGTTCATGAAGACCTGGGCCGCCGGACTGGCCTATTCCAACGGAATCGGCGGCCGCGAGCGCAGCGGGCGCGTCATGTATTACGCCGAGCGCTGCCCGGACCTGGCCCAGACCGTGCGCTTCGTGGTGCGGGAGCTGCGGAACACCCCCGTGGCAGAGGAGTTCGGCGAGTACGCCCTGGCCCAGGTTTTCTCCGTTTCCCGGGCGGCCATGTCCTTTTCCGAGCGCTGCGGAGCGATGGCCGCGGACCATGTGGAAGGCCTTGATCCGGAGCTGGTGAGGCGCTTCCGCGGATCCGTGATCGCCTTGAGGGAGGACCCCCGACTGGTGGAGCGGCTGGCCGAAAGGGTGGAGGAGGTCTACGGGCGCGTGCTGCCGGGCCTGGGCGCTCCGATGCAGAGCGCCAAGGGCGCCGTGTGCTTCATCATCGGCCCCGAGCGGCAGTTCGAGCTTTGGGAGGACTACCTGGCGCAAACGGAGCGCGAGGCGCGGCTGTATCGGCTCTATCCCCGCGATTTCTGGATCTTGGGGCGCTAGTCCACTTGCCGGGTGGTGTCGTTCGCGGTATCCGTGTTACTAAATCGAAGGGTCCGGAGTGTTGGAACTCGATCTGGCCACGGGCAATCCCGACAAGCTGAAGGAATTCGAGGAACGCCTGGGACGGGGAATCAGGTTGCGTTCCCTGGTGGACTACCCAGGATTTACCCCGCCGGAGGAGACGGGAGTCACGCTGGAGGATAACGCCCTGCTCAAGGCCCGGGCGCTTTACGCCCACACCGGGCGGTTTTGCGCCGCGGACGATACGGGCCTGATGGTCGATGTCCTGGATGGAGAGCCGGGCGTGTATTCGGCGCGCTGGGCGGGCGAGCACTGCAGCTACGAGGACAACGTGCGCAAGCTGCTGCGGGAGATGCGGGGCGTGCCCTCACCTCGCCGGGGGGCCGTATTCGAGACCGTGATCGCCGTAGTGGGCCCCGGAATCGAAGAACTGCTCAAGGGGAGTTGCCGCGGGCGGATTCTGGAGCAGACGCGCGGTAGCGGAGGCTTCGGTTACGATCCCGTCTTCTATTGCCCCGAGGCCGGGGCCGCATTCGCCGAGCTCGACCTGACCGAGAAGAACCGCGTCAGCCACCGGGGCCGGGCCCTGAGCCGCCTGGCGAAATGGATCGGCCGGCATGCGGCGGAACTGGAGGAAGGAAAATGAATGTGACACATCGCGTTCTGGTCGTGATAATGCTGGTCGCGCCGCTGCGGGCGGCCGACTGGGAGGTGCCCCTGGCTTTCCACCCGGTACCTGAGCCGCTGGAAGGCGAGATCGACAAGAACCCCGGATCGGTCGCCACGGACGATTTTCCCCAGGTAAAACTCAATACGGACGACAGCGGCTGGTTGCAGAACGAAGAACAGTGCGTGATTCACCCCCTGGATCACCAGCTGCGGACGGCCGTCTGGCGGGACTTCCGGCTGGGCTACCGTCAGGTGGGCATCGGCGTCTCCCAGGACGGCGGCGCGACCTGGACGGACCGCCTGCTCGAACCCGAGCTGCAGATCTACACTCGCCAGAGCGATCCGGGACTGACCTGGAACAGCCAGGGCACGGTCTACCTGATCTCGCTCGATTTCACCTTCGGGGGACGCAACGCGCTGGCGATCCTGGCCAGCGACGACGGAGGGCAGAGTTTCGAATTCCGGGGAGTCGCCTCCGACCAGCACGAGGACGAGTACTTCGAAGACAAGGAACTGATGGCCTGCGATCGCTCCGGCGGGCCATGGGACGGAGCGCTGCACGTGGTCTGGACCCGGTTCGACTACACCGGCGAAGGCGTGGAGACGCGCATCCACCACAGCCGCTCCCTGGACGGGGGTCTGGGCTGGACCGATCCCCTGGCCGTCTCTGATCCCGGCGTGCAGTGGCCGGTTCCCTGCGTCGGCGCCGAAGGCGAAGTCTACATCGGTTGGTGCAGCTGGTGGCACGGCGGAATCCGCTTCTGCAGGTCCATCGACGGCGGAGTGAACTTCACCGGACCCTGGACCATCCGCCCGAACACGGTCTTCAACGACAATCTCAACGGAGAGGTCAGCACCTATTCCTTTCCGGCCATGGACGTGGATCTCTCGGGAGGCGCGCATCACGGCCGCCTGCACCTGCTGCACATGGACATGGATTACGGCGACGCCGACGTGTGGTACCTCTACAGCGACGACGGGGGCGACAGCTGGTCGCCCGAGCTGCGCCTGAACGAGGACGCGCCCGGCAACGGCGCCGACCAGTTCCATCCCTGGCTGGCGGTGGACGACAGCGGACGCGTGCACGCGATCTGGTACGACCGCCGCAACGACCTGCCGGACAACTACCTGATCGATCTGTATTACCGCATGAGTCCCGACGGCGGGCTGAGCTGGGGTCCGGAAGAACGGGTCACGGAATCGGGCTTCGATCCCCAGGCCGGCACGGAGGGCCGGGCCGGCCTGCTGGGCGAATACCTCGGCCTGGCGGCACTGGGCGACGAGGTGCAGATCGTCTTCACCGACACGCGCGACGGCGACCAGGACGCCTGGGGCAGCGCCTTCGCGGTGGAGGGGGAGAACCAGGCGCCCTGGGCCCGGCGCTGCCCGGACGAGGACTGCGGGCAGGTGGAGGACCTGGACGCCTTCCTGGAGGCCTTCTCAGGGGGCGACTTCGGGCTGGACCTGGCGGACGCCGACGGCGATACGCTGCTGGTCGAATGGCACGCGGGGGATTCGCTGTTCAGCGAAATCCTGGCACTCCAGCCGGGAGACACGGTGCTTTGCCGTCCTCCCTGCTTCGACCTGAACGCCTTCGCGGAGGAGAACATCGAGCTGTATTACACGGTGAGCGACGGCGAGCACACGGTGAACGAGAACGGCGCCGACTGCGTCTGGGCGCTCGACTTCGCCGCGGTGGAGCGCCGGGACACGGCGCCGCGCTCTCCGCTGCCGCGGATCACGCGGATCCGGCCCAACCCCTTCAACCCGTCGACGCGGATCGAGTTCGAGCTGCCCGCCGCGGGTCCTGTCCGCCTGGAATTGCGGGACCTGCGCGGAGCCCTGGTCCAGGTGTTGCAGGAAACGCGGCTGCCGGCCGGGGCGCACGAGCTGAGCTTCAGCGCTGAAGGCCTGCCCAGCGGTCTATACTTCTGCGTGTTGCAGTCCGGGGAGTTCCGCAGCGTACACAAGGTGACCTTACTGAAGTAGATCAGCCGGCCAATCCTCGCTGAATACCGGATTGGTCATCGCGAAGCCGTCCCGGCAGCGCAATTCGGCGCGCAGCCAGCCTGGCGCACCCCGCGGGGGATCGATCGAAATCTCGAATTCCAGCGCTGCCGGTGTCCACTCCCCGGCGCACTCCTCGCCCGCCGGGCCGCCGCGCCAAAGGCGGACCCGCTCGATCACGCCGGATTCCCGTGTTACGAGGGCCCGGAGTTTCAGGCTTCCATGATCGAGGTCCCCGCCGCAGCCGCCTAAAGATATCAGCTCCGCGGAGTCGGCGTACCAGAGCAGCGGTCCATCGCCCAGCAGGCAGCGCCCGGCGCCCAGTTCCTCCAGCACGCCGCGAACCTGTTTCCCGCGGACCCCGGGTAGTTCCCGCGTCGCGCCCTCCGGATCGCCGTGTTCTTGTTCCGATGGATTGCGGTCCGCCTCGTTAGGGAGGACACCGCCGGCATCCAGCGTGCCCCGCGGTGCGATGACGGCACTGCAGTAGCGCCCGAACAGGTTCCGCCGGCTGTGTTCCACCGACAGCAGGGGGCTGCGGATCCTGCGGCTGAGATTGAAGTCGCCGTGGGCGTCGCCGCCCGCCAGCGCGAAGCTCGTCCGACCCGAACGGAGCAGGCTTCTCCACAGCTCAAGGCCCCGGCGGAAGGCTCCGTCCAGGGCTCCCGAAAGAAGCTGGTGGCAGGCAAGGCCGTCCAGGTCCTCCAGCCGCCAGGCGCGCCGGCCCAGAACCAGTCGCTCCAGTCTTCCAGGCTTTTCGCCCGTATGCGCGGAAACGGGCAGCGCCCGGTGGCCCGAAAGGATCTCCAGCAATTCCTCGAGGCCGTGATCCCGCGGCCCGCGGAACAGGGATTCCCCGCTGTCGGCCCTCCCGCGGAAGAATCTCGGCGGATCGAGCACCAGCAGGTGCAGCGTATCACCGTCGACTCCGCGGCAGGAGACCTCCTCACCGGGAATCGCCAGGGGACCGTTTTCCCGGTTGATCCGGCGCAGCTCCGACTGCTGCCCGTGCCAGACGGGCAAGCCGGGGTCGTTGCGCAGGTGGTCGTCCAGGCGATCGTCCAGGTCGTAGCTGTGATCGGTAAGCGCGAACCAGTGCACGCCGCAGGCTTCGGCGCAGCTTTTGATCAGCTCGGGCGGCGCGCCGAATTCCACCTGGTCCAGGGTGGCCGAGGAATGCACGTGGGGATCGCCGCGGCACAGTCCCGGCAGGGCGGGCAGGGGCCGGTCCGCTACCCGCACCCGCAGCGGCTCCTCGGGAAAGCCGCGGGCCAGCTGGTTGCGGAAGCGCCGGGGCGGGGGTCCCTTGCCGGAAAGGGACCTGGCGGTGCCTTCCAGGTAGAAATCCCAGTCGCCGGGCGCGGCGACGTCGATCAGCGCGGCGGTCCGGCCCTCGATCCGGCCGCCGAACTCCCAGCAGCCGGGAAGCTTCTCGCTGCGTATCACGCCGTCCGGGTCGACGGAGTGGAGTTCCAGGTCATCCACCCGGCAGGGATACTTGTCCGCGTCGCGCACCACGATGAACAGGGGCAGCCTGCGTCCCGCTTCCAGCCGCCAGGGCGCGTCGATGTAGATCTCGGGCCAGGGCTGGTGGAGTCCCGAGAAGGGCAGACCGCCCGCCAGGTAGTGCAGCTCCGCGTAGCGCTGCGGACCGCGCCTTCTCCCGATCATGGACCCTCCATCGCCCGCCGCTTTCCGGGGCTCGTGATACATAGCAGCCCCCAGAACACAGCGCGGCGTATGACAATCGTTCCCGCCCCAGTCACTACTGCTTCCTCCAGTCACGCAGGCCCCTCCACGAACTCCAGGCGGCGCGGACCACCAGCGGCGGCCAGCAGAGCCAGTAGAGCAGGGCCTCCGCCAGCGAGGGTCCCGGAACACGCATGCCCGAGGCGTAGCTCCGAAGCAGGAGCGCCAGCAGCCAGGTGCTGAGCGCCAGCCAGGCCAGGCCCAGCGGCCAGCTCCAGAACAGCAGGAGCGGCAGGGAGCAGTTGGCCGCCGCGGCCCAGAGGATCGGCAGCAGGCCCGAAGGGGGAAGCCTGTGCACGCTGCGCACCCAGCGTCCCAGCTGCAGGCCGGTGGAAGCCGCGCTTTCTGGCGCCGTGCGCACGGTCAGCTCCGGGTCCGCGGCGCGGAACACGAACCTCGCCCCCCGCTCCCTGAGGGCCTTGAACAGGGCCAGATCCTCGCCAGAGGAGACGCGTACAAGCTGGGTGTAGCCGCCACAGCCTTCAAGGACCTCGCGGCGGAAGCCGAGATTCGCGCCGAAGGCCGAGATCGGCCGGCCGGCGCGGCTGAACAGTGCCGCCGTTCCAGAGATGGCCAGCCACTGCAGGCGCTGCCAGAGCAGGTGTGGGCCCGCGGCTGTAGCTCCTTCCGCCAGCAGAACCGGCGCCGAGGCCAGGTCCGCCTCGCGCCGCAGGATCTCCACCAGTCCGGCGGCCCAGCCGGGATTCAGCCGGCAATCGGCGTCGGTGAAGAGCACGTAGCGGCCGCGGCAGAGGGGCACGGCGCGCTTGAGGCAATCGGGCTTGCCGGTGCTGTCCGGCCAGCCGAGTACGCGGACCCGCAAGGTGTCCGGCCTGAAGGAATCCATCAATGCGCGGCTGCGATCCCGGCTGCGGTCGTCCACCAGCAGCACCTCGGTAACCAGGTTCTCCAGCCGCTGGGAGGCCAGGTCCGCCAACAGGTCCGGGAGCGCCCTTTCCTCGTCGCGGGCCACCACGACGATGCTCAACTCGGGCCGCCGGACCCCCTCTTCGTCCGCCGGCGTCCTTCCGGCGGAGCCCTCCTGGACCGGGCTCGGAGATCTCGCGGGATCATTGTGTGTGACGTGCGACCGCTTTCCGGCGCGGGCGGCGGCCGCGGTCTCCCTTTCCTCGCGGATCCGCAGCACGCGGTCGGCGACCAGGGCCGCCAGCAGTCCCAGTGGCCAGCTGAAAGCGAGTGTCAGCAGCGCGGTCACGGCGACTCCTCCAGCAGCAGCCGCGGATCCAGCGGCGCCAGGTCGCGGTCCTCGAGCAGATCCAGGATTCCCGGCAGCGCGGCGGCGGTGTGCGACTCCCCGCGACCCGTGCAGTGCAGGAGCAGGATGTCCCCGGCGCGAAGAAGACCGCGGAGGCGCTCGACGACGAGGGAGGCCGAGGACGCTCCATAGTCCCCGGCGCCGACGCTCCAGAACATGCTGCGCTGGCCCAGTCGTTCGGGCTGGCCGTTCAGCCAGGGGGCCCAGGATCCGAAGGGCGGCCTGAAGAAAACGGGTCGCCTGCCGCAGGCGATCCCGAGACGCTCCGCGGCTTCGGCGATCTGTTCGCGCACCGTGGCCGGCGAACGCAGGGCCAGACGCAAATGGTCCAGACCGTGGTTTCCCGGCAGGTGCCCCCGGCGCAGGAGGGCCCCGCAGATTTCGGCGCAGCGGCGCTGGCTGGAGGTGGCGGTACGGCCTGGGGCGGCAAGGCGGTCCGCGCGCAGGAAGAACAGCGCGCGCTGCCCGCGCCGGGCGAGCTCCTCCCCGATCCGCAGGCTGTTCTCGGAGGGACCGTCGTCGAAGCTGAGCAGCACGCGTCCCCGGCCGTCCACGTACGACAGGCGGGAGGGCAGGCGCCATAGTCCGTGATACAGCGCCCTGCGCCAGCAGGGGCTGCGGTAGAGCAGGCGCCTCATGGATCCCTCCAGCGGAAGCCGCCGAAGGTGCCGAACCAGGGAACCACCAGCCCGTAGGCTACCTGGACGAACCAGACCGGGAGAAACAGGGGCATCAACTCCCGTCCTCCCAACGCGCGGGCCGCCGCGGCGGTCAGGCGCAGGTCCGGCACCAGCTTCAGCAGGACGGCCGCCGCGGCCGTCGCGGGAGCGATCGCCCCGGCCAGCGCCAGCAGCGGCAGCAGCGCGGTGGCGAGCACGGTCAGGTAGAGCAGCAGCGCGGCCGCCAGGGCCCGGCGGTCGGGGAACAGGAACTCGGTGCTGCTCCAGCGGACGCGCTGCCTAAGGAACTCGCGAGGCCCGGCGGGCCCGCGGGTCCGGACGAGCACGGCGGGATCTATGGAGGGCGCGATCTGCCACGCGGTCCGCGTGTGCAGGCGCTGGATCAGCAGCGTGTCGTCGCCCGAGGGCACGTCTTCGATGCCCCCGTATCCGCCCGCCTCGCGAAAGGCCCCGACCCGGTAGGAGAGGTTGGTGCCCGAGGCGTAATAAGGACGCCCGGCCGCCAGGCTGGCCAGCCCGGCGCCCAGCAGCCCCATGTACTCCAGGCGCTGCATCCGCTGGAAAAGCGAGTCGACGGCGGGGGCCCGAAAGACGACGCCGCCCGCCAGCATGCCCGTCTCGGCGTCGTAGGCCTCGCGCAGGCTCCTCAGCCAGGTGGGCGAGACGCGGCTGTCCGCGTCCAGCATCGCCACGGCGTCGAAAACGGCCTGGTCGACTCCCAGGGTGATGGCCGCTTTCTTGCCGGTCAAGGGCTTGCCCGCCGCGCGCCCCTCCGCGGCCGGTGTGACACACGCCTCCGAAGGAGCCTTCACCGCGCGGGTTCCGGTCCGCAGCACCCGCAGGCGGCATCCCCGCTCGGCTGCCCGCCCCGCCCATTCCTCGCCCAGCTGCGCGGTTCCGTCGACGGAGCCGTCGTCGACCAGCAGGATCTCCCAGCGATCCGGCGAAAGATCCTGCTCCAGCAGGGCGGCCAGGGTGTCCGGCAGCTCGCGCTCCTCGTTCCTGGCGGGGATGATCACGCTGATCCCCTCCGGCAGACCTTCTTGAGGATCCGCTTGCAGTGCTGCGCCCTTGTCCGGGACGGCCGCGGATTCCCGGACCAGCCTGCGCAGCGCGCCGCCCAGGCGCCAGACCAGCAGGGCGTAGCACAGGGGCAGCGGCAGCAGGAGGATCTCCCAGGCTGGAATCATTGCGGCCGCCCTTTCCCGGACCTGCCGCCTGCCGCGAGGAACACGCGGATTCCCGCCAGCGCGGGCAGCAGCACGTTGATCAGAAACAGCAGGAAGGCCGCCGTGATACCCAGCTCGGGACCCGCTCCCAGGGTCTCGAACAGGTTGGCGGCGAACAGCTCGCGCACGCCCACGTCGCCCAGGCTGACGGGAAACAGGGACTTCAGGAACATGGTCCCCGCCGTTGCGGCCCAGGACAGGCGGCTGTAATACCCCAGTCCGGCGGCCAGCAACACGAACTGGCAGATGAAGGTGGCGTAGAAGGCCAGGGCGTAGAGGAACAGGCGCAGGCGGGCGCCGCGCCCGATCAGGCGCATCCCGGCGTGGACGCGCTGGAAACGGCGGCTGCGCGCCAGCCAGGGCCAGCGCGACAGCAGGCCGGTGACGCGGGCCGGTGAAAACAGCAGGCCCAGGCTGAGCAGGGCGGATGCGAGCATGGCCGCCGCGTAGCCGACCAGGGACCAGAGCACCAGCGGTGCCAGGTCGCCGAAGATGCTCAGGTCCCAGGAGGGCAGCAGCAACAGGGCCGCCGCGCCCAGCGTGGTGGTGACGATGCCGGAGGACAGCTTGTCCAGCAGCGAAAGCGCCGCCAGCTGACTCCGGGTCGCTTCGCGGTGCGAGCCGAAGCAGGCGATGCGGGCGTGCTCCCCGATGCGGCCGGGCGTGACCACACCCAACGAGAAGCCCAGGAACAGCGAGCGCAGGATCATGCGGTCCGGAGCCGCCGGAACCAGGGTGCGCACCAGCGTGCGCCATTTCATGAACTGGAAACCGAGATTGGGCGCCAGCAGCAGGATCGCCGCAGCCAGGTGCGGCAATGAAATACGGCCCAGCACCTCGAGCAGGCGCCCGGCATCCACGCGAGCGAGGATCCAGCTCACCAGGAAGGCGGCGCAGGCCAGCCGCAGCCAGCCGAACCAGCCGAATCGCGCAGGCCGCTCGCGGTCCGGCCCCCCGGCCCGTCCCTGGTCTTCCAGCGGATCGATCCGCCCTCGCTCCTTAAGCGTCCCGGCAGATCCAGCCCCATCTGACGCATTCCCGGGAGTCAGTCCCCGTCTCCTTCCAGTTCTTCGCTGTGACGCGGTCCCGCGCCCAGGGACATCCCGGCGACTCCGCCGCCGTTCGTGCTTCCAGGCGCAGAGCCGCGCGCTCCAGCGGCTTCCGAATCGTTCTCACCAGCCTCGTCCCGCCGCTCGCGGTTCCGATCGCCGGCTGTGCCCACCCGCGAAGCCTCGGCCGCCTGCAGACGCTGTTCCAGTTCCCGCGG
Organism: uncultured Bacteroidaceae bacterium; assembly: GCA_964568855.1. Lineage (GTDB taxonomy): Bacteria > CAIWAD01 > CAIWAD01 > CAIWAD01 > CAIWAD01 > CAZMSD01. The sequence continues at coordinate 2,836 of CAZMSD010000005.1, read as the reverse complement.
TTCGACCGCTCCGCGAGGATCCGCTTTCAGGCTGCGAGACAGGGGCCGCGCCAGGTCAACGTCCAGGTCCCGCTGCTCGAGATTCAGGCGCAGGCCCTCTCCGCAGTTGCGGCACATCTCGAAGCGCTCCCGGCCGCGAAAGACGGTGCGTCGGAAGTCCTGGAAGTTCCCCGCGCGCCAGATCTCGTGGAAGCTGTTCCGGGCCAGGTTGCCCATGGCGTAGTCCGAATCCTTGTCGAAGCAGCAGACGGTGACCTCGCCTCCGGCATGTATCACGGGCTGGTTCCACAACCGTTTGCAGCGGTTCGGCACGCCGTGCTTCATCGCGAAATGGCGTTTCCCCTCACCGTCTCCCACGATGCGGTAGCGGCGGCGCTCGGGATCCTCGGGCAGCCAGACGTCGATGTCCTGATCGTCGTAGATCTGGACGGTCTTCAAGGTCAGCCGGTCCACGCCGCACTCGCGGGCCAGGCGGTCGATCTCGGGGATCTCGTGCTCGTTGTGCCGCATCACGATGAACTGCAGGTGGACCACGGGCGTCGGGCTTCCCAGTCGTCGCTTGGCGGCAGTGAGCTCCTTCAGTCCGCGGATCACCAGCTCGAAGTCCCCGCTGCGCCGGTAGGCCCGGTAGGTCTCGGGCGTGGCGCCGTCCACGCTGACCAGCAGGGTGCCCAGGCCGCTGCGGACGAGCTCCTCGGGCCGGTCCAGGTAGTGCCCGTTGGTGGAGGCGTAGGTCCAGAGCCCCGCCCGGTCCGCGTAGCGCACCATTTCGAGGAACTCGGGGTGCAGGAAGCTCTCGCCCTGGTTCCACAGCAGCAGCATGAATGTGTCACGCGCGAGCTCGTCCACCGCCCTGCGGTAGAGCGCGGAATCGAGGAAAGCCGAGGGACGCTTGAGCGTCCCCGCGCCGGTGGGGCAGAGGGGGCACTTGAGGTTGCAGACGTTGGTGGGTTCCACCATCAGCACCGGGGGAAGTCCCCAGACGACCGGCCGGCGCAGCAGCACCGACAGCCCGTAGGAAGAGTAGCTGAGCAGCGCGTTCCAGGCTCTCCGGAATCGGAAAGCCTTGCGCAGAAAGAGCCAGCGTTCTCTCATCTCAACTCACGCTCCGAACAACGCGGGACGCGGTCCCCTTTGACGAAAGATCCTTCCAACGTGATCCGAACAGGCTGCCCTCCACTCCGTGCACCAGCGATCGAAGGATCCAGCGCGGGAGTAATTTCGGACAATGCACCAGCAGGTCTTCTTCCCCGAGCAGGTCCAATCCCCGCGCCAGGACCGGCTTCAGCCTGGTCCACAGCAGGCCCAGGGCCGCGAACCAGGCGAGCAGGATCAGCAGCGCGCCCAGGGCCGCGGATTGTGCGCCGGACGAGATCGCAGCGGAGGGGACGCTTTCCGCCAGCAGCCACAGGATGGCCGCGGGGGGCCAGACGAGCGTGCCCAGGGCCGAGGCTCCGATCAGCGACTGGCGCAGGATCTCGCGAGCTTCCAGCCGGGGCAGCTTGCCGTAGCGCCGGCGGGCTTGTCGCTGCGCATCCATCCTGCCGGCGGGCGGGGCGGTGCGCACCAGTGCTTCAGGGTGGCTGAGAAAGGCGAAGCGGGCACCACGGCGGGCGAGTCGTCGCGCCAGGTGCAGGTCGTCCCCGCTGGGCAGATGCTCCAACCCAGCGTAGCCGCCCGCCTTAAGCAGGAACGGGCGGCGCAGGGACCAGTTTCCGCCCCTGGAGAAGGGAGGATCGCCCCGCCCGCAGCCCGCGGCGACCTGCAGCGAGGCTAGGGCGCTTTCCAGGCGCGGCAGCCGATCCGCGGCGCTCGACTCGCCGACGCGCACGTGTCCGCAGACCGCGTCCCAGAGACCTTTCGCTGTTCCCGTGGCGGGGCCTGAGCCGGAAGGCGCAGCGGCCGCCGTCTCCGCGGCGCTCAGGAAGCGCAGGTGCTCGCGAATCCAGCCTGGGCCTGGCCGGCAGTCCGCGTCCGTGTAAAGGATGTACTCGCCCTTTACGGCCTGCACACCGAGACCGAGGGCGGCGATCTTGCCCCGGCCCGCCCCACTGACCAGCAGGGAGCCGGGGAAGCGCTCCAGCCGTTCCCGCGCCCGGTGCGCCGTTCCGTCCCCGGATGCATCGTCCACCAGTACGACGCGGATCCGCTCCCGCGGCCAGTCCTGGCGCTCCAGGGCATCGAAAAGGCCGTCGATCCGCGGTTCCTCGTCGCGCGCCGCCACGAGCACCCAGGCCGTCGTCTCCGCAGCGGGATCCGGTGGAGTGGGTCGGCGTTCCAGGTCCTCGAGCCCGCTCTCGAGCCTCGCCGCCTGGCGCCGCAGAAACGCCAGGGACAATGCCAGCCAGATCGTTGTCAGTGCGAAAGGAGCCACCGGAAATCCAGTTATTCTTAAGTGCAAGAAAGTAATGCTTCCCGTCGCTACTGAAGCGGGATGTTCCTCTGGCGCTTGGCACATGAGGCGAATCGCAATATGCGGATCACATCCTGCGATGCAGCGATCCCGCTTGGTGGACCAACCAGGGGCTCGCCGGCTTCAGTCGCTCGCAGGTTCGGACACCGGGCAGGAAGCTTGATTTCATGACCGGCAGCCTTTATACTCATGCAATTGAAAGCTTCCGTGGAGGAATAGTCCTAATTGGTAAGGCAGCGGTCTTGAAAACCGCCGGGCGCAAGCCCTTGGGGGTTCGAGTCCCCCTTCCTCCGCTTCCCTATGAGATACAGAAGGGAAATCGGAAGCGACATCCGGAGAGGTGGCAGAGTGGCTGATTGCGCGCGCCTGCTAAGTGCGTGACGGGTGATACCGTCCGAGGGTTCGAATCCCTCCCTCTCCGTT
>CAZMSD010000004.1:0-151161 GCA_964568855.1 uncultured Bacteroidaceae bacterium | reverse complement strand
AATCACGGACTCAGGCGCTCGACGCGGCATGAGCGCTTTTTTCAGGGTCGACTAATTAACAGGATATACGGAAAAGGCAGGGGTTGGACGTTTTCGAGAATCGATTTCCAGGTGCATGGAAGTCAATCAGCAGTAGATGTGGCCCTCAGCCGCCTGACCAGGAAGGGCGTTATCCGTCGTGTCCTGCGAGGGATCTACGATTATCCCAAGCACAGTGGATTGCTCGGCCAGCGCCTGAGTCCCGATCTGGACCAGGTATCGCATGCCCTGGCCCGCAAACTCGGCTGGCGCATTCAACCGAGCGGGGCAGCGGCATTGAATCTGCTGGGCTTGTCCTCCCAGGTTCCGGCTCGCATTCTCTACCTGTCGGATGGTCCCAGTCGCTCGTATTCCGTCGGTAACATCGAATTGAGTTTCAGGAACACGGCCCTGAAGGAAGCCGGGTTTCGCATTCGAGAGAGCGCTTTCCTGGTGCAGGCGATAAAGGAACTGGGCGCCGATCACATCGATCATCAGGTGGTGCGGAAACTGCGCGACTGGTTGCCGGCGGAGTTGAGAGAGAAGGTGTTACGCGATTCGAGTACCGTCACGGTCTGGGTATACGCGGCTCTTCAACGCATTTGCCAAGAAGAGAACCATGGATAGGATCGTGAACCTGCTTCCGGAATAACGGAGCGAGCTGTTCCGTGAGACCGGTGCCCGAATAGGTATTGCACCCGTAGTCGTCGAGAAGGATTTCTGGATCTGCTGGGTACTGGGGCGCATTTTCGCGGATCAGGAACTGCAAGGAATACTGCTCTTCAAGGGCGGAACTTCGCTCGCACTACCCTGCCGCTTTCGAAAGCCCCTACATGCGACCTGAAGTTCTTCTGGAGTTCAATCCGGTCGCTCTGTGGCAACCAAGTGAGGAATCCAGCATCCGTCCATTCGCTGCTGATGTCTTCCCCCGGCAATTCGACGCTGATGACCGCCCGGTCCGCGTTGTCCTTGCCGAACGCAGTTTCTGGGAGAAGGCCACCATCCTGCACGCGCTCTCTTTTCTACCCGAAGACAGCCCGGTGCCTCCGCGATACTCGCGTCACATGTACGACATGGCGTGTATGGCGGATAATCCTGTCAAGGATCGGGCCATGTCCCGACTTGACCTGCTTCAGACAGTGGCTGACTTCAAGAGCGAACGCTACGCGCAGACCTATGCTCGTTTCGATTTGGCGCGTCACGCCAGCACTCTTCGTCTCTTGCCCGAAAGGCGTGTCATACGGGAACTGAAGATGGATTACAGTCGGATGGCACCGATGTGTTTTCATGATCCGCCGGCCTACGACGAGGTTCTGGCGACGCTTCGGGGATTACAGGAAGAACTGCGGGACAGCAAGGAATGAACAAAGCCCTAGGCGAGTCCAAGCCATGAAATTCATTATTCATCCATTACTTGTCTGTATTACGACCCTGCTACCATTTGCACTGGCCGCGCCCTCCGAACAGCCTCCCCCCGCTCCGGAGAACATCCCCGGCTGGGCGACCCGTGCGATCTGGTACCAGGTCTTCATCGAGCGCTTCCGCAACGGGGATCCGTCCAACGATCCCACGCTGCACGACATGCAAGGGGCCTGGCCCCACGAAAAGCCCGCCGGTTGGAAAATCACGCCCTGGGGCTGGGACTGGTACCGTCCGGAGCCCTGGACGAAGAACGAGCCCGGCGGCTTCTACCGCTGGGTGCATCACCGGCGCTACGGCGGCGACCTGCAGGGCCTGCTGGATCGCCTCGACTACCTGCAGGAGCTGGGTGTCACGGCGCTGTATCTCAATCCCGTCAACGACTCCCCTTCGCTGCACAAGTACGACGCCCGCAACTACAGGCACGCGGATCGCAACTTCGGACCCGATCCGCGCGGGGACGAACGGATCATTGACGCGGAGGATCCCACCGACCCGGCCACCTGGAGCTGGACGGCGGCCGATCGCCTGCTGCTGGAAGTGGTGGACGAAGCGCACCGGCGCGACATGCGCGTGATTCTCGATTATTCCTGGAACCATACGGGCATCGCCTTCTGGGCCTGGCGGGACCTGGTGGAAAACCAGCGGGATTCTCCCTACGCCGAGTGGTACGCCGTGGATCGTTTCGACGACCCGACAACCCCGGAGGACGAATTCTCCTACACGGGCTGGGCCGGGGTGAAGGAGCTGCCCGCTTTCGCCAAGTTCGGCGTACCGGAAGGGTATCACGGCGGGCCCGCCGAGGGCGACTTGCATTCCGGCGTCAAGCGACACGTCTTCGCCGTGTCGCGCCGCTGGCTTGATCCCGACGGCGACGGCGATTGCTCCGACGGGGTGGACGGCTTCCGCCTGGATGTGGCCGAACAGGTGCCCCTGGGCTTCTGGCGCGATTACCGACGCTTCGTCAAGTCGGTCAACCCGGAGGCCTTCCTGCTGGGCGAAATCTGGTGGGAGCAGTGGCCGCTGAAGATGTCCGATCCCGGGCCCTGGCTGCCCGAATGCTTCGACGCGGTGATGAACTACCGCTGGTACGCTCCCGCGCGCAGCTTCCTGAACGGTGCTGAGCCGGGTGTCCCGGCATCGGAACTGGCCCGCCACCTGGATTCGCTCGATCGGGGAATCCCCCGCAGGCAGGCGCAGGCCCTGATGAACCTGGCGGCCAGCCACGATTCCCCCCGCCTGGCCACGTCGCTGGGCAACGACAACCGCTACAAGTATCACGCGAATCCGCGCGAGAACCGCGCTTACCGGATCGGTCCGCCCGATCGCCGCACGCGGGAGATCCAGCGCCTGCTGCTGGTGCTGCAGTTCGCGCTGCCGGGTTCGCCGCAGATCTGGAACGGCGACGAGGCGGGAATGTGGGGCGCCGACGATCCGGACAATCGCAAACCGCTGGTCTGGGAGGATCTGGAGCATGACAACGAACGCTGGGGGCTTGCCGAACGGAGCAACGTGATGCACGGTGTAACATCCTCCCAAAGTGCGGAATCGTGGGCCGTGACACCGGACGCGGCGCTCCTCGGCTTCTACCGCAGGCTGATCATGCTCAGGCGCGAGAACGCGGACCTGTTCTCGGACGGGAAGCGCGAATGGTTGCTGGCGGACGATCAAGGACGCCGGCTGGCCTTCCGGTTGACGCGGGGGAATCGCGCGGCGCTGGTGATACTCAGCGCGGACGATGAGCGGAGCGAGATTCGATTAGCGGATGTCACGGGAACCTGGGAATTGATGCTGAGCACCGGTGTGGACCCTTGGAAGTCAGGAACGAGTATCAGGGAGCAATCAACAGCGGACGATTCATCGAAACGCCTGGTCGAATCGGTCGAGGATGCACTCATCCTGGAACTCGAACCCCGGAGCGCCCTGGTTATGGTACGCAGGTAAATCCTGCCCCGTTTCCGATCTTGCAAGAGCCCGCGGAGCCGCCGGAATGTTCCCCGGTTGCATTCCCGGCCATGATTCCGGCGTCCGATCATCTCCTCCCCGCTTGACGCCGACACGGCGCTTCCTCCGAAAGGGGCGCATCCGGCATGCGGGTGCATCGTGAAACCACAGGAAAGCGGCCATGAAACTGCCCCGGCTCGAATTCGCCTTCCTTCGCCAGCGTATCGTGGGCGTGGATTCCACCATCGAAACGCCCTTCGGTGAACGGCTGATGGTCTATTGCGACTACACCGCCTCGGGACGCAGTCTGGACTTCATCGAGCACTACCTGATGCGCATCCAGCGCCGCTACGCCAACACGCACACCGAGGACGACGTGACCGGCCGCAGCATGTCTCACCTGTTGCACGAGGCCGAGGCGGTGATCAAGAACGCGCTGAACGCGGGCCCCGGGGGAAGGATTATCGCCTGCGGGGCGGGTTGCACGGCCGCCATCGACAAGTTCCAGCAGATTGTCGGAGTGCAGCTTCCTCCCGTGACACGCCGCCTGGTACTGGAAATCCTGGGTGGCGAGGACGGCCTCGGCACGCGGGAGGAGATCGAGAGCCGGCTGCTGGACCGACAGCCGGTGATCTTCGTGGGACCCTACGAACACCACTCCAACGAGGTGACCTGGCGGCAGGGGCTGGCCACCGTGGTGGAGGTGTCCCTGGCGGCGGACGGCGGAATCGACCTCGCGCACCTGGAAAGCCTGCTCCAGGACCCGCGGTACAAGGACAGGCTGCGCGTGGGTTCCTTCTCCGCGGCTTCCAACGTGACCGGCATCCGCAGCCCGGTGCACGAGCTTGCCCGGTTGTTGCACAAGCACGGGGCGCTGGCCTGTTTCGACTACGCCGCCTGCGCACCCTACGACCAGATAGACATGAATCCGCCGGCCGTCGACGGCGAGGACGCATCGCTGGACGCCGTGTTCATCTCGCCGCACAAGTTCCTCGGCGGGCCGGGCTCCAGCGGCGTGCTCGTGTTCAACGAGCGTGTCTACGCCGGGGAACTGCCGCCCAGCGTGGCCGGCGGCGGCACGGTGTCCTACGTGAGTCCCGAGTCCCACGATTTCGTGGCCGACATCGAGGAGCGCGAGAAGGCGGGCACGCCCGGGGTGCTGCAGACCATGAAGGCGGCGATGGTGTTCCTGGTGAAGCAGGCCGCGGGAATCGAGCGGATCGAGCAGCGGGAACACACCTTGCTCGGGCGGGCCCTCGAACAGTGGTCGGCGAACCCGGGGATCGAACTCCTGGGCCAACCGGATCCCGAGCGTCACATCGCGATTCTGTCGTTCAACGTCAAGACGCCCGCGGGCGGTTACCTGCACCCGCGTTTCGTCACAGTGCTGCTGAACGACCTTTTCGGCATCCAGTCCCGCGCGGGATGCTCATGCGCCGGACCCTACGGACACACCCTGCTGGGCATCGACCGCGAAACTTCGGAACGCTACCGGCACTGGATCTGCGAAGGATTCCAGGGCATCAAGCCGGGCTGGTGCCGGGTGGGCTTCCACTACGTGATGGACGATCCCGAGGCGGACTACCTGATCGACGCCGTGGATTTCGTAGCCCGGCGCGGGCACCTCTTTCTGCCCTTGTATCACTTCGACCTGAACAGCGCGAGCTGGACGCATCACGAGGATCCCGGCGGCCGCGAAGGGTTCTCCCTGGAGGACGCGCTGGCCTCGGGCTGTCCGCGGAACACGGCGCTGGGCGAGGAACTGCGCGCGCGGCTCTACCGCGACTACATCTGCGAAGCTCACGCCATGGCCGACGAGCTGGAGCGGCAGGGTCCGCCGGAGAAGCGGCGCCTCGAGGGCGAGATGGGCGAGCTGCAGTTCTTCGAAATACCGCAGTGATCCGTTTCGCGATGCATGGGCGGACGGGCCCCGGCGAATAGTCAATTCCTCCCGAATCATCATTGCGGTTCGAAGGGCCGAATCGATTCACGAAGGAGTGTTACATGCCGCAGTTTCAACTGAATGCGATCCTCCAGCAACGGGTGGAGGTGGCCCCGGGCCTGGCCATCTTCCGCGTGGTGCCCGAGGGATGGGATGCGCCGGAATTCAAGCCGGGCCAGTTCGCCGTGCTGGGTCTCCCGGGGGACGCGCCCTGCTGCGAGGGCGCTGAAGTCGAGGAAGCCCCCGCGGATCCGGATAAGCCGATTCGCCGCGCCTATTCCATCGCCTCCTCCTCGGTGGACCGCGAGTACCTCGAGTTCTACATCGCGCTGGTGCGCTCGGGGGCGCTGACGCCCAGGCTATTCGCGCTGGAACCGGGCAACCGGCTGTGGCTGTCGCCCAAGATCAGCGGCATGTTCACGCTGGACCAGGTTCCCGATGACCGGCACCTGGTCTTCATCGCCACCGGCACGGGCCTGGCGCCCTACATGAGCATGCTGCGCTCGAAACTCAGCGCCGCCGGTACGCGGCATTTCGCAGTGCTGCACGGCGCCCGCCACTCCTGGGACCTGGGCTACCGTTCCGAACTGCTTGGCCTGGCCCGCATCTGTACCAGTTTCCACTACCTGCCGATCATCAGCAGGCCCGGCGAGGAGCACGCCGGCTGGACGGGGCAGGTCGGCTACGTCCAGGACCTGTGGGATCGCGGCCTGCTGCGGGACCGCTGGCCGGTTCCCCCGAGTCCGGAGAGCACGCACATATTCCTCTGCGGTAATCCCGGAATGATCGACGGCATGGTGGAGCGGCTGGCGGGCGAGGGCTTCAGCGAGCACCGCCGCCGCGAGCCGGGCCAGGTTCACGTGGAACGCTACTGGTAGGTTTTGTCACCGAACTGACACAATCCAAGCCTCCCCGAATAGCAGCTTTGTTTTGCTTAAACCGGTCGAGTACCCGGTTTCTCTATAATGAACGGGTCCGGCAATCGGATACACCGCCTGGAGACATCATGCACGGCCTCCTTCTTAGACTACTGCTTCTGATCGGCTCATCCGCCTGCGCTGTTTCAGAGATCCCGCGGGATCCTGATCGGACGGCTTTGCCGGAAGCCTGGACTCTGGAGTTCGTGGGGCAGGATGCTACCGGCCTCCTGTTCGAGTTTCGCCAGGATCTGCGGGATGACGACTCTCTCCATGCGGACTTTCAGGCGCGTACCGGGGAGTCGGACAACACTGCGTCGCATGCGGCCGCCGATCTCCTCCGGGCTTCTTACCTGGTCGCCGTGCCGCCCGATGCGGGCCTGGCCTTCGAGATCCTCGAGGAACACTGGCATGAGCTCCCGTGGCGCCTTCCGGAATCCGCAACAGATCGTGATACAACAAATCACCGGCGGATCGAAAATGTACCGACGAGGATGGATGCCGGATCCCCGCCCGCCGAACTGAGCGCGCCTGTGCTCTGGCACGGCCTGCGGATTTGCGCCCTCGACCTGCGGCCCTACCGCTGGGATCCTGTCCGCGAGCAGATCGAGGCGGCCACGCGCCTGCGGATGAAGGTCCGCTTTGACGGCGACGATTTTCGTAACACACGCCCGCCGGACTGCCGCGTTCCGCTTCGCGCCGGGCGCCTTGTTCAGCCCGTGTTGGAGAATCCAGGGTTCGTGGAAGAACTCTCGCAACACAGCCGGTCGGAAGGCGGAATGACGGAGCGCTATCTCGTGGTGGCCGTCGAACCGATCCTGCCTTATCTCGACGAGTGGGCGGTCTGGAAACGCTCCATGGGCTATGAAGTGGAGGTGGCTACTACCGAAGAGCTGGGAACAGGCTACAGCAATTGGCAAGCCGTCCGGCAGCGGGCGCTCGAACTGTACTCGGAACCGGAAGGCCTGGACTACATCCTGCTGGTGGGAGACATGCTGCCGGAGGGCGGCGAATTTCACCTGCCCGGCGACCTGGTGCCGGGAGGGCAATACGCCGAATGGGAATGGGGCCGGAATATCGTCAGCGACCACTCGCTGGCTTTGCTGGAGGGCGACGACTACTTCGCGGACGCATTAGTGGGCCGGCTGCCGGGAAGCAACATCAACCAGCTGGTGACCATGTTGAATCGCTCGATCGAATACGAGCGGAATCCGGAAGCCGTGGACACGAGCTGGTATCACAACGCACTGGTGGTCTACGACGTTGCGGGTGCCGGCAGCAGGCGCGAAACCAGCCTGGCCATTCGCAGGCGCCTGCTGGAGGCGGGCTGGGCTTCCGTGGACACGATTCGCAACCACTACATCGAAGCGCCTGTATCACCGGCGCTGGTCAGCAGTTCCGTCAACTCCGGCGTTTCGCTGGTCAACTACCGCGGATTCGGGTTTCGTGATTCATGGAACGGACCGCTTTTCGATTCCCAGGACGCCCTGGATCTCGGCAACTACCGCAAGTGGCCGCTTGTCACCTCGATCGTCTGCGGCGGCGGGGATTTCGCTACGGTGTATTACGACCCCTGCCTGGGGGAGGGATTCCTGCGCGCCGGTACACCCACGATTCCCACGGGCGCCGTGGGTTTCATCGGACCGTCGGAGGAGGACACCCACGCCCGCTGGAACAACTGTATCGACGCTGGTATTTACCACGGCCTGCTGGCTGAGGGAATTCGGAGTCAGGGCGCGTTGATGGACCGCGGCAAAGCCGAAATGTGGCTTTGTTTTCCCAACGAGCGTGAGCAGAACTGGTACGAGGCGGGCCATCCCGATCAGGCCCAGAACGTGCCCTTCTATTTCTACTGCTACAACCTGCTCGGTGACCCCGGGCTGTTGCTGAGAGTCGCAGCGCCGCGGCCTGTGGTCTGCGCGGTTCCGGAGCGCGTCGCGGCCGGTTCAACGCAGCTGCTTGTCGCCGTCGCCGATCCTGGAGGATATCCCGTTCCCTCAGTCACCGTTGCGGCGGTGGATGCGGAAGGACTGCCGGCCGGGCGAACCCTGAGCGACGAACAGGGCCTGGCCTGGCTGGAGATCCTACCCGCCCACGGCGACACTCTGCGCCTGGCGGTTACGGGAGGCGGCATCGATCCCGCGCTCTTCGATCTCCCGGTCGAGAGCGCCGCGTCCTGTATCACGCTTACGGATTGGGAAGTGGACGACCAGGATCCGGGCAACGGCAACGGTGCGGCCGAGGCGGGGGAGTCCATGGAGTTGGATCTTGTGCTGGTGGAGTACGGCCAGGATGGGACCGGCGGCGATGGCCGCCTCGAACTGCACGCGGAAACGGACCAGGCGGAAATTCCGCAGCACCAGGCGAGCCTGCCCGCCACCCTCCCCGGCGAAACTCTGGTCATGGAGGACGCCTTCCAGGTGAACCTGGTTCCCTCGCTTCTGCACGGCGATCGCGTGCCGCTGCGACTTGAGCTGTACGCGGCGGAGGACACGCTGACCTGGCAGCGGCGGCTGGTGCTGGACGTCTCCGGGCCGCTGCTCGAGCTCGGTGGCATCACGGTCCAGTCGGGCCAGCTGGCACCCGGCGAGGCGGTGGAGGTCGACCTGGACCTGAGCCTGGTGAACGAGTTTCCGCTGGTGGAATGCAGCGCGCGCCTGTACGGGCTGAACACCGCCGCAGAAATAATTCAAAGCGACTGCGACGGCTTAAATGTGGGAATCGGCGAGACCGCCACCTGCGAGGGTATGGTCCTGAGTTTCGCCGAAGGCCTGATGCCTGGAACGGTAGTGCCCTTTGAACTCGTGGTCTTCGCCGCTGACGGGGGCACCGTCAGCCGACTGCCCTTCGGAATCACCATCGGAGAGCAGCAGCTAGCGGATCCCCTCGGTCCGGACGGCTGGGGCTACGTGATCTACCACAGCGGGGATGAAAGCGGCGAAGCCCCGGAATTCGCCTGGGAGGATCTCAGCGAGACGGGCGAGGAGATCCTGGTCGAGGACCAGGGCGTAGCCTTCAACCCCGAAGGGATCGACGGCGCCAGCGCGGTGATACCGCTGCCCTTCACATTCAGGTTCTACGGACAGGAGTACGACACGATAACGGTCTGCAGCAACGGCTGGATCGCCATGGGCCCGCAACCCGAACACATCATCGGGTTGAACACGGGCATCCCCGCCGCCCAGGGGCCGGACGCCATGGTGGCCGTGTTCTGGACGGACCTGTACAACACTTACAACAACGACCGCTTCGGGCGACTCTACCAGCTGTACGATCCCTCCGAGCACGTCTTCAAGCTGCAGTGGAACGCCCACACGCACACCGGGTATCCCTGGAACAGCAACTGGTTCGAGCTCGACCTGCGCGATCCCGAGTTCTGGCCGACGCCCACGGGTGACGGCGAGCTGCTGATGTACTACAACAGCATAATCACGGACCTGGGAGAAAACCTGATGACCGTGGGCATCGAGGATCCGTTGCAGCAGAGCGGCCTGTGCTACACCTTCAACGGGGAGTATCCGGCGGCCTGCCAGCCCATCGACGACGGAACGGCGCTGCGGATCACCACCGTCGACGGCTGGGAGGAAACCGGACTGGTTTCCCCGACCACGCCCGGCGGCTTCCGGCTGCTCGGGGCTTACCCCAATCCCTTCAATCCTTCGACTCAAGTGCGCTTCAGGACCGAGGTCCCCGGTGTCCTGCGCTGGGCTATGTACGATCTACGCGGCGCTCTCGTTCTTTCAGGAGAGCGGTCCGCGCGGCCGGCCGGCGAGGGCCGGATCCGGCTGGACTGCGCCCGACAGGCTTCCGGACTGTACTTGCTGCGCGTTTCGATGGATGAACTCGGCGGCGCTACGGAAGAGCGTGTGCTGAAACTTCTGTTGTTGAAGTAGACTAACGTTGAAAACGATACCCGGGCGTTGTCGCAGCTGAGGACCCCAGCCGCTAAGGCCCTTCCAGCCCCTGTGCCGTCACGCGGAAGAAACGGCTGCCGTGGCTGAGCTGACCCGACCAGTGCGTTTCCGTTACCTGGCCGCCGGGCGCATCCGTGAAGCCCTCCCAGGCCGAGTTCGAGGAATAGACAGCGTAGGACACGGCGCCCTCCACCGGGTCCCAATCGAGCATCACGCGGGGTCCATGGCGCGAGATGCTCAGATTCTCCGGAGCGGGCGGAGCCCGGGGGCCGAAGCGAACCAGACTTAGAAAATCCGGGCCAGGAATCGCCACGGCGGCGGTCCGGCTGTCTTCATGGTAGTCGAAGTAGGAACCCGGTCCGGGCAGGTCGATCACGTCCTCGCCGTGATGCAGCCGTCCGGGAGCCTCGTCGTCCCCGCCGGTGAGGACTATGGGCAGGCCCTCTTCGTCGAAGCGCGCCTGGACCAGGTTGCCGTAATCCTCGTAGCTGTCGGTGTGCGTTATGTCGCCCGTACTGGCGTCCATGTAACTCAAGGTCTTCTGAGTATAGTTGCAGATGCCGAACACGTCGCTCGCCGGGTTGTAGCACAGCCGCAGCGGACCGTCGCCGGTGGGGAAGATTCCCAGGACGCTCACCTCGCCGTTCTCGACGGCCAGCAGGCTCACGTCGTCCGAGAAATAGTTGCATATGGCTGCCCGCGTACCGTCCGCGCTGAAGGCCGCCTGCACGGGGAAATCGCCCACCGGCAGCGAGGCTGTGATCTGCAGGCTCTGCATGTCGATCACCTTCACTACGTCGTCGAAGGAAGCCGTGACCAGGGCGACGTCGCCGGCCGGACTGCATTCCACGTCGCTGAAAGTGCCGTAGTTGGACCAGACCACGCCGAGTTCGCCGCAGGGCAGGTGGGCCACGTCATGACTGTTCGCCCCGTCCAGCTCGACGATCGTCACCAGGTCGCTGAGGATGCAGGCGGCGTAGGCATAGGCTCCGTCGGGCGAGATGCTGACTTCAGCGGCGCGCTCGCCGGCCGTCACTTCAGCGGCCAGGGTCAGGTTCTCGAGATCGATGACCTTGACCGTGGCGGAGTAATCAGTGACCACGGCCCAGCGGGAATCGGGCGTGACCGCCAGGTCCTGGACCTGGTCGTCCGCTGGTATCACTGCCAGTACGTTTCCCGAGGCCGCGTCCAGGACCAGGACATTGTCCGACATGTAGCCCGTGAGGACGGCCATTTCGCCGTCCGGCGTGAGGACGACCCGCTTGGGCGCATCGCCCTCCGGGGCTTCCCCGCTGATCACGGAGCCCAGGAAGTCGGGCTCGTGATCCGGCCCCGAGAAGTCGTAGAAGTAGACGCCTTCGTGGCGCATGGGGTCGTATCCCGCGGCGCGAAATTCCACGGGAGACACGGTGCCCATGTATTGCGAGTTGCCGACGTGCATGCCCAGGATGGTCTCGGTTGCGAAGTCCAGGACAGCGAAACGATACTGCCCGCTGGCGACCAGCGAGTGATCCGGTGATACGCCGATCCAGAAGGCCGTGTAAGTGCTGGTGAACACCGTGAAGTCCCCGGTGTCGAAGCGCAGGATGGCGCTGGAATTGTCGCTGACGCCCACGAAGGCCTTGCTGCCGTCCCAGTTGACGCCCAGGGAGGAGAACATCAGCGAGTAGCCGTCGATGGTCAGGCTCGTACTGAGTTCATACGCTGCCAGGTCCACCTGGAAGGCCTGGGCCGGGGTTGTGGCGCAGACGGCCACCACGCGCGATCCGTCTCCCGAGAGCGCCAGCGCACGGCATGATGTAGCGATCTCCACGCTGTGATCCACGGCGCCGCTCGTGGAATTGATGAACACGAGGCTGTCGTCCCCGTCGTAGGCGATCAGGTGCTCTCCGTCCGGGCTGACCAGGAAATCCGTGAACTGGAAGTAATTGCGCGGGCTGCCCGTGTTGAAGGCAAAGCTCTGCAGCCAGACCGGGAAATCCGTCAGCGTCGTCGTGTGACTCATTTCCCCAAGGTCGATCACCTCGCAGACGTCGTCGATGTCGCAGGAGACGTAGGCCGTCCAGCCGTCGTGGCTCAGGCGCACGACCCATGGTTGCTCGCTCGTGGGGAAGACGGCCGCGGTGTCGTAGGTCGACAGGTCGATCACGTGGACTTCGTCGCCGAAGGAGCATGCCACCACGGCGTACAGCTCGTTCGCGGCGACCCCGGAGGGATACTCGCCCAGCTCCACGGTGGCCAGGATTTCCATCGTCTGGGCGTCGAAGACGGTCAGGTTGTCCGTGACGCGGTTTGTCATCAGCACGCGGCCGCCGTCGGGAGTCCAGGCCGTCCAGCCCAGGTAGTCGCCTTCCGGGGACGGACCGGGATCGTAGTTGTCGAGCACGAATTCACGCTGCGCGTTCCGGTTGTCGCGCGGCAGAATCGTTCCCGGCGGCATCCGGCATACCACATGGAAGCCTTCTCCTTCGGAATCCGTCAGCAGGGGCGGGCGTTCCGGATGGACGGCGGCAATACCATTAGCGGATAGGATTGTCTCTCCGACAGCGAGCGGCGGCAGTGAGAGAAGCAGAATCATGATGTGGTGAAGCGACATGATCACTCTCCAGGCTGGTCCATGTGCTGTGTCACGCTTGACCAGCCGATGGAATCGGGCACTGCAGCGATCCGCAGCCGGTACAACTTTCCGGATCTACCTCTGGGGGAGCGCAGGATTTTGTGCATGAATTCATCAGCCAACCCTGGAGTCATGTTCTTCTACCGGGGAGTTATTCTATTGACAACCAAAGCTGAACAGTATAGGTTATCAAACACGCAGCGAATCGACTCAATAATCGTTGTATCCCCCAGATCCCTGGACGCAGGCAGCACACGAATACAGCATAAATCGACCGGGCAGTCCACCGAAAGTCGCTGGCATCGACGTGGATCAGACCCGGCTGCGTGATCCAAGAAGAGGGGAGGATGGAATGTCAACGCGAAGTATCACATGGACCTCTGTGGTCGGATTCCGGTTCGCCGCATACCTGGTATTGCTGGCTTGCATGGGTCTCAATACCGCATCACTTGCGGCGGTGCCTGAACTCATAGACTACCAGGGCAAGGTCACCACCAGCGACGGAACTCCGCTGAACGGCGACTATCCGATCCAGTTCTCCATCTACGCCGATTCCACGGGAGGCGTGGCCCTGTGGACCGAATCGCATACGAGCGTGAGCGTGTCGGAGGGCCTGTTTCACGTCTTCCTCGGTTCCGTAGCCGACCTGCCCGACACCCTGTTCGATGAAGCGGACCGCTGGCTGGGCATCAACGTGGACTCCGACGGGGAAATGTCGCCCCGCATCCGGATCGGCAGCGTGCCTTACGCACTGAAATCCGGAGACGCTGGGCCAGACGGGGATTGGACCGTATCGGGCGACGACATCTACTTGAGTGTCACTGGAAACGTAGGGGTGGGCACGGACACGCCGAATGCGAAGCTGGATGTGGCCGGTACGGCGATGGTGGAGGGATTCACCTTGCCCACCGGCGCGACGGACGGCTACGTGCTGACCTCCGACGGCGGCGGCGCCGGCACCTGGCAGTCGGCGGTAAGCAGCGGCAACTACGACAATGTCTACACGGTGGCGGCCAGCGGCGGCGACTACACGAGTATCACCAGCGCGCTGAACGCCTGCACCAGCCCCGGCTACGCCAATCGCTACCTGGTGCGAGTGATGCCGGGCACCTACAGCGAGTCGATCACCTGCCTGAGCTACGTTCGCCTGCAGGGGGCGGGCAAGTACGCCACGCGCATCAACGGCGGCGTGACCGCCGCGGACAGCTGCACCATCGACGGTTTCTTCATCGACGGCGGTATCACATGCCCGGGTGTCTCCCCCACCATCACGCACAACCTGATCACGCACTCCGGGAACGGAATCGAGATCACCGCCTCCGGCGAACCCTGGATCAAGGAGAACGAGATCAGCGAGTGCGGCGGCTGGGGTATCCACTGCAACGGTTGGAACACCAACGCCTGGATCATCGCCAACGACATTCATGAAAACGTCTTTGGGGGAATCCGCTGCGACGACGCCTCGCCCACCATCAGCAACAACCAGATCCTGGAGAACGAGAACTACGGTATCTATCTGATCGGCGCCATGGGAGCGCCCTCGGAGCCGACGATCGACGACAACGTCATCGGAAGGACTACCGGAGGTCCCGGCACAGGTGTGGGCATTTACATGACCAACTACGCTGAGCCGCGGATCATCGCCAACGACATCTGGATCAACTACACCGGAATAGAGATCCAGGCCGCCACGCAGCCCTCGATCATGGGGAACAACTTCGGCTACAACGCGGCCTTCGGAATTCGCTGCTTCTCCAGCGGTTCCAGCAAGCCGGTGGTGATCCAGGCTAACCATATCCACAGCAATCCCCTTGTCGGGGTGGACATCGTCACCTGCACGCCGGTTGTATCACACAACAACATCTTCGCCAACCACGCCACGAATCCCGACATCCAGTACGCCGGCCCTCCGTATCCCACCATCAGCCTGAACGTGGTGGACACGATCTGGGGCGCCGGTACGGGAGCCACCGGCATGTACAACGTGGACCGGAACGGCGCGGTCGTGAATCCTTGACGCCGCCGCGCGGGGCAGGATAGAACAACTTGGCGGGGTAATCATGAGATACAAATCGAACATCCTGCTGCTCGCCGTCCTGCTGGCGGTGTGTTGCGGGCTGAGCAGCTTCGCGCAGGAAGCCGCCAGTACGAACTACGCCCTGCACCAGCACGGCTTCGTGGCGGGAAGCAAGGACTACGGCAGTCCGCCCGCCTCAGGCGGCTATGTGCTCAAGGCCTGCGCGGCGGATGGAATCTCAGGGGAGTCGGCAATCAGCTCCTCCTACACGCATCATCCGGGATTCCTGCATCCCGGGGGCGGGGGCAGCACCATCCCCGGCGGCAGCGTCAGCGGTACCTGGACCGCGGCGAGCAGTCCTTACATCATCAACGGCGAGATCGACATCCTGGAGGACAGCACCCTGGTCATCGGGCCGGGCGTGCAGGTAGTCTTCAGCGGGCATCACAAGTTCAGGATCTACGGCCGCCTGCTGGCGCAGGGCAGCGCGGCGGACAGCATCTTCTTTACCGCCAGCGACACCACCACCGGCTGGCACGGGCTGCGTTTCTACAACACGGACTCTACAGGACAGGACAGCTCGCTGGTGGAGCACTGCCACATCGAATACGGGCGGGCGAGCGGGGGGGTGTATCCCGATTTCGACGGATTCGGTGGAGCCATCTGTGTTGTTAATTCCTCGCGCCTCCGGGTCAGCGACTGCCTGGTCACTGATTGTACGGCTCAGTATAGCGGCGGCGGCGTGTTTGGCACAATGGAGTCTCCGCCAAGTCAGGATGGATCCAGCGCCTATTTCGAGGGGGTCACGATCCGAAACTGCCAAGCGGAAAACGCCGGCGCCATGAGCGTGGCAGAGAATACCTATCTCAAGGATCTGCTCATTGATTCGAATACGGCGGCGCAGGCATCTGGAGGAATCTACTGCGTGCAGAACGTCACCCTGGACGGCGTGACCATCAGCAACAACTCCGCGGGCACCAACGGCGGCGGAATGCGGATCCATCAATTGGCGACGGCACACCTGATCGATGTAGCACTGATAGGCAATTTCGCCGGCGAGGCCGGAGGCGGCATCCACGACGAGCAGTCGGACAGCGTGTACGACGGGGTCCTGCTGCAGGAGAATGAAGCACAATACTGGGGCGGGGGTATTTACCTGTCGATGACGCGTTCAATCCTTTCGGACCTCAGGCTGATCGGAAACACGGCTCAGACGGCCGGAGGGATCTACTTCTGGTTCTCGGATGTGAGCCTGACGGACGCGACCTTCATCGACAACTACGCCAACAACGGCGGCGGAGCCTACCTCGATCGCTCGCATCCGACGCTGGACGGCGGTGCATTCCTCGACAACACGGTTCACTTTGACGGCGGCGCCCTGCAGTGCGACATCTCCACCATGACCTTCAACAACGTGACTTTCAGCGGGAACTCGGCCACGAATCCCCAGGTTGACGCCGGCGGCATGTACCTGCGCAACGGCTGCCACATGACACTGCACAACTGCATCATGTGGGACAACACACCGGATGAAATCGTCTTCCAGTCCTACAACGATCCCGACACGGTCACCGTGTCCTACACGGATTTCCGGGGCGGGCAAAGCGGAATCGTGACCAACGGCAACGGTACCGTGTACTGGCTGGACGGCAACCTGGACGCCGATCCGCTCTTCGCCGACACCACGAGCGGCGATTACAGCCTGAGTTTCGGTTCGCCCTGCATCGACGCAGGAGATCCCGCTTCCCCGCTGGACCCCGATGGAACCGTGACCGAGATGGGCTACTACTACTTCCCGCAGGTTTCAGGATCGATCTCAGGGTCTATCGATGGGGACATCAACATCGACGGGGCGGCCTACGTGCCCCAGGACAGCACCTTGGACATCGGTCCCGGCGTGCAGGTCAACTTCTGCGGGAACAACACGCTCAGCATCTACGGGCAGATGCAGGCGCTGGGCACGCCGGAGGACTCCATCACCTTCACGGTCTGTGATACGACGGGCTACGAGTCCATGGCCCGGACCTTCACCGGATGGGGCGGCCTGCGCTTCATCGACCTGGACACGACGGAACAGGACAGCTCTTACCTGGCCTACTGCAAGCTCGAATACGGCTGGGCCACGGGAGCCGCGCCGGACAACTACGGCGGCGCGGTCTACTGCCTGAATTCGTCGAGATTGGCCATCGAGCACACCCTGATCGCCCGCAGCCGGGCGCAGCGCGGCGGCGGTGTCTACTGCGAGAACAGCAGCCCCAGGCTCTACGACGTGCTGATCGAGGATAACGTGCTGGATTACGGTATCACGAGCTATGGCGGTGGAATCTACATGCTGAACTCGCATCCCTTGCTGCAGGCAGTGACCATCCGCGGGCAGACGCGGCAGAGCGGGATGGGCAGCTTCTACGGCGGTGGGATCTACTGCAGCGCGTCCAACCCGGTGCTCGAAGACGTGGTGATCAGCGACAACTCTGAGGAACCCTCGTACACACGGGGTGGCGGACTCTTCTGCCAGGACTCGGCGCCGCAGCTGACGCGCACCCTCATCGCCGACAACCTGGCCTACCAGGGCGGCGGGATCTACGTCGACGGAGCTCCGGGACCCGTGCTGAACAAGGTGACTGTGGCGGGCAACACGGCCGGCGACGGCGCGGACGCGGGAGGCATGACCAGCACCGGTTCCACGCCGAATGTGAACAACACCATCTTCTGGGGCAACAGCAACCTGCAGATCATCGCCGACAGCGCAGCGGTGACCTACAGCGACGTGGAAGGCGGCTGGAGCGGCACGGGCAACATCGACGCCGATCCGCTATTCGTTGACGCGGGCGGCGGCGATTACTCGCTGCAGGAAGTATCACCCTGCATCGACACGGGCGATCCCGATCCCGGGTGGAACGATCCCGACGGCACGCGCGCCGACATGGGAGCGTACTACTACTATCACGTCATTCCGGGAGTGCCGCAGAATCTCGTGATACAGGTCAGCGGCGACGAGATACAATTGAGCTGGGACGCCGTGGAGAACGCCGACGGCTACCTGGTCTATTCATCGAGCGACGCCTATACCGGCTACGCGGTGGACGAGAGCGGCAACCTGGCGGGAACCACCTGGACCGCGCCCTTGCCGGCGGGGCCGAAATTCTACCTGGTTCGCTCGGTGATCGAGGAATAAGAGGGAATTGGCGGGAACGTCTGGGAATCGAACCCAGCCGGGACAGTTTTCGCTGCCCCACAACGGCTTTGAAGGCCGCGGCCGCCACCAGGTCGGCATCCATTCCCGTGAGGCGGAATCTGCCAATTTCCGCGACGAGGAGCAAATGCGCAGTATCGTCAGCGCGTCCGATCGCGGGCCCAAGAGAACCGTTGAACTTTTCGCCCTCCCCGGGGATTCTATACTTGTGGACGTCCGTCTGAATGCGTCCTGAATCCGCGACACGGGAGGAACGATGAATACCTGGTTACGAACCCTGCTGCCGATCGTTTTACTGCTGGGAATCCTTCGGCCGGCCCCGGATGGCCCGCTGGCCAAGGACCTCGTGCGCCCCGAGGAAGTTCGCAGCCTGCGCGAGGTGGTCTACGCGCGCGACACCTACGTGGACCTGGCGCGCCTGTGGAAGGAGTATCACAAGGAGTACCCCTCTGAGTACGCCTACGCCTACTGGATGTATGCCGCCCGCTACGCCCGCGACGAGGCCTACCCTGAGCTGCTCGATCGCGGATTGAAGGAGTACCCCGCCAATCCCGTCCTGTTGTATCTCAAGGGCAACGAGATCTGCATGCGCTATACATCGCCCGACCGCAGCGTGGGCGTGGATTACCTCAAGCGCGCGGCCGAACTGGATCCGCGCTACATGGATCCCTGGTTCACCCTGGTGACCGAGCACATGATGAAAAAGGACCAGGCTGCGCTGGAAGGCGCGCTGCGCCGGCTGCTCGAGGGAGCCGCAATCGAGGACGCCGTGCTGGACTACAACTACAACATGCTCGCCTGCCTGGACGAGAACGCGATTCTGATCACCAACGGAGACAACGACACCTTCCCGGGCTGGATCCTGACCCGCCTGCTCGGGCACCGTCCGGACGTTCAGATCGTAAACCGCAGCCTGCTCAACACAGAGTGGTATCCGCTGCACGTGATGGAGGAGGGCGTGCCGCGCTTCATCGCTGAGGATGAACTGGTCGAGTTTCGCCGTGCCGCCAAGGGACCGACTTCAGATGCGCTGATCCAACGACTCGTCGCGGCGGCGAAGAAGGGAGGCCGCCCGGTCTACTTCGCCGTTACCATGTACTTCAACGGGGAGATTGCCCGCCTGCGCGACGAGGGAAACCTGCTCGGACTCGCGTATCGTGTGACACCGGGCCGCGAATCCTACTTTCTCGAACTGGACCGCCTGCTGCAGTGCTGGCTGTCCGAGTTCCTGACCGGCGGCCTGGACAGCTGGGCGCTGCGGCACGGGAATCCTTTCGGGGGCGGGAGAATGCTGGTCAAGAATTACGCCTCCGGTCTCTTCGCGCTGGTGGATACGCTGAACGACAGGAACCGTGACACGCGCCGCAAGCTGTTCTTGTGGTACAGGAACCACCTCGCTGATGTGCTGCCGGAGGAATACAACGCGCCGCTCTGCGCGGCCTGGCTGGAACAGAACGACCTGCCGGAGGCGCGGAGCTGGTGCAAATCCAGGCGCGGCGAAGAGTAGACGCCGGTCCGGGTTCTGGCCAACATACCGGATCGGTCGGAGATCCTCCGCTGAATTCTCTTGCCGCAGGAACCGGAAACGTGATTCATGCATGCTGACTGGGACTGCTTCGACCTGGCACTCCGGGGCGATCAGTCCGCCTGGCGGATCCTGGTGGAACGCCACCGCGACCGGATATACAGGATGGCCCTGCTGGTAACCGGATCGCCCGCGGCGGCGGCGGACGCAGCACAGGGCGCTTTTGTGCGCCTGCTGGAAAAAGGCGCTCCGCACCAGAGGGGCAGCTTCAAGGTTTACCTGGCAACGATCGCCTACCGCTTGGCGCTCAAGGAACGCAGGCGATCGAATCGCCTGGATTCCCTTGAGGGACACGATGGGGAGCAACCCACGCCAGGGCCGCTGGAGCGCGTGATCCGGAAGGAGCGTGATCTCCTGATCGCCGGGGCGATCGGCGCCCTCCCGCCGACGCACCGGGAGGTGCTGGTGTTGCGCTTCCACGGGGAGATGAGTTACGAGGAAATCGCCCGTGTTACGGGACAGCCGCTGGGGACCGTCAAGTCGAGGATCTTCCACGCGGTGAAGAAATGCAGGAGCATGATGCGGGAAAGGGGAATCGCGCCGTGAAACACGTCGAACAGGACCGGCTGCTGGAATATACCCTGGAACTGCTGGATTCCGAAATCCTCGCCGAAGTGGAGGAACACCTCGCGAGCTGCGCCGATTGCCGCGATGAGTTGGACCGGATCCGGCGTGATACATCACTGATCGAGGGGATTGAAATCGAGCCACCCCGCATGGAGATCATGCCACCGCGCCGCCGGGCTTTTCGCTGGAATTCACTGGCGCGAGCGGCCGCCCTGCTGCTCTTTGGCTTCATGACCGGCTATGGCACTTCCACATTTTTCACCGGTGAAGCGGTCCGCGTGGTTCCCCAGCAGCTGCTACATGCCGCGCCCGCCGCGTCGATCCACGGTTTCGTGACCTGCGAATCGGTGGACGCGGGAGTCCGCCTGCCGGACTCCGGTGGCGGAACCATGTCGGATTCGCTGGGGAAGGGAAGTATCTGACGGGGGTGATTCAAAGAAGTGTGGAAGACGGGAGAGAAGGATCATTCTCTCCGGCATCAGTCTTGTCCAGCAGCGAATCGACGGAACAGAAACGCACTTTCAGTCCATTGAAGCGCCTTTCGTACGACTGCGGAAGGTATGGCACGATGACAAGATTCCGGCCAATCTGAAAGTGCGACCTGAAAGCCTGCAAGGATTTCGGATCGAATCGGTCGACTCTGACCTTACATTCGATGGCGTGAACGGCCCCTTCTGTTCCGCGTATCACGAAATCGATCTCGCGATCCGATTTGTCGCGCCAGAATTGTATCGCCTTTCCAGGAAACGCTACTCGCAAGGTGTCGAGCACCAGGTGTTCCCATAACAGACCTCGGTCCTCTTCGCGGATCGAATCCCAGCCCTTAACGTGTGTCACGAAACCCGTGTCGAACCCGTAACACTTGGGCCGCTTTCTGATTTCCCGTGTTCCGCCGCCATGGAAAGGTCGCAGCAGCACAATCGCGCCCGTGATCGTCATCGCTTCCATGTGCGCGGTCACCGTGGGGCGGCTCATGCCGGCCAACTTTGCCAGCATGGTGAAGTCCGTCAAACCTCCGCTCTGCAGCAGAAGCAACTGAAACAGCTCTAGAAAGCCGGTGCGGTTTCGAATAGCGAAGAGTTCCTGCACGTCGCGTGCATAGTGGCTGTCGATCCACTCGGCGAAGAACGCAGGATCATTCTCAGGCGCGAGCAATGCTTCAGGGAGACCGCCGCGCAGAAGCCGGTGGTCGAGGTCGACGCCGAACTCCGCATCGCATTCACTCCATAGAACAGGTGGAAGCTGCAACTGCACCTTGCGTCCCGTCAGCGCGTCGCGGAATTTTCGCGTGGCGGCCAGGGTGGATGAACCGGTCGCAAGCACCCGCAGATGAGAGTACTGGTCCGCGGCGATCTTCAACAGCAGACTTGGATCATGCACTCTGTGGACTTCATCGAAGACTATCGTGGAGTGTTCGCCGAAGCGATTAAAAAACGGCTCCGGGTCCTCGAGCATGCGCCCGACCGATGGCAGATCGCAGTTGAGATACTCAGCTCCGTTCAGCATGTGTGCAAGCGATGTCTTGCCCACCCTGCGCACACCGGCCAGCCAGATAATGGATCTTCGCCGCCAGGCATGCTCAAGCTGTCTGATCCAGAAAGGTCGTTGAATCATACGCAGATATAATTTACAGATAGACGGCTTATAGTAAAACATATTTTGCACATGAACAGCACTTCTGATTGAGATCAGGAATTGACTAGTGTTGTCATCGGTGAATGTCTTCGGAACCTCTTGGACAGTTTCTTATGGGTGTTTCGAACTGCGGGCGCCGCTCGATTCGGACATCGCGGGCTACAAAGTGTATTACGACACGGATGAGGCCACTCCGCCCTATGACGGTCAAGCGGGCGTGGGCGGAATCGATTCACCGGTGGCGCTGGGCGACTTGACGCAGTTTACCCTGGGGTACCTCTCCAACGACACCACGTATTACGTCTGCGTGACGGCCTTTGACATCTCGGGGAACGAGAGTGGTTATTCCGAGGTTGCGAGCGGCATCCCTCACCTCCCCCCGGTGATCGATCTGAGCATCCGAGTCGAAGTCGACGATGTACTGCTCAACTGGAAGCCCGTCCTGGGCGCCAACGATTACGACGTGTATCACAGCGCGGACGATCCTTTCGCCGAGCCCGCGCAGATGACCTTGCTGGATTCCACTTACCTGCCTCACTGGCAACACACTGAGGGAGCGACGACCGATCGCGGATTCTACCGCGTGGTGGCACGTTTGCCCATAAACATCCTGCAATTTACCCACGTATCTGCGTAAATTTACGCAGAGTAATGAGTAAAACGTCCTACATCCGTCCGCAAACCGCGGAGCTTCTTCACCGTCTGAGAGAACCTCGTCGCTTTATCCAGGTGATAGCCGGCGCGCCTGCTCGCGAGCGAGGCCGGCTCGCGCGGCGCCCTGCTGGCGCTGGACGAGGTGCAGAAAGCCCCGGACTGGTCCGAGACCGTGAAGCGGCTGTGGGACGAGGACAGCGGCGCTGACCGGAATCTTAGAGTGGTCCTGCTGGGATCGGCGCCGCTGCTTGTCCAGAGAGGGCTGACGGAAAGCCTGGCCGGACGCTTCGAACTACTCCATTTGCCGCATTGGAGTTTCGCGGAAATGCGCAAGGCCTTCGGCTGGACCCTGGAGCAGTACCTGTTCTTCGGCGCCTACCCCGGGGCCGCTCCACTGGCGGGTGATCCGGAGCGCTGGTCGCGCTACATCCGCGACTCGCTAATCGAGACGTCGATCGCGAGGGATGTATTGTTGCTTTCGCGCGTGGACAAGCCGGTCCTGTTGCGTCGCCTCTTCGAACTTGGCTGCAGCTACTCAGGACAGATTCTTTCCTATACAAAGATGCTGGGCCAGCTCCAGGATGTGGGAAATACGGCGACGCTGGCCCACTACCTGGATCTACTGGCCGGGGCGGGGATGCTCATCGGCTTGCAGAAATATGCCGGAGGCGCGTTCCGCAGGCGCGGCTCCAGTCCGAAGTTGCAGGTGCTGAATACCGCCTTGATGACCGTACAGTCCGGTGGCATATTTTCTGAATTGCGCGGGGACCCCGAGCGCTGGGGACGCCTGGTGGAATCGGCCGTGGGAGCGCACCTGGCCAATGCCGCGGCTGCTGGTCGATGCGATGTTTATTACTGGCGAGATCGCAACCGCGAGGTGGATTTCGTCATCCGCACCGGACAGACACTGACGGCCATCGAAGTCAAGGGCGGGCGCAGGCCACACGCATTGCCGGGTATGGATGCATTTGCGAAGGAATTCCAACCGGACCGCAAGCTGCAGGTGGGCGGTGACGGGATCAGCGTTGATGACTTCCTTTCAAGACCAGTGGAGTACTGGACGACATGAGGGCTGCTTCCGAGTCGAAGGATACCGAGTGATGTCTCACACACAGAATCGCCGTTTCCCACTCCCCAGACATGGCTGGTCCTTTGTCCCCGCCGCCATGCTGAGCCTGGTACTCGCGCTTCCGCTGCTGCTGCCGCCCGGTGACCAACCCGCTGCCCGCGAGACTTATCCACAACCAGTGCGCGCCCGCCACGGCATGGTGGCCGGCTCCTGCCGCATCGCCTCCCAGGTGGGGGCTGAGATTCTCGAGCAGGGTGGCAACGCCGCGGACGCCGCCGTGGCTGTGGGACTCGCCCTGGCCGTGACACACCCCTCGGCGGGCAACCTGGGCGGCGGCGGCTTCATGCTGGTCCGCATGTCCGACGGCCGGGAGGCGGCCGTCGATTACCGGGAAACCGCGCCCCGGGCTTCCACCGGGAACATGTATCTCGACGAGCAGGGCGAACTGATTCCCGACGTTTCGCTCGTTGGATACCTGGCGGCGGGCGTACCGGGCACGGTGGCTGGCCTCTCCCTGGCGCTTGAGGAATTCGGCAGCCTGCCCTGGTCCGCGCTGGTGGAACCGGCACTGCGCCTGGCTGAACAGGGCTTCCCGGTGAGTCACCGCCTGGCTGATGAATTCCGCGAGTACGAGGAGAAACTGTCGCGCTTTCCCGAGAGCCGGCGCATCTTCCTGCGAGACGGCGCGTACTACGAAGCCGGTGATACCCTGCGCCAGCCGGAGCTGGCCGCCACCCTGCAGCGGTTGCAGGAAGTCGGCCCGCAGGAGTTCTATCAGGGCTTGACGGCGCACCTGATCGTCGAGGATATGCGGGCGAACGACGGCCTGATCGACGAGCGGGACCTGGCGGAGTATCGTCCCGTGATACGAAGGCCGCTGCACGGAAGTTACCGCGGCCTGGAGGTGCTCAGCATGCCGCCGCCGAGTTCGGGAGGCATCGCGCTGCTGGAAATGCTCAACATCCTCGAAGGCTTCCAGCTTGCCGAGTTGGGACACGATTCCTCGGCCATGCTGCACCTGCTGGTGGAGACCCAAAGGCTGGCCTTCGCCGACCGCGCCGAGTTCCCGGGCGACCCGGCCTTCCTGGAGATTCCGGTGGAGGGCCTGGTCTCAAAGGAGTACGCGGCCGGCCTGCGGGAAAACATCGATCCCGGGCGCGCCGCGTCCAGTCGGAACGTGAGGCACGGAAATCCGAAAGGATTTGGGAGAGACGGCGCTCTTCCCGAAGGGGGTGAAGAGCAGGGACAACGTGAAGGAGGAGGAGCGCGAGACCAAACGGGCGGCGAAACCACGCACTTCACGGTGGTGGACGGCGAGGGCAACGCGGTGGCCAACACCTACACCATCAACAGCTGGTTCGGCAGTGGAGCCGTCGTCGCGGGAGCCGGCTTCCTGCTGAACAACGAAATGGACGACTTCACCACGTGTCCAGGCAGCCCCAACCAGTTCGGCCTGATCCAGGGCGCCGCCAATTCCGTGAGCCCTGGAAAGCGCCCGCTGTCCTCCATGACCCCCACGATCCTGCTGCGCGAAGGAGAATTCCACATGGCCCTGGGCTCGGTGGGCGGGCCGAAGATCATCAGCGCCGTGCTGCAGACCATCGTCAACGTGGCGGATCACGGTATGAACATCCAGCGCGCGATTTCCGTGCCCCGCGTGCATCACCAGTGGCTGCCCGATTCCGTGTACTACGAGGACTACGGATTATCCCGGGACGTGCGCGAGGCATTGGAAGCCAAAGGTCACGCCTTCATCGATCAGCCCAAGAAGTCCTGGGGCGACGTGCAAGCCGTGATGCGCGATCCGGAGACCGGCATCCTGCTCGGCGCAAGCGATCCGCGGAATCCCGACGCCTCTTCGTTGGGCTACTGATCTCAGGCACGCCTCTTGCACATGAACAGCATGGCGGGCCCCCCCAACCTGTCCCGCCTTGGGCGACAACGTTCGATCCTTCCAGAACCTGAAACTCGAACCTGGACTGTTAGAAAAAGCAGAGCATGTGCCAGGATTCTAAACGGAGGATCGAGCGATGAAGGTCCATACCCGCTTGCTGACAGCATTTCTGCTGGTCCGTCTGGCTAACGCCGGGGGAGTGGCGATCATCGACGCCGTGAACGCGGTTTATCTGCCCATTCAGACCAGCGAAGTGAGCGTGGAAGTTGAAAGCCAGGTGGCGGTCGTCCGCACCACGCAGTCCTACCATAATCCCTTCGATGATCCGCAGGAAATCAAGTACGGATTCCCGATGCCGGGCGAGGCCAGCGCCACCGGACTGCGGTGGCGCTTGGACGGGGCCTGGCATGAAGCCGTGTTCGAGCCTGCTCCACAGGACACGACCCTTCCGGGCGAGGGAGAAATCGATTCCAACCTCCGGGTCTTCCTAGGGGAATGGCCGCTCTATTTCGACATGGAAGATCCGCTGCAGCCGGACTCCAATCTCGTGATCGAACTGAGCTACGTGGAGCTGCTGCCCTACTCTTTCGGCAACGTGAATTTCCGCTATCCGAACGACATGCATCTCGTGCAACAGATGCCGCTGGACCTGCAATCCTTCCAGCTGCAGCTCCATTCGCAGCGCAGCATAGAAGATATCGTGATGCTCAGCGGTCAGGACGCCGACTTGAGCAACGACGGCCATTTCGCACAGGCGCTGTGGCAGGACTTCGAGATCCCGGCGGAGGAAGATTACGAGCTACAGTACTCCCTGGACCTGGATGAACTGGGGCTCTTCGGTCTGAGCACCATGATCGCCGACAGCCTGCTGCCGGATGAACACGGCGGAGGCTTCTTCGTCTTCATCGCCGAACCGGATCCCAGCCAGGAGATCGAGGTGATGGACAAGGTCTTTACCCTGATCGTCGACCGTTCGGGCAGCATGTCGGGACAGAAGATAGTCCAGGCACGGAATGCGTCGAGCTTCGTCGTGGAACACCTGAACGAGGGAGACCGCTTCAACATCGTCGATTTTTCCACCTACGTGCAGTGTTTCCGGGACGAACACGTGGACTACAACGCCCAGACCGAGGCGGAGGCTCTGGCTTACATCTCCGGCTTCCAGGCCAATGGATCCACCAACATCTCAGGCGCCTTCGAGCTTGCGATCCCCCAATTCGCTGCGGCCGACGACAGCACGGCCAACATCATCGTCTTCTTCACCGACGGGCTGCCCACAGCCGGTATCACGGACACCGAGGGCATTCTCAACCTCGTAAACAACCTGGTGGACCAGAACGAGACCCTGCTCTCGATCTTCACCTTCGGAATCGGCGCGGACGTCAACCGTCAACTCCTGACTCTGCTGGCGATCCGGAACAACGGACTGGCGGAATTCCTGGATGACGAGGAACTTGAGGAGTGTATCACGAACTTCTACCTGCGCATTCGCAATCCGGTCCTGCTCAACACCACCCTGAGTTTCGTCCCGGACGTCGTGACGGAGTGCTATCCGCAGCCTCTGCCCAGTCTGTACGTCGGCGAACAGATGATCGTAACGGGTCGCTATGCCCAGGCCGCCGAGGTTACGGTCAACCTCGCCGGCGAAGCCTTCGGGCAGCCGGTGGAATACTCCTATCCCCTGGCGCTTGCGGACACGGCCAACACGGATTACCAGTTCCTGACCAAGGTGTGGGCGAAAACGAAGATCGAGCATCTGCTCGTCTTGTACTACGCGCTGGATCCGGAATCGGACGAGGCCCGCGCGCTGCGCGACGAGATCATCGCACTCAGCCTGGCCTGGGGCGTGATCTCGCCCTTCACGAGCTTCGGCGACGATCCCGAAATCTCCATCGGC
Source organism: uncultured Bacteroidaceae bacterium (assembly GCA_964568855.1). Classification (GTDB taxonomy): domain Bacteria; phylum CAIWAD01; class CAIWAD01; order CAIWAD01; family CAIWAD01; genus CAZMSD01. Next base: position 123,879 of record CAZMSD010000004.1, on the reverse strand, counting down.
GAGGATGAATGGGCGACGGAAAGACCCGCGGCCTTCGCCCTGCTGGGGAACTACCCCAATCCCTTCAATCCCCGCACCGCCATCAGGATCATGGTGGCGCACGCGCTGGACCGCCCGCTGGTGGTGAAGATCTATAACCTCCAGGGCCAGCTAGTGCGCGTACTGGTCCTGGATGTCACACGGGCCGGAATCCACGAGCTGACCTGGGACGGAGCCATCAGCGGGGGCCGGCCCGCGCCTTCGGGGGTCTACATCTATACCGTGGACTTCGGCGAGGCCGTACTGGCCGGGCGCATGGTTCTTCTGCGCTGATTACGGGAAATCGGCGAGCCGGAAACGCGAAGGGCCGCCCCGTTGCCGAGGCGGCCCGATTCGCTTGTCTGACATTGTCGGAAAGATGTATTCGTTTTTTCTGGGCTCTCCCCCGCACAGGCAGGGAATGAACAATCAGTCCAGGTTTAGTACCCCGCGGTCACGATGTAGAATTTCTTCGGCACGGCGGCCTCGTCGATCCAGAAGTTGTCTGCCGTCGTTGCCTCTACATACCAGTCCGAGGGGAAGGCTCCGTAGGCCTGGTTGGAGCTGAAGATCTTGTAGTACGTCGCGCCGGGAACGTAGTTCCATTCCAGCAGAATCCGGTCCACCGGCTCGAAGGGAACGACGCTGGCGGTGACCATCAAGGGCCGCGGGGGTTCCAGTCCGAGGCAGGTGGACATGCGGATCACGCCGATGGTGGAGCCCGACAGCCCTTCCAGGATGCTGCCCGGACATCCCACGAAGTCGATCTGGTAGGTGATGTCGAAAAAAGAGTCCACCGCGAAGTCGCCGCTGGGCAGTTGGGTCAGCGTGGTCTCGCCCGGGCTGGGCAGGCCGAAATTTGTCCCGCCGTTGATGATCAGTTCGCAGAAATCCGGGTCGCCGAAAATCTGGCCGCTGAGCTCGAACATGTCCGTCGGGAAGGCCTGCTCCGGATCGCCCGGTGTTCGCGGGCCGGTGTGCACTTCGCAGTCCACCGGCATGTAGATAGTGCGATTAAAACCCTCAAGGTCGCCCGTGCCTTTAACATCCCACTGAAGCTCGGCCGTGAACGAGGAGAGCTCGCCACCCAGTCCTCCGCCGGGGACGATGAAGTCGATGGCAATGTCGGTGAGAGGTCCATCAAACTCGATGGTGGTTCCGGGCGGCAACCCGTCGATAATCTCGATCACCTCGTCCTGGCTGGCGTAGTCGCAGTTCTCCGCCGGGAAATCCACCGTGCCCAGGCCGTTGTCGGGCTCGACGCAGCAATCGCTCAGCAGCGGAGGCACCTGGCAGGTATCCATGTTGATAGTGCCGAAAGTCATTCCCATGTATCCTTCCAGGATACTGCCCGGACATCCTTCGAACTCGATCGCGTATGTGATGTCGAAAAAGCTGTCCACCGCGAAGTCGCCGCTTGGAAGCTGCGACAGGGTTGTCTGGCCCGGACTGGGCAGGTCGAAGTCGAGTCCGCCGAAACAGTTCAGGGTGCAGAAATCCGGGTCGCCGAAGAGCTGTCCGTAGAGTTGTGTCAGTTCCATCGGGAAGGTCTGTACCGGGTCTCCCGGATTGCGCGGGCCGATATGCATCTGACCTGTCAGCGGAAAGTCGATCGTGCGTGCGAAACCGTCCAGGTCACCGGTTCCGGCCACGTCCCACTCGTATTGTGCGATGAAATCGATGATCTCCCCGCCGTAGATTCCACCCGGCGTGACTCCCGTAACCTGGATCCCGGACAGGGGACCGACCAGCTCGATCGTGGTGCCCGGCGGCAGGCCGTCGATGATGCGCATGGCGTCATCCGGGTTGTCGTAGGGACAATCCGCCACGGGGAAATCCACCGTGCCCGTCCCGTTATCGGGTGCGACGCAGCATTCTCCCTCCTCGGGCTCGCAGAAGGATTCGATGTACCGCGTATCCAGGGTCACCCCGGACAAATCCGCCAACTGGGAATCCGGGCAGCCTTCGAATTCAATTTCATAGGTGATGTCGAAAAAGCTGTCCACCGCGAAGTCGCCGCTGGGAAGCTGCGTCAACGTTGTTGTCGCCGGGGCTGGGAAGGCCCAGCTCGCTGCCCGCGCGGAACTGGAACTCGCAGAAATCGGGGTCGCCGAAGATCTCTCCCTGCAGGCGAACCATCTCCGTGGCCATGATCTGAACCGGTTCACCGGGAGTCCGCGGACCGGTGTGCATTTCGCCGGATACCGGGAAGTTTATCGTCCGTTGAAATCCGTCCAGTTCGCCGGTTCCCGTGATGTCCCACTGCAACACCGCGGTGAAGTAGTAGATCTCGCCGCCAAGAGTGCCGCCCGGGACGAGGTCCTGCACCTCGATGTCTCCGAGCGGTCCTTTCAGTTCAATGGTGGTTCCCGGCGGCAGGCCCTCGATGATCGCCATGGGATTCGCGGCGGGTTGCACCTGGTATTCTTCCACATTATAGAGGAAGGCCGCCGATCCTGTGCCGTCGTCCGGCGACTCGCAGGTGGCGGCGAATGCCGTCATGCTCAAACCCAGTGATGATGTTACCAGGACCGCGGTAATCATCTTCTTGAAGTCCTTCATCTTGTGCCTCCTCTTCGAGCTTGTTCGGGATTGTCTATTCGATGCCGTGTGTCGAACAGGAATTCCTTGACCTCCGTCCCGGACCAGGTCGACGACCAAGTGGTTGTGTCGCCTCCTGCATGCAACGATGCATTGGTCGTAGAAAATGATACTGCTCTAACATTTGTGCTGCCCGAATAATGAACGAACTTCAAAGCTGAATACGAGTGATCTGGATCAAGTTTCAGCGTAAAAATACAGGGGGTGAACCTTGTGGTTCACCCCCTGGCACGCCCACCCGTGAAGTTCCCCGTGGCGGACCGGGTGGATTGCCCGCCGTCATGACCTGCCGCGAACCAGCTGCCCACTGGTCCGGCATCGTCCAAAGTTCCCTACTTAAGCAACACCATTTTTCTTGTCTGCAGCAGCCCCTCGGTTTCCAGGGTATAGAAATAAACGCCGGATTCCAGATCGCCGGCATCGAATTCCACGCTGTGCTCGCCGCGCTCTTTAAGTCCGCTCACCAGCGTTTTCACCAGGGTCCCGGTCATGTTGTAGATCTTCAGATCGACCATGCCGGTCTCGTCCAGGCGGAAGGCGATGGTGGTGGCGGGATTGAAGGGATTGGGGTAATTCTGGTCCAGGGACCAGTTCACCGGCTGTTCTTCGGCTTCCACCGTCTGCTCGCACAAGGTTCCCTCCACGCAGATGGCGTCAACGTCGAAACCATCAGAGCTCGGGCCGCAGGGCGGCGGCAGGGTGGGATCCGTAGTATCTACAATCTTCACCTGGTTGATGCAGGTTCCCGGACAATCACCGAAGTCGAAGCCGAATTCGCTGGGGTGATGGTCGCCACCCGCGCCGTAGTCGTTGTCAGCGCTTCCAACGTAGATCCAATTGGTCCCATCGCCAACGTAGACCATGGCGGTTTCCAGACAATAGCTGCCCCAGGTCGTTTCCCAGATGGTGAGAGTACCGGAAACGTAGGCCTCGTCCAGTTCGACGACGATTTCGCCGTGCGGATTGAAACCCAGGCTGAAGAAGCTGTTGTCGGGAACGCCCCCCAGCACGTTGTCGGGATCGGAGCGATATCCGGGGATGGGACTGCCGTCCCATTCCGTCCCCTGCAGGGAACTCAGGACCGAATAGGATGCACAATCGGCGAGCGCGATCGCCGGGGCGATTCCAGCCAGAACGGAAAACACAAGCAAGCGAAACTTCATTTTCTTCCCCTTCCAAATACCTTCTTGTTTTCGTACTTGTCTGTGAGCCGTTCAATCCACGTGATCGGGGCCACTGTGAACGGCCCGGTTCTCCATTCCCAATTTCAGGCCAGTGCCAAAGCTTGCACAGATCGTGCCAATTATGACACTTGGCTTACGATTATGTAGTTCGTTGGAAAACAGGCTCTTGGCTTCGTTCCGAAATTGAACGGATTTTTCAGGGGACCGATCTTGAACAATGAACGGGGGCGAGCCATCCCGGCTCACCCCCGTTCGCCTCCCACCCGTTGATGATTCACTCAAGTGCACTCGGCTACCCGGCGAATCCGGATGGCTTGGGCCACCGACTCGATTCCGAACGCAGCCGCCCATGTGAATGCTGCGATCGGAGGGAGCGCCGGGTTCGCCTGGAGCTGAACACAACCCGGCCGGCTCCCGCATGTCCCTAAAGCTATTTCAGAAGGACCATTTTCCTTGTCACGAGCTGATCCCGAACACGCAGCACATAGAAGTACATGCCGGAACTCAACTTCGATCCATCGAATACGATGTTGTGCTCGCCCTTGTCCATCAGACCGTCCACCAGCCGTTCCCGGACTTCGCCCCTCAGGTCTAGAATCTGCAGGCCGACCTGCTCGGTCTCCTCGAGACGGAAGCGAATGGTCGTGGATGGATTGAAGGGATTCGGATAATTCTGATACAACGCGCAGGTGGAAGGGACTTCCTCGGCTTCCAGCGGAACGAACAAGGGGGTCCCGTCCAGGCAGATCGCATCCAGGTCGAATGCGTCGGCGTTTCCAGGACAAGGCGGATTGGAGGAAGGATCGGTGATATCCACGATCTTGACCTTGTTCACGAAGAAGAACGGCTCGTCGTTGAAGTCGAAGTCGAACTCGCTCCCGTAATACGCTCCACCGTCTCCGTAGTTGTTGTCTGCCGTTCCCAGGTAGACCCAGTTGGGACCCAGTCCGACGTAGACCTGGGCCGCTTCCCAACAAGTGTCTTCGATGGTGTCGTCCCAGACTGTGATCGAGCCGGAGACATAACTCACCTGGAGGTCGATCACGTGCTCGCCGTGCGGATCGAAACCCAGGCTGAAGTAGTGTCCGTCCGGATCGCCGCCCCTGACCGCGCGAGGATCGGAGTTTTCCTGGGGAATGGGGGTGCCGTCCAGGCGCACGCCCTGGACATAGTCGGACATCGAGTAGAGTGCGCATTCCGCCAAGGCCAGCGGAGGAGCCAGGCCGAACAGCGCTGCGTAGATGAGTAGGCGGTTTTTCACGATTACTCTCCCCTTGATTTAGCTCAGGACTTCCGTGCCGCGAGAGCCCGATGCCTGGGAAATTCCTCGGTGGTTGCATGCGTGACCTCGTCGGCTGTGCCATTAATAGCACATATTGTGCCAACAGTGACACACGGAGACCGGACGCAGCCCACCTTTGGCGATTGGTTGATAAGCGCATAATGAATTATCAGTCAGATAAATAGAGCCCGGAAATGGACAACAGGGGCTCGAATTTGGACAAAGATGACACACGAGTGGGCGTCGCCTAATTTCCATGCGCACAGAGGGCTTTCGAAATCGACCTGAGGATTCAGAGGAATGATCTTACTGGGCGCAGCGGATGCAGGCAGGAAAGGGGCGATGACGTGGTCATTCCCATTATATGGAGCAGCGGACTCCTTGACGCGGGAGTGCTAGTTTACCGGCGAACAGTCTAAGGAGGTCCTCTTGACGCACAAACAGTATGCTGAACGCGCGTTGATTCGAGTGCTGATTGTCCTGGCCGTGGTGACGGCTGCAATGGTCGTGTCGGGATGCGGCCGCGGCGGATCCCGTTTCGACACGGGCCCGGTGCTGTCCCTGACCGATGGCGTGAATTCGCTCGAGGTCTGGCGCGAGGCCGGCTTCGAAGTGGACGGAGAAGTACCAGCAGGCGCCCTGCCCGAGGTGTCCGCCGAGCTGGGAGGCGCGGGATTCGAAGAGATCGCGGAAAGCCTGGGCTGGCGGACCCGGGAGGACTACCCGCTGGACACGGATCCCAGCGCGCTGGTAGGAGGACGTATCCGAATCCACATCCTCGAGTATCCCGCCACATTGCGCAGCGAGGGCAAGGACTCCCACACGGCATTCCAGCGCATGATGATCCGGGCCTGCTACGAAACCCTGCTCAAGGTCAACACTTCCGACCTCAAGTATCAGCCTTGGCTGGCGACCCATTGGAAGTCGGTTCCACTGGAGGACGGCCGGCAGGAGATCTATTTCCGCATCAATCCGGAAGCGCGCTGGCAGACCGGGCAGCGTGTCACTGCCGGGGACGTGACTGCGTCCTGGCGCCTGAAGGTCGACGAAGGCCTGCTGAGGCTGGGCGACGCCATCATCTTCCGCGAGTTCGCGGAACCCGAAGCGCTGAGTCCCTACGTCGTGCGCACGGTTTCCGACAAGCAGAGCTGGCGCCAGATGATGACTTTCGCCACCGAGATGCGGATCTATCCCGCGCGAATCATCGGCGATCTCACGGGAAAGCAGTACATGGAGCGCTTTCAGAACGCGCCCCTGCCGGGCAGTGGACGCTACGTGATACTCGAACAGGAGGTCCGGCAAGGCAACAGCCTGACCCTGAGCCGCATCAACGACTACTGGGACAGGGAGAATCCCAGGAAGCGCGGCGAATGGAATTTCGCCAAGATCAAGTTCGTGGTGGTCCCCGAGGAGAACCTGGCGCGCGAGAAGGTGAAAAAGGGCGAGCTCGACCTGTACCAGGTCAGCCAGGCCAAGTACTGGGTCCGCGAGATGACTCCCGAGCGTGTGTCACAAATCGAAAGGGGCTGGCTGCTGAAGGAGAAGATCTTCAACGATCAGCCCAACGGCATGCAGGGCTTCGTCTTCAACACGCGCGAGCGGCCCTTCAACGATCTGCGCGTGCGTCGAGCCTTCGCCTACCTGGTGGATCGCGGACGGATGATCGACAAGCTCTTCTTCGACCAGTACCTGCACCAGGACAGTTTTTATCCCGGGGGGCCCTACGAGAACCTGGACAACGAAAAGGTGCGCTACGATCCCGAGCTGGCGCGCCGCCTGCTGGCCGAGGCCGGCTGGGCGAAGACCGACGACCAGGGCATCCTGATCAACGAAGCGGGTGAGCGCTTCATCATCGACCTGATGATCCCGGATAACCCCTCCTCCGAGCGCGTGCTGACCGTGGTGCAGGAGAGCGTGCTCAAGGGCGGGATCAAGCTGAATCTCAAGCCCACCACTTTCGCCACCCGCGTGCAGATGCTCAACGACCGGCGATTCAAGTTGTATTACGGAGCCTGGACGGGGTCCAACTTCCCGGACCCGCTGTCATCCTGGCACTCGAAATTCGCCATCGGTCCCGACACGGGCAATCACCCGGGCCTGATCGATCCCGAGGTGGACTCCCTTGTGACACGATACGACCTGTGTTTCGACCAGGAAGAGCGCGCCCGCCTGCTGCAGGCCATCGACCGGCGGCTGACCGCCAGCCACGTTCTGGCCCTCGCCTGGTACGGCCCCTACGACCGCCTGATCTCGTGGAACAAATTCGGCAAGCCGCCCTGGATCCTGCCGCGCACCGAGGATTACAGGGACTTGGTCAGGCTCTGGTGGTATGATCCCGACAAGCACGCCCGCCTGCGCGAGGCCATCGACCGGGGCGAAGCGCTGAAGCGCTTGCCCGTGGACATCCACTTCTGGAATCACCGCGATTCTTGAATCGCGCGCTTGTATTACACGGCCTGCAGGACAGGACAAAAAGTGTCTCTTTTTGGCGCGGCGGGCGGGTATCGACCCGCTGCGGAAACCTGACCGAGATTCAGCAAAGCTGCCAAAGGAACGACGCACGGTTGTAGCTCTTGAAATAACAAGCGTTTTGACTATGACAACATTTTCACAAACTGAAATTAACTCTTGACTTCCGGCTAAGTCTTTCACGATCTTAGTGTTCCAACCGCGTCATCCAGGGAACTGCCTGCTTTGTTTGGCAGCGGCTGCTCCATCAGGTTGAACGACTGCCCGAATTGTCAGCCAACAGGGGATTGCAATGATCGCTCGCGCCAGTTTTCTCTATACTGGACTGCTGCTTGTCCAGGCGGCCAGCGCCGTGCAGGAATCCTACCCCACCACCTACCTCACGGACCATTTCCTGACCATAGAAGCCGGGGACGATGTAGAAATCTACGCTGTGCCCGAGTTGGACGAAGTGGACCTGAACCGCGTGGACTGGACCGGTGGAAGGCTGGTCTTGAGCGAGTGTCTGCTGCGGGGAAACGACCGGGAGGGCGGCGGCTTGCCCCTGTGGATCGGACCGGGCCAGGAGTTGGTGCTTCAGGGCGCCACGTTTCAGTACGCGGACACGGCGATCGTGGTGGATGGAGGACTGCTGCACTGCAGCGCCGGGTTGATCGCCGATTGCCAGCGGGGAATCGTCCTCAAAGAGGCCCTTTCCGTTGCGAACCTGTCCCAGACGAATTTCTGCAATTGCGCCCGGGCTCTCGAAGTGCTGGCGGCCCAGGAGGTCGAGCTGCAGCAGAGCCTGTTCCTGACCAATGAAACGGCGATCTACTGCCTTGACGGCGACGGGTTCTCGATAGACGACTGTCTGCTGCAGGCCAATGACAACGCCCTGATCATCCCCGACGGCGCCAGCGTTCCGGCGGTGGGCCAAGCCGTGGATTTCGCCGATGCCCGGCAGTATCTGCTGGATAACCAGAGCGGAATCCCGGTCGATCTCGGACTGAACTACGTCAGCGATCCGGGGCTGTTGAACGGGATGTACATCTGGAACGAGGAGGAGGCCGCGCCCGATGCCGTGCATCCCCTGAAATCGGCCGAGCCGCCCTGGGAGACCACCGTCGTTGGAGACGGAGGCATCGTCGACGTTCCCTTGAGCTGGGTCCCCGCGGGTGTGACCATCGACGGATTGCCCTGCAAGGAGAGCAGTTACATGATCTACCGGTCCACCCAGCCCTACGCGGGATTCGAGTATTACGACACCGTTGAAGAGACGGAAGCTGTGATATCCACGGGAGGGGAGCCCAGACTCTTCCTGCGGGTGACGGCAAATCTGGGCGTCTGGGTCTCGGGCGAGTAATCGACCGCGGCCGGACAAGCGTGCCCTGAGTAGAAAGACTGAGCGCCAACCGAGTATGGTGAAGCTGACAGAAAAGTACTCCAGCCTGGCGTCTTACAAGGCGGGGTACTACCGGCGGTGCATCGCATCGGCCACGGCCGACCTGATATCGTTGCCAGAGACGCATCCGGACCGGGGCGTCGTTCAGTTCTACTATGCCATGGCGCATTACCGGATCGGGCAGCAGTTCGACGCCCTTTCCGGATTCAGGACTGCGCTCGAGGCGAACGCGCTGCCCGACCAGCACCGCGCCGCCTGCCTGATCAACATGGGCGTCATCTCGCTCAACATCGGCGATCAGGATTTCTCGCGCTCCTGCCTGGAATCGTACCGGCGGATGGCGGATCACGACGGATACGTCGCCCGGATGTGGGAGGGCGTGCTGCAGGTTCTGGCGGGACATTCCGAAGGATGGCGCGAGCAGTTCGAGACGATCCTTGAAACGGACCTGGCGCAATCGGCCCATTTCGGGCTCGTGCACTGCCTCCTTGGAATATGCTGCCTGCTGACCGGTGAGTTCGACCAGGCGGCCAGGGTGGCCGAGCGACTGGGCGGGCTCGAGAGCACGCAGGATTTCAACCTGCTGCACGCTCTGTTCGAGCATTACTGCGCGCATGACCCCGTGCGCGCCGAGGCGGTCAGCACGCGGGTTGCCGAATGCGGACTCAACGAGCGCACCCGACCGGTGCACCGGTACATGCTCCTGCGTTTGAAGGAGGCCCGGCGCGAGTCCGCGGAGGACCAGCTGCACCTGGCCAACGACATTCTCGAGGAATGCCGCCAGTCCTTCGATCCCGGGCTGGGCCAGGTGGTGGAATACTGCTCGGCCCTGATTCGCGAGCACGCGCCGCAGACCGGGGTGATGGTTCCATCCAAGTACGGCATCGTCGGTATTTCGCCGGCGGTGATGAGCCTCAGGATTCACATCGAGCGCTACGCGCGCTCGGAATCGCCGGTGCTGATCATCGGGGACAGCGGGACGGGCAAGGAGCTGACCGCCCTCGCCCTGCACGAGGCCTCGCCGCGACGCGCGAAACCTTTCGTCACGGTGAATTGCCCGGCGATCCCCGAAGGTGTCTTCGAGAGCGCTCTATTCGGCCACGTCAACGGCGCCTTCACGGGGGCGCGACGCGACCACGCCGGATTGATCGAACAGGCCAGCGGAGGAACGCTCTTCTTCGACGAGGTGGGAGACCTGCCGCCGGCCCTGCAATCGAAGTTGCTGCGCTTTCTCGAAAGCGGGGAATTCCGGCGCGTCGGGTCGGAGCAGACCAGCAGGTGCTGCGCCCGGATCATCGCGGCCACGAACCGCGACCTGAGCGATCCGGAGCGCTTCCGCAACGACCTGTATCACAGGCTGCGTAAGCTGGTGCTGGTGTTGCCGTCTCTGTGCGATCGGGGCGAGGACGTCCGCTACCTGGCGCGCCACCGGGTCGAGGTGCTCAACCGCAGGGCGGGAGACATCTGGAAAACGCTGGCTCCCCCCGCGGAGCAAGCGCTCCAGGAGCGGGAGTATCCAGGCAACGTGAGGGACTTGTTCAATGTCGTGGATCGCGCCTGGCACGACGCAGTGCAGATTATTGGAGCTGAACATATTGGCGCCGGCGAGGGGGTGGCGCTGATTCATGGGGACCTACACATGAAGGAAATGGAATCATCCAGGGCCCAGATCCCTGTATCGTTTTCCGAAGAGAAGGGCTGGAGGCTTGATTTCAGCGCCGCGGAGGTGCCGTTACGCAAGCTTCAGGACAAGGCCGCTGTACTCGCAGTCCGACAGGCGATGGAGCATTTCAACGGTAATGTGGACGAGACGGCCCGGTTCCTGGGTGTCTCACGCCGTTCTGTGTATCGCTACCTGCAGAAAGAGCGCGAGTTCATAGAGGAAACCGGCCCCGAGGCCTGAGCAATTCTATTCGCCGCGTCTCCCGCGTGCCGCTGTTGAGGTTCGTATTCACCTTCGACGGACGGCGGCTACTCTCCCTGTTCAACGTTCGCATCCGACCGCCGGGTAACTCCGCCCGCCGGGATAGCGATCGCGGTTACCCTGCCCGTCGGGCGCTGTCTACTCCGGGAGATCCTCCTCCTCGAAATCCAGGGTGACCCTTCCCCAGATGATGCCCGGATGGGCGTCGCCGCCCGGGCTGCCCGGGATCAGCTCCGAGACCAGGATGCTGTCGACGAGCGTCTCTTCGCCTTCGAAGGGCGGAACGGCGTAGGTGGCCGCGTGGCTGGAATCCTGGAATTCCTGATCCGTGAAGACCGAATCGGGCAGCCAGGGGTCGAAGCCTTCGCCGCCGAAGTGATACATTTTCAGTGCGCGCGGCTGAACCGGCAGGTCGCTGGTGTCCCTCCCGACGATCACCACCTCCAGCATCGGCTCATTGTCGTCCACGTGTATCACAACTGGGGCGACGGGGACCGAGGCGTCCCGCAGTGCGTCGGGCAGCTCGTTGGTGACGGAATCCGGCGGAAAGTTGAACAGCTTCTGCTCGTCGCCGATCGTTTCGGGGTCGAACCAGCAGGAATCGACGGTCAACTGCTGCATGTATTCCCACTCGCTGCGGGCCTCGAGACAGTAACCGCCCACCTGCGTGAAGTCGCAAGCCTTGAGTTCGAGCGAGACCGTATCGATGAAGGTGACCATCGAGTGGTTAGACTGCAGCAGCGTCTCGCGCAGGTTGAAACTGGAACTCCCGCCCGCAAAGAGGGCCTGGCGGTTCGAGACGATTGCGCAACTCCGGGCCTTCAGACTGCCGGCGTCCATGCGGATGCCCGTGTCACACCGGGAGATCCACGTGTCGGTCAGGTTCACGGTGTCCCTGGTGTACTTGCAGTACAGCCCCAGATCGTGTCCTGTCAGCACGCTGTTGTAGATGTCCACCCAGCCGCTGTCCAGAACCACGGCCCGCGAACCGCCCTCCAGGTAGCAGTCCTCGAAGCTCAGTCTCAGTCCGCTGCCGGCGATGAGGGGCAGTTGATAGAAGGCCGGATCGTCGGGCGTCTGCTCGGAGGGTCCCAGGTAGCAGCCCGAATAGCGCAGGGTCCCCTTGGTCCAGGTAAGCCCCACGATGTGATCGAAGTTGTCGTAGTGGCTGAAATCGGGAGGATGGACTCCCGGTCCGCTGCCCTCGAGGATCAGCGTCCCGTACTCGATCGCCACCAGGTAGTAGTCCGGCGAGTTGTGGTAAATGGTGTATTCGTCGTTGGGGCCGAGTACGATCACCAGCGTATCCGCCGCGGCCGCCGCGGCCGTCACCAAGCAGATCAGGAACGAAAGCAGTATCCGGGAGTTCAGGAAGATCGTCGATCGCTGACAGTGCTTCATGATTCTTCTTCCGCAGTTGTGTCCTTGGAATTACGATTATCGGTATCTCCCCGCCTCAACATGCGCTGGATGCCCGTGGGCGATTCCGAAAGCAACCGCGCCGCGGCGCGGATCCTGCCCCCGGTGATTTCGAGCGCGCGCCGGCGCAGCAGATCCTCGAAAGTGCGCCGGGCCTCCCGGATCGAGAAATCGGGCCGGTCCAGGTCGGCGAGTTGTGATACATTTCGCAGCGTCTCCGGCGCAGCCGTCGATTTCTCTCCCGGTTCTCGCGCCTCCCTGTCGGCGCCGGCCGCAGCCTCTTCCACGGGGGGGGGCTCTCCTTCCCCTGAGAGGGCCGGTTTCGAGTCGGCGCCGGAATCCCCGTCGATCCCCGGCGCTTCCCGGGCGGCGGCCAGTTCCTCCTCCAGGGCGGGCAGGACGAACTCCCCCCGACTCACTGTGCAGGCCCGCTGGACCAGGAACTTCAGCTCGCGCACGTTCCCGGGGTAGGCGTAGCTCCGCAGCAGCGCGGCCGGCGCGGGTCCCAGGGTGCGCCGCGTGCCGTTGAGCCGGTTGAATTCGCGAACGAACCAGGCCGCGAGATACACGCAGTCCATTCCGCGGTCCCTGAGCGGCGGAATATGCACGGCGAATCCGGCCAGCCGGTTGTAGAGCTCCTCGCGCACGCGGTCCGCGTTGCGCACGTCGAGATTGGTGGCCGCGATCACCCGGACCAGGGCTTTCCGGGGAGTGTTTTCGCCCACGCGGTAGTAGCTGCCGTCGTCCAGGAAGCGGAAAAGCAGCGGCTGCAATTCCAGGGGCAGGTCGGCCACCTCGTCGAGGAACAGGACGCCGCCGTCGGCCTCCTCCACCCAGCCGCCGCTGGGCAAATGGGCGCCGGTGAAGGCCCCCTTCGCATGTCCGAAGAGCAGCGAACTGATCAGTGTCGTGGGGGCCGCACGGCAGTTCACGGCGACGAAGGGCCGTCCGTCCTGGGCGAAGCTGCGGGCCACCAGCTCCTTTCCGGTGCCCGTCTCGCCGGTGATCAGGACCGGCAGGTTGCCCGGTTGAATCCGGGCCAGCTGCTGTTTCAGTTTCTGCATCGGCGGCGAGATACCGATGATGCCGAACTCGCTGAGCTGCTCGAAGGGCAGGTCTTCCAGCCGGTGATCGTCGAGCCTGTCCTCCATGAACTCGAGCAGTTCCCTGTTGTGGATCTGGCCCGTCCGGCTGTAGATCTCCCAGGCCTTCCGGAAGAAACGGTCGGCCTCTCCCGCCTGGCCGAGAGTCTGGTGCGATATCCCCACCACGGCGTAGAGGTCGACGCCGGGCGCCCGGTCTTCCTGCCTGAGGATTCCCGATTCCCGCATCCGCCTGTAACACTCGATCACTTCGGCATGCCGGTTCTGGCGAAAGAGCACCAGCAATTCGTAGAGCTCGCAACGCAGGCGCTGCTGCGGAGGAATGGCCTCCCGGTCGATTTCCCCCAGCAGCTCGAAGAAGCGGTCGTAATCGCCCTCGTCGAAGACCAGGCCGAGACGCTCCACCTGCTGCATGCTGCCGCCTTCCTCGGGAGAGAGCACTTCGAGCGAGCGCTGCGACATCTCCCGGGCCCTGGCCGGGTCGATCTGCCTGTAACACGCACTCATCAGGCGATAGACCCTGCCCAGCATGGTGCGGTTCTCCCGGGGGCACTCGCGTTCGACGTACTCCAAGTGGCTGAGAGCCTTGTCCGACATGCGCATTTCGTGATACACAAGGGCCAGGTTGAACTGGATCATCAAGGCGTCGAATGACCGGATCTCCGCTCGGCGAGTCCACAGGCTGAAAAGAACGGCCACGGCTTCGTGATACCGCTGGAGCTGCAGCAGGCAGACCCCGCGAACCAGTTCAAGGTAGAGTGCGTCGTCCTCGCGGGACTCGGCCCCGCGCCGGTCTTCCGCCAACAGGCTCAGCGATTCCTCGAAGCGCCGCTCGCGGAACGCGCGATATCCCGGGTAGACCCTGTATCGACTGTCGTCGGTCAAAACGGACTCCAAGCCGCAGTTGCGCAACTCACGAAGTAAGCCGGATGCGAAGTCATTTGCAAGCACGGAGACGGGTCCGTCGGAAATAAGGACCGGGGCCGCCCCCGGGGACGGCCCGCAGTCTAGTGAATCGGTCCACTAAGTTCCTACAGTGAGGCTGCGGTTCTTCGCGCGTGGCGGAAGCCTTGTCGGCGGACGCCGCCTACTGCAGAGGCGGCCACTTGACGGTGTAGTAGAAGATCTGCCCGGCGTATTCTCCGTCGATCCAGCGGATAGCGTAACGCACCGGCTCACCCATCCAGACCACGAATCCCGGGTTGTAGATGATTTCGCAGGGACAAGTGGGATAGACGATGGACTGGCCGTCGTCGCCGAAGATCGGTTCCATGCTCGCTCCCTTGGCGCAGACTTCCCATTCGGTCCCGCCGCAGGCATCCCAGTAGACGCCGCAGAAGGTGCCCTCGGGCGTTCCATCCGTGGCGTAGATGCCTCTGGGATTCGGATTGCCCCGCGCCAGCGCCGGCAGGGGAGCCAGGCTGCAGGTGATCAAGAGCAATGCAGCCATCAGGCTGGTGATTCGTGCGGACCATGCTTTCATCGGTTTCTCCTTTCCATGCAATACGATGTGGAAGTGCTCGCTTCAGCTCAGAACCGGGCGTCATCTCCGGTTTCATCCCACCCAAAGACGAGGGTGGTGGACACCGGCGCCTTTCAGCACGCAATTGGGCAAGCACTGTGCCAGTTTCCCACACCAATGCTTCTCCGTTGATTATTAAGCAGTTAGATTCCAGAGGAGAGCATCCAGGATCGTTGCAGCAAGAGAAACGACTTCTTTTGACACCAACACATAGAGGGGCGGTTCGTTTTGATGACATTAGTGATTTCAATTGAAATCAGAGGGCCTTGCTGCATTTCGAGGACTGCGATTCGATTTATCCATACGAGTTCCTCCACCAGGCCCGCCGAGGAAGGAATCCCGCCGCTGCAGGGTGCGGGCGCCTGCTTGGAACTCATTTCCGCGACTTGTATGTTTTCAGATCAACATGAGAATGTCCGGTCCTCTTCCATTTTATAGGTCACCAACGATCTCTTCAGAACCCGCCAGGCAATTCTCTAGACCCGCCCGGTCGCCGGTCACACCGGTTTCCACCGTCGAACATTGGAGTAATAAATGAAGCTGGAACACTGCTTCCACCATGTGCCATCTCCCGGTCGCGCAAGATGCCGCGTACTCAAACTGAGTATCACACTCGCGGTCGCCTTCCTGGCTCTGGGCTGCGGAGGGGGAAAGGCCAAGTACAACACGGGCCAGTTGATGGAGCCCTTCGAGGGAATCGACTCGAAGGAATACTGGCGGTCGGCGGGTTTCGAGGTGGTGGACACGCCTCCCGGTCCGCTGCCCGGAGTTTCCGCCGAGATGGGCGGCGCGGGTTTCGAGGACATCGCCGAGGACCTCGGTTTCACTACACTCGCCGACTACCGGTCGATGGCCGATCCCCGGGGAATCCCCGGCGGCATGCTGCGCATGCCGCTGATTGAATACCCCGCCACCGTGCGCAGCGAGGGCAAGGACTCCAACACGTCCTTCATGAGATTGATCGGCAACCTGATGTACGAAGGCCTGGTGAACATCGAGAGCTGGAACCTGGAATTCTACCCCGTGCTGGCATCTCACTGGAAGATCGAAGAGAAGCCCGGCGGCGGCCAGGTTTTCACCTTCCGCATCAATCCAGAAGCGCGCTGGCAGACGGGCCACCGGGTCACCACGGAGGACGTGCACGCCACTTGGAAGCTGATGATCGACGAAGGTCTCCTCTCACCTTACAACACGGTGCTCTACCGCGCCTATTCCGAACCCGAGGCGCTCAGTCCCTACCTGATACGAACTTCCACCGACGACCTCAACTGGCGCCACTTTCTCTATTTCGGCGCCAGCATGAACATATACCCCGCGCACATCATCGGGCCCATCACCGGCAAGGAATACATGGAGCAATTCCAGAACCGGACCATGCCCGGTTCCGGCTCCTACCTGCTGCGCGAACAGGATTGCCGCCAGGGCGTCAGCCTGACCATGACGCGTATCAACAACCATTGGGACAAGGACAATCCTCATTCCAAGGGGGGCGGAAACTTCTACAAGATCAAGTTCCGCATCGTTTCCGATCAGACGCTCCAACGCGAGATGTTCAAGAAGGGCGAGCTGGACATCTACATTGTCGGCCAGGCCAAGTACTGGGTCAAGGAGTTTCTGCCCGAGCGAATCGAGCAACTCGGCAAGGGCTGGATCCAACGCAAGAAAATCTTCACTCACAATCCCAACGGGATCAGCGGATTCGTCTTCAACATGCGCGAACCGCCCTTCAACGACATCCGGGTGCGCCGGGCCTTCGCCTACCTGCTGAACCGGGAAAGATTGATCGACAAGCTGTTCTACGATGAATACCTGCCCATGCATTCCTACTGGCCGGGCAGCGACTACGAGAATTCCGCCAACGAGCATATCACCTACCAGCCGGAACAAGGCCTGGAGCTGCTGGCGGAAGCAGGTTGGTCCGAGCGCGACGGCGAGGGCTACCTGATCAACGAGCACGGCCAGCGCCTGGAGCTGGACCTGATGACGGACGAAAGTCCCACCTGGGAACGGATCATGACGGTGATCCAGGAGGACTACAAGAAGGCCGGCATCAGGATCAACCTCAAGCCGACCACGAGCGCCACGCAGTTCCAGATGGTGATGGATCGCAAGTTCAAGATGCACTGGCAGAACTGGGGCGGACTCTTCTTTCCCAACCCCGAATCCTCCTTCCGCTCCGACATGGCCGATCAACCCAACAGCAACAACCTGGCCGGCTTCAAGAGCCTCGTGGTGGATTCCATCTGCCGGGTCTACAACGTCACTTTCGACCAGTCTGTGCGCGTAAAGCAGATCCAGGCCATCGACAAGATCCTCACCGAGAGCCACCAGTACGCGCTGGGCTGGTACGGGCCCTTCACGCGCCTCGGGTACTGGAACAAGTTCGACATGCCCGAGTGGGGGCTGCCCCGCACCTACGACTGGCGCGGGATCATCACCCTCTGGTGGTACGACCCCGACAAGCACAAGCGGCTGGTCGACGCCATCGAGAACAATGCAAACCTGCCCATCGAACCGGTCACGGTCGACTACTGGCTGCGGTGGGCCGAGAACCGGGATTCATAGCAATCGAGCCGCGGGCGGCCGCCGGTAAGTACGCTGCCGCCTTCCGCCCGCTACGTGATACGCCGGCATTACGCATTCCACGAATCAGGACCTGATTCATGATCGCCTACTTTCTGCGCCGTTTCCTGCTGATGATCCCCACCCTGATCGGGATCACACTGATTGCCTTCACCATCATCCAGTTCGTGCCCGGGGGGCCACTCGAGCAGGAGATCATCGCCCTCAAGATGGGCATGGCCCAGCTCGGCGAGGCCGGGGCCGGCGCCGACACCGACGCCGCCGGGGGCGCCTCGATTCCCGCAGAGGCCCTGGAGGAGATGAAGGCGTACTACGGTTACGACAAGCCGATCCTGCTCAATTTCAAGATCTGGCGCCCCGAGCATCACGTGTCCCGGTACATGGAGACCTTGACCCGCGAGACACACAGGGAAGAGCTGCAGGGCGAGATCGCCGGGCTGTTCGAGCGACTCCGCGAGGAGGGCGAATCCGAGGACCTGCGGCGACGTATCACGGAGTTGCGCGCCCAGGTGGAGGAGATCCGCGAGGACATCGACGAGACCCGCAGCGCTGTGATCGCCTGCGCCGAAATAGCCGTGCCCGCGCTGCGCGAGATAGCGCTGGACGAGCGAGGGCGGTACACGCGCGAGCAGCGGGAAAGCGCCGTCGACCTGATCATCAAGCGCTTGGACCTGCCCGTCTGGACCAGCCAGGAGTACGAGACCAAGCTCGCCACGGTGCTCGAGTGGGCCGAGGAGGGCGAGGTGGACATTCCGGGGGTGGTGCCCCGGATCTGGAAGACCTTCTCCTACGGGCGCTACGGCTCCTGGCTGCTGCGGATCTGCCAGCTCGACATGGGCAAGTCTCACCGCTACGCCCGGCCTGTCTGGGAAGTGATGAAGATGAAGTTCCCGGTCTCGATCTACTTCGGCGTGATCGGCCTGCTGCTGTCCTACAGCATTTGTATTCCACTGGGCGTCTGGAAGGCCGTCAAGCACGGCAGCACCTTCGACACGGCCAGCTCGGTGATCGTCTTCGTCGGTTACTCCACTCCTGGCTGGGCGCTGGGGGCTGTGCTGCTGGTGCTGCTGGGCGGCGGTTCCTTCTGGGACGTCTTTCCGCTGGGCGGTTTCCGCAGCGAGGACTGGGAGTTCTTCAGCTTCTGGGGCAAGGTCTGGGACCAGGTGCATCACACGATCCTGCCCTTGATCGCCTGGAACATAGCCTCATTTGCCTCCCTGACGGTGATAATGAAGAACGCGCTGATGGAGAACCTCTCCTCGGATTACGTGCGCACCGCGTTTTCCAAGGGACTCAGTGAGCGGCGGGTGGTTTTTCTGCACGCCCTGCGGAACAGCCTGATTCCTCTGGCCACCGGCCTGGGCCACATCATTTCAGTGATCTTCGCGGGCAGCTACCTGATCGAGCGGGTCTTCAACATCGACGGATTCGGGCTGCTGGGCTTCATGAGCCTGATCTACCGCGATTACCCGGTGACGCTGGGCTTCCTGGTCATCGGCGCCATTTTGCGCCTTCTGGGCAACATCTTTTCCGACATGATCTACGCCACCATCGATCCCCGAATCCGTTTCAAGTGATGCGGACAGTAAGACATCATCGTAGGACAATGGAATAATGAAGAGAAAGATCGGACACCCAGAACTCAAGGTCAGCACTTCGTTGACGGCCAAGCGCTGGCGCAAGTTCAAAACGATGAAACGGGGATACTACTCGCTGATCATCCTTGTCGTGTCTTACCTGACCTCGTTTCTTCTTCCACTGATGGTGGGCAGAGATGCGATCGCGGTCAAATACGAGGGGGAACTGCATTTTCCGATCTTTGGCTTCGTGGCGGCCGGCGAACTTGGGCAGGACCGCATCGGCGGGGCGAATTACCGCGAGCTGAAGGCGCAGTACGAGGATGATGGGGGCGACAACTGGGTGCTGCTGCCCATCTATCCATACGGCCCCAAGGAATCGCTGCTGGACATGGAGGGCACGCCGCCCCACCGACCCTCCACGGAGCACCTGCTGGGCACGGACGACCGGGCTCGGGACGTGCTGGCGCGGCTGCTCTACGGTTACCGGGTCTCGATCTCCTTCGCCCTGATCGTAGTCACCCTGTCCTACCTGATCGGCATCACCATCGGGGGCCTGCTGGGGTATTACGGGGGCACCTTCGACATCCTGGTGCAGCGCGTGATCGAACTCTGGAGCGCCATTCCCTTCCTGTTCACGATCATGATCATCGTCTCGTTGATCAAACCCAGTTTCTACCTGTTGGTCGTGCTCCTGGTCCTGTTCTGGTGGATGGGAATGACGTACTACATCCGCGGCGAGTTCTATCGAGAGAAGACCAAGGACTACGTGCAGGCGGCCATTTCGATGGGCGCCAGCGACCGCCGTGTGATTTTCAAGCACATCCTGCCCAACAGCCTGACGCCGGTGATCTCCTTCGGTCCATTCGCCGTGGTGGGCGCCATCGGCGCGCTGGTCACGCTGGACTTCCTGGGCTTCGGCCTGCCGCCCGAGGAGGCCTCCTGGGGCAGCATGGTCAAGGTGGGCATGGCCAATATCACCGACTGGTGGCTGGTGCTGGTGCCGCTGCTGGCGCTGTTCTGCACGTTGCTGATGGTGGTCTTCATTGGGGAAGGCATCCGGGAAGCCTTCGATCCCAAGGTCTATTCACGCTTGCGCTAGGTCCTGTCGGGCCAGCGAAACCAGGGGACGGCATGCAAGAGCTGCTCTTCGAGATCAAGAACCTGCAGACACACTTCTATACCGAGGCGGGCACGGTCAAGGCCGTGGACGACGTGAACTTCGAGATCCTGCACGGCGAAGTCCTGGGCATCGTGGGCGAATCCGGATCAGGGAAGTCGGTGACCTGCCTCTCGATCAACCGTCTGATACCCGACCCGCCCGGCCGCATCGTGGGCGGGAAGGTGCTGTATCACAAAAACGGCAAGGTGGTCAATCTGCTCGACCTGAACTACGAGGAAATGCGCGAATACCGGGGTGAGGACATCGGCATGATTTTCCAGGAACCGATGACCAGCCTCAATCCCGTTTTCACGGTCGGCATGCAGATGATGGAGGCTGTGCGCTATCACCGCGACCTATCCAAGCAGCAATCCAGGGAGATGGGCGTCGAGATGCTCAATTCCGTAGGGATTCCTGCTCCCGAGAAACTGATGAAGGACTATCCACACCAGCTCTCGGGCGGTATGCGGCAGCGCGTGATGATCGCCATGGCCCTGGTCTGCAACCCGGCGCTGCTGATCGCCGACGAGCCCACCACGGCACTGGACGTGACCATCCAGGCCCAGATCCTCCAGTTGATGCTCCAGATGAAGGAGCGCCGCAAGGAAGCCTCGATAGTGCTGATCACGCACGACCTGGCGGTGGTGGCTGAAACCTGCGAACGCGTGATCGTGATGTACGGAGGCCATATCCAGGAAGTGGCCGAGGTGCACGAGCTCTACGGCAATCCGCTGCATCCCTATACCGAGGGCCTGCTGTTCAGCCTGCCCCGGCCCGACCGCGAGAGACTCGAGCGACTGGAGACCATCCGCGGCATGGTGCCCAGCATGCTCGAAATGCCGGTGGGCTGCCGCTTCTGCACGCGTTGCGACAAAGCCCTACCGCACTGTGAGACATCGATTCCCGAGATGCGCGAAATCCAACCCGGTCATTTCGTGCGCTGCCATTTATTCGCCGAGAGCGCGGGGGTGCATACTGCGCCTGCGCGAGATGCTGAAACCGCAGACCAGGGCCCGCCGGCTCCCAGTCCCGAGGAAAACGAGTAGATGAGCAACACCCCGAGCTTGGATAAGGACCTGCTGCTGAAGGTGGAGGACCTGCGGGTCCATTTCCCGGTCTTCGGCGGAGTCCTGCTGCATAAAGTGGCCGAAGTCAAGGCCGTGGACGGCGTTTCCTTCGACATTCGGCGCGGTGAGACAATGGGCCTGGTGGGCGAGTCGGGCTGCGGCAAGACCACCGTGGGCCGAGCCATCGTCAACATTCTGCGCAGCGGCGCGCCGGACGTGGAGATCTACGGCAGGATTCTCTTCAACAGCGATTCCGGCTGGGTCGACCTGGTGGCGCTCAAGCGCAAGCATATGCGCAAGTACCGCCAGGATATCCAGATGATTTTCCAGGATCCCTTCTCGAGCCTCAATCCGCGCATGCTGGTGCGCGAAATTATCGCCGAACCCCTGGAGATCACCCACCGGGGCATTTCCGACAGCGAAATGGACGACCGTGTCTTCTGGCTGCTGGACAAGGTCGGGCTCTCGAAAGAGCAGGCCTACCGCTACCCGCACGAGTTCAGCGGGGGCCAGCGCCAGCGAGTGGGTTTCGCGCGGGCCCTGGCCACCAACCCCAAGCTGATCGTGGCCGACGAACCGGTGTCGGCGCTCGACGTGTCGATCCAGGCCCAGGTGATCAACCTGCTGCAGGACCTGCAGGAGGAATTCCACCTGACCTACATCTTCATCGCGCACGACCTCTCGGTGGTGGAGCACATCAGCGACCGCATCGCCGTGATGTACCTGGGCAGCATGGTGGAGCTGGGGGAGGCCCAGAATGTCTACCGCAATCCCAAACACCCCTACTCAAAGGCCCTGCTGGACGCGGTGCCGCTTCCCGATCCCGAGCGCGTCAAGACCAAGGACCGCCGGCTCTTGACGGGCGACGTGCCCAATCCCATGGCCAAGCCCTCCGGCTGCGCCTTCCGCACCCGCTGCCCCGTGGTCAAGCCGGAATGCGCGGAGCACGAGCCGGTCTTCGAAGACAGAGGCGAGGATCGCTACGTGGCCTGCCCGCACGTGTGAGCCATATTCCTACCTTGTGACATGCTCGATTACGTGATCGCGGTCGCCATGGCGCTGGCCGGGTTCTGGCTGCTGGTCAAGGGCGCCGACTGGCTGGTGGACGGCGCCACGGCCCTGGCGCGCCTGTTCCGGGTCAGCGAACTGCTGATCGGCCTGACCATCGTTTCCCTGGGCACCAGCCTGCCCGAGCTGGTGGTCAGCGTATTCGCGGGCCTCCGCCAGGCCGGCGATCTGGTGCTGGGCAACGTGATCGGTTCGAACATCATGAACACCCTGCTGGTGCTGGGTGTGGCCGGTCTTGTGGCGCGCGGAGGCCTGCCCTTCGCCCGGAACACGGTGCTGCGCGAGATACCCCTCTCGCTGCTGGCCGGCCTGGTACTGGCGGTCCTGGCCAACGACGCCCTTCTGGCAGCCGCTCCGTGGAACGGACCGGAGGCGGCCTGCGCGGCGAATCTGGTCAGCCGGGGCGACGGCCTCATCCTGCTGGCCTTCTTCGTGATGTTCACCGCCTACGTGGCGGTGATGGCGCGCTCGGAGCGGGCGGCGGGCCAGGATCTGGAGGACGAGGCCGCCGGCCACCTCGCCGGATCCACCTCGAAAGCCCTGCTGATGCTTGCCGGCGGCGCCCTGGGGCTGGCCGGCGGCGGGCACCTGGCAGTGGAAGGCGGCGTGCGTCTCGCGGTGCTCTTCGGGGTGAGTCACAAGCTGATCGGATTGCTGCTGCTGGCCGCGGGCACCAGCCTGCCCGAACTGGTCACCAGCGTGGTGGCTGCCCGCAAGGGCAGGCCGGGAATCGCCGTGGGCAACGTGCTGGGCTCCAACATCGCCAACATTTTCCTGGTCCTGGGCCTGTGCTCCGTATTCACGCCCCTGAGCTACGACCCGGTGCTCAACTGGGATCTCGGCCTCGTGATCGGCTCCTCGCTGCTGCTTTTCGTGTTCATGTTCCTCAGCGAGGACCGCAGGCGTCTCACATTGACCGCGAGCAAATTCCGCGTTGAGAAACCGGAGGCCGTGGCCTTCCTGGCGATCTACCTCTGCTACTGCGTCTACGTTTTCATCAGGGCCTGAGCGGCTCGCTATGACCCGAAACGCTCCACCAGCATATCCCGCAGGCCGCCGAAACCGCCGTTGCTGAAGATCGCCCACAGCTGAGCGGCGCCGTCTTTCCCCGTGGAATCGCTCTCTTCCGCCAACAGCCCGGGAATACGTGACACATCGTCCACCTGCGCGAAATCCACTCCGCACCCGGCGAACCAGGCCGCCGCCCGCTCCAGGTCGAAAAGCTCCTCCGGCGCGTACTTCCAGGGCCGGTGCAGCGGCCCCATGATCACGCGATCGGCCAGCGCCAGGGCCTCCTGCCATTCCTTCTGCATCACGCGTGTCACACTGCTGTTGGAACGCGGCTCGTGGAGCACCGTCAGGCGCCGGCCGGGATTGCGGCGGCGCAGGCTGGTTATGGATTCGCGCACGGCCGTCGGGTGGTGCCCGAAATCGTCGAACAGCAGAATTCCGCCGCCGAGTTCATAGCGGTCCATCCGCCGGGCCGGCCCTGAGAAGCTTTGGAAGACCTCCAGAGCGAGTTCCCGCGGCACGGCGAAGAGGTCGGCCGAAGCCAGCGCGGCGAGCAGGTTGCGGCCGTTGTATACTCCCTGCAGCGGGCTGCTGAAGGAGACGCTGCTGGATGTCAGCGGGGCGAGCGGCCCGGTCCCCCGACGCGATCCTCTCTTTCCACCTTTCGGCGACGGCCCGGCGGAGACCCGCTCGCCCGGGAGACCGGCCCCGGCGAGTTCGCGGATCCACCCGGGATCCTGGGGAACGCTCGCCGTGAAGCGGCTCTCCCGCTCCCCGGCAGCTTCCTCCAGCAGACGGTAGGCGCAGTCCTCGGACTCGCCGAAGAGTATCACGGGGCAGAAGGAGTCCGCGCAGACGAGGCGGACGTCCTCGCAGTCGCCGTTGGCCAGGATCCGCCCTCCCGCCGGTACCATGTTGACCAGGCGCCGGAAAGCCGTCCGGATCTGCTCCAGGTCGTCGAAGATGTCCGCGTGGTCGTATTCCAGGTGATTGATCAACAGGGTGCGCGGCCAGTAGTGAAAGAACTTGCTGCGCTTGTCGTAGAACGCCGTGTCGTACTCGTCGCCTTCGATGACGAAGGGTGGCGCCATCAAGGAGCCGTCCGCGTCGATCAGGGGATCTCCTGCCGCGCGCATCGAGCGGGGAAGGTCCGCGGGCACGCCGCCGATCATCCAGCCCGGCCGCAATCCCGCCCTTTGAAAGAGCAGCGCTACCAGGTTGGTGGTGGTGGTCTTGCCGTGCGTGCCGCTGACAACCACCGGATGCGTTCCCGGAAGGAATTGAGCGCCGATCAGCTCGGGCAAACTGCTGAGTTCAATTCGCGCGTCGAGGGCCGCCTCCAGTTCGACGTTGCCCCGGGGAACGGCGTTGCCCACCACCACGAGGGGCCTTGATCGAAAAGGAGCCTCTCCTTTCGTGTTCGGTGACTGCGCCCAGTCCAGCAACCGCTGCGCGTCGAAGCCCTCGCAGCAATCGATGCCGGCCCGCTCGAGGTAATCCGACATCGGCGGGTAGACGCCCGCGTCCGAGCCCCGCACGTCGTGTCCCTGTTCCTTCAGGCAGCAGGCCAGCGAACCCATGCCCACTCCGCCGATGCCGATGAACCAGCAACGCATATCCATTCCTTTGTTGTAGTACAAGTCCGCTTGCTCGAATTTGTTTACATTACATTTAATGTGGTCGGAAGCTCGATGCGGTCCGGTTTCCGTTTGCAAAATCATCAGTTTTCAGCTAATTATCACTCACTAGGTCAAGCTTGAGGTGTCCCGTGAGCGAGCGGTGCAATATCCTGATCGTGGATGACAATCCTGAACAGTGCGAGATCCTGTCCGAGCTGGTTTCCGACATCGGGCATCGTGCCTACACCGCCACCGATGGGGAGATGGCGCTGCAGATCTTCCAGGAACGCGACATCGATCTTGTGATCACGGATATCAAGATGCCGCGCATGGACGGAATGACACTGCTGGAACAGATCCGCGAGCGCGACAACAGCGTGCGCGTCATCGTGGTGACGGGTTTCCCCTCTTCGGAGACCATCCTGCGGACGATTGAAAACGATGGGTACACCTACCTGGTCAAACCGGTCAAATTGAAATCCATGGCCACACTCATCGAGAAGGCCTTCGCCGATCCCAATCCGGACTGATCCCGGCACGGGTCGCCCCGACACCAGGGGCCCAGAGTACCGGTCGACTGGAATCGGCATTACCTCCTGACCATTCGTGAGCACCGTGTTCGCCGATATTCGCCAGGCCGTCGATAAGCACATCGAACAGGTATTGGAGTCCTGTCCCTATCCGGCCTCGCTTTACGATCCGATCCGCTACGTCATGCGCATCGGGGGCAAGCGCGTGCGCCCGATCCTGGTGATTCTGGCGGCTCGCAGTCTGAAGGCCTCGATGGAATCCGTCCTCGACGTGGCGGTGGCCGTCGAGCTCCTGCACAATTTCACGCTTGTCCATGACGATATCATGGACCGGGACGACATCCGCCGCGGACAGCCCACGATACACGCCAAGTGGGACGAGGGCACCGCGATCCTCGCCGGCGACGCCTTGATCGGTATCGCCTACCGCCGGTTGAGCCGCTTGAAGACCGAGCGCCTGGGCGAGCTGATTCGAACTTTCACCGACGCGGTGGTGGAAGTCTGCGAGGGACAGGCGCTGGACAAGGAATTCGAGGGGCGGGAGGAAGTCAGCCTGGCCGAGTACGAGGACATGATCGCCCGCAAGACGGGGCGGTTGATCAGCATGTCCTCGAAGATCGGCGCGCTGGCGGCGGGCGGCGATCCTGAGCAGGTGGAGGCGCTGGAGCGCTACGGTTCGCTGATCGGCAAGGCCTTTCAGATCCAGGACGATCTGCTGGACTACCTCTCGACGACCGAGGAACTCGGCAAGGCGGTTGGTTCCGACCTGGCCATGCGCAAGGCCACCTACGTGACGCTGGAAGCGGCGGAGCGCCTGTCGGGCGAGAGCCTGCGGCGATTCAAGGAACTGCTCGGCGATCATGGAAGCGGAGTGAGCGAAGAACTGCGACGGCTGCTGAAGGAAGCGGGCGTCCTCGACTCCGGAAGACGGGCGGTCGAGGCATTGATGGACCAGGCCCTGCTGGCGGTGGAGGATATCCTCGAATCCGACGGGAACAGCGAACTGCGGCGGTTCGCGGACTGGATCCTGCGTCGCAGATATTGATTGAAAGCCTCGCAACCGGTTAACCCATGACAACTATCCTGGCAAGCCTGGGCGCCGGGCTGGTCTTTCTTGAGAGCTGGCCCGCGGGACAGTTCCTGCTCGGGCGGCCCGCACTGCTGCTGCCGCTCCTGGGCTGGCTGACGGGAGCCCCCGAACTGGGATTGTGGATGGGGCTCTGCCTGGACCTGCTGTTGTTGCGGCAACTGCCAATGGGCGCCGCGCTTCCTCCCGATAACGTAATGGGCGGAGTCCTGGGATTTCTCGCCGTACGCCTGGCCGATCCCGGCGGCGGCACGGCGGTTCAGGTTGCCGCCGGACTGGTGATCGCCCTCGTCCTGTGCTATATCGCTCCGCTGCTCACCGAAGTACAGCGACGGATCAACGGCGGACTCTGGTATCCGCGATTCCGACGGGCGGCCGAAGCGGGAGACACCGCCCTCATCGAACGGCTCTTTCCCGTTGTACTGTTGCAGACCTGGCTGCTGGCCGCCGCGGTATCCTGGCTGCTGCTTATGGTTTGCCGCCCCCTGGCACCGAAGCTGGCGTCCCTGTTCCTGCGCTTCGCGGAAAGTGCGGGCGCCTGGTCTCCCGGTCTGCCCTGGCTGTTGGCGGCCGCTTCCGCGGGTACGCTGCTGCGGCTCGCTGGCGGTCGCGCGGGCGGTTGGCCCGCACTGGGCGGCGGCCTGTTGGGAGCCCTGGTACTGCTCCTGGTGCTGCCATGAGCGTGGGGATCGGGGAGCACGGAGTACCGCGCTTGAAGCCGGGGCTGGGAGCCAGCCTGTTTCTGCGGGGCCTGTTCATTCAGGGCGCCTGGAACTACCGGGGCATGCAGAACCTGGGCATGCTCTGGTCCATGCTGCCTGTGGCCAGGCTCGACCCGGACCGCCGGAGGGAGATCCTGGCGCGGGGCGAAACGTTCTACAACGGGCACCCCTACCTCTGCGGCTTCGTCAGCGGCGCCGGCGCCCGGTTGGAAACAGAAGGCCGCGGCACGGAGTTCAGCCAGCTCAAGCGTGCCGCTTCCGGACCTCTGGGCGCGGTGGGGGACCGCCTGTTCTGGTACACGCTTAAACCCGCCTCGGGCGCGGTGGCGGGCTTGGGGGCGCTGCTGCTGCTGGCGGGCCTGCATTGGGCGGGCCTGCTGATGCTGATTGTCGCTGTCCTGGGGTACAATATTCCGCAGCTCCGGGTTCGGTTGCGAGCCTTGTACAGCGGCTACGAAGACGGGCTGGAAATCGGCCGCGCGATCGCCGATCTCAAGGTGGGCGGCCTGCAGAAATGGTCGGCGCGGCTGCTGCCTCCGCTGGCCGGCTTCTACGTCACGGCGGTGCTGGGAGCCGGCCTGGCACATCTGCTGGGGTGGCTTTCGCAGGAAGCGGAGAGTGCTTTGAGCACCGGCAGCGTGGTTTCTCCCGCCGCCGGCACATCGGTTCTCCTGTTTCTGGCGGCCTTCGCGGCGAGCTGGCAACTGCCTCGCCGCGGCTGGGCCATGCCTGTGCTGCTGGCGGCGATCGTGTTGATTTCCGCCTTCTGCTAGAATACTTATGAGACACTGGTTTTATGGCGAGACGCGAGTTCGAGGTGATCAATGAGCTGGGCATCCATGCCCGGCCCGCCCAGCATATCGTGAAGATCGCGGCCAAGTACGATGCCGAGTTCTTCATCACCAAGGACGGTACGCGCGTCAACGGGAAATCCATCATGGGCGTCCTCATGCTGGCGGCCGAGCAGGGATCCATGGTGACGGTGGAGGTGGAAGGACCGGACGGCGATCGGCTGCTGGACGAGCTGGAGCAGTTGTTCAAGGACCGTTTCTACGAGGAGTAGGAATTCCGTGATACAACGACGGGCCATTGGGATCAAGGCGGGAAAGGCCATGCGCGAGCGGAACCTCGAGGGAATCGGCGTCAGTCCGGGCATCGTGATCGGCGTGGTCCGGGTTTATGCACGCAGGCGGCTGATGGTGCGGCCGCGGCCGCTTTCCGAGAAGCAGGTGGAGGCCGAGTTGAAGCGCTTCGACCGGGCGATCGAGCGCGCGGCCAAGGACATCGCCAGGGTCTCCCAGCAAGTCCAGAAGCGCCTTGGAGCGGAGAGCGCCGGGATATTCGAAGCTCACCTGCTGATGCTGGAAGATCCCATGCTGGTGGACCGCAGCCGCGAACTGATCCGCGAGGAGCAGATCAACGCCGATTTCGCCGTGCTCACCGCGATGAGCGAAATCCAGAAGGCCTTCGGTGCCGTGAAGGACGAATTCTTCCGCCAGCGGCTGAGCGACCTCGAGGACGTGGGCCGCCGCCTGATCGATTACGTCCAGTCCCGCAGGAACCGCCAGAGGAAGCTGGCGAGCGAGGGGAAGCACATCCTCGTGGCCGACGACCTGAGTCCCTCGGAGGCGGCCTGCCTGGATACCAGCCACGTGGCGGGACTGATCACCGAGAAGGGCAGCAAGACAAGTCACACGGCGATCCTCTGCCGCAGCGTGGGTGTCCCGGCAGTAGTGGGCGTGAGCAAGGCCCTCGATCTGTTCAAGGACGGCGACGCCTGTATCCTCGACGGGATCTCGGGGCGGTTGATCGTGGATCCCGACTCACGGACCATGGTGGCCTATTCCCGGCAACGGGCCGCCTACAAGCATTTCGAACAAGAGCTGGAAACCCTGCGCGATGAGCCGCCGGTGACGACGGACGGCCACGAAATAGAGCTCTCCAGCAACATCGAGCTGCCCCTGGAACTCGAACACGTGCAGTCCTGCGGGGGGACCGGGATCGGCCTCTATCGCACCGAGTACCTCTTCCTGGCCCGGAACACCATGCCCTCCGAGGAACTGCAATACACCGAATACATTAAAGCCGCCCAGGCCGTGAAGCCGGGGCGCGTGATCATCCGCACCTTCGACCTGGGCGGAGACAAGCAGCCCCGCGGGATGGTCTTTCCCCCGGAGGCGAATCCCTTCCTGGGCTGGCGCGCCATCCGGGTGAGCCTGGATCGCCCGAAACTGTTCCGGACCCAGCTTCGCGCCATCCTGCGCGCCTCGGTTGAGGGCAACGTGCAGGTGATGTTTCCCATGATCAGCGGCCTGACCCAGCTGGAGGAAGCCCTGAAGGTTGTGGAGGACGTGAAGGCGGAACTGCGCCGGGAGAACGTGCCCTTCAACGAGCAGATTCCCTGCGGAATCATGGTGGAGGTTCCCAGCGCGGTGATCGTCGCGCGCGAGCTGGCCCGCCGGGTGGATTTCTTTTCGATCGGCACCAACGACCTGACCCAGTACCTGCTGGCGGTGGACCGCAACAACGCCACGGTGGCGCACCTCTTCCAGAGCATGCACCCGGCCGTTCTGCGCTCCATGCGGCAGGCCATTCAGGCCGCCCGCGAGGAAGGCATCTGGGTGGGCATGTGCGGTGAGCTGGCCGGAGATCCCGCCGCCACCATGCTGCTGCTGGGCATGGGATTGGACGAACTCTCCGTGAGTCCCGTGATCCTGCCCGAGATCAAGATGCTGATCCGCGCCCTGAGCCTGGAGGAGGCGCGCGAGTTCACGAACCAGGTCCTGACCCTCTGCAGCGCCGATAAGATCCAGAACCTGTGTGATCGCACCGTGCGGGAACGCTTCGGCAGCCTGCCCATCTGGCGTCCCCAAGTTACGCGCAGACGTCGCCGCTGATCCCGCGGGAGGTCGGCGAATCCTTCTCAAACGCTCACAACCGCCGTTTCCCAAGCCAGGTTAATAGCGTTCAGCTTTGCCTGGAGTGATTTCGCTGTGGAGAATCTCCCCGTCGTTCGTTTCTTTCCATGAGCCCACGGACCGATAAGTGAGAAAAGTCCATCGAGGTACACCATGTCCTCTCGCAGGTTGATGCTCATCCTCGCGGCGGCGGCGTTGCTTCCCGTCCTCGGCCGCGCCGAATGCCAGGCTCCCATCGTGCTTAAGGCGACCTACAATTCCGGGCAGATCCAGCTCGACTGGCTGCCCCACTGGACCCAGACCGCCTGGCGGTTGGAAACCGATACGGACCTGGCTTTCGGGCAACCCGAGATCCTGGGGATCGTGGAGGTCAGCAGCTTCACCTACATCCCCCAATTCGGCCAGACGGGGGCGCGTTTTTTCCGAGTGATCGGCGTGGACGGTCCGGCCCTGGGAGATTCCGCCATGGTGGAAGACTTCGAGTGGGAACTCCCGCTGGAAAGCTGGCCCGGCGAGGACGTGGAGCCGGAGGGCTGGGAATACGACGACAGTACTGTCTATCACGGACAGGTCAGCCTGCACCTTTTCGACAACACGGTCAAGTACCGCGAGATCGGCACGCCCGAGCTGGAAATGGGCAGCGCCTTCCGCGTGGCCGCGCGCTGCGACGGCGTCGCGGACCGGCAGATGATCGGCTTCGCGGACAGCCTCAACGTGATCTGGTACGTGCTCTGGGGGACCCGGGGCGGCTATCCCGACAGCCCCGGCCAGTCGGGCCAGGAGGAGGTCAGCACCTACC
Source organism: uncultured Bacteroidaceae bacterium (assembly GCA_964568855.1). Lineage (GTDB taxonomy): Bacteria > CAIWAD01 > CAIWAD01 > CAIWAD01 > CAIWAD01 > CAZMSD01. The sequence continues at coordinate 92,833 of CAZMSD010000004.1, read as the reverse complement.
AGGGCTACTTCCCCGAGCAGCAGTGGGTGCAGTTCGTGTTGCCCGTGGGCCAGGACTTCCAGGGCAAGTACGGATACCTGCCCTCGCTCTGCGAGGTGATCTGGGCCAATGAATCCGACGAGGATGCAGGAGAGGTCTGGTTCGACCAGCTCGAGGAGATCACCGGGCTGGCGGGCCGCCGACCGGCCGCGGTCCCGGATTACACGGTGCTGGACACCACGCCCGACAGCATCCTGGCGGCCTTCAGCGACCTGGGCGGCTCCGTGGACGTGACACGCCGCTGGAACTTCGGCGAGGGAACCGAGGTCCTGGAGGACGAACCCGAGGCCTGGCTCGACGCGGACCGGATCCACCGCGTGACACTCTGGGTGGAGGGCGCAGAGGGTGTCTACAATTTCGCCGGGCTGGAAGTGGATCCCGGCGCCGCGGCGCCGCGTCCGCTGAGCTTCGGCTTCGTGGGCGACGTGATGACCGCGCGCGGCTACGAGGCGGACGGCGGAATCATCGAGACCATGGGCGTGGAGGCGATCTTCGACTCGGTGCGCCAGGAATTCCAGGACCCGGACCTGATGATGGTCAACCTGGAATGCGACTACACCACCGCCGACTCGCAGCATCCCACCAAGGGCATCTGCTTCAAGAGCCATCCGGACAACATCGCCGGCATCGTTTCCGCGGGGGTGGAATTCGCCTCGCTGGCCAACAACCACGTCTTCGACTACATGATTCCGGGAATGGAAGAGACCATGTCCGTGCTGGACGGCGCCGGTGTGTATCACACGGGATGCGGCCTGAACAGCGTCTACGCACGCCGTCCCCGCTTCCTCTCCTCGGGCGGGCAGGCGGTGGGCGTGCTGGCCTTTAGCGACCGCACGGGCAACTACAACAACTACCAGCCCTTTCTCGACGCGGGCCCCTCGCGCGCCGGCTTCGCGCTCTGGAGCCGCGGCGACATGCAGTCCACGATTCCCGAGCTGCGCGACGACGTGGACTGGCTGCTGGTGCAGCTGCACTCGGGCAACGAGTACAGCACCGCGCCGTCGTTCGCCCTCAGGGACCGCGACGCAGCGCCGCCTCAGGACGACGACCTGCCCTGGGATCCCGAGTACCGCGGGCTCTTCGCCCGGGACCTGCTGCCGGACCAGAGCGAGCGCTCGCTGCGACAGGAAGCCGTGGACCTGGGCGCGGACCTGGTGATCGCGCACCATCCGCACATCCTGCAGGGCGTCGAGTTGTACGAGGGGCGCCTGATCGCGCACAGCCTGGGCAACTTCGTGATGGACCTGAGCTACGCGGAAACCATGACCACGGCGATGGTCCGCGTCGACGCCGTCGAGCAGCAGTTCGAGCGCATCGGCATCCTGCCCGCTTTCCTGGACCGCTACATTCCCCGCTTCGCCCGGGGAGAGCTGGCCGAGTCGATCCTGGATCACGTGACGGACATGTCGCTCGAATTCGACACCTGGGTCCACCGTGATCCGGGCGCCGAGGAGGCCTGGGTGGTGCTCGACACGACCGCCGTGACCTTCGATGGCCTCACGACCACGGACATGCTGCCGCTGGAAGAAGACGGCGCCTACCGCTGCTCCCCGCCCCACCGCCTGTCCGGGGACGGCTACGTGGTGGAGCTGACCTGCCTCGACCAGCTCTCCGGCCTGCAGATCCGCACCGGCCGGAACATCCACTGGTGGGGCAACATGGAGGACGAAGGCAGCCGCATCTGGGACATCAACAGCGAGCACGAGTGGTACGAGACGGCCGTGGCCTACCGCGGCGAGCGCAGCATCCAGCACCAGGAAGACAATACCAACACGGTCTACACGTATTACACGAACCGCGTGCCGATGGACGACGATTACGAGTACTCCATCGCCGGCTGGATCCGCACCGAGGGCGCTTCCTCCTGCACCATCCAGATGCGGTATTACACCCAGCGGACCAGCGCACCGGTGATCGGCACGGAGTTCGCCGGCGACGCCCTGGCCGGCACCCAGGACTGGACCTACCAGTGGAAGAACCTCAGCCTGGCCGAGGGCACGCGTTTCTACCAGGTGCGCCTGGGCCTGACGGCCGGCTTCAGCGTGTCCAATTCATGGTACGACGACGTGGAGGTGCTGCGCTGGGACGAGTGGCAGGATCTCGAGCCCCTGGTGCTCCTCGAGCTGCGTTTCCCCAACGACGCGGACTACGTGCAGCTCCGCCATACCGGGGCCGAGGACGAGCTCGAGCTGAGCCACCGCCGCGAGTGGATCCTGCCGGTGGCGGCGGCCGGTGGGCGTTGACCCGTTCCTGGACTCTTAGATCAATCCCGGCTTGCCCAGCAGCCGGCGGATGGCGCCGAGCTGCCCTGCGTGATACGTCAGGTGCTGCAGGGCGAACATGCACTGCTCGGCCACCGTCTTCGCGTTGATTGTGTTCTCTACGGCGGGCGCTTGCCACTGGTCGGGGCTGCGCCGCTGCCAGTCGCTCTTGAGTGCTTCGAGCGCCCGCTCCAGCAATCCTTTCAGCTCCTCCACGGACGGCCACGTATCCTGGAACTCTTCCCTGGGCGATCCATATTCGAAGATCGACCGACAGGACTCGGGCAGCAGCTCCGCCTCAGTTGCCTGTTCAACGCTGAGTACCAGGTGAGCCAGGATCCACCAGGCGCTGTGCAGCTCGGGGGAGGATCGCGCCGCCCAGTCGTCCTCGCTGAAATCCTTGGTGAAGAAGCCCACCAGCATGTCCAGGGCGTCCAGGCCGTAGGCGAGAGTCGAGCTGGCCTGATTCATGGCAGCCTCCGCGATTTTTGAGTGGGACCGGCAAATTAGTACCTTGCCTCCGCTAATTACGTGGCACTCGTGGACGCTTAGTGTCTCGCCACATCCAGTTCATTTGACCGACAGCTCGACCGGCCGTCGCGGATCCCCGCCGCGCTGCTGGAGAGTTTTCTTCTCACAGGAGGTATTGTATGGCCAAGACGATGTTGTTCATCGACGGCACCTGGCTTTACCAGAACATGTCCCGCCTGCTCGACTACACCGAGGACCGCAACTACCAGGTTGATTTCACCAAGCTGCCCATCGGCGTGATGGAGGAACTGAAGGAACAGGTCGACGGTCTGCAGCTCGAGTTCGTGCGCGGCTACATGTTCGGCGCCTACCCCGTCAAGGTGGATCCCCAGGACGAGCTGCTCTCGCAGCGGCAGCGCGACTTCTACGCCAGGATGCGCGAGGAGTTCTACTACCATGTGGAAACTTACCCGGTGAACTTCAAGGGCCGCCGGATCCGCCGCAGCGACAGGGATCCCACCGATCCCTTCCACCCGCGGGAGGCCCAGGCCACGCTGTCGCTGGCCACCACGGCCATGCACAACTGCCACCTGCACGCCTGCGACATCGCCGTGTTCCTGATCGGGGACCGCGACTACAAGCCCGTGATCCGCGCGATCCGGCGCCTGGGCAAGCGGACGGCCATCGTCAGCATCCGCAACGCCTGCACCCCGGAGTTCTCGACGCCCCAGGATCGCACCCAGGTGGCCGATTTCGACACCGTCTGGATGGACGATCTCGTGTCACGCATCCGGCTCGTCAGGCAGCCGCACATGCTGGAGTGCCAGGGCCCCAACCACGAGGGCGAGCGGATGGTCTGGACCAGCTATTACCCGCGCCCGGGACAGAAGTTCTACTGCGACGTGTGCCGGTCCCATTTCGAGGAGCACCGCCAGCAGCAGTTGGCCAACATCGACGAGCAGCGCGAGCGGGCCATCGAGGAGGGCGACCTGATCTTCGGCGCGGTGAAGACAGTCAAGCAGGACAAGGGCTTCGGCTTCATCACCGCGGACTCGGGCAACGACTACTTCTTCCACTACTCGGACCTGGCGGAGGGCGTGGAGTTCAACGAGGAGCTGGTGGGCATGGCCGTCAGCTTCTACATCGTGCGCGACCCGGACGAGGAGCGCGCCGGCGCGGCCACCATGGTGCGCATGGCGGAGTGAAGGAAGTGTAGGCGGGACCTCGGGATAGCGCTTCCAGCCCCGAGTGAGCTCTCCATGACGCGAGAGCCCGTAATACGGCAGAAAGGAATCAGCCCCGCCCCGGGGACCCGGGACGGGGCTTTCGCGAGGGACAGTCTCAAGCCACCCAGGAGACTCGAACTCCTGACCTACGCATTACGAATGCGTTGCTCTACCAGCTGAGCTAGGGTGGCGTAATACACCGCTGATCCCGCGGTCGACGTGGCCGCCTCGCCGGGTTTTCGCCCAAGCGAGCATCCAGCATACCACCTGGATAAGGGATTTTCAAGCTCCCTTTCCGCAGCAGTGCTTGTACTTCTTGCCGCTGCCGCAGGGGCAGGGATCGTTGCGCCCGATCCGCGGGCCCTCGCGGCGGACGGGCTGCTTCTTCTGCTTGGCCAGCTCGCGCTCCTCGCGGCTGGTGGTGGGCGGCGCCACGGCTCCGCCTGAATGCAGCATGTTGGCCTGCTGGTGGATCGCCTGGCCGCCTTCGTCCCCGCGGCCCTTGAACTCGGTGTCTTCGGCGCGCAGCTGGATGTCCGCCCTGAGCATCAGCTGCAGGGCGTCCTCGTAGGTGCCCACCAGCATTTCCTGGAACATCTCCAGGCCCTGCTTCTTGTACTCGATCAGCGGGTTCTTCTGCGCGTAGGCCTGGAAGCCGATGCCGGCCTTGAGCTCGTCCATCTCGGCCAAGTGGCGCTTCCAGCGGCGGTCGATGGCGGTGATGATGGCGAAACGCTCCAGGCGTCCCATCAGCTCCTCGCCCAGCAGCTCGCGCTTGCGGTCGTAGCTCACCCGGGCTTCGCGCTGGACGATTTCGCTCAGGTTGTCGTGGGTCATCTTGATCCGCTGGTCCTCGTCCAGGTCGATGTTGACCAGCAGGATCCGCAGCAGGTCCTGGCGCAGGGCTACCCAGGACCACTCGTCCGGCTGCATCGGCGGATCGCAGTGCTTCTCGATCAGCGTGTCCGCCACGTCGGCGATCATCTCGTCGATGTTGGCGGACTGGTCCTCGCCCATCAGCGCGCTGCCGCGGCGGGTGTAGACCGTGTTACGCTGCACGTTCATCACGTCGTCGTACTCCAGCAGGTGCTTGCGGATCGAGAAGTTCTGCTCCTCGACGCGTTTCTGCGCCTTCTCGATCGAGTTGGTGATCATCTTGTGGCTGATCACCTCGCCCTCCTGGACGCCCAGGCGGTCCATCACCCCGGCGATGCGGTCCGAGCCGAAGAGGCGCATCAGGTCGTCCTCGAGGCTCAGGTAGAAAATCGAGCTGCCCGGGTCGCCCTGGCGGCCCGAGCGGCCGCGCAGCTGCAGGTCGATGCGCCGGCTCTCGTGACGTTCCGTGCCCAGGATGAACAGCCCCCCCGTCGGAACGCCGTCCTCGCCGTCGTGTATCACGCCCTCGCCGAGCTTGATGTCGGTCCCGCGCCCGGCCATGTTGGTGGCGATGGTCACCGCCCCGGGCTGACCGGCGTCGCAGACCACCTCGGCCTCTCGGCGGTGCTGCTTGGCGTTGAGCACGTTGTGCGGAATGCGGTCCTTCTTCAGCAGCCGCGCGATGGTCTCGGAGACCTCCACGCTGATGGTGCCCACCAGCACCGGCTGTCCCGCCTCGTGCAGTTCCTTGATCTTGCCCGCGATCGCCTCGTACTTCTCGCGCTTGGTGCGGTAGATCAGGTCGTTCCAGTCGTCGCGGACGATGGGCATGTTGGTGGGGATCTCCACGACTTCCAGCTTGTAGATGTCCCAGAATTCCTGGGTCTCGGTCGAGGCGGTGCCAGTCATCCCCGCCAGCCTGTCGTACATGCGGAAGAAGTTCTGCAGCGTGATACTCGCCACGGTCTGGGTCTCGCGCTCGATGCTCACGCCTTCCTTGGCCTCGAGGGCCTGGTGCAGGCCGTCCGAGAAGCGCCGCCCGTGCATGATGCGGCCGGTGAACTCGTCCACGATCTGCACCTTGCCGTCCTGCACCACGTACTCCACGTCCTTCTCGAAGAGCGCGTAGGCCCTGAGCAACTGGCTGATGTTGTGGATCCGCTCGCTGCGGTCGCCGAAGACGCGGTTCAGCTCGTCCACCCTGCGCAGCCGGTCCTCTTCCTTGAGCGCGCGGTCCTCGTCGATGCGCACCAGTTCCGTGGAGAGGTCGGGTATCACGAACATCTCCTCGGTCTCGCCGGTGTACTTGGCCAGGCTGTGGCGTCCCTTCTCCTGGAGGTCGATGATGTGGGCGTGCTCGTCGATGGCGAAGAAGAGCTCGGAGTCCAGGATGTGCAAGCGCTTATCGCGCATGAAGTCGTTCTCGACCTGCGTGATCTTGCGCTTGACGCCCTCTTCCTTGACGAACTCCATGAACTCGGGCAGCTTGGGAGCGCTGCGCCGGGCCAGCAGCAGGCGGACTCCAGCCTCGTAGCGGTCGTCGTCGGACTCGCTCTCCCAGAGTTCGTGCGCCTCACGGATGTATCCGCGCGTCTGCTTGATCTGGTCGTTGACCAGCCGCTTCACGGGATCCTTGAGCTCGTTGAACTTGTGGGTGGACTTCTCCACGGGGCCGGCGATGATCAGCGGGGTCCGCGCCTCGTCGATCAGCACGCTGTCCACCTCGTCGACGATGGCATAGTTGTAGTCCCGCTGGACCATGTCCTCCTTGTGGAGCACCATGTTGTCGCGCAGGTAGTCGAAGCCGAACTCGTTGTTGGTGCCGTAGACGATGTCGCAGGCGTACTGCTGCTTGCGGACCTGGGGCGGCTGGCCGTTGAGTATCACGCCCACGCTGAGACCCAGGTAGCGGTAGATCAGGCCCATCCACTCCGAGTCGCGCTGGGCCAGGTAGTCGTTGACCGTCACCAGGTGGGAGCCGCGCCCCCCGAGCGCGTTGAGATACAGCGGCATCACCGCCACCAGGGTCTTGCCCTCGCCGGTGGCCATCTCGGCGATCTGTCCCCGGTAGAGGGCGATGGCGCCGATTAGCTGCACGTCGTATGGCACCATGTCCCAGGCCGCTTCCTTGCCCATCACCCGGTACTTGCGCCCCAGGTTGCGCTGGCAGGCTTCCTTGACCACGGCGAAGGCTTCGTGCAGCAGGTCGTCTTCCGTCTCACCCGCCTTCAGGCGGTTACGGAATTCATCGGTTTTACCCTTGAGTTCCTCCTCGCTCAGGCCCGAGAGAGCGGCGTTGAATTTGTTGATCCGATCGATGTCGGTCTCGAATTTATCGAGTGTGTACTCGCGACGGTCCGATTTTTGGCCGAAGAGGTTCTTGAGGAATCCAATCATCTGCGAATCCCTTGTTGTATGTATCACGCCTGCCGGTTCCGCTCGGGGGAATCGGCGCATGATCGTTGATAAAGCAAACTTTGAAAGGTAGGGCGGCCGGGGGAAGGAAACAACCGACACCATTCGGTTCAATGTACAGGAGACGGGACATCCCGGTCGGCGGCGGGGCTTTCAGCCTGATCCAAGGCCTGATAATGATATGTGAAAAAGACGATATCCTGAGTTGTACATGCTGGGAAGCTTTCCGAATTTCAGCGGGCTTCAAAGCGAGCGATGGGTAACCTTGCTGCGCGGGATGTTCGATCCGGAGCCGCCGGATTCGATTCTTGGGAGGAAATGAAGACGATGAGCACAACGGGCATCATGAGCGAGCTGGTACATGGAAGCGTTTCTTCCGTTCAGGCGATGGATCTTGAAGAGCGTCACGGTGCGCACAACTACCATCCCCTGCCCGTGGTGCTGGCCAAGGGGGAAGGGGTCCATGTCTGGGATCCCGAGGGCGCATGCTACTACGACTTTCTCTCCGCCTACAGCGCGGTGAACCAGGGGCACTGCCACCCGAAGATCGTGGCGGCCGCCCGGGAACAGCTGCAGACGCTGACCTTGACCAGCCGCGCCTTCTTCAACAACGTGCTGGGCGAGTACGAACGCCGGGTCACCGAGACCTTCGGCTTCGAGATGGTGCTGCCCATGAACACGGGCGTGGAAGGGGTCGAAACGGCGATCAAGCTCGCGCGTCGCTGGGGCTACGAGAAGAAGGGCATTCCCGCGGACCGGGCCAAGGTCGTCGTGGCCGAGGGCAACTTCCACGGCAGAACGCTGGCAGTGATCTCCGCCTCCACCGACCCGGACTGCACCCGGGATTTCGGGCCCTTCATGCCCGGCTTCGTAAAGATCCCCTACAACGACCTGGACGCCTTGCGCGAGGCGGCCGCCGATCCCGAAGTCTGCGCTTTCCTGGTGGAACCGATCCAGGGCGAGGCCGGCGTCGTGGTGCCGGATGAAGGCTACCTGCGGGGCGTACGGGAGATCACGAGCGATAACAGAGTGCTGTTCATCGCCGACGAGGTGCAGACGGGCATCGCCCGCACGGGACGCCTGCTCTGCTGCGATCACGAACAGGTGCGGCCCGACCTGCTGATCCTGGGCAAGGCCCTGGCCGGCGGAGTGCTGCCCGCCTCGGCCGTGCTGGCCGACCGTGAAATCATGCTCTGCATCCGGCCCGGGGAACACGGCTCCACCTTCGGCGGCAACCCGCTGGCCTGCCGGGTGGCCATCGCCGCCCTGGAAGTGGTCGAGGACCAAGGGCTGGCCGAGAATGCCGAAATCCTGGGCCGGCGTTTCCGGGAAGGGCTGAAGACGCTTGATCATCCCATGGTGGGCGAGGTGCGCGGCAAGGGTCTGCTCAACGCCGTCGTGGTCACTCCCCGGAAGGGCAAGAACGCCTGGGACATCTGCCTGGCGCTGAAGAAGAACGGCCTGCTGGCCAAGCCGACCCACGACCACATCATCCGCTTTGCGCCCCCGCTGGTGATCACGGAAGACCAGATCGAGGACTGCCTGAGCATCATCAAGCGCAGCTTCTCGCTGTTCTAGAGCTCGTGACACACGGGCTGTAGTACCCGGATCGACAAAATGGAAGAACCCCGCCGCGGCGGGGTTCCTGCTTTTCGATCGAATCTGGATCGGCGATCAATTGCGGGCGATCACACGGTACAGGTGAGTGCCTCCGGCAACAGGCGTGGACCAGGTGGTCGCCGCGGTGACGTCCACCTGAGTCCAGGTTCCGCCAAGGTACCCGGTCGTCTCGACGGCGTAATCCACGGCGCCCGCGCTGGCCGACCAGCTCAGGATGACGGAGCCGAGGCCGTCGTATTCGATGGCCAGGTCGGTCACGGGCTCCAGGTCCGGACCTTCCACCAGGGTGCCCGTGGTGAACAGGATCGCCAGGCCCGAGGCCACCGGCTGGCAGCTCGCGGGAAGTGCACCTCCGGGATTGCCGTAGCCGTCGGACCGGCCGTAGAAATACTGCAGGCCAACTGTTCCGTCGGGATCCTCGATTCCCACAGTGGTGTTGTCGGTTTCGTTGGTCACGGCGTACTGGAACAGGATCGAGCCGTCTCCGGTGACCGTCTCGTGCACCGCGGGATCGTACAGGATCGCCTGGAAGCGCTCGAAGTCCGTTTCGGGCGTATACTGGCGAATGTCGTAGAATTCGATGATGAATCGTCCGCCCGCCGCGTCGTAATACGTGCTGATGTTGCCGCTTGCCGCCTGCTGGGGCGAGAGGTCCTCCCAGAAGGGAGCGAACACAGCGTTGGGCACTCCCGAGCTGGGCATCGGCTGGCCGCGATACTCGGTTTCGGTGGTCGTTCCGAAGGCCATCCAGCCGTTGCCGCAGATCGACACCGTGCTGAAGCTCTGGCCGTAATACACGAAGTCGAAGGGCAGGGCCTCCTGCAGCGTCTGGTCATCGGCCGTGAAACTGAGCGCGGTGCCCGGGCCGCCCTGGTCCGGGTCGATGGTGCTCCAGTCGTATACCGGCCGGTTCTCGCCCTTGAAGTCGTGGCTGATGCCGCCGGGCACCATGGTCACTTCCAGATCGTCCCAGTCGCCGTCGGCAAGGTCGAAGGCCAGGTAGCCGTAGTCGTCAGGGCCGAGGGGCACGTACGTGGGATCGGGATCGCCCTGCGCCACCACGGTGAAGGTCTCGCCGATTGGCAGCATGAAGCTGTAGGCGCCGTCCGGCCCGGTGATCACGGCTTCCAGCGGGGTGTCAGGCACGCTGACCTGGGCGCCCTCCAGGGGCAGGTCGTCCACGCCCAGCACGGTGCCGCTGAGCTCGGCCGAAGGTACGCTGACCATGGCCACGTCCAGCACGGTGGGCAGGTCGGCCTCGATGGTCACCGGCTGCACCTGGGTCTGGTAGCCGAAGCGGCTGAATTCGAGCTGGTGATCGTCGGCCGGCAGGAACATGCCGTACTCGCCCTGGTCGTCCGTCGTGGTGGAGGGCTGGCCGTCGATGTGTTTTACGAGCACCGATTCCAGGGGCAGGGCGCTGCCCGCGTCGGTGACCGTGCCTTCCACCGTGCCGTAGCCGGTCATGGCGGCCAGCACGGCTTCGTAGGCGTTGATGAAACCCCAGCCGTAGGTATTCTCCTCGCCGGGATCGCCCAGGTCCGTGGCGGTGTCCATCATGATCTGCTTGACGGTGATCACGTCCAGGTCGGGATTCGCGCTGCGCATCAGGCCCACCACGCCTGCCGCGTGCGGACCGGCCATGGAGGTTCCGCTCATGTTGGTGTAACCGCCCCCCGTCTGCACGGAATAAATGTCCGAGCCCGGAGCCACCACTTCGGGCTTGGTGGCGTAGGCTCCGCCGCATCCGGAGGGGCCGCGGCTGGAGAAGCTGCTGATGGTGTAGGGCGCGTAATACTGGGTGGAACCCACGCTGAAGCAGTTGGTGGGCGAATCCGCCCGGTCGGCGGGGCTGCGCAGGGAGGTGCCGCCGGGGCCCTCGTTGCCCGCGGACCAGGTGAGCACGCAGCCGGCCGCCTCGCAGTTGTCGATGGCCGTCCACCAGCGGGAATCGCAGTCGTAGTAACCCGTGAAATTCTCGTTGACGCCCCAGGAATTCTGGGCCACGTCGGGCACTTCAGCAGTGGTGAAGGGATCGCCGTCGGGATCGGCGAACCATTCCAGGGCCGCGATCACGTCGTTGTCGAATTCGCTGCCCGTGCCCTGGTCGATTGGGTTGGTGGCGATCCAGAGCGCGCCGGGAGCTGCGCCGACGGAGTCGTTGGGTGCCAATCCGGTCTCGGTGCCCATCACGTGGCTGCCATGTCCGTAGCTGTCATAGGGAAAGGTGGTGCTGCCCAGCAGGTCCAGCCAGCACTCCGAGGCGGGCGCGAAGTTGCCGCGCCAGCGGGCGCTGAGGGCCTCGTGGTTGCCGTCCACGCCCGTGTCCATGTTGGCCACGATGGCGCCCTCGCCGGTGATGCCCAGCTCGTACCAGCAGCGGTCGGCCTCGATGGCGTCGATTCCCGGTGCGATGCCGATCTGCCTCTGGGCGCCGGCCGGTTCCACTGAAACCGGCTCGATCAGGCTGACCACCAGGTCGGCCTCCACCACGTCCACGCCGGGCAGGGAGGCCAGTTCGCGCACGTGTGCCGCGGTGGTGCGCACGATCACGCAGTTCACGAGCCAGTGCGGGGTGTATCCCAGCACCACGCCCCTGCCGCGCAGTTGATCAAGGTCGTCCAGCAGCGGCGGCTGGGTCTGGGCGGCCGTATCCATCAACGTGCCCACGACCTGCGTGTGACGCTCCGCCAGGGGAACGGCCCGCTCGTGCAGGTCCAGGTCCATCGTGGCGATGTCCGCCTGGTCTTCCAGGCACAACATCACTTTCAGTTCGTCGCTCGATTCCAGCCCGCTGAGCTGGAGTTCAAGGCCCCGGCTCAGGGTTCCGGCCTGACTGATTCCGACGGCCAGCAGCAGGGGGAGAAGACTTGTGAGTATCCGCACCATGGGGCCTCCTGTTAGGTTGTATGCGGCCGTGACCGACGGGAAGTCGAGATGCTACGAGTGTAAAATTCTCGGCACTTCGCTCCGTGAAGAAACGGCCTCATTGATGCTGTGTGTGGCGAATTACGCAACAAATTTTAATCGATTCTCAGTGGTTGGGCTCGAACACCAAAGGAAGAGCAACAGGCGTGCCAGAGGGAGTATGTGCGAAATCTGACGCTGGCGGAAGCGGATTCAGCGCTTTCCTGATGGTTGCAGAGCGGTGATATCGAAACGGTGGTAAATTATGGACAGGGCTAAATTTAGCCAGAGGACTAATAAACTCTAAACATCCCTGCCGCACAAGAACACTGCTTGAAATCCAGGAGTCCATTCAATCGCCTTGGCGCAGTATGAAGCGGTTCCTCAGGGGCAGGGTTAAGAGATACATGCGGCGCTAATTCCTCGCCACAACCTCCGACAGCAGTTTCACCGTCTCCTCCAGGCCCTCGCGGTGGGCTCCGCGCCAGTAGAGCCGGTCGCAGCCCCGGCAGATCTGGAAGCGGTTCACACGCTGCCGGGTGAGGGGCTCGAGGCGATGCAGAATCTCCTCTTTGCCGATGTCCTCCAGGAGCCGGTTGCACTGGAGGCAACGGCTGAAGGGTGCGGTCTCGCCCGGTTCCACGAAACGGGTCAGTACTTCGCGTGCCTGGTCCAGCGGATCGTCGGCCCGCGGCACGTATCCGTGAACCACGATGCGCCGCATCAGCAGCTTGCGATCGCGGCTGAGCAGGATGCGCTCCTCTTCTGCGCTGATCCGCGCGAGCTCCGGATCGCCATAGTCGTTGGCGTAGAGGGCGTCCAGCCCCATCAGGCGCAGCAGGCGCGCCAGGGTGCCCAGGTGCACGTCCAGCACGAAGCACGGGGGCCGCGGCGGAGGCGGCGTCACCAGGATCTCGGGGTCGGGAGCCAGGCGAGCCAGGGGAGGAAAGACCGAGAGCAGGTCGCCCGGCAGCATCAGCCGGTCGAAGGAGGCAGGTTCGCCGTTCACCAGGATGAAAGAAACCTCGGGGTGGGGCACACCCAGGCCTTCCACAAGATCCTTGGCGATGCTGCGGTCCTTGAGGGTCAGCTTGAGCTCCCGCTGGCGCAGATTGACGGGCAGGAAATCATTCAGCTCGCCGTAGAGGCGCAGCAGGACCCGCGAGGGATCCCGGGGAGCCGATTCGTCCGGGTTGTCGCTCTCAGCGTGATACATGAACTCGCGATCGCCGCTCCTTGCGCCGCCGATCGATGCGATCAGGGCTCATGAGGTTGATAGAATTCAATTACTGCTAACCGGGCGGAAAGAGCAAGCGCGGTCCACTGGATCGTCCTGCAGACCCGGAATCCGGCCAGCGAGAACGGGAAGTCGTCAGTGTGCCAGTAGCGTGCCACGCATCTCAAACTGCCGCTGTCGTTGTCCTGGCTCCCGCCGTGTGTCACGCGGCCCGGTCCGGTTTCGGATCCCAGTGGATCCTTGACGCTTCCCTCGCCCACTTTTTTCCCCTCGTTCAAGAATCAATGGCATTTCAAAGCTGATAATGGCTTTTTTCTGCGAGCCCCGACCAGGGATGCCGTCCGTTCGGAATACCCGTCGGACATCCACCTTGGTCGAAGAACCTGCACAACCGGAGGAGCTACCATGAAGCGCGCGCTGCTGGCCGCGGCCTTTTTCTACGCCGGTCTGTCCGCACTCGGCCAGATCACCATCACTTCCCAGGACATGTTCTACGCCATCGGGCAGTATTACACAACCTACGCCAACGGCATGGAGTACACGCTGATGGGCGAAATCGGGCCGGGTGGCCCGGGCCAGTTCTGGGATTTCACCACCGGTCCGGATGACCTGACCTACCAGTTCGATTACGTGGACATCAACGACGGCGGGCACGGGGCCGATTTCGGGGCCGCCGAGTTCGCCGAGCGGAAAACCGTGGTGGAATCGGGCGAGCAGGCCTGGATGTACCTGCGCCAGACGCCCGGCATGGGGCGCTGGAACTACGGCTTCTACGACGAGTCTTTCTCGGCGGAGGATCCTTCCGTGGCCTTCGAACCGGCCATGATCGACTTTCCCGACCCCATCGACTACGAGGACACCTGGAACGCCAACACCTCGTTCTTCACGCAGATCCTGGGCCTGGACACGCGCATCGACTACGCGGCCAACGCCGAGGTGGACGGCTGGGGCCTGATCAATCTGCCGCTGATTGGTTTCGGCGAGTGCCTGCGGGTCAATGAACTGGCCCAGTACGACACCTACGTGGACATGTTCGGCGACAGCACCTACTACCACATCCAGACCGACTTCATCCGCAGCTATTACTGGCTGATGGAGGACCACGGCATCGCCACCCAGATCACTTCGCAGCAAATGCAGTCCGAGGTGCCGGACCAGTTCACCATCGCGGCCGCCTTCGTGCGCATGTTCGACACCAACCATCCCTCGGGCGACCTGCCGCCCGAACCGGTGGACGACCTGCAGATCACCGTGGGGCCCAGTTCCGTGCTGCTCAACTGGACCGCCGCCCCCTACGCCGAGGAGTACCGCGTGGAGTACACGGACGCTCCCTACGGCGGCGCCTGGACCGAACTGGGCACCACGTCGAACGTCTACATACTGGATTTCGATATCGTGGGTGTGGAGAAGAGGTTCTACCGCGTGATCTCGATCAACTAGGCCCAAGTGAGGGGTCAATCGATCTTCCGCCAGTCGAGTTTCTGCTTCTCGAGGAAGGCGCTTACGCCCTTCTTGCAGGAATCGCTCATCCTGAGGCGCACGTTCTCGTCCACGGCCACGCGGAAGGCCTCGTCCAGCGGCAGGCTGCGGATCTTCTCCAGCAGCTCCTTGGTGGCCCCGATGGAGTTGCGGCTGCAGCGGCCGGCCAGCGCCTGGGCCCGGGCCCCCGCCAGCGCCACCACTTGTCCGGATTCGGAGAGTTCGTTGACCAGGCCCATCTCCATGGCCGCCCGGGCCTTGATGATCCGCCCGCTGAGCAGCAGGTCGCGGGCGTGTGTCTCGCCCACCCGGGAGAGCAGCAGGCCTGAGACGATGGCCGGAATGAAGCCGATCAGGGTCTCGGTGTAGCCGAAGCGCGCCTGCTCGCGGTCGGCCATGATCAGGTCGCATGCCGTGGCCAGGCCGCAGCCCCCGGCTACCGCCGGTCCGTTGACGGCGGCGATCCAGGGCAGTCGGCTCTCCCGGATCGCGCGGTAGAGCGAGACCAGGTTCTCGCTGTCCTCGCGGTTCTGCCCCTCGTCGAAATCCGCCAGCTTGCGCAGGTAGGCCAGGTCCATCCCCGAACAGAAGGCCTTGCCGGCGCCCGTGAGGATCACCGCCCGGATCCCGGGATCCTCCTCGATGCTGCCGGCCGTATCACGCAGCTCGAGGATCAGCCGGTCGTCCAGGGCGTTGCGCATACCCGGCCGGTTCAGCGTGACCAGGGCCAGGTTGTCCGTGAAATTGACCATCAAGGAACTCATCGCTCTGCCTTCAGTTCTTGCGCCAGTTCTGTGATACAGATCTCCAGGCAGCGATCGAGCTGCTCCGGGAACTCGTCCTCGAGCACGCCCTGCACCACGCGGCCCTCCGACAGCTCCTGCTTGCCGCGCGTGATCCAGGCCTTCTTCACCTTGTGCGTGGGCCGGCCCTGCTTGTCGCGGAAGCGCTCAAGCGGTTCGCCCGCAGCGTCGTAGAAGCTCAGCTCGACTCCCGTGGTGAAGCTCAACCGGTTGCGGTATTTCTGCCGCTCGATCTCCCAGCGCGCCAGCCCCACCCGGACGTCCACCAGCACCTGCGGCCGCGGTTCGTCCTGGAGCAGGATCTCGCTTTGATCCACCGCCTCGAACTCGCCCGAGGCCAGCGCGGCCTCGGCGGCCGCGGCCTGGTCCTCAAGAATTTCCGGAGGCAGCATATTGTAGACGCCCGTTCCCGCCAGCTCGCGGTGCGCCCAGCCGGAGATCATCTGCTGGTTGGGCCGGTAATCCTCGCGGACCTTGGAACCGCCCACCTCGACCGTACGCAGCCTGGCCGAAGGACGATCCGCCGCCGCGCCCGCGGGCAACAGGGCCAGGTCGCCCGGTGCGGGAACAGTATTCCCGTCGCCGGCCAGCAATCTGCCCAGGATGGCGCCGCCCGGACCGGCCTCGAGTAACACCATGCCGTAGATCCGCCGCCAGCTTCCGAGTTCCTCGCCCTCGAGAGAGCGGATCACGGATTCCACACGTTCCAGGGGCAGTCGCAGACCGGAGGGCGGGGCGGCCCGGCCCGCGAACTCCAGCAGCCCGTCTTCGCGCACCGCTTTAAGCTGCAGCCGCCGGTCGGAGTCGGGCAGGCCGCCGGAGGCTTTCGCCGCGGCCTCGCCGATCGCCGCGCGGGCCAGTTCCCGCCAGGCGGCGCCGAGGTCGGCGCGCCGGTAGCGGTCGTTCGACTTCTCCATCGTCCGCTGCTCGTGCGACACGGTGAGCAGGACTTCGCGTGTCCGCCGGTCGTAGAACTCGAGCATCAGGCCCAGGCTCAGCGTCTGGGCCCAGAAGCCGAGCCTGCGCGAGACGTGGTTGACGGCGTGGGTCACCGTTCCGCGGACCAGGATCTCCGGAAAGGCCCGGTGGCCGATGATCTCGTCCTGCTTCAGGTCGCCGAAGGCGCTGAAGGAGGCCTGGGCCTGGAAGAAGGCCGCCGCCACGCCAGTGGCGCCCATTCCGATGGCGCCCACGCCAGCGGCTCCTCCGCCGGGATCAGCGTCGCTGAGCAGCGGGGGCAGCATGTTATAAGCGCGCGTGTCCACCAGCGCATCGTGCAGCCACTGGCCCAGGCTGGCATGATCCACGTCGAAGCGCTCGTCCAGGACGACTCCCGAACCTGGACTCACCCCGGCCACCATTACCGCCGGGCCCGATCCCTGGGTGCCCGCGTTGACGCCTTCGGCGAAGGCCCGCGTTCCGGGGGCGGGCGCTTCGGCCACGGTGCCCGCCAGCAGCCGCGCGCGACTGAAGGCCGACTCCACCTGGATCAACTTGAGCATCCACTGTTCCGGCGGATCGGCCCCTGCGTCGCCGGCTATCAGCACCAGGCCAGGATAGAAACCGGCCTCCGAGCCGCCCTGCAGGAACAGGGCTCCCTCGCCCGCCTCGCCCAGCACCGCCGCTTCGGCCCTCGCGGGAAGGTATTCCTTCCCGCAGCGCGTCACGCACTCCTCCAGCGCCTTAGCGAGCGCCTCGGCGAAACGCTCGTAGCGGTAGGCGCGGTCGATCTCCACCGCCGTCTCCACGGGGATGCGGTAGGTGAAAGTCCTTCCGTAATACACCTGCCCCGAGCGGATGTCGAAGAACTCGAGCCGCAGGCCCACGCTGAAGGTCCAGACCTGGTAGTCTCCGAAGTAGCGCACGCGCTTCAGGTCGGCCCGCGTCACGGTGGCGCGAACGTAGACCCGGTTCGCGGCCTGGGCGAGGGACTTCACTTCGCCCGCCGGATCCTCGAGGAAGTCGCCGTGCACCCGGTAGCCGGGCACGGCAGCCAGCAGTTCCACCAGGCGGGAACTCTCGGCGAAGGCCAGGTCCCTGGCGCCGTCGGCGACGAAGGCGGCGTCCACCTCGGCGCTTTCCTCGATGAACACGCCGGTGACCACGAGTTCGGGCGTCTCGGCGCGCGGAGTGTGATACAAAACGATCAGTGACAGCAGGAACAGCAGCGGCGCGGGAAATCGCCGGTGACATGGTCGCCTGCGGCCGCCGGCCTTTACCTGGCGCGTCGCTGAATCGCGGTGATCCATCCCTTAGAAATCTTCGACGGTCTCGTAGGAATCGCCCGACTCGGCCGCCGGCGGCTCTTCGATCTCGTTGTTCTTCTTCAGGTCGCGGGAAGCCGCCAGCAGGTTGTTCAGCGCCTCGATCTGTCCCGGCAGCGTGGAGATGATCCGCCGCAGGTCCTTGGGAGCCGCCACCACGCGCTTCAGGTTCTTGCCCAGCTTGATCATGTTCTTGGGCTTCTTGGCATTCTTGACCACGTCGTCCGATTCCTCGAGCAGGGCCTTGCCGTTGGCCAGGGCCTTGCGGTCGTTCAGCGCGGCCAGGCCCAGGTTGCGGACCAGCTTGCCCGTGTTGCGACGCTGCTGCTTGTCGAGTTGTTTCTGCTCGTAGCGTCCTTCCTCGCGGGCCCTGCGCACGGTCTCGTCCTGGTAGCTGCGCACGGCGGCAACGGCTTCTTCGCGGTCCTCGGTGCTCTCCGCGGCTTCCACCCGGCTGTTCATTTCTTCGAGGATCCGCTGTTCCTCCTTGGTGGCGCCCAGCCTGAAGACCACGTCCCGGCTGCGATTGAGGCAATCCTCCGCCGCCTGAACCTCGGCCTTGGTGGCATCCACGCGGGCCAGCCAGGCCACCGGGTCGCCCGTAGGCTTGGCCGGGGCGGGTTTCCTGAGGATCTTGGGCTTGGGAATCTTCGGCAGTCCGGCTTCCGCGGGCAGCACTAGGCCCACGCACAACAGCAGCGGCAGGAGGATCAGCACTCGACGCGCCCATCGCTGCGCCGCTCGGGATGGATCACAGGATCTTGGCATATCACGTTCCCCCGAATCGGTAATGTGTGGTTGTATCACGAATGCAATCGTCAAGCGGTGCCCGCGCTCGGTGATCTGTCACGGGCTGCGCCGCCGGCGCCTTGAACGGCAACAAAGGCGCGGGCGGCGCGGCCTGCGGAGCAGAAGCTCCCGGCGATCGAAGTCACTTCAGGTAGAAGTTCAGGTTGTTGCCCTTGGATTCCCGAAGATCGATGTTCTCGAAGCCGGGCAGGTCCATCACCGCTTCCACGATGGCGTAGGTCAGGTCGTCGCCGTCGCCGCCGCGGTAGGTCAGGTCCACCTCCAGGCGGCCCAGCTTCTCGTCCCAGTGCCGCTTCTTGGCGTGTGTCACGCCGCCCATGCTCTTGATGGTCTTGATGAAGCGCATGCCCTGCCGGACGAAGCTCTCCACGTTGTAGAGCTTGATCACGAAATCCAGGCCGGTGTTGGCCTTGTTCTGCCAGAACTGCAGCACCTGGTTGATCAGCACCTCGGCCACCCCGTCGCCCGCGCGCTGGGCGCTGGCGGAGCGGGCGCCCTCGGGGGAAGTGCCGGCGCCGCTCTGGGCGTACTGTTTGGTGCCCATCAGGGCACCCGTGCTGGCGTCCACGATCTTGCAGCTGAAGGTGGCGTTGGCTGTGTACTTGCCGCCGGCGCTGGACACGGGCTCCGCCTTGCAGGTGCCGATCACCAGGACCTCGGCGCCGTAATCGGCTGCCGCGCGCTTGGCCAGGTCGGTCAGGGCGTCGCCGCTTTCCATCAGGTCGTCCAGCAGCATCATCTCCTGCCCGCGCAGTTGCTGGACCATGGCCATGTCCACCAGGGCGAAGCCGCGCTCGAGGAAGCGCTCGGCGATGCGGGCTGCGCTGGCCGGATCGTCCACCGGGGTCTGGCGCTCGCGGGGCACCCCGGGCTCCCACCAGAACTCGTCCACCATGATCATCATCTTGGGCTTGCCCACCATGTCCTGCAGGATGCCGATGGCCCGCAGGTCGCCGCCCAGCTTGCTGAGGTTGACCGTTGCTTCGATGGCCACCACGTAGCTGCCGCGCTGTTCGTTTTCGGAAAGGACCTCGTAGCCGCTGACGAAGCCCTGGGAGCGGCTGTAGATCCGGTCGTTCAGCAGAGCGAAATTCTCCACCACCGTGCGGCTCTCCACAAGCGTGCCCAGGCCTTCCTCCACGGCCCTGCGCATGGCGTCCTGCAGGGCCGCCTCGCGGGCGGCCATGGTGTTGCCGCCCTCGATCCGGGCGGTGCCCGTTGCTGTGACGCGCTTGCCCTCCTGCGCCTGGGCCGGATCGGTCTGCCCGGCGAAGAACACTCCCAGCAGCAGCCAGAGAATCAATGGAAGACCGATCAGCATTCGAATGCCGCGCCCGATGTTTTGTACCGGACGATGCAGAAATCGCCCGGGTCTTCGGGGCCGGCTGAACATGAAACGGTCTGGACGCCCCCTGGAAACATCGCCGCCAGCCTTCGCGGCGGAAGGATGTCTTGATTCGCGCTGTGCGGACATGATCACCTCGTAGATTTCCTCAGGATGGCCGTGATGGCAGCTGGTCGGTCGTCTTGCCAATCTACCGCCCGGGGCGGCAAAGAGCAACCGCCGCGGCCGGCGCAGGAACTCCTCCCGGGCGCCGCGAAGCGGCAAACAGCGCGGATTGGTAATTTCATCGACGGTAGCGCCGAGAGCCGTCATTCCAAAAGACGAACGAAGCAGGGGCGGGTTTCTTTACTTGTCGTCGCCCCGTTCCTTGAGCCGTGATCGGGCCGTGGAAATATGCCCCTGGTGAGGTAAAATGGAATTTCTTGAACTCAACTTCGGGGGACTCCAGGTTTCCCGAATCCTGGCGGCGGTCCTGATTCTGCTGGTCGCCGTGATCCTGCGCAAGATCTTCGACCGTTTCATTCACCGCGTGGCCCGGCGCTGGGTCGAACGCACGGCGGTGCTCTACGACGACCAGTTGCTGGACGCTCTGCAGCATCCTCTGGCGGCCCTGTTTCTCAGCGCCGGCATCTACTTCGCGCTGGTGGCCCTGCAGCTTCCCGTGGAACCTTACGACCTGCCGAAGATCATCGGCGAAGCCTACGGCGTGACCCTGTTCCTGCTGGCGATCTGGCTGCTGTACAGACTATGCGAGCCACTGGCCACGATTATGCAGAGCCTGCTTTCGAAAAGCGACGAGGGCCTGGCGCTGCAGTTCGTGCCCATTATCCGCAAGACGATCCGCTTCGTACTGCTGGTGCTGGCGGGCATCCTGCTGATCCAGAACCTGGGTTACAAGGTCACCAGCCTGATCACGGGGTTGGGCATCGGCGGCCTGGCGGTCGCCCTGGCGGCGCAGGACACGCTGGCCAACTTCTTCGGAACGGTGGTGATGCTCACCGACCGGCCCTTCAAGGTGGGCGACTGGGTCTTCTTCGAAAACGTGGAGGGTACCGTCGAGAGCATCGGATTCCGCTCGACGCGCATTCGCACTTGGGCCAAGAGCCTGCTGGTGGTGCCCAACAAGCTGCTGACCTCGCAGATCATCGAGAACTGGTCGGCCATGCCCAAGCGGCGGGTCAAGATGACCGTGGGCCTGACCTACGACACCTCCAGGGAGAAGATGGAGCGTTTCGTGGATGGCCTGCGGGAGCTGCTGGCGACGGACGCGGAGGTGGACCATGAATTCTACATGGTCAACTTCACCGGCTACGGATCCAGCAGCCTGGACGTGCTGGTCTACTACTTCACGCAAACCACCAGGTGGGCAGAGTACCTGGCCGTCCGCCAGCGGATCAACCTGGAAATCAAGCGCATCGCTGAGGACCTGGGCCTGAGCTTCGCTTTCCCCACGCAAACCCTGCACTTCGGCGAGACCCTTCGGACGACGCAGGAGCCCTGGCAGGGTGGAAGGTCGTCGGGGTAGGGGGAAATTAATCGGTCGGGAAGAGACAGATGGCTCTAAGTGTATTCGGTGAGAAATCGGTAAGGCCGACCGAGGAAAGACTCAAGATGGAACTGGGCCGCGCGGGCACTCACTGGGAAAGCCTGGTGGCGCATATTGAGGTCGAGTTTGAACCTCTGGATCAGACGTGGACGTATGCTGGAACCGGTTGGGGATGGACACTCCGTCTCAAGCAGAAAAAGCGGACGGTGTTGTACATGACGCCGCGCCATCGTCAGTTCGTCGTAGGCTTCGCTCTCGGCGAGAGGGCCGTTAGGGCGGCTCATGCAAGTGACCTGCCGGAGGGGGTCCTGTCCCTGATCGACTCGGCCAAGAAGTATGCCGAGGGTCGCGCAGCGAGACTCGAGGTACGGTATAAGAAGGATCTTGATGCAGTGAAGACGCTGACTGTCATCAAGATGGCCAATTGACTTGGCGCCTGGGGCCAGCCGTCGAACACATCTAAGGCCCCCTTTCGCAAGCAGAAAAGCACTCCTCAACCACTTCCTGCAACGATGGAGATTCAGGAATCCAGCCGCCCTCTTCGCAATGTCTTGACTTCACAGCGCGTGCAGCGATCGGACTGTGCATAAAACAATAGAGTTGGTCCCCGTTCTTTGGACAGCGCGGCGACCGTGACACATACCGCCGGGAACACGCCCCGTCTCACCGGCGTTTGAAGATCTGAAATGGAAACATTCAGGAAAACGACCGCCGCTGCGGCAATCCTGATCCTCGTCGCCGTCGGTATCTCTCAGTCCACTTCTACCCAAACCGACGACAGCCCTCCACAGATGCGCCGGGAGGACCGCATCCGCATCGCGGAGGGCTTCCGAATCGCCGGGCAGCTTCAGAACGAACTCTGGACCGGCTGGGACGAGGCTCCCTTCGCCGTGCTGCTGGTGACGCCGGAGCACGAGTTCTTGCTGCGCCATTCGTCGCCTACCGAGGATTTCGTTTCGATCGGTTTCGACTCGCTGCTCGACAGCGAGGTGTTTTGCCGCGAGCGCGTTTTCTCGGAGACCTTCCTGGCCTCTTTTCCCGCGGTGGGCGGAGTGCCGACCGTGGTCATCGGTCAGCCGGAGAATACGGGGAAATCGTCCGCGGCCTGGACCGCAACCTTGCTGCACGAGCATTTCCACCAGCTCCAGATGTCCACGCCGGGCTACTACGAGGCCGTGGACGCGCTGCAACTGTCCGGCGGCGATGAAACCGGGATGTGGATGCTCGACTATCCCTTTCCCTACGACTCCACGGCTATCGGGGGATCCTTCTCCCGCATGTGCAAGCGGCTGCACGGCGCTCTGGGCAGCATCGGTACGGACCGATTCGCTGAGCTCGTCGCTGAGTACCTCGAAGCGCGGGCGGTCTTCGCCGGGATGCTCGCTCCTGCGGATTACAGGTACTTCTCCTTCCAGTCTTGGCAGGAAGGGGTGGCGCGGTACACCGAGTACCGGATGGCCCAACTGGCGGGCGAGAGCTATGAGGCCACGGCGGACTTCCGGGAGCTCGAGGATTTTCTTCCGTTGGTGGACCTGGCGCGGAAGATCCGTGAAGATACGCTTCAGGAACTGGAACAGCTTTCCCTGGAGGAATTTCGCCGCGTGGCCTTCTACCCTGTGGGAGCCGGCGAAGCCCTGCTGCTGGACGAGGTGAACCCGGAATGGCGGGCAGGCTATTTCAGCGAGTGGTTCGCCCTGGAGAAGCTGTTTCCACGCTAGTCTCGGCGCGCGACCTTCCCCAGCAGGCGGATCGAACGGCGACCGGCGTCCGTGCCCATGCGGAAGAGCCTGGCCAGCGGGGAAAACACGGATCGTCCCTCCCCCTTGCCGTTTTCCTCGGTCTCCGTTTCGGATTCCCGGTCCAGGCTGGTTGAGAGATCTGCCAGGGCCGCGTCGAAGGCTTCCCGCAGGCGGGCGCCCTCTTCGCTGCTACCGGAGGCGAGAGCCGAGTCCGCTGCCGCGCCCTCGCTTCGGAAACGCCTTGTGAGACCTTCCCAGACCGCGGGCGCCAGGTCTACCGAAAGGCTGCGGCGCAGGTCTCCCACGAAGCGGCCCAGCCGCCTGCGCAGGCGGATCCGTGCCCGCGACGGCTCCCAGCGCTGTAGGCTGCGGCAGCGTTCGCGGGCGGCCCAGCCGGCCAGGTTGATGTAGAAGCCGGCGCCCACGCCCTGCACCAGGTCGTCCACCACCCGGCCCACCAGTGGAATCCGCGAGGCCAGGCCCTCGATCAGCTTCTGGCCCGCGCCCACCAGGCTCACCGCCGCCACGGCCGCGGCCACGTCCTTGAGGATCGCCAGTTGCTCGCGCAGGGTGGGACGGCTGCCGTAGATCTCGGAGATCCGCAGCACCATGTTCAGGCCCCGGCCCAGGACCATCAGGATGTCCAGCGAACGCCAGGGAGAAAGCGTCACTGCGGTCATGACCTCCACCGTGCCTCGCCGGATCTCGCGTTCGGCGCAGTCGTCGAGACGTTCCAGGAGCGGTCGCAGCAGCTTGTCCTCGAAGCGCCGCAGGCCGCCCGCGAGCGCCGCGGCCTCCGTGGATGGCCCGACGGGCAGCGCCTCCAGCAGCCGGCCGGCGCTGTCCTGCATCACCCGCAGCTCTCCAGGTTCCAGCTCTGGGGAGGCCAGCAGGCGCTCCGTGTGACGAAGGAGCGCCCTGCGATAGGTCCGCAGTTGAGTGCTGGAAGCGGTTTCCAGGGGCTCCAGCGCCGGCAGGTCGGGCAGCGCGCGCGGACGTACGGTCAGCAGCCGGATCGTGTTCAAGCCCAGCCATACCGCGAAGGCGCCCAGCGCCGCCAGGAAGGCCCAGCCGATCCAGGGATGGAATCCGCGCAGCACCGCGTACACGCGCGCCAGCTCGCCCAGCGCCACCAGGGCCAGCAGCAGGCCGGCGGCCAGCAGCAGGCGCTTGAAGAAGCGCAGCCACCAGTGGATGTCCGGTGCCGAATTCATGATTGAATTTACTGCGTGCCGACCGTTGTGAGAACCGTCAAGTCGTGCCGCCCGACGTGAAATCGTTACTTTCGAGACGCGGCGGCCGGCAAGGTGCGGCCGGCAAGGTGCGGCCGGCAAGGTGCGACCGGCCAGGTATGGCCGGCCAGGTGCGGTCGCCCGGCGGACCGCGCCCGGAGAGCCGATCGCAGCCAACTGGGAGGCGCCATGCCCCGCTTCAGCCGCATTCATCCCCGGCGGGACGACGAACCCGCGACGGTCTTCGACCAGGTCAACGCCATCGTCGATCGCCTGGGCGGCGAGGACCTTGTGCGCCTGGACATGGGCGACACCTGCCTGCTGCCTCCCGCCGTGGGCCGCCCCAGCGGCCTGGACGAGGAGCGCTGGAGGGACTTCAACCTCTACAGCCCCCCGGCTGGGATTCCGGACCTGCGCGGGATGCTGGTGGAAAAACTGCGCCGGCGCAACGGCTTCCACTGGATCGAGCAGGAAGAGGTCCAACTGACCTGCGGCGCGATCCAGGCCCTCTTCGCCTCATTCAAGACCCTGCTCGAACCGGGCGAGGAAGTGCTGGTGCTGGGACCGCGCTGGCCGCTGATCAGCGGTGTGATACGCCAGGCCGGGGGCCTGCCGGTGGACGCGCCCTTCTACGTGCCGCTGCGCCTGCAGCAAGGGAGCTCAGTGCGCGAGCTGATGGAAGCGGGACTGAGCGACCGGACGGCGGTGATCTACCTCAACACGCCCAACAATCCCACGGGCTTCGTGCTGGGAAAGGAGATCCTTGAGGAAGTGGCCTGCTTCGCCAGCCGGCATGACCTGTGGATCGTCTCGGACGAGGCCTACGAGGATTTCCTCTACGACGGTGAAGAGCACCTGAGCATCGCCGCGCTGCCCGGCATGGCCGAGCGCGTGCTGAGCGTGTTCACCTTCTCCAAGTGCCTGGCCGCGGCCGGCTACCGCGTGGGCTACGTCGCCGCGCGCCACGACCTGGCGACCGAGATCAACCGCGTCACGGCCCAGACCGTCTACAACGCCCCCACGGACAACCAGCAGCTGGTGGCGCAGGCGATGCTGCGCTGGGACGAGTGGTCCCCCGCTCTGAAGGAGCGGTACCGCGAGTTCCGTGACACATTCGTGGACGACTTCAGGGGAGACTGTATCCCCCCCGCGGCGGGATTCTACGCTTTCGTCGACCTGCGGGACAAGCTGGGTGTTGATGAGAACACGCCGCCCGGGAAGGTGGGACGGGCCACACTGGAATTGCTGGAGGAGCTGATCCGCGAGGGCGTGGCCCTGCTGCCCGGGGAAGCCTTCGGAGCCGGCTTCGAGGGCTGGCTCAGGGCGTGTTACATCGCAGAGCCCCTCGAAAGGCTGAGACTCGGACTGGAGCGGCTGAACCGGGTGCTGGGCAGGTGAACCGTTCCGGTAACAGCGAGGAGCGTGTGGAATGATCGTTGCCGCCGCGCAGACGCGACCCGAGTTCGGCGACCGCGAGGGAAACCTGCGCCGGGCCTTTGAGCTGGCGGGTGATACAAAGGCCGACCTGATCGTGTTTCCCGAACTCTTCGGCACGGGCTATCTCTTCGAATCGCGCGAGGAGCTGGAAGGATTCGCGGAGAGACTGGACGGACCCACGGCGGCGGCCTTGAAAGGGTTCAGCCGCGAGAAACGATGCGCCGTCTACGGTGGCTTTCCGGAGCTGGAGGAGGCCCCGGGCCGGGGCGAGGGGAAGCGGGTTTACAATACCTGCGCGCTGGCGGTGGAGGGAGAGCTGGCGGCTGTCTACCGCAAGCTGCACCTGTTCATCGACGAGAAATCGATCTTCGACCGCAGCCAAGGAGAACCGCTGGTCCTGGAAGCAGCCGGCGCCAGGCTGGGGATGATGATCTGTTTCGACTGGGTCTTCCCCGAGATGGCCCGCAGCCTGGCCCTGCTGGGAGCCCAGGTGCTCTGCCTGTCGGCCAACCTGGTGCTGCCCTTCTGCCAGCAGGCCATGATCACCCGTTCCATCGAAAACGGCGTCTTCACCGTGCTCTGCAATCGCGTGGGCGCGGAACGCCGGGCGGGGAAGGAGCTGTGTTTCACGGGCCTGAGCGAGATCATCGGCCCGCGGGGCGAGCTGCTCGCCAGGGCTTCCGGCGAGGAAGAGGAGGTGATCGCCGCGGAGATCGACCCGGCGATGGCCGACGACAAATGGATCACGCCGCGCAACCACCTCTTCGAGGATCGCCGACTGGATCTGTATCACCTGGGAGACCCGGTCCATTCGGACTGATGCAAAACGGGGCGTCCAAAGATGCGTAGAACAAGCAGCATGCCGGTAGTCGAGTACAGCGAGAGAATGGGATCGAGGCATTCCCGCGGGGAGGGCGCGCCTGGGTGGAATCGCGCGATCGGAGACCTGCCAGGACGAAGGGCTAAGATCCTCATCCCGGCGGTCATCGCGGGCCTGCTCGGGCTCTTCGAAGCGGGCTCCGCGAACGCGGCGAAGCGCGGCGGGAGCGGCGCGACGGAACCGACAAGTATCACGGAGATCCAGCGGCGCGCCTCGTATCTCACCGGGACGGAAGTCGCCTGCCGGGGTCGCGTGACGGCCGTCTTCCCCGACCTGGGGGGGTTCTACATCCGCGAAACCGACCCGGCGCTCGCGGCCGATCCGTGGAACGGGCTGTTCGTGCGCGGAAGCGCGCGGAAGCTGGCGCCGGGCGCCCTCGTCGACCTGCGGGGTCTGGTGCTCGAAGAGGAGGGGCGCACGCTGCTGGACGCGCGCGGGCTCGAGATTCTGGAACCCGCCCCCGAGGACGATTCCGCGGCGCCCGAGCCGGTTCTCTTCACTTGGCGAACCAGGGGCGGATCGCCCGGTCTCGAATCCTGGGAGGGCATGCTTGTGGAGCTGCCGGGGGAACTGGCGGTCTGCGACAGCTACAACCTCGCCCGCTACGGGCAGCTGATGCTGCGCCCCGGCGGCCGCCCCTTCAGCGAGGGGAACACGAAATCGGGCGAAATGCCGCCCAGTGCGCCGCTGCGGCCGGGCTGGAGCCTGCTGCTGGACGACGGATCGCGCAAGCAGAATCCCACGCCGGTGCCTTGGCTGCCCGAGGGCGGCACCATTCGCTGCGGAGACCTGCTGGGTGGACTCGTCGGCGTGATCGACCAGGGGCCACGCGAAGAGGATTTCGTGATCCACGCCACGCTTCCGCCACGGATCCGGGCCGCCAATCCCCGTCCCGGCTTTCCGCAGAGGATCTCCGGCGCTGTGCGAGTGGCCGCCTTCAACGTGCTCAACTACTTCACCACGCTGGACGAGCGGGGCGCGGACGACGAAAAGGAGCTCGCCCGCCAGCAGCGCAAGATCGTCGAGGCCCTGCTGGCCCTGGACGCCGACCTGCTGGGGCTGATGGAGATAGAGAACAACGGCGACGTCGCCCTGGCGCAACTCGCCACGGTACTGAACTACGAATCCATGCGCCGGGGCGGCGAGCGCGACTGGGAGCCGGTTCCGCTGCCTCCGGAGCAGGCGGGCGGCGACGCGATCCGCGTGGCCCTGCTCTACCGCGGCGAGCGCCTGCGTGTGGTGGGCGATGGGCGCTCGGACACGCACGAAGTGTTCAGTCGGCCGCCCATGGCGGCGATCTTCGAGACCCTCGGCGCGGGACAACAGGAGCCGGGCTGCCGCTTCAGCGTGGTGGTCAATCATTTCAAGTCCAAGAGCTGCCGCGACGTGCCGCCCGAGGAACGTGATACCGGACAGGGTTGCTGGAACCGCAAGCGCGTGCGC
Source organism: uncultured Bacteroidaceae bacterium (assembly GCA_964568855.1). GTDB lineage: Bacteria > CAIWAD01 > CAIWAD01 > CAIWAD01 > CAIWAD01 > CAZMSD01. Next base: position 64,803 of record CAZMSD010000004.1, on the reverse strand, counting down.
CAGACGCGCGAGCTGGTCGCCTTCGCCGAGGATGTATTACGCGCGGCGGAAGATCCCGACGTCCTGCTGGTGGGGGATTTCAACGCCTGCCGCGGAGAGGATCCCATCGCGGAGCTGGAGTCGGCGGGGTACAGGGAGTTGCTCGAAAGGCTACCCGCGCGGGACCGTTACACCTACGTCTACAGGGGCGTGGCCTGCGCCCTGGACAACGCCCTGGCCTCGCCTGAACTGGTGGACCAGGTGGCCGGGGTGAGGGTCTGGCACATCAACGCCGACGAGCCGCGCGTGCTGGACTACAACCTGGAATACCGCTCCGAGGATCTCTTCCGGCCCGATGCCTACCGCTCATCCGATCATGACCCGGTGATCGTGGATCTGCTGCTGGAGCGGTGAGGGGGGTGTAATACATAGGAGCGTGGAAGTGATGAAGCTCGAAGACATTCAACCGAACGTTGCCTTGAGTGGAGTCCTACCCGACTGCACCGTTCAAGCCATCAGCGTGCAATGGCATGGTTCAGACGCTCTCGAGCTTACCTACAAGGATCCTGCGGGAAAGGTGGACAACGAACTACTGTACCGGCATGACGAATCTCGCCTTCAGATTGTGGAGGCGGGCCGTCCTTGGAGCTTCGACGGAGACGGCGATCTGTTCCGTCTGGTTTCCGAGGCGCATCGTATTCGTCTGGCGCACCTGTTCGATCCTGTACTTGCAGTACACACATCGCAGGTCGAACCTCTCCCGCACCAGATCACAGCAGTCTACGATGCGATGCTGCCTCGACAACCGTTGCGCTTTCTTCTGGCTGACGATCCTGGCGCCGGCAAGACCATCATGGCCGGTCTGCTGATCAAGGAGTTGATCGCTCGCGGGGACCTGAAACGGTGCATCGTCGTTTGCCCCGGCAGTTTGGCGGAACAGTGGCAGGACGAACTTGACCAGCGCTTCCAGCTCCCTTTCGAGATTCTCACCAACGACAAGTTGCAGTCTGCGCGAACCGGAAACTGGTTCCTCGAGAACAACCTGGTCATCGCCCGACTTGACAAATTGGCGCGAAACGAGGACCTGCAGGAGAAACTGAAGGTGCCCGACTGTGGCTGGGATCTCGTCGTCTGCGACGAAGCGCACAAGCTGTCGGCTACCTTCTTCGGCGGAGAAGTCAAGTACACCAAGCGCTACCGGCTTGGACGGCTGCTCTCCACGCTGACGAGACACTTCCTGCTGATGACGGCAACGCCCCACAACGGGAAGGAGACCGACTTCCAGCTTTTCATGGCTCTGCTTGACGGCGACCGCTTCGAGGGGCGTTTCCGCGACGGGATACACCAGGCCAATGTAAGCGACCTGATGCGCCGGTTGGTCAAGGAGCGATTGCTCAAGTTCGACGGTACGCGACTCTTCCTGGAACGCATTGCACACACCGTTCCATACAGGCTCTCAGAGGCTGAAGCCCGCTTGTACAAAGAAGTCACGGAATATGTCCGCGAAGAGTTCAACCGCGCCGATGCCCTGGAAAACGACCGGCGGGCGGGAACCGTGGGTTTCGCGCTGACCATTCTCCAGCGCCGACTCGCCTCCTCGCCGGAAGCCATCTATCAGTCGCTGCGCAGGCGTCGTGAGCGACTTGAACGCCGTCTCCGCGAGCTGAAACTGCTTCAGCGTGGAACACCGCCTGAGGAGATCGCCGAAGGCCTTCCCTTGCTGGACGCTGAAGACCTGGAGGATTTGGATGAAGCGCCCGATTGCGAAGTGGAATCAACGGAGACCGAGATCCTCGATCGCGCAACCGCCGCGCGCAGTATCCACGAGTTCGAGGCGGAAATCGCCACACTCGAGGGACTCGAAACTCTATCCGAACAAGTACGCCACAGTGGTGAGGACCGGAAATGGACCGAGCTTGCCGAGTTGCTGGCCGAGATCTTTACTCCCGCCGCCCTTCGCGGAAAATCCGGTGAGACAACACCTGCATACTACACCGATCCCAAACCTAGTGCTTCTCCCGGGCAGAAGCTGGTCGTATTCACCGAACACCGTGATACGCTGAGCTACCTTGCCGGCCGTATCACGACCTTGTTGGGCAGGCAGGATGCAGTGGTCGTGATCCACGGGAGCATGGGACGCGAGGATCGCCTGAAGGCGCAGGAGACCTTCCGGCACGATCCCGAAGTCCAGGTGCTCGTCGCCACGGACGCCGCAGGGGAGGGTATCAACCTGCAGCGCGCCCACCTGATGGTGAATTACGACCTGCCCTGGAACCCCAACCGTCTGGAGCAGCGCTTCGGCCGTATCCACCGCATCGGACAGACCGAGGTTTGTCATCTCTGGAACCTGGTGGCCGATGAGACTCGCGAAGGCGACGTCTACCGCAGGCTACTAGAAAAACTGGACGAAGCGCGCCGGGCACTCGGTGGTCAGGTCTTCGACGTACTGGGAAAAGTGCACTTCGAAGGAAAATCGCTGCGCGAGTTGCTCATCGAAGCCGTCCGCTATGGAGAACAGCCTGAGATACAGGCTCGTCTCACGGAGGTGGTGGAGGGCGCCTTCGACCGCGACAGGTTGCAGGATCTACTCGAGGAAAAGGTCCTGGCGCCGGAGATCATGGACGCCAGCCGCGTCCAGCGGGTCCGCGAGGAGATGGAACGCGCCGAAGCCCGACGGCTTCAGCCCCACTACATCGAGCTCTTCTTCCTTGAGGCCTTCAAACGACTCGGCGGCACCATTCGCCGCAGAGAACCGAAGCGCTTCCAGGTCACACACGTGCCTGCGACGATTCGTCATCGCGACCGGCTGGTCGGTACGAGAGCGCCGGTCCAAGAACGATATGAACGCATCACTTTTCAGAAAGAAACGATCGCGTCCCAAGGCCAGGCGCCGGCCGCCTTCGTTTGCCCCGGCCACCCTTTGCTGGATGCGACTCTCGATCTGACGCTGGAACGGCACCGGGATCTGCTGCGACGTGGTGCGGTGCTGGTGGACGAACAGGACGATGGAACGGAGCCGAGAATCCTGTTCTACCTTGAGCACTCCCTGCAGGACGGCAGCCGCACATCCGCCGGCGAGTGCCGGTTGATTTCCCGCAGAATGCTCTATGTCGAGCTTGACGCCACAGGCGGTACCCGACACCTGCAGTATGCACCTTATCTCGATTACCGGCCGCTGCAACCGGATGAGCCCTGTGTGGATGATCTTCTGGAACGTCCGGAGTTCAACTGGATAGCAGGCAACTTGGAGCAGAATGCCCAGAGTTATGCCGTGGCCAAGGTGGTGCCCGGCCACCTCGAAGAAGTACGTGCACGGCGCTTGAAATGGATCGAGAAGACTCAAGCCGCGGTCAAGGATCGCTTGACAAAGGAGATTGCGTACTGGGATCACCGCGCCGAAGAGCTCAAACTCAACGAACAGGCAGGTAAGCAGGGAGCACGGCTGAATTCCCGCGAGGCGCGGCGCCGGGCCGACAATCTGCAGGAACGTCTTCGCATCCGCCTCGAGAAACTCGAGCAGGAAAAACAGATCTCAGCGCAGCCACCCGTAGTCCTTGGCGGTGTTGTAGTTGTGCCCCAGGGCCTGTTCAAAAGTCTTGCAGGTGGAGAGGCCACAGAAGGGATGCAGGGTGGCGATCATTCCGCCCCGGCGGCAAGGGCCCGCCAAGCCGTCATGGAAGTGGAGCGGGGCCTGGGCTACGAACCTGTCGATCGTGAATTCGAGCGCCTGGGCTACGACATTGAAAGCCTGGATCCTAAGACTGGCAGACTGCGCTTCATCGAAGTCAAGGGAAGGATCTCGGGCGCGGAGAGCATCTCGGTATCTTGCAACGAGATCCTCTATTCCCTCAACAAGCCCGAGCAATTCATCCTCGCCGTCGTCGAGTTTCTCGATGAAGAAGCGCACCGCATGCATTACATCCGCAGCCCCTTCCAGAGGGAACCGGACTTCGGTGTCACCAGCGTGAACTACAAGATGTCCGAACTGCTGGCGCGTGCGGAGGCGCCGCGATGACGAGCCGAATACCGACACCAACACCGATCTATCGGTTTCTACATCTGGATAATCTGAGTGTGTGCCTGAGCAGGGGCGCGCTGCACGCACCGAATCATGCACCCTCAAATGGCCTTGGCTACCGTACAATCCATAATCTTGACATTCAGATGCATCGTCGAGTGAGGGCGATCCCATGTGAACCAGGTGGGACGATCCATGACTATGTTAGTTTCTACTTCGGACCGCGATCCCCCATGCTGTATCAGCTCCACACAGCACGAGTCGAAGGATACACAGAAGGCCAGGAACCACTGATTTACCTCGTATCCAGCGCTCAGACGGTTCAACAATGTGGTTCGAGGTTTGTCTTCTCCGACGGTCACGGCATCGCCAAATTCACCAATTGGTACAATCACCTGTCCAGCCTGTCTCAGGTCGATTGGAGCACGGTGTATGCTCGGTTTTGGGCGGATACTGTGGATGACATGGATCGCCAGCGCAGAAAGCAGGCTGAGTTCCTTATCTATCGAGAGTGCGGTTGGTCCTTGATCAATCAAATCGCGGTTGAAAATCAGCAGATGAAAAAACGCGTGGATCAGGTGCTGTCCAACTTCGATGTGTCCCTTCGTCGCCCGATTAGGGTTCAACCCGATTGGGACTACTAATGGAAGCTGTATCATGATCGAGATCACTCGCGGGAACCTGCTCGATGCTGATGTAGAGGCCTTGGTGAATACTGTCAACTGCGTCGGACACATGGGGAAGGGCATTGCGTTGCAGTTCAAGCGCGCCTTTCCGACGAATTTCCGCGCGTATCAAAAGGCTTGTAGGGAAGAGAAGATTCAACCGGGTTCGGTGTTCGTATTCTCAACCGACTCGATTCTAGGACCAAAGTACATCATCAACTTTCCTACGAAGCGGCATTGGCGCGGGAAATCACGCATCGAGGACGTCGAGAACGGACTGAGGGACCTTGTGAAGACGCTTCGCGAACTCAGGATTGAATCCGTGGCCGTTCCACCTCTTGGATGCGGATTGGGAGGACTGGACTGGGAAGTCGTTCGACCGTTGATTCAGGAGCATCTGGCCGAACTTCGCGAAACCAGGGTACTGCTGTTCGAACCGTCGGGCCCGCCGGACGCGAGGGCTATGCCCGTGCGGACAAAACGGCCGCGTTTGACTGTGGCCCGCGCACTCTACCTGCGACTGATGGAACAGTATGCAGGATTGTCGTATCGCTTAACGCTGCTCGAGATGCAGAAGCTGGCCTATCTTCTGCAGGAAGCGGGTGAGCCTCTTCGATTACAGTACGAAGAAGGACATTACGGACCCTATGCCCATAACCTGAACAAGGTGCTAGAGGTGTTAGAAGGCCATTTCATCCAGGGTTACGGCGATACACAGCAGCCCGACGTCGAAATCGAACTCCTGCCCGGCGCGGCGCAGGAAGCGGAAGAATTCCTTGTGGCACATCCGGATTCAGCAGAGAGATTGGAGCGGGTGACGGACTTGATCGATGGTTTCGAGACGCCCTACGGTATGGAGCTCCTTTCATCGGTGCACTGGGCTGCGTTACATCGAACTCCAGCAGCACGCGATGAGAGCGATGCAGTCGCCGTGATCCGGAGCTGGAGCGAGCGTAAACGTCGAATGTTCGCTGAGAACCATATCCGACTCGCCTGGCAGCATCTCGAAAGTCTCGGCTGGCTACGTTCGCAAACCGAGTCCTGATATGCCGGGTGACATTTCGGGTGCATGAGTTCACCTGTCTCGGATTCACAGCACCAATTCATGCAAATGACTGGATAATGCGCGCCGGTCCGCATCTGAGCCGATTAGAGCCAATTAACGAGCTGATACATGTTGATTATTAAGGAATTAAATGGCGCACGAATTGGCTCAGGAGCCCATTTAAGCCCATGACCCAGCGCAAGAAACTCATCGAAGTTGCGCTGCCCCTCGAGGCAATCAACGCCGCCAGCGCGCGCGAGAAGTCGATCCGGCACGGGCATCCCTCGACGCTGCACCTGTGGTGGGCCCGGCGGCCGCTGGCGGCGGCACGGGCGGTGATCTTCGCCCAGATGGTGGACGACCCCTCGGCCAACCCGGACCTCTTTCCCACTGAGAAGAAGCAGCAGAAGGAGCGCAAACGGCTCTTCGGCATTATCGAAGAGCTGGTGAAGTGGGAGAACACCACCAACGAGGCGGTGCTCGAGCGGGCAAGGACCGAGATCCGGCAGAGCTGGCGGCGGGCCTGCGCGCACAACGCCGATCACCCGCGGGCGCGCGAACTCTTCGACCGCGAGGTCCTGCCGGCCTTCCATGACCCCTTCGCCGGCGGCGGCGCGCTGCCCCTCGAGGCCCAGCGGCTGGGGCTTCAGGCCTGGGCCTCCGACCTGAACCCGGTGGCGGTGCTGATCTGTAAGGCCATGATCGAGATTCCGCCGCGTTTCGCCGGCCGGCAGCCGGTGAACGCGCAGGCGCGCGGCGAGCGGAAACTGCTGGAGGCCGAGTGGCGCGGAGCCGCCGGCCTGGCGGAGGACCTGCGCCACTACGGCGCCTGGATGAAGGACGAGGCCGAGCGCCGCATCGGGCACCTGTACCCCAAGGCGACGGTCACGGCCGAGATGGCGAAGGAGCGCCCGGACCTGAAACCCTACGTGGGCCGTGAGCTGACCGTGATCGCCTGGCTCTGGGCACGCACGGTGCACAGCCCCAATCCCGCCTTCGCAGAGGTGGAGGTGCCGCTGGTCTCGACCTTCCTGCTTTCGACGAAGAAGGGCAAGGAGGCGTACGTGGAGCCGGCGATCGAGGCGCAGGGCTACCGCTTCGAGGTGAAGACCGGGCCGCCGCCGGATCCGGAGGCGGCCAAGGCAGGGACCAAGCTGAGCCGCGGAGCCAACTTCCGCTGCCTGATGTCGGGCAGCCCGATGGCCGGCGACTACATCAAGGCCGAGGGGCAGGCAGGCCGGATGGGCGCGCGATTGATGGCCGTGGTGGCCGAAGGTGATCGTCAACGGATCTATCTCTCACCTCAGCCGGAACACGAGGAGGCGGCGCGAACTGCGAAGCCGGAGTGGTGGCCGGAAGGTGATGTCCCGGCACGCCTAACTGGTGGTACCTGTGTCCCATACGGGCTGAAGACGTGGGGCGATCTCTTCACGCCGCGGCAGCTCGTGGCGCTGACCACGTTCTCTGACCTGGTGGGCGAGGCGATGCAGAGAGCCCGGCAGGATGCTCTCGAGGCCGGGTTGGCCGACGACGGGATCCCGCTGCGAGAGGGCGGTTCTGGTGCGCTGGCGTACTCGGAGGCAGTAGGAGTGTATCTCGGGGTTAACGTCAGCAGGCAATCAAATCGATCAGCGAGTCTCAACTTCTGGGATACTAAAGGCGAAAACGTTCAACAGGTTTTTGCTCGACAGGCGCTACCGATGACTTGGGACTTCGTTGAGGGAAATCCACTAAGCAGTTCGACAGGTAACTTCGTGGGCCAAATGGAGTACCTCGCAAAGGTTGTAGAGAATACGCTGCTCTCAGATCCTAGCGGCTGTGTGCTTCAGCAGGATGCGCAGAATCAAGCTGTCAGCACTTCAAAGATTGTCTCAACTGACCCACCGTACTATGACAACATCGGCTACGCCGACCTATCAGACTTCTTCTACGTGTGGATGCGTCGATCCCTTCGTACTGTGTTACCCGGGCTATTCTCTACTCTCTCTGTTCCCAAGGCTGAGGAGCTTGTAGCAACACCCTATCGTCATGGGGGGAAGACCAATGCCGAGAGCTTCTTCCTCGACGGGATGACCGAAGCGATGCATCGACTCGCAGAACAGGCTCATCCTGCCTTCCCCGTCAGCATCTACTATGCGTTCAAGCAATCCGAGAAGAAGGTTAATGGCGGTACTGCCTCAACAGGTTGGGAGACCTTTCTCGATGCCGTGATCAGAGCCGGATTTGGGATCAATGGCACCTGGCCAGTGCGCACTGAATACACGAGTCATCTCAAGAAGGACCATGCAGCCCTTGCCTCCAGCATCGTCCTCGTCTGCCGCCCCCGCGACACCGAGGCCCCCGCCGCCTCGCGCCGCGAGTTCTTCGCCGCCCTCCGTGCCGAGCTGCCCGAGGCGCTGGCGCACCTGCAGCGTTCCCATATCGCTCCCGTCGACCTGGCCCAGGCGGCCATCGGCCCCGGCATGGCGGTCTACACCCGCTTTTCCCGCGTCCTCGAGAGCGACGGCTCGCCGCTGACGGTGGGCAGCGGCCTGGCCCTGATCAACCAGGTGCTCGACGAGGTGCTGGCCGAACAGGAGGGCGACTTCGACGCCGACACCCGCTGGGCGCTGGCCTGGTTCGAGCAACAGGGCTTCGAGAAGGGCGAGTACGGCCTGGCCGAGACGCTCTCGAAAGCCAAGAACACCAGCGTACAGGGCCTTGTCGAAGCCGGCGTGCTGGCCTCGAAGAGCGGCAAGGTGCGCCTGCTGCCTCCCGCCGAGCTGCCCGAGGGTTGGGACCCGGCCCTCGACAAGCGACTGACGGTCTGGGAGACGGTGCACCACCTGATCAAAGCCCACGAGTCAGGCGGCGAGAGTGCCGCCGCCGAGCTAGTGGGCCGACTGGGAACAATAGCCGAAACCGCGCGAGAGCTGGCCTACCGCCTCTATACGCTCTGCGAGCGCCGCAAGCGCGCCGCCCACGCCCTGCGCTACAATGCGCTGGTGCAGAGCTGGCCCGAGATCGCCCGTCTGGCGCGTGAACTTGAGCGGTCCAGGCCCGAGCAGACCGAGTTCTTCACCGAGTGATCTCGAGGATCTGTCCTTGCAGAGAGGATAAGATGCGCTATATTTCTCCTTGTCAAACGGCGACATGCGAACACAATTAGCACTCTGAAAAGGTGAATATGACCGGCCTGCTGACACCCGATCTGAAGCAGTTGCTCTGCGCGCTGTTGAAGGAATCCCTGGAGGTCCCGCTTCCGACGTCGACCCTCAGGCGCGTGGCCGGGAGAACCACCCTGCCCGGTAAGGCGACGGCGGTGATCGGAATGCGCAGGGCGGGCAAGACCACCTTCCTGCATCAGCAGCGGCGGGAGCGCCTCGATGCCGGGTCCCTTCGCGAATCCCTCCCCTATCTGAACTTCGAGGACGAGCGGCTGGCCGGCCTTCAGGGTAAGGACCTCGGCTACCTGATCGACGAGTTCCATCGTCAATACCCTGGATTGCCCGATGGGTGCATGCCGACCTGGTGTTTCGACGAGATCCAGCTTGTTCCGGGCTGGGAGCGCTTCGTGCGCCGTCTGCTCGATAGCGGTGGGGTCCAGATCTTCGTGACGGGCTCCTCGGCCGCCCTGCTCTCGCGCGAAGTCGCCAGCTCGCTTCGGGGAAGAGCCTGGGAAGTGCCCATCTATCCCTTCAGCTTCGCGGAATTTCTGGCGCACCATGACCATGAACTCCCGGAGCGGCCCGAGTTCCTCACGGCGGCACAGCGTTCTTCCCTGGAGCATGCTTTCGGCGAATGGCTCCACTGTGGCGGGTTCCCGGAAGCGCAGGGCCTCGACGCCGGTTCCCGGTATCAATTACTCATGGACTACGTGGACGTGGCGATGCTGCGGGATGTCCTCGAACGGCACGGCTTGAGTCACGTGCTGGGGCTCCGCTGGCTGGTGCGGCAGCTGCTGGGGAACGCAGCGGCGCCCTTCAGCGTCGAGCGGTTTTTCAGCGCTCTGAAGAGCCAGGGCATCGCGATCGCCAAGGACACGGTGCATCAGATGCTCGCGCATCTGCAGGACTGTTTTCTCGTCCGCACGGTCTGGGTCGAGGCCGATTCGGAGCGGCAGCGGATGGTGAATCCGCGCAAGGCCTATCCGATCGACCCGGGGCTGATCCCTGTATTCGACCGCGGCGGAGGAGGCAACCTGGGGCACGCCCTGGAAACGGCGGTGCTCATCGAGCTGGAGCGCCGGCGCTGTGAGGTGTCGTACGTGAAGGCGCCCTCGGGCTTCGAGGTGGATTTCTTCGCGCGCTACCCGGCGGGGGGCCGCGAGTTGATCCAGGTCTGCGCGGACGCCAGCGATCCGGCGACCGGGGATCGTGAGTTGCGTTCCCTCCGGGAGGCTGGAGAACGCTTCCCTGACGCAACCCGGCGGCTGCTCACGCTGACGCATGACGGCGTTCCGGGCAGTGTCGTCAATGACATCGTCGTGCAGCCGGCTTACGAATGGATGCTGTGCGAAGGCAGGGGCGACCCGGCCGAATAGTGGAGATTTCCGATGGCTATCACCAACCAGGAACGTGTCGGCAAGGCTCTTGAGCACTTGAAGGCCGGATTGGTTCCTTTCGTGGAACGCGAACTCGAGCATCAATATCCGGAACGGTCGCTCGAAGAAGCCGAACAAATGCTGGCCGATTCCCGCCAACCACCGGGACGAGCACTTGACGAGTGGGACGCAGCTCCGCTCCTGAAACTGGTGTGGAACGCCTGGCACCAGGTCTTCCGCCAAGTGCTCGGCCAGGCCGAGCGGACCCTGGTCAGCGAACTGCGGGACGTGCGCAATCGCTGGGCGCACCAGGAGCCGTTCTCGGGCGACGATGCCTATCGCGCACTGGACTCGACGGCACGTCTGCTGAGCGCCGTTTCGGCCCCCCAGGCGGCTGAAGTCGAGAAGATGAAAATGGAGCTGCTGCGCGTCCGGTTCGATGAGCAGGTGCGCCAGGAGAAACGGAAACAGGCGGGGACGGCCATCGAAAGCCATGCCACCGGGCAGCTCAAGCCCTGGCGCGAGATTGTTACTCCGCATCCTGACGTGGCCGGCGGCGGCTACCAGCAGGCCGAATTCGCCGCCGATCTCTGGCAAGTGTACGTGGGTGAAGGTTCCAGCGAATACCAGGATCCGCAGGAGTTCTTTCGGCGCACTTTCCTAACCGAGAGCCTTGGACGACTGCTCAGCGGCGCCGTCGCAAGGTTGAGCGGAGTGGGAGGCGACCCGGTGATCCAACTCCAGACGAACTTCGGTGGAGGCAAGACCCACTCGATGCTGGCCTTGTATCACCTCTTCTCGGGATGCAAACAGGCCGATCTGCCGGGTGTGGACGCGCTAATGGACCAGACGTCGGGCAAGGAGCTGCCGAAGGTGACTCGGGTTGTGCTGGTGGGCAACCGCATTTCACCAGGCAATCCGGTCTCCAAGGATGATGGAACGGTAATCCATACGCTGTGGGGGGAACTGGCTTGGCAGCTTGGCGGCAGGGCGGCATTCGAGCGCATCCAGGCGGACGATGAGCGGGCGACCAGTCCCGGTGACGCGCTGCGGCTGTTGTTAAAGGACTACGGACCCTGCCTGGTACTGATCGATGAGTGGGTGGCCTATGCGCGGCAGCTCCACGACCAGAGCGACCTGCCAGCCGGCAGTTTCGAGACGCAGTTCAGCTTCGCTCAGTTGCTGACGGAATCCGCCAAGGCGGCCGGGAACTGCCTGCTGGTAATCAGCCTGCCTGCCTCCGACACGGCAAGGACTTCTCCTCACGCTCAGGCGGATGATGCGGAAGTGGGCGGCCGGCGCGGTCGCGAGGCACTCGACAGACTGCGCAACGTGATCGGTCGGGTGGAATCTTCCTGGCGCCCCGCCAGCGCGGAGGAGGGCTTCGAAATCGTGTGCCGCCGTCTCTTCGAACCGATGACGGACCCGTTGCAGTTCCGGGACCGCGACGTGGTGGCTCGCGCGTTCGCCGACCTCTATCGGACCCAGCACCAGGAGTTCCCGCCCGAGTGTCGAGACGCGGACTACGAGAGGCGGCTCAAGGCCGCCTACCCCATCCATCCCGAAGTTTTCGACCGGCTCTACAGCGACTGGTCGACGCTGGTGAAATTCCAGCGGACACGCGGCGTGCTGCGCCTGATGGCGGCTGTGATTCACAGCCTTTGGGAGAAGGGCGACCGCAACCCGTTGATTCTTCCCTCGAACATTCCGATCGACGACCCGCGGGTGCAGTTCGAGCTGACGCGCTACCTCTCAGAAAACTGGGTCCCTGTTATCGAAAAGGACGTGGACGGATCGAATTCGCTGCCCCTGCGGCTCGACAACAAAGTGCCGAACCTGGGCAAGTTCGCCGCCTGCCGGCGGGTGGCACGCACGGTCTACCTGGGTTCCGCCCCGATATCGAAAGCCGCCAATCTCGGCCTGGAGGACCGGCACATCAAGCTGGGCTGCGTTATGCCCGGCGAATCGCCTTCGGTCTTCGGCGACGCCCTGAGACGGTTGGCAAGTTCCGCCACCTATCTCTACGTGGACGGCCCCCGCTATTGGTATTCGACTCAGCCCACAGTAACCAAGCTCGCGGAGGACCGTGCTGAGCAGCTCAAGCGCGATCCCGACAAGGTGATCCGAGAGCTGGAGGATCGTGTGCGGATTGATTTGCAGCAGAGAGGAGACTTTCCGCGTGTCCACGCTTTTCCGCAGTCAGGGCAGGATGTCCCGGATGAGCTGGACTGCCGGCTGGTGGTCTTGAGTGGCGGAGAACCGTACAGCAAGGAGGCCGGTAACCCTGCATCGCGTGCCGCCGAAGCGATCCTGGAGTCGCGAGGTAGCGCGCCGCGGCTTTACCGGAACACCCTCGTGTTCCTCGCGGCGGACAAAATACGCCTCCAGGATCTGGACGAAGCAGTGCGGTGCTGCCTGGCCTGGGATTCCATCCTTGCCGAGCGTGAAAACCTGGACCTCTCGCCCCACCAGGTGAAGCAGGCGGAATCCCAGCGCAAGACCGCGGTGACCATCGTCGAAGCCCGCATCCCTGAGACCTACCAGTGGCTGCTCCTGCCAACTCAGTCGAACCCCCAGGAAGCACCCGGCTGGCAGGCCGTGCGTCTCAGTGGGCAGGGACCTCTTGCCCTTCGCGTGTGCAAGAAGATACGTGGAGATCAGCTGTACACGAGTTATGCGCCGACGCCGCTGAGGATGGAGCTGGACCGAATTCCGCTCTGGCGAGGTGATCACGTTGAGATCCGGCAGCTGGTTGAGGACTTCGCGCGCTACGTCTATTTGCCGCGGCTGAGTGGTCCAGGGATTTTGCTCTCTGCAATATGCGCAGGAGTGGCGCTGATCACCTGGGAACAGGACTCCTTCGCATACGCCGACAGCTTCGACGAAGAACGGGGAAGATTCAAAGGGCTGCGGACTTGTCAGGACATCGAACTGTCGGACCCGCAGGAGGCGGGCATCCTTGTTCGTCCCGAGGCGGCACGGATACAGCTCGACGAAGAAACCTCCAGGCAGAGAGCAGAGACCGTAACAGCTCAAGGACCAGCTCTTGCGAGCGCTGGAGAATCAGACTCTGGTGAACCTCATTCTACGGGGGTCGAATCGACTGAACCTGCAATCCCCAGCCCGCGGCGATTTCACGGCAGTGTTCGATTGGATTCCGCGCGTGTCGGGCGAGATGCGGGTCGTATCGCGGATGAAGTCATTTCTCATCTGGCGGGCTTGGTCGGTTCCAGGGTCCGGGTCACACTCGAAATCGAAGCGGAGATTTCGGATGGGATTACGGAAAACGTGGTACGAACTGTAACGGAAAACAGCCGAACGCTGCGATTCGACTACCACGGCTTTGAGTCGGAGTGATGATGGTTCTCTATGCTCGTTCATTCACCTCATGAATGACAATCATTCGCACAGAGGACACTCCCACACGGCTCTTCACTCCACGTCTCCGTTTCCGAATCGTACAATCATGCTTGGTGAATGTAACACGCCGACAAGGCACTCGATCTCCTAGTCCACCAACTGCAGTTTCCGTGCGTCAACCCGGTTCCGGCTTTCCACGCGGGCGATGTACAAACCGGCCGCCGGCCGGATGCCACGATCGTCCCGTCCGTCCCAGTACAGCCGGTGAGTGCCGGCGATCGCGTGTCCCGCCTGCAGCATTCGTACCCGCTGCCCCAGCAGGTTGTGGATGCTCAGGCGCACTGAACCCGCCTCGCGCAGGGTGAAGCTGAGGGAGGTGCCCCCGCCGAAGGGATTGGGCTGGTTGGGATGGAACTCCACCAGGCCGGGCGCGGTCCGGGCATGATCGGCGACGCCGGTCTGTTCGCCCTGGTAGACGATAATACCCTGAAAACGCGTCTGGACGACGAGCTCTCCCGTGGAGGCCAGGGCCGGGCCGGTGATGCTCTGGGTGCTCAGGTCCTCGGTCCAGAGCAGGTTCAGGTCGCTGTCGTAAGCCGCAATTGCTTCTGCGTCAAAGGAGCCGTTGCTCACGAAGACCTTGCCTTCGGAATCGACGGCCAGCCGCGGCGACCAATCGAACCATTGCCCCACGCCGTGTCCGGGCAAGGGATCCAGCGTCCGTGCAATCAAGGAGCCGTCGTCGGAGTCGAGTCGCACCAGGTGGCCGTCCAGGTCGTGCGAATAGATGCTGCCGTCCGGGCCCACACCGAAAGTCGAGGACCAGCCATAGCCCGAGAGGTAGGTCCATACAACTTCCAGCGAGTCGCCCGTGTCTTCGAGGGCGTAGAGGTAGTTTTCGGTATCGGGACTGGATGCGCGCGGCGCGTAGACCTTGTCGTCCAGGCCGATGAAGAGCCCGTGCTGGATGGCGGCTCCCCAATACTGCATGCCCTGACTGGTGTAGAGGAGCTCTCCCGTCTCCAGGTCGAAGGCGGAGACCACGGCATCACTCGATGGAGGTATGATTCTCCAGTCCCAGGAGTACACGCGGTCGCCCCGGACCACCGCGCCGATGGCGTCGCTGGTGGGCGGGTTCACAGGCGTGCTCCAGACTGTGTGGCCGTCCTCCCCGTCGATGCGCAGGAGCAGGTCGTTCGGGCTTAGGCCGCCCGGAATGATGATGTCTCCGCCGGGAGTGAAGCTGCAGGACTGGCCGCTGTACTCGCAGATGTCGTCTTCAGAGGTCCAGATGTATTCGCCGGTCACGGCGTTATAAGCGTAGAGTGGAACGGGAGTCAGGTTGTTGGTGGCCCGGGTCAGGTAGACCTGCCCGTCGCGGACCCCGCTCGGGCGACAGCGAAAGCTGCTGGGGTCGGCGCCGTCTTCCGGCAACTCCACTGACCAGAGCTCTTCGCCGGTCTGGAGATCGAGGGCCACAACCAGATTGTAGTCGCTGCCCGCTTGATTCCAGGGCGCATAGATGATGCCATCGGCCACGAGGATGGGCCGTACGTAGCGCGTGAAGATCGCCCCGTCCCAGACGCGTTCAGCCTCGTCGGGTCCGATGCAGTCTACATAGCCGGTGCGAGCGGAGTTGCCGCCCGCGGCGCTGATCCAGTCCGCGCGAGTGACGGTCACCGGAAGAGTCAGGGCCAGGACCGAGAGGAGCGCCGGGGAGCACTTTCGGAAATATTGTGATACACCGTCCATGGGTACGTCGCCACCTTTCGAGGTTTATAGATACTCTTCCACAACCTTCAGGCCCGTCGCCGAATCCGTTCCGTGAGAGAGCCCCGAGGCAGGGATGCTGCGACCCGGCGCGCGTCTCACGCACTCCCCTAGCCCGTTCTCCTTTTCCAGCCGGCGCCGAGTATCTCCTGCGCGGCCAGGTTGAAGATGTCTTTCCATTCCAGCCTGTTCAGATCGGGAGCCTTGGCCAGCGCGCCGACCAGCCGTGGCTGGAAGCTCGGGCTCCAGAAGAAGGGCCTGAAGCACAGCGAGGCCACGATCTGCCGGCGGATCAGGGCGTTGCGCCCGCGGTAGTCGGCGTGCAGCGCGCACTCGGCGTCCGCACGCGGCAGTTCATCCGCCTGCAGTGCTTTGATCAGGCACAGCGCCGCGCGTTCCCCGCTGCGCAGGGCGTAGTAGATGCCCTCGCCGCTGATGGGCTCGCAGAAGCCCGCGGCGTCGCCGGCGAGGAGCAGACGGCCCCGGCTCGCCGGAACAACGGGTCGCTCCGGCAGCGCCCAGCCTGCCGCGGGACGCGCCTCGTACCCGGTCAACCGGAAGTAGTCCGCCAACAGCCCGCGCAGTCGCGCTCCGCCCCCGGGCCAGCGACCCAGACCGATCGTGACACATCCACGCTTGGGGAAGACCCAGGCGTAGCCCTTGCTGAACAGGCCGAAATCCAGGCGCGGCGGTTGCGACTCGCCTTCCACCGGGACGTCGCATTCCAGGGCCATCGCCCGGGGTCGGTAGTCCGGATCAAGAACGCGCCGCAGCCGCGAAAGCGCTCCGTCGGCGGCCACGATCCAGCGGGAACTGTATTCGCGGCCCTCGGCGGTGCCTAACACGGCGGCGCTCTGCTCTTCGCGGTATCCGCGGACATCCTGGCGCTCCAGCAGGCGCGCGCCGGCCTCCTCGGCCCGCCGGGCCAGGTATTCATCGAATTCGGTCCGCTGCGTGAAGGCCATCCGCGCGCCGAGCCGGCGCTCCACCACCGGTTCTCCGCCCAGGTAGATGGAGAAGCGATCGTCGCTGAAGTGATACAGATCCGCTGGAATCTCCGGACCGTAGAGTTCCTCGAAGAGGTGCAGGCTCCGCTTCGACAGAAAGCCTCCGCAGAGTTTGTTTCGCGGAAAGGCCGCCTTCTCGAGCAGCAGGACTTCGCGGCCGGCCTCTGCCAGCAGCTTGGCCGCCGTCGATCCGGCCGGTCCCGCGCCGACTACGATCACTTCCGCGTCCGTCCTGCCGGTCATGGTGATTCTCCCGTCTTGGCTTTCCGTCGCGCTAGTGGGCCGGGGCGATGCCGGACAGGAACTCCGACCAGCCCTCGTCGTGACCGCGGCCGCTGCGACGGGAGGCGGAGATCGTCAGGCTGCGCCTGGCCCGGGTGACGGCGACGTAGAGCACGCGGCGCTCCTCCTCCCGCTTGTCCCCGCTGTCGTTGCGAAAGTCGGGTATCGTTCCCCGCGCGGCGTGATACAAATAGACATGATCGAACTCCATGCCCTTGGCGGCGTGAATCGTCAGCACGGGAACGGTTCCCGGCGCCAGCAGGTCCACGGGGCGGGCCATCGCGCTGTGCGACACGTATTCACGAAGCGCGGATCGGGGTGGAAGCAGGCGGTCCTCCATACCGGCCGCTTCGTCCAGGGCCTTCAGCCAAGCCACCAGTCGATCCACGGCCGACCGCCGCGGATCGTCGGTGGGCAGACGCGTTGTGAAGGCCGGGTCCGCGGCGATGTACTCGCACAGCTCCCAGGGACGCAGAGTCGCGGACAGGCTGCGCCAGCGCTGAAGCTGCTCGAAACAGGGACGGAAGAACTCCCTGTGTTCGCGGACCAGGTCCTCGCGGTCCTCGCGGCTCTCGTCTAGCAGCGGCAGCAACGCCTTGAGCAACTCTGCCGTCGCACTGACGTCGTCCATCGCCCGGTGCGTGGGTTCCGTACTCAGACCCAGGCGCCGGCGCAGGTCCCCCAGCTTCATGCTGCCCGTGCCCACCACGCGCCTGGCGATCCACAGAGTATCCGCGGCGGGCAGCTCCGGGGGCGCCAGCCCCAGCCGCCGGCAGTTGCTCTCCAGTATCGCCAGGTCGAAGGCGAGGTTGTGCCCGCAGACCAGCTCGTCGCCCAGGTAAGCCAACAGGTCGCGCAGCGCTTCCTGGGGATCGTGACCCTCGCGGCGGAGCTGCTCGGCGCTGATGCCGTGCACTTTGCTGGAAGCGCCCGGGTCGACAGCGGGACGCAGGAGCCGGTGGAAGCGATCAATTTCGAGGTTGCTGCTGTGGCGCTGGCAGGCGATCTCGACGATCTCGTCACGCTCGGTGTCCAGGCCAGTCGTCTCGAAGTCCAGCACGATCAGGAAGCGCTCATCCCAAGCCTTGAGCAGCGGCGCGTAGGGATCGCCGAGGCGCTGCGTATCGGGCCGAACCATGTCCGTGATCCGCAAGTGGCATTCCGGTCCGTACCTGTGAATCTTCAGCATCGCTTCGTGCAGCGCCCGGTCCCTCGCGTACCAGCCGAGCCAGCGACGCAAAGCGCCCAGGTCCTCGGGGTTGACCAGCAGGCGCAGGGGAGCGAGCAGGGCGCGCACTTCGGGCCGGCTGGTGAACCGCAGGTCCTCCTCGCAGGCGGCCGGAACGCCCGCGTCCTCGAGGGCGTCGCGGACCATCCGGCCGAGGCGGTTCCCGCGGCAGAGCAAGGCCGTGGATCCGCGGCTCTCCGGATCGACGCTGAAACGACGCAGAATGTGACGCACCACTTCCGCCGCTTCCTCGCGGGGCGTCCCGGCCAGGATCCACTCCACCGGCTCTCCCTCGGGCAGGCCGTCCGCGGGGCGCATGCCCGTCTGACGGCTGCGCAGGCCGGAGGCGATTCGGTCGGCGAGTTCCAGGGTGCTGCGCGTTCCGCGCTGGTTGAGGCTCAGCGTGTAGCGTCCCGGCGCGTCGAATTCCCGCTCGAACTCGTCCAGGATCCGTCCGGGTTCCGATCCGCGCCAGCCGTAGATGGTCTGGTCCAGGTCGCCGAAGAGGGCCAGGTTTCCGTGACCGTACGCCAGCAGGCGGACCACCTCCCACTCCGAGCGATGCGTGTCCTGGATCTCGTCCACCTGGATCCAGTCGTAGCGCTGCTCCCAGCGGGACCTCATGGCGGGCGAGGCGTTGAACAGGGCGCGACTGCGATAGACCAGCAGCGGGAAATCGAGCACGTTGCGCTCGCCCAGTTCCCTCAGGTAGAGGCGTATTACGCGGCGCAGCAGGTCGGGCTGGCCGCTCAGCACGCGCGCCGGAACGACCTCCGGCCGGCATTCGCTTCCCGGGAGCGCGGAGAGCAGGCGACCCCAGCGAAAGTAGATCTCCCGCGCTGAAAGATCTGCCTCCGGCAGAGCGCCGCCGGCCGCGGCGCCTGAATTCTCGCCCTGACGCGCGATCAGGCGCCCCAGGAGGTCCTCGCTCTCGCCGTCGTCGTAGATGCCGAAGTCCGGGCGCAGTCCCGCTTCCTCCGCTTCCGTCCGCAGCAACGCGGCGCAGAAGCCGTGGAAGGTGCGGACCTCCACGTCGCCGGTCGGATTCCCTCCGTCGGAGCCCCGGAGCGCCGCCAGCCGCTCGCGCAACTCGCGGGCCGCGCGGTTGGTGAAGGTCAGACAGAGGCAGCGCGCGGCGTCGAATCCCTCGGCGAGGGCGCGGTGCAGGCGCAGCGCCAGGACGCTGGTCTTGCCGCTGCCCACGGGCGCCAGGACCAGCACGGGTCCGCGCGTGGCCTGGATCACGCTCTGTTGTTCCTGAGTCGGCTGTATCACGGGGCTGAAGGTCCCGCCGGTCTTATTCGTCCGGCCCTTCCCGCTGGATGATCTCGCTGATCCTGCCGTTCACCAGGATTAGGCTGTTGCCCCGGACGTATTCCCAGAGCTCGCCGGCTTCGCCGGAGGCACTGCGGCCGGCCGGCTCGCCCAGCGCCTCCAGCAGCATGTCATCGTCCATTCCCAGCCAGACCAGGCCCTCGAGGATGCGGTCCACGTCCTCGGGGCGCCAACGGGCCAGCAATTCGTAGCGCCGCGCGTCTTTCCGCCGCCGCGCCAGGTCCTCGGCCAGGCGGCCGATCTCCCGCGCCAGGTCCGGCCCGGCCCAGCGCTGGAAAACCGCCGGTCCGGCGTAGTACGTGGTACTCGGCGCCTGTTCTTCGTCTGCGAAGGACTGGAAACGATAAGCCCCGTCCTCCAGGCCGGTGAAGAAGAGCACGAAGGGCGCGCCGGCGCTCCGGTCCCGAATCTCCACGGGTGGTCCCCAGGGCTCCGTGCTCAGCGGCAGATCGGGATCGAAGGGCAGCGGCACTCGCAGGTTCCGCTCCCGCAGGTCCGGCAGCGCCTTGCTGCGCAGCAACTCCAGGGGATTCATCTGGCGGTGGCGCCCGTGCCGCCGGTATTGCTCGGCCAGGTCCGGAAGCAGTTCGAGTTCCCGCTGCGCGCGCCGGCTGCGGATGGCCTTGAGGGCTTTGGAGCGCAGCACCCGCAGGGAATCCGCCAGGATGCGCCCGCGCCAGGACCGCAGGGAGTCGGCGAACAGCTTCCTGAAGGAGCGGTGATCTTTAAGGCGCATACGCCGACCCGCGTCCGGGCGCTGACCGGGCGGCGCCGACTCCACCAGCCACCAGGTTTTTCGACCGTCCGGAACGCTGCCCCTCAGGAGCACCCGCTGCCCCCTGGGCAGCTTGAGCTTTTCGCCCGTCTGCTCATCCAGGGCCTTGCCCTTGCGCGGCAGGTCCAGCAGGGGAGGGGGGTGTTCGGCGCCTGCGTAGCAGCTCTCACGGTCCAGCGCGGCCAATGTGTCACGCAGGTCCGCCTGGTAGCGGTAGAGCCGGTTACGCGGGCTGCTGGCCGCCCAGCAGAGAGATACGGTACAGACGAGCGCGGCCGCGAACAAAGGCAACGCCGGTGGAAGCAGCCGGCCGGCGGAATGTAACACGCCCTCGCCGGGTGTGCGAAACCTTCGCCCACGGTTCACCGTTCTCGCTTTCCGGAAGCGGAGTTCGCGCCTCCCCGGCCCCGCGCGGGTCTTTCGGAAGACCTGTCGCGCCCTTCCTGCCCGCCTTCCCCGCCGTGCCGCGGACGGCGGCCCCTGCGGTGCGCGGGGCGGTCCTCGATCTCCTCGAAGCGGATCTTCTCCTGGGGGAGCCGGGGCGGCAGGTGCAGGCTGCGATGGTAATGACCGTCCAGCAGCATGGCCACCAGACGGCGGCCTTCCTCCGTTTCGGCCAGTTCCGCGGCCAGGCGCATGAAGCGATCGATGCGCTCGTTGAGGATGCTGCCGGCGTCGCGCATTTCTTCCTCCAGCAGGACCACCAGGCGCTCACGAACCCGCTGTGACACGGCCTCGAGATCCGGCAGCTCGAGCTGCTCGATCTGAACCTTGAACTTCTGCTGGATCTGCCGCAGCTGGTGCTCGTCCATGTAGGTGGCAAGCGTGATGCACTTACCCGACTTCCCTGCCCTTGCCGTGCGCCCGGAGCGATGGATGTAGATCTCGTGATCCTGCGGCACGTCGTACTGGAACACGATCTCGAGGTCGGAGATGTCGATGCCCCGGGCGGCCACGTCGGTGGCGACCAGGTAACGGACCCGCCGTTCGCGGATCAGGTTCATCACTTTTTCCCGCGCGCGCTGGCTCAGGTCGCCGCTGATGCGGTCCACGTCGTAGCCGGCGTTCTGCATGAACTGGTAGAGATACTCCACGTCGCTCTTGCGGTTGCAGAAGATCAGGGCGTTGGACGGATTCTCCATCTCCACCAGCCGCACCAGCGCGCGGTCCTTCTCCATCGGCTGCACCACGTAACTCTCGTGCTTGAGGGTCTCCACGCCGATGTGATCGCCCGAGAGCGAGAGGAACTCGGGGTCCTTGAGGAATTCGCGCGAGAGACTGACCACCGCGCGCGGCATGGTGGCGCTGAACATCAGGCTCTGGCGCTCATGCGGAATCCAGCGGCGGATTTTCCGCATGGCCGGGTAGAAGCCCATCGAGAGCATCTCGTCCGCTTCGTCCAGCACCAGGTGACGGATGCCGGCGGGTTTCAGCGTACCGCGGTCGAAATGGTCCAGCACCCGGCCGGGCGTGCCGATCACGATCTGCGCGCCGTCCTTCAGGTCCTTGAGCTGCTGCCGGTAACCCACCCCGCCGTAGATCAACGCGCCCTTGAGCTCCATGCCTCCCGCCAACCTCCGAAACTCCCCGTGCACCTGGATGGCCAGCTCGCGCGTGGGAGTCAGCACCAACGCCTGCGGGGAAGAGCTCCGCGGATCGATTCCCACCAGCAGCGGGATCAGGAAGGCACCGGTCTTGCCGCTGCCCGTGCGGCTCTGGGTGATCAGGTCCCCGCCGCCGCGGATGATGGGGATGGCCCTGGTCTGGACCTCCATCGGTTCTTCCCAGCCCAGGTCGGCGACCGCCCGGCGCAGCGCCTCGGGAAGTTCCTCGAATCGAAAGGCCGCCTTGAGTTCCCCCTGGGGATCGTCTGTCGCCCGGCCGTTGTCGTTGTTTGTCTTTTCCATGGGCCGCAAACTAGTAATCCTCGACCGGGCCGGTTCCGCGGCGGCCTGGATTGCCGCGACGCTTTTGCGAACTTCCAAGGTCCCATGGACGAAGCGCCGCCATGTCACACTCCGGCCCGGAGATGAAATCAGTCGCCGAGGAGCCGCTGAAGCGGCGACTCTCGCCCTTCCTGGATCTCGGACGCAGGCTTCATGCGGACGGCGATCCCGGCCGGCCGTGCAACACGCTGAGGGCGCTGCGGATTCCGCTGCTGCTGTGCTCCGCCGGGGCGGCCTGGAACGGGCCCTTCAACGCATCGATTCCAGTTTCTTCCCGCGGATTCGCCGGCTGGCTCGACCGGCTCGAGGACGAGCTGCTTCCCGGATTCGGGGAGGCTTTGACGAAAGCGCTGGGAGACGACTCCCCCAAACCCGCCGTCCGCGATACTCCGGAATCCGCGATCGACCACGTCGAAGAATGCCTCCGCGAGCTGCGCGGGCGGAAAACCGCCTTCACGCCCGAGATGCCGGGCGAACTCTACCTTGGTTTGCGCAAGGCGGTCCCGGGCCTGCCGCCAGGGGAGGACGGACTGGTCTACACGCCCGCCGGAGTGGCGAGGCACATGATCCGCCTGGTGGCGGACCGCGAGGCGCTGAGCTGGGTCGATCCGGCCTGCGGTTGCGGCATCTTCCTGCGCATCGCCGCCGAACTCGGGCCGGCCGGGGAACTGGCCGGCATGGATCTCGACCCCCTGGCCTGCATCCTGTGCCGCGGCCTGCTGCGAGAAGGCGATGGAAACCAGTGGCCGTCCGCGGTAGAGGCTGCGAGTCGCGCGAGGATCATTCAGGGCGACGCCCTGCGTTCCCGCAAAGACCTGCCTCCGGGCTGGCTCGCGGGTTTCGACCGGGTGGTGATGAATCCTCCCTACCGCAACGCCGTGGAGCGGCCCGGCGACGGCTGGCGCGGGCGCAGGGCCGAGTTGAAGAACCGGTTCCACGCCGCCGCCGGCACTTTCGACCTGTTCGTGCCCTTCATCGAGCGCGGAATCGAGCTTCTGAAGCCCGGGGGCCTGATGGCGGCCGTCGTGCCGGACAAGTGGCTGGCCGCGCCCTACGGCCGGGAACTGCGGCGCCTGCTGGCCGCCGAATGCGAACTGCGCGCGCTCGAGCACGCGCCTCGCAGCGCGCTGTTCCACGCGGCCGATTTCGAGCCCCTGGTCATGGTCCTGCGCAAGGGCCGCGAGGGCCGGCGCCTGCGTGTCACGCGGCTGGGGAAGCGTCTCGAGACGCTGCGCAGTCACCGCGTGAGACAGGGCCAGCTCGCGCGGTACGCCGATCAGGGATGGGGGCCGCTGCTGCGGGAGGCGCGCCGCCGCTACGCCGCCCCTGGCAAGGAGGGACGCCTCGGCGACCGGCACCGTGTCAGCGCTTCCCTGAGCGCCGGGGAGTTCTACCGGCTCGAAGTGGGCGAGGCGCCGGAGCCCGCTCGCCGGGGACGCCAATCCACGCAGGAATTCCTGCCCCTGCTGACCTCGGGAGCCATCGACCCCTTCGTGCCGCTCTGGGGCACACGGCCCAGCCGCTTCCGGGGGGCGACGCTGCTGCGGCCGGTTGCCGCCCTCAAGCGGGTCCCGCCCCGGAGGATCGAACAGGCGATGGAACACCGGGTCCTGCTGGCCAACCTGAGCGGGCGCCTGGAAGCGCTGGCCGCGGCCCCCGGCCGGTGGCTGGGCGTGGTCAACGTGATCCAGGTCTTCTGCTCCGGCGCGGCGGAGGCCGCCCGGCTGGCCTGCTGGCTCAATTCCGCCCCGGTCAACGATTGGATGAGCTGCTGGTACGATCCACTGCGGCTGAGCGGGCAGCTGAGTATCACGCGCGGCATGGTGCGCAACCTGCCCGCGCCGCCCGACCCGGCCAAGCCGGGGCAGGCGGAGGACGCCCGGCTGCTGGAGGACCTGGGACGAAGTCTTGGCGAGGGAGGAATCCGGAAAGGTCCGGCGTGGATCCGGGGCGAGCGGGCCACGGCGCTGATGGCCGCGGTGGACGAGATCGCCGAGCGCTGGCTCAGTCCGGAGAGATCTTGAAGCTGGCGGCGATTCCAGGGTAATTCCGATATTGCGGTAGGACTTAGTAAACACGTCGCCGTCTCTGGCGGGCAGCGCCGCTGAGCTTGAGATCGAGCTGCATGAAAGGAGCAGGGTATGAGCGCCGTCCTCGGCCCGATTCACCACCTGATGTTCAACAGGATCCGGATCAACACCGACCGGGAACGGTCGATCCGGGATTTCGTGGAAGAGAAGATGAGCCCCGCGCAGCGCGAGGAACTTAGGCGGAAACACGCGCCGATGCGTCATGAGCTTCCGGAAGGCGAGCTGCCGGAGTTGATCGGTGACGCGCCGATCCACGCCTGGCTGCAGGAGCAGATGGAGCGGGCCCTGCTCAGCGAGGCTGCATTTCTGGCCGCCGTCTGCGATCTTCCCGAGCGCAGACTGAGGGTCTACGAGACGGTGCGCGGGCATGGGCGGGAAGTGTGCGAGCTCCTGCTGCGCGACCATCCCGGGGCGGGGGGAGACGCGCGCCGCCTGCTGCAGCTGCTGGACCAGGTGGTGCTCGAGAGCATGCCCTGCGATCATGTATCACAAGTGCTGGCGGCCGGGGAGAAGTCCTTCATCATGCGCCGCGACCTGCTGTTCCACGCGCCCCTGTGGGAAAGGGCCGGCGTCGCCGAGGACCTGATGCTGGAGTACCTGGAGCACTGGATGGCGGGCCTGATGTCGGCGGTGCCCCGCGGGCGATTCCTGCGCGCCGCCGTGGAAGTCGAAGGCCGCCGCATGTGGGACGACCGCTTCATGTTCGAGCCGGAAAACTGATCGGAACACGAGATGGACAGGATTACCAAGGCTTTTATCATCACCAGCCTGGCCTACCTGCTGGCGGGCGCCCTGCTGGGGTCGCTGGTGCTGCTCGAGATCGGCGACAACTACCTGATGCGTTTCGCTCATCTGCACCTGATGCTGCTGGGATTCATGGCCATGATGATCTACGGAGTGGGCTACTTCATCCTACCGCGCTTCAACGGCACCACGATCCGCTGGGGCTGGATGGTGAACCTGCATTTCTGGGTCGCCAACCTGGGCCTGCTGGGCCTGTGCTTCGCGGCGCTGGAGTTCCGCCCTTATTTCGGCCTGCTCTCGCTCCTGGGAGTGGCGCTGTTCGTGCTTAACATGGCGGTGACCCTGCTGGGCGCGCCGAGCCTTGATCAGCGCATGGGAAGCGTCGACGGAGGCGAGTCGCGGCGCAGCGCTCCGGCCGCTCCGCCGCGGAAAGACATCGAGAAGGCCTCCGCGCCCACAGCTACCCGGACCGCTTCGGCCGGGGGCCCGCCCATCGGCGGACAGGAGATCATCGGCGACCTGCTGGCGGCCTACCCCGAGCTGGAAGGCGTGTTTCGCACCTTCTTCGGCGACGGCTGCTTCACCTGTCCCGGACAGGCCACCGAGACGGTGACCCAGGCCGCCATGATGCACAACATCGATCCTCAGTTGCTGCTGGAGGAGCTGCGCAAGGCCGCCGGCGGCAGCTGAGCCCCGGTATTTCCCTGTCGACTAAAGCTGAACCCCCCACCGGGAAGCCCCGCAAGAGGGGCCTTCCGGCAGGGGGCCTTCTTCACGTCGCGGATCCGGATCTCAACGATGCGGGCGGATTCCCGCGGTAGTCGATGGACCCGGGTTATTCCTTCGCCTCATCAGGCAGGCTGTGCGAGATCCGCTCCCAGCGCTCTTCGTAGACGAATTCCTTAACGTGCGCCAGTTTCTCATCATGGCAGTTGACGCAGATCGTGCTTGGATCTTCCACCAGGCCCTTGGCCACCGACTTCTCGAGGTCTTTCATGATGGGTTTCTTGGCGTAGTCCTTGCCGGCGCCATGGCAGGCCTCGCAGCTGACGCCGTCGGCGGGCAGCATTTTCAGGGCCAGGTCTCCCTTGCCGTAGCCCGTCGTGTGACACCTGAGACACTCGCCCGATTCCTGCGGCGCGCCCTCGACGCCCATTTCCGCCGCCACTTCGGCCGCCCGGGGGTCGGCCAGCACCTCGAAAGCCTTGGCGTGCTTGGCTTCCTTCCAGGTCTCGAAGACTTCGTTGTGCTTGGGGCCCTTGTGACACATGGCGCACTTCTTCGTTCCCACGTAGCCGTGGTCCGCCGCCGCTGCCGCGATGGAACCCACCAGCAGGGCCGCCAACAGGATGCGATACATTCTGAACTCCTCAATTCCTGTGAATCCAAGCTATGGGAGTCTGTCCGACGGACTCCCGCCTCGCCGTGGAAGCGAGGCGATCCATTGTAGCAAAGTGCCGCCGCTTGATAGAAATGCTATCCGCGAGAGCTCGCGGGCGGTTCAGCGAGTGGAACGAATCCGGCGACTTGGCACTGCGAAGCCGCCACATTAACTTGGATCTCCCATGCCGCCGGAGTGGTGGAATTGGTAGACACGCTAGACTCAAAATCTTGTGGGCGTCAGCCCGTGTGGGTTCAAGTCCCACCTCCGGCATTCACCCTTCTTCCATCGGAAAGCGTTTCGCGGATTGCGCCCGCCAGGTCGCGGTAGGAGACGGGCTTGTGCAGGAAGGCGCGGATTCCGATGGAGCGGGCGTCCCGCTCGGTGATCTCTTCGCTGAACCCGGTGAGCAGGATGATGGGCAGCTGGGGCCGGATTTCGAGGACTCTCCTCGCCAGCTCCAGTCCGTCCATGTTGGGCATGGTGAGGTCGGTGATCAGCAGATCGCATGTTTCAGGATTGGAGCGGAAGACCTCCAGGGCCTCCACGCTGCTGGTACGACCCGTCACCTCGTAGCCGAAACTTCGCAGGCTGGTCAGGCTGAGTTCCACGATCGGTTCGTCGTCGTCCACGAACAGGATGCGTTCCTGTCCGGTCACCGTCTCCCCGCCGGCGGTCTCGTCCTTCAGCAGCTCCTCGGGTTGGGAGCAGTGGGGGAGGTAGACGGTAAAGGTGGAACCTTCTCCCGGACGGCTCTCAACCGTGATCGCGCCCTCGTGCGCTTCAACGATTCCAAGGACCATCGCCAGGCCCAGACCGGTGCCCTCGCCGATCTTCTTGGTTGTGAAATAAGGTTCGAAGATCCGTTCCCGGATCTCGCGGCTCATTCCGCAGCCGGTATGGCTGATGGTCAGACGGGAGTACGATCGCGGCCTGAGACCGGGATGCCGCGCGACCTCGCCCTCGTCGAGCTCCACCGCCTTAAGGCGGACGCTGAGCGTGCCTCCTGAGTCGCGCATGGCCTGGTAGGCGTTGGTGCAGAGGTTCATGATCACCTGGTGAACCTGGCTCGAGTCCGCCAGCACGGGGATACTGCGCGGTTCGAATTCGGTCGCCACCTTGATCGTCGAGGGCAGGCTGCGTCTGATCAGCTTCAGGGTCTCCTTCACCAGCGGCTGCAGCAGCAGCGGACGGCGCTCATGTTCGGTCTGCCGGCTGAAGGTGAGGATCTGCCGCACGAGGTCTGCGGCGCGGTTGGCGGCCACCAACACCTGGTTCAAGTGCTCCTGGCTGTGGCTGTCCTCGGGAAGAGAAGCCTTCGCCAGGTCCGCATAGCCGTGAATCGCCAGCAGAATGTTGTTGAAATCGTGGGCGATCCCGCCGGCCAGGGTGCCGATGGCCTGCATTTTCTGCGCCTGGCGCAACTGGGATTCAAGGTTCAGCCGTTCGTTCTCATTGCTCTTGCGTTCGCTGATATCGCCGAAGAGCAGCAGGTACGAGAGTCCCGCGCTCTGTGATACGACGATGGGCAGGCCCAGGCAGTGCAACCAGCGGGGGCGCGCCCGCGAATCGCTCAGGGAATCGGTCTCCAGTTCGTAGCGCCGTCCGGATTCGATCAGGGCGCGCAGCCGGGGTCCGAACTCCGTTCCGGAAATCTGTTCAAGGCTGAGTACGTTCTGTTTGCGGTCTTCCGTGTCCACGGGAAGATCGAGCATCCCGCGGGCCGCGCTGTTGACCGTGGTGACCACGCCCGTTCCGTCCAGGGTGATGATGCCCAGCGGAATGCCCTCGATGATTCCCGCCAGCCGTTCCTCGCTCGACCTGAGTGCCTCGTGAGACTCCATCTCGCCGCTGATGTCGGTGGCCACGCCCACCAGGGCCAGCGGCCGATCGCGGTCGTCCCGGATGGTGGTGCTGGAAAGGCGGATCGGGAATTCGCTGCTGTCCTTCCGGCGATTGAACAACACACCCTGCCACCTGCCGGACAGCGTGCCGGGCAGGATGCCGCCAGTGACGACGGACTGTTCCCGTTGCGAGCGGACGATGTCGATGGGTTGCCCGATGAGCTCATGCTCCTCGTAGCCGTAGGTTTTGAGGAAGGCCTCGTTCACGAAGAGCAGCCGGTTCTCCATGTCCGTGACACAGACCGATTCGTTGATGCTGCGCAGGGCGTGCGACAACATGCCGCGCTCGCGGCTGGCCTGCTCCTGTTCGGTGACGTCGCGGGCGATGCTCAGGGCGCCGGTCACCCGACCCTCGGGATCCTGCAAGGCCCGGCAGTGCCAGTTGAGCAGGCGATGGGCCCCGTCCCTGCGCCGCTGCCAACTGTTCAGGATGATCACCTCGCCGCTGCCCTCGAAGACCGGGCGCACCTGCTCGTAGGTGGTCTGCTCGCCGACGAAGAAATCGCCTGCCTCCCTGCCCAGCATGTCCTCGCCGAAGAAAGCGAAACCGGCCCGGTTGGCCCAGGTGTAGCGCTTGTCGTTGTCCACCTCCACGACGATGTCGGGAAGGGCCTGCAGGATGGCTTCGTAGCGCGTGTTCAGCCGGTGCAGCGTGCGCTTCCCCGCGAGACCCCCCGCGTCAAAGCGGGCCAGGATTCGCTTGGCGACCAGGATCCCCAACAAGCCCCCGAACCAGAGGATGATCAGCCCACCTGCATGAAATCCGACGCCGAGAACCGCGAGAACCCATGCCAGTGCCAGGGCATTACACAGCGACCAGGCCCAGGGGATCCACCCGAACCGGTCCAAGAGGGCTTTGTCGTTTCGCTCAGAATGTGGCTGACTGATCATCAAAGGGTCGAACGTTCTCTCCCTGGGTTAGCGTGCACCAGGAGTGCCGCTACGGCTGACTCCTGGAAACTCTATCGACAGGATGAAGGGCGAATTTGCCCCTGTCAACAAGTTCAAGACAAAGGAGAAATGTGCGTTGAATCGACCTTCGGAAACAGCGGCGGGGAATTGGCCTCGGAGGCCGGGCTGTTCAGGACCTCTTACTGTGGTCCACGGCCTTGAGGATTTTCAGGTTGAGGACGATGAACCGCACTGGGCGTCCACCTTGATGAAGCCCGCGGGATTGAGCAGCTTCCCGCCGAGGTCCTCATCATCGTCGCCGAAGACCCTGAGCGGTTGGCCGGTGAACTGCGGGATGAGCATGGCGAAGTCGAAAGCCGCTTCACCCCGCGCAGCCTCGGTATCCTCCCAGTGGATCCGCCCGGGCTCCACGCCCAGCACTCCACGCCGCACTTCCCAAGAGATCCCCATTTCCCCGAATATGGCGCTGATGAAATCCTCGCTGGTACGCCGCTCCCGGCCCACGGGAATGCTGATGCCCCGGATGCCGAAATCACCCAGGGCCGGCTCGTTGCTGATCCAGTGCAACTCGGCTCTATCCCTCAGCCCCCGGGCGACCAGGTCCTTGTGGATATTGCTGATGTACTCCAGCGCCGCCCCCTGGCAGGTGGCTCCAGGATGGCCGGTGCCGATAACCAGGCGCTGCACGCTCCCGGACTGCATCCGCCGGACGGTTTCCAGGTATGCGTCGCGGGCCCGGACGGCGTGATCGCAGGTGCAGATGGACGCGCTGTGCCCTTCATGCGGACCAAGTCCCGGCGTTGCCTCGAAATTCAACCGCGGGCCCGTGGCCACCACCAGGAAGTCGTAATCCACGCGGTGTGTCACGCCGGGTTCCGAGCGGGATTCGGCCAGCACGAAGCGGGATTGTGGATTGATCGCCGTGGCGCGCGCATGGAGGAAGCGGATGTTGAAGCGGTCATAAACAGGTTGCAGCGGAAAGCGGGTTTTCTCAGGGGCCATACGGCCAGTGCCAACCCAGACGAAAGAGGGGATGAAGTAGAAATGCTCGTTGGCGTTGATCACCGTTATCTCATGACCCTTGCCAAGAGCGCTGCCGATGTACAGCGCCGCCGTCTGTCCGGCGAAACCCGCCCCGATCAGTACGACTCTTGCCATGACGATCCCCTACCGGTTTCGCTGATCGTCGCCTGCTGTGGCATGAAAGTATCCCGCGCGGCGCTGAGAGAGCTTCAAATTTCGGAGAGGTGCCGAGATCCGCGCCGGGGTACCGGACTACTAGTTCAATATCCTAACTAAGCTGCACCAGGGAATCAAGAAGTATTTCATGGTGTTAATCAATCTTCAACTACAAACACCCACAAACGCGTAGGAACAACACTGTTCCGAATCCGTCATAGACGGACGGAAAATGAACAGCATGTCCGCGATAAATTTGTCGTACAAAGCTGTCAGAGAAATAACGAATACGAAATTCAACCGGCACGCGATTTGCTCACTAGTATTCTGCTACAGGCGGTCTCCGGAATACCTCTTGCAGACATCACAGCCGGAGAGGGTTAGATTGGACACCTGCGGCGCCCGGTGGTGCCGCTTGTGTTTTTGCGGCCGAGCTACAGTGAATGGAATCCCATAACCTGCTTTGCACCCCGGGGTGCCGTTTTCACGCCCGCCCGAAATCGTCCTCCAGTCGCTCGATGTCGTCCTCGCCGAAATAGGTCCCCCGCTGAACTTCTATGAAAACAAGGTCATCGTTTCCGCGGTTTTCGATTCTGTGCGCCGCTCCGGCGGGTATGTCCACCGAATCGCCGGCGGCGAGTTCCAGACCTTGCTCATCCCTGACGACGAGTGCTTTTCCGGATACGACATGCCAATGCTCGCTGCGGTGATGGTGTTTCTGCAGGCTGAGTCTTTTCCCGGGGCGAACCACGATACGCTTCACCTTGTGGTCCTCTTCATCCGCCAGGATTTCGAAACGGCCCCAGGGTCGATTTTCGCCCATCAGGGATAGGTTTTCGCGCATGAATCTAATCTACAAAAGGAGCGGCCCTTCCGTATCTGGGAAAGGGCCGTTCTATCGTCACAGGGCCTTGGCACGGTGCGCACTCCCTCATGCGCGGTCCATGCACGCGATCTTGGAAACTGGGGCGAATTCCGGACTTACGCAGGTCGAACCGCCACTGTTGATCGCCCCGGTGTAACACGCCGAAGCGCCCGCATCACCCTGCCTGGGCAGCGTTGGGCCGCTGCGCTGGCTGCCAGTCTCTCAAGGACGCGCTCTCCAGCCGGCTGAAGAATCCATCCTTGGTGGATTACGCAAGAATCGTTCCAACCTAGAAGTCCAATAGAATCAGTGCGGATACAGGGGGGACTCGGCCGGCCGGCGGAACCGTTGTTCAAATTCTGGCAGTTGCGCAACAGCTTGGGCCAACCTATGTTTCTCAAACTATGGAGTACGATCCCGTCAAGGACCGCCTGGCGAGCCTGTTGCTGCGCTTCCCCGGAGCGCGGTCACTGCTGTTCTTCCTTTCCCGGCAGTATTTCCTGCGGGAACTTGAGATCCGGGCGCGGCTTCGCAAATTGAAGCGGGAAGGTTTTCGCCCCCGCCGGATTCTCGATGCCGGCGCCGGTTTCGGACAATACACGCGCTACCTGCACGGACTCTTCCCGCAGGCGCTGATTCTGGCGGTGGACCTGAAGGAAAGCGACGTGGAGGATCTGCGGGACTACTGCCGCCGGGCCGGCCTGCTACAAGTGGACTGCCGGCCCATGGACCTGCTGGAGCTGGAGTTCGAGGAGGAATTCGACCTGATTCTCAACGTGGACGTGATGGAGCACATCCTGGACGACCACCGTGTATTCGTGAATTTCCGGCGGGCGCTCAAACCGGGCGGGCTGTTGCTGCTGCACACGCCGGCGGTTGATGAGCACGCCCCGGATCCGGAGCGCGGGGGGGCCGAGGCCACGGTGGGCGAGCACGTGCGCGAGGGCTACAAGCACAGCATGCTGCGGTGTCGCCTTCGAGAAGCCGGGTTTCCCGAAGCCCTCATACGCCCCACCTACGGTTCCATCGGAGGAGTGGCCTGGCGCCTGGGCGTGCGCTGGCCCATGGCGGTCCTGGGCCGTTCCATGTTCAGTCTTCCGCTGGTGGCGCTGTGGTTGCTGCTGGTGCTGTTGCCGGTGCGGCTGCTGAACGAGCTCGACCTGCGGCGGAGGAAGATCCGGGGCGGTTGCCTGCTGCTTGAAACGCGAGTTCCCGGATGATCATGAACAGCTTCTACAGCGGATTGCGGGGGCGCGGCACCATCAAGGGCGTCATCTTCCTGCTGGGTGTCCTGGTAGCGATCAGCATTCTCTACTATGCCAGGATCCTGGTGGAGGACCTGCGGGCCGAGGCGCGCAGCAACCTGGCTGTCCGTGTCGAGCAATACCGCCTGCTGGCCACCTATTCCCCGGAGGAGGTGCTTGAGTTCACACGCACCATCGATTTTCCGCTGGTGTACACGGACGCCGAGGGGAATCCCAAGTTCTGGAAGAATCTGGATCCCGTTATGGACGAGCCGAGTCCGGAGCGGGATCGGAAGCTGCGCCAGATCGTTCGTCGGATGGACCTGGACCACGAGCCGGTGCCCTTCCAGTACGACACGCTCACCGACTATTTCCACTACGGCGACTCGGCGTTGATCCGGCGGGTCCAGCTCTTCCCGGTTGTGACCCTGGCGGCCACCATCATTTTCGGTCTGCTGGGTTACCTGGGATTCCGCCACATCCGGCAGAACGAGGAAAGCGGCGTGTGGGTGGGCATGTCCCGTGAAACGGCCCACCAGCTGGGCACGCCGATTTCTTCGCTGATGGGCTGGATTGAAGTGCTGAAGGCCGACCCCGGGATGACCGAGGCCCTGGAACAGATGCAACTGGACACCGCCCGGCTGGAGAAGATCGCCTACCGCTTCTCCAAGATCGGCAGCGAGGTCGACCTGGAGCCGGCTGAACTGCCGCCCCTGCTGGAACGGACCGTGGACTACTTCCGCAATCGCCTGCCCCGCGGCGGCCGGGACGTGCATCTCGAGCTGGCCTTCGACAGCGACCTGCCCCGGGTGATGCTCAATTGCTTTCTTTTCGAGTGGGTGATCGAGAACCTGGTTCGTAATTCACTCGATTCCTTCAGCGGCAGCGGTGGCAGGATCCGCATCGAGGCCTGCAGCGCCCGGCAGGGACAGCGCGTATACGTGGACCTCTCGGATACGGGCAAGGGCGTGGACCCCGCCAACCGCGAGGAGATCTTCAGCCCGGGATTCACCACCAAGAGCAGGGGCTGGGGACTGGGACTGTCGCTGGCCCGCCGCATCGTCCAGGAGTATCACAAGGGCCGGATCTACGTCCATGAAACGCGACCCGGAGAAGGTATCACGTTCCGGATCGTGCTGAGAGCCAGCGAGGACGCCCGATGAACAGGGGATCGATCTACGCGCACGGTAAACTGCGACCCAGGCTGGCAGAAAGCGTGCTGCTGATGCCCGGCGCGGTGGTTATCGGCGACGTGGAGATCGGGGAAAGGTCGAGCGTCTGGTTCAACGCCGTGATCCGCGGGGACATCAACTGGATCAGGATCGGGGAGGAAACCAACGTCCAGGACGGCTGCGTGCTGCACGTGACCAACGAGACGGCGCCGCTGCGCGTCGGCCGCGGCGTTACCGTGGGGCACCTGGCCATGGTCCACGGCTGCACGGTCGAGGATCACTGCCTGATCGGAATGCAGGCCACCCTGCTGGACGGAGCGGTGATCGGCGAGGAGTCGCTGGTCGCCGCGGGAACCACGGTCCTGGAGGGAACCATCGTCCCGCCACGCTCCTTCGTCGCGGGGACGCCGGGCGTGGTCAAGCGCAGCCTGAGCCCCGGGGAGGTCGAAGAGCTCCGTGGAACCGCCCGGCTCTACCTGGAGTACTGCGCGGCGTATCGCGACGAGGGTTTCGGTGTCTGAATGGAGTCGCCCGCGACCCGGCGGTCCGGGCCGCTCAGCCTGCCGCCGGGAGCGCTTCCGGCGCCCGAGACTCCGGGCCTCCCGGCTGGCCCTGCTCTGCTGCGCTGTGATGCTCTGCGCCTCCTGCGCCGCGATGCGGCCCAATCCACGCTTCCAGACGGGTTCCACGGGCGGCAGCGGCGACCGGGCGGCCGATCCGGTTACCGTCGCCGAGCGCTACCTTGGAGTGCCCTATCGCCTGGGGGGCGAGAACCGGCGGGGCATGGACTGCAGCGGCCTGGTGCTCGTCGCCTTTCGCGAGGCCCGGAGCCTGAAGCTGCCGCGGAACAGCGGCGAGCAATTCTCGCTGGGGCGGCCGGTTGGCCGGCGGGCGCTGAAGCGGTGCGACCTGGTCTTCTTCCGCACCGGCGGCGGAACCGTGAATCACGTGGGGATCTACGCCGGCGGGGGACGCTTCATTCACGCGGCGGTCCGTCGCGGAGTATGCTGGGAATCCCTCGCAACCGAATACTGGAGCAGCCGCTGGGCCGGGGCGCGCAGGCTTCCCTGAAACGATCCGCGGATAATTCTCTGCACCCGACACGAACGATGGAGGACAGCGGATGCTGCGCGCCGCACTGGAGAGGTTGTACAGGTTCATTTCTTCGCTGGGCATCGGCGTGGCGCTGCTGGCGCTGATCGCCCTGATCCTCGCGGCGGCGACCAAGTTCGAGTCCAACACCAGCACGCACCTGGTCCAGGTCTACGTGTATCACACGCGCTGGTTCGACGTACTGCTGGGACTCTTCGCGGTCAACCTGGGACTGGCCACCTGGAACCTGCGGCCCTTCCGCCTGCGTCACACGGGCGTCCTGATGATCCACTCCTCGCTGATCGTGATCCTGCTGGGCGCCTGGATCACGCGCAATTTCGGCTTCGAGGGGAGCATGGTGATCGAAGAGGGCGAGACGGTCGACCGGATCACGCTCTCCGACATGGTGCTCGCCGTCTACGATCCGGAGCGCCCGACCGAGCCGCTCGAGCGCTTCCACACCTGGTACAGCGGCTCTCCGCCGCGGGAGCACCTCAACGATCGCTACACGCTCCGCACGGGCGAGACGCTGACGGTGGACCGCTACTACACCGACGCCCTGCCGGTGGTCACCGTGCAGGACGGGGGTGCCGCGGAGAACCCGGCGCTGCATTTCCGGGTCGGCTCGAGCATGGCCGCGGAGGAGAGCTGGCTCTTTCCCAGGCAGCCCGGCGAGGACCGCGTGGATTTCGGCGGCATGCTCGAGGTCCGGGCCGCCGAATTCTCAGGCGAGGATCAGTGGCGGGAAGCGCTGGAGAAGACTTCGGCGGGCAGGCTCAGCTTCACCTTCCACGGGCACAGCTACGAGAAATCGCTGACCGATCTGGCCGAGATCCTGGAATTTCCCGGGGGATACAAGCTGCGCCTGCTGCGCGGCTACCGCAATTTCCGCGTGGACAACCAGGGCCGCTATACCGATTCCGCCGGTCCGGCCATGAATCCGGCCGTGGAGTTCGTGATTCACAGGGACGGGATCGATGACCATTACCTGCACTTCGCCAGGCTGCCGGATTTCGATCCCCTGCGCAGCGAACAGCCCCGGCACCCGCGGGTGGAAGCGATCCGCTTCGAGGCGGATTTCGACGAGGACGAATTGCTTGAAGGCCAGATCCTGCTGGGCCTCCTGCCCGGCGGAATCAGGGCGGCCTGGCTCGTGGATGGACAGAGCGTGGATCGCCCGGTGACCGTCGACGGGGAACCGCTTTCGCTGCCCTGGGCCGATTTCCGGCTGAGCGTGGATCGCCATTACCGGAAAGCCTGGCGCGCGGAGGACATGCGCAACGTGGGAGTGGAGAACAAGAATCCCGCCCTGCGCGTCCGAGCCGACCAGGGCGAACTGGTGGAGCAGCACTGGCTGGGCTACGGCCAGCGGCGCACCTTCACCGTCGACGATCGGGACCTGCTGGTGGCCTTCGAACCGGTGAGTGTCCCCTTGGGCTTCCGGCTTCGGCTGGACGATTTCGTCAAGGACGTCTATCCGGGATCCGCCATGGCCGCTGGTTACGCTTCCTACGTGACCCTGTTCCCCGACGCTTCGGATACTTCGGACGGCCAGGGGCGCGAAGTCGAGATCTCTATGAACAACACCCTGGTACACGGCGGCTTCAAGTTCTTCCAGTCCAGTTTCCTGGAAGCCCGCCACCCCGGCGCCAGGGAGTCCACGATCCTGTCGGTGAACCACGACCCCGGTCACCTGGTGGTCTACCTTGGATCTACTGGCCTGGTGCTGGGCCTGATCGTCGTGTTCTTCTTCAAGAAAAGAATGATAGCCTTCGAACGGCGTTCAGGAAGCGAAAAGGGCCTGTAAAAGGGCTTCCGGCCGATCGGGCGGAGCTTTGGCGACCTGCGTTTTGATGTTTGACAAGCAGGTGATAATTCCTTTATTCTTAGTTGGGGTGTATCAAAGGAGGAACAATGACGTACAACGGTTACTGCATGCGTTGTCGCGATCACCGCGAAATGAAGGAAGTGGTCAAGCTTTCGATGAAGAACGGCCGGAACGCCGTCAAAGGCACCTGCACGGCCTGCAGCGCGGGGATGTACAAGATTCTCCCGAACGAGAACAAGCAGAAATAGCTACCCACGCTGTCCGTCCACTGGTCACGCTCATTTCAGACAGACAGACTCCCCCGGTGACGGCGGGCGGGGTCGGCTTGTACGATGAACCAGAACGCCACCCTGAAGGGGTGGCTTTTTTTGGACCTGCGCCATGAGAAACCTGATCGGAGTGCGGCTGGAGCGGATGCTGACCGCCAACCTGGGCGGCACTTCGGGCCTGGAAGGCCCCTTCACCCCGGGATTGCGCGGGGCGCTCGAAAGCGTCCGCGAGTCGCTGCAGGGTATGGTGGCGGCTGAAGAAGGCAACTTCGCCAACACATTCCGGCGACCGGAACCGAGGATGGTGCAAGAGCTCGCCAGGCGCCTGGCGGGAAGTTTCGAGGACTTCGTGCTGGTGGGCATCGGCGGCTCCACCTGGGGCACCATCGCCATCCAGGCCGCTCTGTGTCACACGGAATGGAACTCCCTTTCGAAAAAGCGGGGCTCCGCGCCGCGTTTCCACTTCCTCGACAACAGCGACCCGGACGCCATGAGCGACCTGCTCGACCGGGTGGATCCGCGCCGGGCGCTGGTCAACGTGGTCAGCAAGTCGGGAACCACCGCCGAGACGGCGGCCAATTTCATGGCCCTGCGCGCCCGCTTCGAGGGGGCGCTGGGCAAGGAGTGGAACCGGCGATTCGTCCTGACGACCGACGCGGGCGAGGGACTCCTGCAGCGGATCGCCGCGGAACACTCCATCGACGTGCTCGAAATCCCGCCGGCCACGGGCGGTCGTTTCTCGCTGCTCGCGGCCGTGGGTCTTTTCCCCGCGGCGATGCTCGGCCTGGATGTATCACGGCTGCTGGAGGGCGCCGAGGCGATCACGGTCGACGCCCTGGAGCGGCCGCTCGAGCAGAACCGCCTGCTGAACGCGGCGTCCATGAGCTGGCAGTGGTTCCGCCGCGGCGCCAGCACCAACGTGCTGATGCCCTATTCCCGGGCACTGCGCTTCGTGGCCAACTGGTACGTGCAGCTCTGGGGGGAATCCCTGGGCAAACGCCTGGACCGGGAGGGCAATGTGTGCCACACGGGCACCACGCCGCTGGGGGCCCTGGGCGCGGCCGACCAGCATTCGCTGCTGCAGCTTTTCATGGAAGGCCCGGCGGATAAGCTGATCACCTTCGTCCGCGTGGAAGAATTCAAGCGGCCCCGCCCGATTCCCGAGATCTTCGGGGAGCACCCGGAGATAGCCTACCTTGGCGGGCACGACATGGCGGAGCTGATCAAGGCCGAGCAAGAGTCCACCGCCGAGGCACTGCGGCGCGAGGGCCGGGGCAGCCGCACCCTGGTTCTGCCGCGGATCGACGAGTACTGGCTGGGCCAGCTCTTCCAGTTCCTGATGCTCGAGACCTACGTCAACGGCGAACTCTCGAACATCGACACCTTCGATCAGCCGGGCGTGGAAGCGGGGAAGCTGCTG
Organism: uncultured Bacteroidaceae bacterium; assembly: GCA_964568855.1. Taxonomy (GTDB): domain Bacteria; phylum CAIWAD01; class CAIWAD01; order CAIWAD01; family CAIWAD01; genus CAZMSD01. Next base: position 26,771 of record CAZMSD010000004.1, on the reverse strand, counting down.
ACCTACGGCGCCATGGGCCGGGAAGGCTACGAGGCGCCGGAGGTGGCGGAGCTTGAAGGGTTGAACTTCGGGTAACGAGGATTAGCGCCGCCGAACAATAATCCGTCAAATTCCGGTTCAATCCAACGAGGACGACCCAGCTCTTCCTTCCATTTCCCCGCCCGCCACAGCCACTACGCAGGCTTCCGCGCCATCCTTCGGTAAGGGATTTCGTATCAAGGGCATCTTGCATCAGTGGTCGAATATGGTGCCGCAGGCCTTACCGCGCCAGGATCACCTTCCGGCTTTCCACGCTATTTCGCTCACCCTCGAGCTGTATCACATAGACGCCACTCGCCAGCCCCGTGCCGTCCAGCACGAGCCGATGTTCGCCGGCGGGCAGCAATCCATCCAGTAACCTGCGCACCCGCCGGCCGAGCAGGTCGTAGACGCTGATGCGCAGGCGTTCGGGTCGTTCCAGCCGCAGCGGCAGCCAGCAGGCCGGGTTGAAGGGATTGGGGTAGGGATGCCCCAGCAGGAAGCCCTGCGGATGGCACTCGGGTTTCTCGAAGCGATCCAGGTAGGTCCAGTGATCCGAAACCGCGCCGCCGCCCCAGTGGCCGACGTCGTTGCGCAGAGTACCTTGAGCGGGCGGGAGCGCCATCCCGGGGTTCTCAGGGTCCTCCAGGTCGTGATACGCGGGATCGGGATCGCCCGCATCCACGCAGGGACTGGCGGCGGGAAAAACCACGCCCAGGTCTGGATCGACCTCGTAGAGCGGATCGGCGGCGAAATTGCCCGTGCCCGGCCAGTCGTACTGCGTGTCGCAGTACTCCGTGATGAATGTCGAGGGTTCATCCAACTGAAAGACCTGCCCGAAGTGATTGTCCCAGACGACGCAGTTGCGCAAAGCGAAGCTGTGGCCCCCGGGATCGTAATCGAAAGCGAACATCGAGGACGGGTAGCCCGGTGTCCCGTTGCCCAGAATGCTGCAATTCTCGAAAAGGGCATCGCCCACGCGCAGGTCGAAGGCTACGTCTCCGGCCACCGGCGGCAGCGGGGACTGGTTGAAGAGGTCTTTGAACAGGCAGTTGCGGAACCTGACCGGCGGGTCGACATCGTCCACGGTGGCGATGCTGGTGAAACAGCGGCCGATGCGCTCGAAGCGGCAATTTTCGATCGAAATCGAATCTTGGCCGTAAATGTAGATCCCGCCGTCGTCGCAGTCGCGAAAGAGGCAGTCGCGCAAGGTCGTGGGGCCTGCCTTGACCTCGCCCGACACGGGATTGACGTCCACCACGTGGCTGGGCAGGGGCCATTCCCAGACGTCGATGGCGATCTCGTCCACGGTCTGCTGATCGAAGATGCAGCCGTCGATCAGGGTTCGCCCGGGTTGATGGGGGCCGCCGAAGTCCCACCAGACGGCGTCCACGAAAAGCGCACGGCCGTGGTGGATCCACTCCGTGGTGGAATTGTCCGCCACGTTCACGTGGTTGCGACTGAATTCGCAGTCGACGATCCGAGTGTCCAATGTGCCGTTGGTACTTACGAGGGCGCCCACCACGCGCATCGTATGCTCGGGGGAGTAGATGATGCTGGTATTGTCCGTGAAGCGGCAGTGATCGAGCAGGACCTCTTTACAGGGCAGCCCGACGTGCTTGCCGAAGGGATCCATGAACTCATGCCCGGTGGCCCCCGAGACGTTGTGGTGGAAGAAGAGGTTGCTGATGCGCGCCGAAGCCACCGGGTTCGGATCGTCCGGCAGGTTGGCGCACCTGAACTCTACAGCCTCGTCCCATGACAAGTTCTGACAGTCGCGGATTTCCACGTTCTCGACGATCAAAGAGTCACGCGCACCAAGCCACATGGTTTCGCCGCCCAGGGAGGAAAAGGAACTGCGGCGGCAATCCTCCACCAGGATGTTCCGGGCGATCAGCTTGCTGCCGCCCCCGGCGCTTATGGCACTGTAGCTGATCGATTCCGCTCGGTTATGACCGATATAGAGATTCTCGAGGAGTAGTGAATCCAAGCCTATAAGGTAAAGTGGTGTGCTCCATGCACCAGTGAAGCTGCTGTTGGTAACCCTGCAAGATCTCGCAATACCAGTAATATACCCGCTATTATCCACGGGCGGTTCGCTGAATTCGCAGGAATCCATCATGAATAAATTGGCGTATCCTTCTTCAGCCAGTTGATATACGGCGTCCCCAGAGCCCGAGTTGTTCCTGAAGATGCAGTTATGAAAGGTCATGTCACCGCTGAGGGAATACATACCATAGCCGAGAGCATATGGGTGATCACCGCCATCATTTCCGGTGATCAATAAATGCTCGAATGTGGCTGAACTGCCCAGGACAACGGACGCGGCAGCCATGCGCATATCCTGCATGGTTTCCCCATCTACATACGAAATCCCTCCTGTCAAGGTGAATCCGTGTATTGCGCAATCGGATGTGTCACGCAGTGTCAAGACACAACCCTGCCCTTCCCCATCCAGGATCGTCTCCTGCACGTCCAGACTGTCCCCGCTGAAGAGGTGCTCCGAGCACAACAGCAATTCCTTGTGAGACAGGATCAGCAGGCCCGGATAATGCCCCCGGGCCACCAGCACGGTGTCGCCGATTCCGCTGCTGTCGACGGCCGCCTGGATCGACTCGTGGTCCTGGGGCACGCGGTGGATCAAGGCTCGCCCGCAGGGTGGTGGCAGCAAGATCAGCAGGAAAAGGGCACAAAGGCAGCTACGCATCTTAGAGTCTCAGTACTTGCCCGGCCCGCCTCGAAATAGAAGCGGACCGGGCATTTAGTGTTTAGTTTTCGGTCATTTGATCAGCAGAAGCTTGGCGCATTGGGTTCCTCCCGCACCCTCAAGTCTGGCGAAATAAATGCCGCCCGCCAGCGCCGATGCATCGAATACCGCTTCATATTCTCCGGAAGGGTATACTCCCGACTGCAGCAGCGCCACTTCCTGTCCCAGCAGGTTGTGCACACTCAGGCGGATCTTCTGTTCGCCCTCCAGCCGGTAGGGAATGCGGCAGAGCGGGTTGAAAGGATTGGGGTAGGCCGGACCCAGGCGGAAGCGAACCGGACGGGCCTCGTTCAACAGGTCTTCGCCCACACCAGCGGATGCCTGCAACAGCGCCAGGCGGCGGTTCAGGTTTTCCCTCGGACTCAATCTGCGGCCCGGGGCCCCTTCCGCCGCTTCGCCCGCCGCGGAGGTTCCCCCGTCGGGATCGGCCAGAGCCTCGATTTCCAGCAGGGCCACTTCGGCCGCGGCGGCTTCCGGCGCTCCGGGCGCCTCCTCGATCATCTCTTCCAGACGGGCCTCGGCGCTTGGGCGATCGAGGGTCAGGGCCTGTACCACGCGACCGGCGCACTCCTGGCGGAAGGCGGTCAGCGGCGTTTCCTCCGCGTTACTCGCGGCGGCTTCAAGCAAGGCATAGCCCGCGCCTGGGTTGCGCCCCTTGGTGCCCAGCTTCTTCAGGCGGGCGTTGACCTCGGGCACGTAGGGGCTCTTCGGATAGGTTTCCAGGAAGGTCTTGTACATGGCGATGGCGGTGTCTTTGTCGCCGAAGACCTCTTCCTCGTAGGCGTCGTAGAAGGCCTCGTCGTCGTCGGTCTCGCAGGTCCCGGGGTAGTACGCGGGATCGGGGCATTCAGGGTGCATGGGTTGCAGATCTACTCCCGAAGGAACACGAGCTTGTACATAAGGTTCTTGATACGTATCAGATTCAGAACTGCCCCAGAAATTGTGGCCCCAGTCCACGTAGGTGAATCCTTCATGAGATGTGATGAAGGCGCCAGCGCCGATATTCGGGTGGATGAAACAGTTGTAGCCGCAGAAGAGCCACAGCGTGCTCCGCTCGGCGTCGATCTCCACCGGAGCATAATCACCGTTGCCACTGGAGTGAAAAGTGTTGAACGCGCCCTCCCGCATACGCAGCGCACTGCTCAGGACCTGCAGACCGAAGGCGCCATGGTTCTCGAAGCGGTTCAGGGACAGCAGCAGGACCGAACCCGCGCTGAAGACACAGCGGCTGTTCGGTCCCACTGATGGATGCGTACTGGCACTCAATCGGTTGCCCATGATTTTGTCAGCATCGTCCGGATCCTGCACGGTGTTGGTGAACCAGAGTTGGGTCTCCGCCAAGGGGCTATGGAGATTGCAGTCCTTCATGCCCATCTCACAGAAATCAAAAACCACACCTTCCGTACCCCAGTCGCCCTGGATCATTGAATTCTCCATGATGCCCGAGCACTCCTGGAAGGCGAGGTTGCCGTGGCTGTTGGTCCAGATGTTCATGTAATTAATCGAACAATCGGCTTGGGAAACCCACAAGCCGGCTTCGCCCAACCAGGTCAAATCGAGGGCTTGTACAGAAATTTCTTCGAACTGGCATTCGAAATTCATGCCGGTGACGCGCACATCGTCATCCGGGTATGTTGTCGCCGGGTGTGGTTGATTTGCCGGCTCTACGGTAAGTGTGACTCGCTGGTCATCGTCGGTGCCGATGGTTGCCCCTCCTGAGCAGAACCATATGACCTCATCTCCTCCTGAACCCATCCGGATAACGCTGCCCGGCTTAATCACAAGATTTGGCGCATACAGGAAAATGTCTTCGGGCAGCGAGTAGAACCAGCCCTCGAGAGTCTCTGACTCGCCCAAACCCACCACAACAGACTTCGCTTTCCATGCCCTGTGCCAGCCTATGTCGCGGCGGGTCCAGTCGAAGTCGTAGCCGCTGAAGTTCTCGCCTGCCACTTCGCAGTCCGGATTCCCCGTGTCCAGCATGGGGCTGTCGAAACGCAGGGCGAAGTCCTCCCTTTCCGAATCGACGCCCTGCGGGTCGACGAATCCCGGATCCATGTCCACCAGGGCCACGGGAACGGTGCCGGGGTCGCCGTCGATGGCGCCCGCCCCGCCGTCGATATTCAAGTAGCCCAGGAAGCCCAGGCTGCCAGTGGCGTCTGCGAAGGAGAGTTCGTATGCGGCGGGGTTGCGCAGGATGCTGTTCTCGATGCGGCAGTCGCCTGTGCCGGACAGTGCGCCGTCGATCAGAATAGGCGATGAGGTGCCTGGAAAGCCGCTGTGGTTTGTCACTGTCAGGCCGTCCAGGCGGCAGGCCGTCACGGCGCCCGGAGGGCTGCTCAGTGCGATCGCACCGACGTTGCTCAGTCCGCTTCCGATGAAGAGGCAGTTGCGGATGTGGCTTCCTGAATGGTACTGGGCATGATGGAGCAGTCCATATTGGTTGGACCTGAATACGCAGTCTTCAACCTTGGCGACTGCATAGTATTCAGGATCGTCAACGCGAATGGTGACGGCCCAGTTCCCGTGAGATAAAAACTCGCACCTTTTGACCATGGGGCTGCTGGCGTGAAGTACAAGTCCATCGCCCTGGCTGGGATCCCCCGAATGATTCTCCTCGAACCATGTATCGATAATCAGGCCATCGGCCTGGTCCTGCCGAAGCGCTCCTCCCTCCAGCGCTGAGTTGTTGCGGAAGATGCAATCCCGTACGATCAAGTGACTGTTATTGGCGTTGACAGCAGCCCGACGACCTCCGCTACAGTTCTCCACGGTCGTTCGATTCATTTCAAGAGTGGCCGACCTGACCATAACCGCGGAGGCGTTATAATCTTCATCTGGAAAGTCGTTCGCTGATCCGACTAGATCATGAAACCGGATGTCGTTCAAGCAGAGGCTTCCGTTCACGCCGTGCACCATACCGTGCCGGGTGATGGCGTCCGGTCCCCAGAAATCGCCATGCACCCCGTCGGCGATCTCCATGAAGAAACAGCCCTCCGCACTGACCGTACTGTTCGTTGTCGTCAAAGCGGCATCGCAGTAGAGCGGATCGGGACAGACCTCACCGGTGTCCTGTTCCTCCAGCAGGAAGGCGCAATTCTCAAGTCGAAGACCAAGTCCTTGTGCATCGGGAGATACGTCAAGTATATCAAGAGCCGGGTAACTGTTCATGTCACAGATGTTCAGTCGGATACTGCGTCCCAGAAAGCGGCAGTCGCTGAAGCACATCCCGGCACCCCAGACCCGCGTTCCAACTTCAAACTGTGGTGAGATCTCAAAGAATTCGAACCGGAAATCGATTCCTTCGAACCGGCTTCCTTCCCATGTGGAAATGAAGGCGTGGGGCCAGATCCTGGCGCGGAACCCCGCCGTGGAATACACCGTTCCGGAATACTCGACGTCGTTCAGAAGATCAAGCCAATCGCCGTGCATCTCCACCTCGTCGTCGGGTTCCTCTTGCGCGGCGGCCCAAATGGCGTCGTTCAGGTTCGTATACGGTTGGCCGGGTCCGAAATGTATCACCGCCCCCGCGGATGTGATACAGGCCAGGGTGCCAAGGAGGAAGAATGTTCGTCGCATGATCGACTCCTCGCATTTTGAATAATAGACCTGTCCGTAGAATGGAAACAGATCGTACCGAGAATCAGAGAAACGCGAGGGGGGGGGCGGGGCATCAACACCACGGTCAACATCCGGTTGCGGATTCGTGAAAACGTGGGATTGGTTTCCACAGAACGAAGAATAAGGCATAAGCTTGTGATGTTGCTGATCGAATCCAATGCGCTTCCTCAGAGCAGATGGGCGAAACTGCGAGAGTTCAGGTATGTGGTTGCGTGTCGCTTGGATTTTCGGATGGGAGTTCAGGTGAGTAACGCGTGCCTGTCAAATAGTCTGAGAAGTATCGACGGGATTGTCAAGGACTGATTATCTGCAGGTCAATTCTATCCGTCGAAAAGGATTTCCCTTTCCCCGCCCGATACAATCACCACGCAAGCCTCCGCGCCGTCCCCGAGCAGGCGCGACCAGCTGCGCAGAACCACCCTGGATTGTCCGGCGGAAGCTTCTTCCCCGTGAACACCTCCGAGTCCGTCTGAGCCGAGCCCACTCCCCGCCTGCGCCGGGTTCAGCCATGTACGGGGAAGAAAGTCCTCTTCCGGAAACACCTCCACCCCGGCGATGCCGATCCGCGCCAGTGGATTCACGGCCTTCACCGCGGCTTCCTTGAGGCAGAAGATGCGCGCCCGCTCGAGCTGCGGCGCGGCGGTGCGCTCGATCCAGCGGCGCTCCCGCTCCGAGAACCAGCGCGCGTAGAAGCCCGGCCGGCGCTCGATCGCCGCATCGAGGCGCGCCGCCTGTTCCGTGTCACAGCCCAGGCCCAGCAGCCTGTCGCCGGGAGCGCAGAGGGACAGCGGGATCCGGCCGGTTCCTGTGGGGTGGGTCATATCTCGTAGCCGCCGCCGAGTTTCTCGGGATGAGTGCGGATCCACTCCACGGTCAGGCGCAGGCCCTCGGCGAGATCGATCCCGGGTTTCCAGCCCAGCTTGCGCAGGGCCGGCTGCGGATCCGCGCAGAGCCGGTCTACCTCGCTCTCGGGAGGACGCAGGCGCCGTTCGTCGCGCAGGATCCGCAGCTCGCGGTCCAGGATACGGCCCACCAGCGATACCAGTTCGCCGACGCCGGTCTCGACGCCGCTGCCGGCCTGGGTGACCGTCCCCAGCGCCGCGGGCGATTCCGCCGCGCGCAGGAAGGCCTCCACCATGTCGTCCACGTAGTTGAAATCCCGGGTGCTCGAGGTGTTGCCCAGGCGGATCTCCTCGCCCTTCAGCGCCTGGCCGATGATGGATGGTATCACGGCCCGCGCGCTCTGTCCGGGGCCGTAGGTGTTGAAGGGCCGCAGGACGGCCACGGGCAGGCCGAAGCTCCTGTGGTAGGCCAGGGCCAACTGGTCCGCCGCCGTCTTGGAAGCCGCGTAGGGCGACTGCGCGCTGAGGGGATGGTCCTCGGGAATGGGCACGGTTCTCGCCGTGCCGTAGACCTCGCTGGTGGAGGTGTGCACCAGGCGCTCGACGCCCGCCGCGCGGGCGCTGTCCAGGACGGCCGCCGTGCCGCCGGCGTTGACTGCGAGGACCTCGGCCGGGCATTCGTAGCTGTAGGGAATGCCCACCAGCGCCGCCAGGTGAAAGACGACCTCGGTGTCGCGGCAGGCCCTCTCCAGGGCCTGGCGGTCGCGGATGTCCCCGCGGTGGATCCGCGTGTTACGCCGCAGCGATTCGGGCAGCAGGCGTTCCGGAGGCAGCGAGCTGTAGCGGATGAACAGCCGCAGGTCGGCGCCTGCCTCCAGCAGGCGGACGGCCAGGCGCCCGCCGATGAAGCCGGAGGCGCCCGTGACGAGTACTTTCCGCGAGACCAAGCTCATCGGTCCTCCCGGCGGCGCAACTGGGAATCGTGGAACAGGGCCCGGCCGTCGTCGGGGCCGATGGCCGAATCGATATCCAGGCTGCTGGCGGCCATGACGCGGTAGCGCAGGGATCTGTGATACACCATGGCGCGCTGGTGGTTCCAGCTGGTGTCGGGAATCGCGGCGAGCGTCCGGAAGGCCCCGTCCGACTCGTATTCGAGACGGTACCACTCGGCGTCCTCGACGGAGTTCCAGGTCAGGCGAACGCCCGAACCGACGCGCTGGATCGAGATCTGGGGCGGCTCGAGCGGCACGTGCATCACGAACTCCAGGTCGTCGACGAACCACTGGTCCGCCTCGGAGCCGCTGTAGAGCAGCCCGAAGGCGTGCTCGCCCGTGCTGGGCACCGGCCCCCAGAGGATCCAGGGCACCGTGCTCCAGGAGTCCTCGTTGCCCAGGTAGGGCGGCTCCAGCAGGTCCACGCCGTGCTGGACGTACCACCAGGCGTCCTCCGGGTTGCGCCAGATCAGCGCGTGGAAGCCCAGGTTCTCCAGCATCAGGTTCTGCTGGGCCCAGCGGATCTCCACGTAGCCCCGCTCCTCGAGCGGGAGATCGCGCACCGCCAGCACGTCCTCCACGAAGAATCCGGGCTCCGGGGAGCCGTGACCCACGAAGTAACCCACCCGGGAGAGTCCCGAGTAGAAAGCCCAGTTCTCGGTTCCCGCGCCCGTATCGGCGAACTGGGTGAAGCTCAGCAGTTCCCACTCGTCCCAGTCGTTGAGCAGCAGCTCGGCCCGGCTAGAACCTGCGTGCAGGTCCAGCTCGAGCAGGCTGTCGTTGACGGCGTTGGTGGCCAGCGTCAGCTCGGCGTCGGAAAGCGACTCGACGTCCGGGGCGCTCCAGACGACTTCGAGGAACAGGGTGTCCGGGTGGAGCAGGGAGTCGGGTCCCGAAAGCTCCACCGACCAGCCTTCGCCGGTGATCTCGGGTTCCCCGGCCACCAGCGGTTCGATTCCCCAGTTGAGAATCGGCAGACGGGATTCGAGCAGTTGCCCCGTCTCCACCAGGCCCAGATCGAGGTAGTCCCAGGGAAAATAGATGTACGGATGGGAGCCCTCGGGATAGTCCACCAGGGCGCAGAAGTGCATGTCGCCGAAGGGCGTTCCCTGCGGATCGCCCCACCAGACGGTCTGACCGTCGATGAGGAAGAAGCTGTGGCCCGTCCAGTCTCCCAGGTCGGCGGTCACCATGGCGATGGTGTCTTCTTCCGCAAAGGGCTGGAAGTCCATGCCCAGGAAGAATTCCTCGCCGGCGACGAAATGGAAATCGAAGGCGTTGAATTCCCAGTCGAAGATGTCGTTGCCCAGGCTGTCGGTGGCCACGGTGAATTCGCCCACGGCTTCGCCGGGGAAGCCTTCCACCCGGCGATGGACGGTGATCATCAACTCCCCGTCATGGCTGCAGTCGTCCGTGTACTCGTTGTAAAGCCGCAGCTGGCAGCCGCTTAGCGTTCCCGAACCGCCCGGAGTGATGCGCTGGAAGAAGGGGCCGGGATTGCCCCAGGCGGGATGCGGGACCTTGATGTAGTAGGCCGCTCCTGCATGGTAGCAGAGTAGATCGTCCGCCGTTCCGCCTTTCCACACTTCCTGAGCCAGCGGCAGGGCTTCTCCCGGCAGCAGGCGCAATTCCGGACCCGCGCTGAGCAACGGAACGGGCAGCAGCCCGCCGGCGCTTTCGAAGGTGCCCCGGGGCGACCGCTTCACGAACCCCGGGCTGAGCGTCGGGGGAGAGGGCGAGCGGCCATACGCCGCCTCGGCGAAGAGCGAGATCGCCGCCAGCGACAGGACCAGGTGAATGATCAGCGGATTCCGCAAGGTTCCGACTTGTGCCTCCAGTGTTCCCGGGAACAGGTCCTGACAAGATAACTGGCCCCGTTTCCGCGTTCCACCCAAAGATCATGTCGAAGAGCACCGATTGAGAGGTTCATGGAACATGTGGGAGGAAAGCCATATGCCTTGGCACGGCGAGTGGAAACCGGAATCGACATCCTTGACGGCCTTCGAGCGCGGATTGCGTGCGGCAGGGCTTCCAGCAATGTGGAAACCGCCGTCGAAAGCCGCTTCTGGCGCGATTTATGCTAAGTTACTTTGACATGCGCTCCGGGACTAAGTCCTGGTTCTCAGGTTGCGGGAGGGAATTCAACCTGTTGATCCACAACCTCCCGGACGGTGTGTAACAGTGGAAGTGTGCTGGACGGTCCACCGAGTCCGCGGACCACGCGGATTGGGCCGTGGGCGCAGAGGTTCCGGAACTGCGAATGGAAGTCATTGTACTGCTGGTCTTGATGGCCATTGCGCTGGGCGTGGTTGAAATGCGCCGGAACTTCAAGGCCGTCACCTCGATCCCGATTCGAGTCCACGTCAACGGTACGCGCGGTAAGTCCAGCGTAACCAGGTTGATCGCGGGAGCTTTCCGGACCGGGGGAATCGCCACCATCGCCAAGACCACCGGAAGCGCTCCGCGGGTCATCCTGGAAGACGGCCTCGAGGTGGACGTGGTTCGACCCCGCGGAGCCAACATCATCGAGCAGATCCGCGTCTTCGCCTATGCCGCGAGGCGTAAACCCCAGGTGATCGTCATCGAATGCATGGCGGTCCAGCCGGAATACCAGTGGATTTCCGAGCACCAGATGGTCCATTCCACCCTCGGCGTGATCACCAACGCCCGGCCGGACCACCTGCGCGAAATGGGTCCCCGGGTGGAAGACGTCGTGCTCAGTCTCTGCAACACCCTCCCTCCCGGGAAGAAGGCCTTCACTTGCGAGAAGAAGTTCTTTCCGCTGATGCGGGAAACGGCCCTCCGGCAGGGCACCGACCTTGAGCGGGTGGACGACGACGAGATCACCGAGGAGGACATGCGTCCTTTCAACCATATCGAACACAAGGAGAACGTGGCCCTGGCACTGCGGGTGGCCGAGGAACTGGGGCTGACCCGTGAAGTGGCCCTGGAGGGCATGTACCGCGCGGCGCCCGATTCGGGGGCGCTCAAGATCCATCAGATCGCCGAGAACGGCAAGCAGCTGGCCTTCGTCAACGCCCTGGCGGCGAACGATCCAGAGAGCACCCTGGCCATCTGGGAGCGCGTGATAGGGATCAGCGAAGATCCCGGGGCGATGGTCTTCCTGCTGAATACCCGCAAGGATCGCTTCGAGCGCAGCGTCCAGCTGGTTGAGATGGTGCAGACCGACACGCAGTTCGACCGCCTGGTGCTCATCGGCGAAAGCTGCGACCGCCTGCTGGGCATCTGCTACCGCCTGGGATTGCCGGCGGAGAAGGTCCTAAAACTGGGACAGGTCTTTCCCGAAGTGACCTGGAACGCGGTCCTGGCTCTCCCCTGGGACAGGATGACGGTGCTGGGGATCGGCAACGTGCACAGCGGCGGCCACGAGGTCGCCCGGTACTTCCGCGAAAGGAGCGTCGCTTGATCGAGATCTCCGTGGGCCTGGGCGTGATCCTGAGCATGATCTTCCAGGAGATCGTCGGCGTTTCGGCCGGTGGAATCGTGGTCCCCGGTTACGTCGCCCTGCAGATGCACGATCCGCTGCGCCTCCTGGGCACCTTCATCGTCAGCTTCGCCACCTTCGGCATTGTGCGCATTCTGTCGCACTTCATGTTCATCTACGGACGCCGGCGCCTGGTGTTGTCGATTCTGCTGGGCTTCATCCTGGGTTACTTCTCGCGCCAGGCGGTCTTCTACGAACTGGCGGGAGTGCAGTTGCAGATGCAGGCGGTGGGTTTCATCATTCCCGGCCTGATCGCCAACTGGATGGACCGCCAGGGCGTGCTGAAGACGCTGCTCTGCCTGCTGCTCGTCTCGTCCTGCGTGCGCCTGTTGATGATGCTGGTCACCGGCGGGGAGTTGATGGCCCATGTATAAACCGAGTCTCAAGTCGACCTGGACGTTGCTGGTGCTTGCCGCCGTGTCGTACGGACTCTACAACTGGGCCGAATACAGCCGCGTGACGGTCCGTCAGCCGGACTACGAAGAGAAGATCGAAGCGGCCCGCGTGATGCAGCAGGCGATGGATCTACTCAAGGAAGCCCAGGCGCCCGAGGCGGCCTACGTGGACGAGGTGAACGATCCCTACCGCACCCTGCTGATCGGCCAGAAACACACGCTGATCACCAGCGTCGAGGGCAGCCACAACGCCAAGTTGAGTTCGCTTAATCCCAACATGGCGGCCATGGTGGTGCAGATGTTCCGGGAGGCCGGCCTGCGCAGCGGGCAAAAAGTGGCCGTCGCCGTGTCGGGGTCCTTTCCCGGCATCAACCTGGCGGTCTACTCGGCCTGCAAGGTGCTGGACCTCGATCCGGTGGTGCTGGCCAGCGTCTCCAGCTCGTGGTACGGCGCCAACGACCCCGATTTCACCTGGCTGGACATGGAGCGCGTCCTGTCTGAAGCGGGCCTGTTCACCTTCCGCAGCCTCTCCGCCTCAATCGGCGGGGCCGACGACCGCGGCCGCAGCCTGCCGCCCGAGGGGCGCGCGCTGATCCGCCAGTCCATCCAGCGCAACGGCGTGGGATACCTCAATCCCTCCAGCGTGGAAAGCTCGGTGCAGGCGCGGATCGAGCTCTACATGAACGAGATCCGTGATACTCCGGGTGGATACGGCGCCTACGTCAACGTGGGCGGCGGCGTGGCCAGCCTGGGGCACGTGGAAAACGGAGTGTTGATCCCGCTGGGAGTGATACGGCACCTGCGCGACATGAACTACCCGGCGCGCGGCGTGATCCACTTCTATTCGGACAACGGCGTGCCGGTGATCAACTTCAAGTACCGCAACAAGAAGTTCGAATCGCTGCTGCGCAAGTACGGCCTTCCCTGGAGACCGGCAGAAGTGCCGGAAATCGGCGAGGGCCGGATCTTCGACACCGAGCGCTACGACCTGCGCGTGGTCGCCCTGGCCGTGGTGCTGATGGCGGCGATCGTCTTCGTCGTGATACGTTTCGACCTGCGCCTGCAACAGTTGCAGAGCACGGGCATGGAACCGGAAGACATTCTCTAGCGGACCGTTTCTCGTGAATCGGGCCGCCTGAACTGGAAAAACGAGATGCGCGAATCGATGAAAGACCGGTGCTCGGGCGTTAGGGGAGTGGCCTGCAAGCTGCCTTGGGCGGCCGGCCTGCTGGCGGTCGTCCTGCTGTTCCAGGCGGCGGAGCTGTACGCCGCCTGGGGCACGATCAGGCCGGCGGAAGGCGGATCCAAGGTCATGGTGGAGGTCAACGGCAAGAAACGCACCTACTGGCGGGTCGAGGACCGCGCGCCCGTGGACCTCGAATTGAACGGACCGGCGGTGCTGCGCGTGATCAGCCGGGCACCCTGGAAGCTGGGGTACAAAGGAAAGAAATACGGTCTCGTCTGGAGCATCGACGGCGGCGAGGAAAGGTCCATCCGCCACAGTATCCGGAGATCGCAGGTCGCCCGCCTGGCGAAGAAGGGCAAGCGCCTGGCGGAATCCCGCACCGACGAGATCCGGATCCCGCCCGGCACGCACCGCGTGCGCCTGCGACTCGGGGAAGGCGCCGCGGACCACCTTCTGCTGCGGTTGAAGAAGCGCTTCATCCACCCGATTCCCAAGGGCAGGAACATCGACAAGCTGCCCCTGGTCCACGGCGAGGTCCGCGAAGTGGTGGTCCGCGAGAACGCCGTGACGTACTACACGCTCGCCTCGGGGGACGAACTGGAGGCGGAGGTGATCGGTCCGACCTTCATGAAGATCATCAGCCGCCTGGACTGGAACCCCACGATGAGCGGACCGCAGAGGTACATGCTGCGGATCTTCGAAGACGGCGAGCTGAAGAACACCTACGTGCTCAAGGGCCGCCGCAGCGACGTGGCGGTCTACGCCGACAAGCGCGACTCGGTGCCCGCCAAGGGCGAGGTCCTGTACGTGGAAGTGCCCGAAGGCCGTCACAAGTACACAGTCCGCTTCAAGGACAGCGGAAGGGAAGTTAACCTGCGCTTCCTGATACCGCGGAACAGCCTGCGCAACGTCGACGAATGAGATTTCCCCGCTCGATCCCTGCGGCGCTGGCCGTGCTGGCGATGATCGCCGGACCGTTGCCGGCCGCCGGCCCCGACTGGTCGCTCAGCCTTGAAGAACGGCTGGTGAGCGATTCCAACATCCTGCGCCTCTCGCCCAGCGACCTGGACCGGCTGAACAGCTCGCCGTCCTTCCAGACCGACGTCGGCGGCGCGGCGGCCATGCGGTTGGAACACCGGCTCAGCGCCAGGCTCAGACAGCCGCTGAAGAAGAACGGATTGTGGGCGCGGCTGCAGCGGTTCACCGGCGGCCGGCCAGGCCGCGGGCGCCTGGAGCTGGCCTACTACGGCAAACTGGCGCAGTACGAACACAGCTCCGCCAAGGACTACGGCAGTCACCGGCTGACACTCGGCTGGCGTCCCAGGGCCGGCTGGGGACTCGACCTGTCTTACAGGTTTCTACAGAATTTCTACCTGCGGCAGTACACCGACCGCGATACCGGGGTCGTTCGCGGCTGCGGTTTCGACGGCAACGAGTTCCGGCTTCGGGCGAGAGTGCGCTGGCCGGATCCGGCTCCCTGGCTGACCCGGTTCGGGACGGAGTTCCTGCTGCTGCGGGAGGACGTGTATTACAACGGCTGGTTCACGGAGTACGACACGCGGGCCTGGTCGGCGGGTCTGTACCTGAGCGCCGACCTGCCAGCGGGGCTGGGCTGCGAGCTGGGATACCGCCTTGCGGTCACCGACAACATCGGCTACCGGCGCGCCGCGGCTCTGCAGAGCGGGAGCGCCCTGCTTGACGCGGACGAGTCGGGCGACGCCGGCCACCAGGAAGATCGTTACTCCCTGAGCCTGGGCCGCCGGTTCCGGCTAGCCGGGCGACGCCTGGACCTGGATCTCGATCTGGTGCTTCGCGACCGTTATTACTCGAGCGATCTGGGCGCGATCGAGGATCCCTACCATTACGGGCGCCGCGACATGCGCTGGCTGGTGGTTCTGCGCGGCTCCTGGCGGGCGGCGGAGCGCCTGAGCCTTGTACCGGTGATCGAGCGCGAGTGGCGGCGCAGCACTGCAATTTACGCCGATCTTGACCGCGTGAAGAACTACGCTGCCTGGCGGGCCGGGCTGGGCTTTCACTGGCGGATCAAGTGAGGCCCTAGTGGACCGATTCACATGGATCGAGTTGTTCAGAGCGCATCCGGGCAGTTCAATGCAAGGCGCGCCGCCGCAGGAATAGCCCCGCTATTTCAAGAAGGCGCAACGCCGCAGCGTGCGCGTCTTCTTCGTCGCACCTGCCTGGCAGGTGCGCAGCATCCTGCTTGAAGTAGGCAAACTACGTCTGCGCAGATGCGCCTTGAATCTGACCACTTTGCGGCAAGCAGAACCCGTCGATCCATGTGAATCGGTCCACTAGTAACACGCGCCCTTCCCGGCGGCTGCTTCTCCTTACCGTCAGCCGGCGCCCGGCGGCGGACCGCAGGAAATTCCACGCGACCGACCCCGCGAACCAGCGGATCCCGTGGCCCAGGCGATCACCATGCCGCCCAGGAACCAGCCCGCCAGCAGATCCCCCAGCATCACCAGGGTGTAAGGCGTGCCGAAATGCCACCAGTTCCAATAGGGCAGGTGGCAGAGCAGGCCGCCGGCCAGGACCGCCAATAGTACAAGGCCCGTGCGGCCCATGAATCCGGGCCCCTCGACGTGATACAACAGGAAGGTGAGCAACAGGGCGGCGAGAAATTGGACCAGGAAACTGTTGACGAAAAAGCGCGGGTTGTCCAAGTCCATTCCCTGAGGCCGGACGGCGGCGAAGGCCAGTGGCCCGCGCCGCACCGCCTCGGTCTGTTCATCCATGAAAGCCTCGATAGCCTCTCGATCTTCCGATTCAACGTCCATCCTGGGATTGGGCAGGATGTAGACGCCGTGGAACGGCGCCTGCTCGGACAGGACCCGCGCCACCGCCTGTTCGTCTTCGAAGCGCTCCATGGTCATCTGGTGCCAGGGCAGCATGACCCAGGAGACCATGGTCCAGATGAAGACCACCATGCCGCCCAGCAGCCCTCCCCGGATCATCGTGCGCAACATCGCCGTTCCTCCCGCGGGTTATGATTGAAGCTCGCGGTCCGGCGGTCCGTTGTATTCGCCCCCCAGGGGGCCGAGGCGCCGCATCGGCTTCTGGGTGCTCCACTCCTCGAAGACGTGCGCCACCAGGCCGGGCGTGCGGGCGATGATGAAGAAGCCCTTGCCCAGTCGCCAGTCGAAGCCCATCTCGGAAATCACCGCCGCGATGGCGCCGTCCACGTTCAGCGGCAGCTTGCGCGTGCCCTGCTTCTCGAGTTCCTCCATCAGGCAGGTCGCCAGGCGGATGTGCGGGCCGCTGAAGCCGCATTCGCCGGCCAGCGCCAGCAGGGCAGTGGTCCGGGGGTCGCGGGCGTGGATACGGTGGCCGTAGCCCGGGATTCGTTTCCGCTCCTCCCTGAACCGGGCCACCAGGGCGGCGGCGTCTTCCCCGGAGCGCACGGCTTCCTGCAGGATCCTGGCGCACTGCTCGATGGCCCCGCCGTGGGAGTCGCCGATGGTCATCACTCCCGCGGCCACGGCGCTGTTCAGGCTGTTCCCGCCGCTCATCACCGTGCGCGCCGCCAGGTTCGAAGGGGGCGTGATGCCGTGATCGATCGAGGAGACCAGCAGACCCTCCATCATCCGCGCCTCGGCCTCGCCGGGCAGCTCGCCCTTGAGGATCAGGTAGACCGCCCTGGCGAAACTCAACTCGCGTATCATCTCCGTGATCTCGTAGCCGCGGACGCGCAACTCGCCCGCCCCGGTCTTGGTTATCCCCGTGGTCCAGGTTTTCTCGCTCATCGCTTCCTCCGGTTCGCTTGGTTCGAGCACGCCGCGCGCGGTACGGCCGGCGCCGGCGAGCCAGAAGATAAGGAAGATCGTGTCCGCCGCGGAAAGGGAACGGCGTACCCGCGGATGTGTCACGGCGATTCGAGGATGGGGAAGGGCTTCGGGAAAGCGGTTTTCAGGCCTTGTCCAGGGCCTGCGCCAGGTCGGCCTCAAGGTCGCGGTGGTCTTCGATGCCGACGGAAAGCCTTAGCAGAGTATCGTGCAGCCCGTAGGCTTTCCGTTCCCGCTCGGGGACCGAGGCGTGAGTCATCAGCACGGGGTGGTTGATCAGGCTCTCCACGCCGCCCAGGGATTCGGCGAGGACGATCAGCCGCAGGTTCTGCGTGACGCGCCGGGCGGCCTCGAAGCTCTCGAGCTCGAAGGAGAGCATTCCGCCGAAGCTCTTCATCTGCCGCATGCCCAGCTCGTGCTGCGGGTGATCGCCGAGACCGGGGTAGTAAACGGTCTTGACCTTGGGATGGTCCGTAAGCATGTGGGCGATGCGAATCGCGTTCTCGTAGTGGCGCTCCATCCGCAGCCCCAGCGTTTTCGTGCTGCGCAGCAGCAGGAAGCACTCGAAGGGCCCGGGGATGGCGCCCGTGCATTTCTGCACGTAGGCGAAGCGTTCGGCGTACTCGGGGACATTTGTCATCAGGGCGCCCGAGATCAGGTCGCTGTGCCCGCCGATGTACTTGGTGCAGCTGTGCAGCGAGATGTCCGCGCCCAGGGCCAGGGGAGCCTGGAAGTAGGGTGAGAGGAAAGTGTTGTCCACTACCAGGATCAGCTCTCTCGCCCGGGCGATTTCCGCCATGGCGGCGATGTCCGTGAGCACCATCATGGGATTGGTGGGCGTCTCGATGAACAGCATCCGGGTTTCGGGGCGCAGGGCGGCTTCCACCAGCGCCGGATCCGAAGTATCCACGAAGGAGAATTCCAGGCCGTAGGGACTCATGATCTCCATGAAGAAGCGGAATGTGCCGCCGTAGACGCCCGCGGTGCTCACCAGGTGATCGCCCCGCTTCATCAGCACCGTCAGGGCCTGCACCGCCGCCATGCCCGAGGAAAAGGCGAAGCCGTACTCGGCGTCCTCCAGCGCGGCCAGGTTCTTCTCCAGGGCTTCCCGGGTGGGATTGCCCGCGCGCGAGTAGTCGAATCCCTTGTGGACGCCGATGTCGTCCTGGACGAAAGTGGAGGTCTGGTAGATGGGAGTGCACAGCGCGCCCGTCGCCGGGTCGGCGCTCTGTCCGGCGTGAACCGCTCGGGTGTTGAAACGCATGATTCGCTCTTTCCTGCTTCGATCCGGATTCCCGGGTTCCGCCCGCACGGGCTCGTGTTACGCCGCCGGGCGCTTTCAGGAGGCGGGACGCAGCAGGCCCTTCCGCTGCATCACGTCCTCGATGTCGCGGAAGCTCTCGAATTCGTGATACTCGAGGTCCCGGGCCGCCATGTGGCGGATCAAACCGTCCCTGGCGAATACGATATCGGAACGCTCCGCGGGGCAGAAATCCGTGCCGCCGTCCCCCGCGTAGAGGCAGGTGCGGCCCGCGGCCCTGGCCTGTTCAACGTGCCAGCGCTTGCAGTGGTTGCAGAGACCCTTGATTCTTGGTGTATCGGCAGGCAGGACGCGCCATTTTCCCCTTCCGGCTTCCAGGTCGTTGACCCGCAGCCAGAGGTTCCTGTTCAGGAAAGGGGCCAGGAAGGTATCGAGGATCGGCTTCAAGCCGCCGGAGAGCACCACCAGCGGGATGCCCGCGGTTGAGAGCCGTTCCGCGAAACCGGGAAAGCCGCTGCGGATGCGCGCCACCTGCCGCAGGTAGTTGATCGCTTCCGGCAGGGTGCAGTCCAGCAGGTCCATCTCCGCCTGCAGCTTGCGGTTCTCCGGCAGGTCCGGATCGTCCTCGATGTCGCGCCAGCTCCCGCCGCCCTGGGTCCGGCGGCCGAAACGCTCCAGCAGGAGGACCAGGGTGTCCTCCTCGGTGATCGTGCCGTCGAAATCGCAGAAGAACACGGGGGGGCGTTCGTGTATTACATCAGGCATCGCGGTCAATTCACCAGGATCGCGTGATACTCGTGCATGTCGTCCGTCGAGAGCAGGGCGCGGGCGGCCTGGTACTGCTCGTCCTGCTCCAGGCCCTTCAGCAGCCGCGCGTCCGGTCCGTGACGGCGGTCCGAGAGTTCGAGCTCGAGCATCAGCTCCAGCCACTCGCGATGAGCGTCGAACTGGGAGTCCAGCGAGGAACTGATTGCTTCGCGCAGTTCCCGCAGCGCCCTTTCCGCTGGGGAGCCGTAGGATTCCAGCTCGATGATCTCCGCCAGCTTGTCCAGCTGACCGCCGCCGTTGGGCTGGTATTCGAAGCCCGTGTCGTCGAGGTACTTCCTGAACTCGCGAAGCAGCTTGCGGTCGACTTCCAGCCCGGCCGGTTCGCGGCCCTCGCGCTCGAGGTCGGCGACGAAGTTCGCGAACAGCGCCTTGCGCCAGAGCTCGTTGATGAAATGGGGCCGGCGCGCCGGTTCTGTGTCGTGGTCGGGGTTGATGCCACGGCCGCCGATCACCCGCCGGCCGGACATGGTGTAATACAGGCTGTCCGCCCCGGCTCCCGGCTCGTCGTGGTCCAGGACCTCGTTGTCCTCGAAATAGTCGATGCGCTGGATCAGGCGTCCCGAAGGCAGGTAGTATCGGGCGGTGGTCAGCTTGATCTTGGCCTCCTTGTCCAGGTCGACCACGCTCTGTACCAGTCCCTTGCCGTAGCTCTGCTGGCCTACCACCACGGCGCGGTCGTGATCCTGGAGCGCTCCGGCCACGATCTCGCTGGCCGAGGCGCTGCCCTGGTTGATCAGCACCACCAGCTCCCCTTCGAAGAGGGCCGGTTCCTGGGCCGCCAGGTCCTTGACCAGCTCCCCGTTGCGACCGCGCGTGGAGACGATCCTGGTCCCCTCGGGGAGGAACAGGTCGGCCACCCCGGCGGCCTGCTGCAGCAGCCCTCCCGGATTGCCGCGCAGGTCCAGGATCAGGCGCCGCAGGTTCTGTTCCAGCAGTTCCTCCAGCGTCACGCGCAGGCTTTCGGTGGCCTTGCCGCTGAAACGCACCATGCGGATGTAGCCCAGCCCGTCGTCCTCGTCCACGATTCCGGCGAACTTGACGTCCCGGATGGTGATCAGCGCGCGGGTCAGCTCGTAATCCAGGGGATCGCTGTATCCCGGCCTGAGGATGCTCAGCCGCACCGGCGTGCCGGGTTCGCCCTTGATCAGCTTGACCACGTCGCTGAGTTTGCGGTCGCGGGTACTCTTGCCCTCCACCTCGTCGATGATGTCGCCCGGCTGCATGCCGGCCTCCCAGGCGGGAGTGCCCTCGAATGGACTGATCACGGTGATGCGCTTCTCCGAGCCCCGCAGTCCCACCTCCATGCCGATGCCGCCGTACTGGCCCCGTGAAATGTCCTCCAGGTCCTGGGCGGCTTCGTCAATGAAGTAATCCGTGTAAGGATCGAGTTCGTTCATCAGACCGTGGATGGCGGCCTCGATGGAGGCTTCGGGATCGATCTGGTCCACGTAGCGGAAGGCCAGACTGCGGTAGACCTCGCCGAAGCGGTTGAGGTTCTTGCGGACGTCGTCGAAGTATTCGTCGCGGGTCTGGTTGGCGGAAGACCCGATCAGCAGCAGCAGGACAAGCATGGATCCCGCCATAAACCGAAAAGTCCTCATTCCTGCCTCTCCTTTCCACTGCCGGGGCCGGCCATGTACGTTTCGAGATCCCGCCGGAGGGCTTCGAAGACCGCTTCCTCGCTCGCGCACGCGTCGATGCGCAGGACGCGCTCGGATTCCGCGAGGTGGATGGCCTCGTAACCGGCGCGGACACGCCGGAAAAAATCCAGGTCTTCGCGCTCCAGGCGATCGGCGCCGGAAGCGTCCGCACGTTGACCCACCCGCTTAAGACCCGTTTCCGGGTCCAGGTCCAGCCAGTAGGTCCGTTCGGGCCAGGCCACCCGGCGGATGACCGAGTTGAGCGCCTCCACCAGCTCCATCGGCAGTCCGCGGCCGTATCCTTGGTAGGCGGTCGTGGAATCGGCGAAGCGGTCCAGCAGGACCCAGCATCCACGTCCCAGGTCGGGCAGAACCTGCTCCAGCAGAAGCTGCATGCGACTCGCGGTGTACAGCAGCAACTCGGTCTCGCCGCGCAGGGCCTTGTGCGCCGGATCCAGCAGCAGGCGGCGGACCTCCTCCGAAACCGCGGTTCCGCCCGGTTCCCTGTAACCGCGCACTTCGAGCCCCTGTTCCCCCAGCCAGCGGCGCATCCGCTCGAGCTGGGTGCTCTTGCCCGCCCCGTCGCTGCCCTCCACGCTGATCAGCCTGCCGCGACTCTGACTTTCCCTCTTAGCGCTCATGTCGCTCCCCGCCTGAGCTTCCCGGTTCCTCGCCGCCGGAAGGAGATCCGCGCTCCTTCCAGCTGCGGTACAGCGCGATGGCCGCAAGAAACATGACGAAAGTGAGCAGTTGGCTGGTGGTGAAATCCCAGCTGCCGAAGCGCGCCAGGATCATGCCGGCTTCGTAGTCGCGGAAGAATTCCACCAGGAAACGACCCGGCGAGTAGATCAGCAGGAAGAGGCCGAAGACCTGCCCCTGGAAGCGCCGGCGCCGGGCCACGCGGAGCAGCAGGAACATCAGCGCCAGGTTGATCAGGATGGAATAAGCCTGCGTGGGATGAAGCCCCACGCCGTGCAGGTGGCTTTCCGCCGGGTAATGGATGGCCCATGGAAGACTGCAGGCCCTTCCGAAGCAGCAGCCGTTGAGCAGGCAGCCCACCCGCCCGATGGCGATTCCCAGGGCCAGCGAGGGCGCCAGCAGATCCAGCACCTCCAGCACGCTCTGCCCCTTGCGGCGCGAGTACCAGACCGTCAAGGGGATGGCCGTCAGCACCCCGCCCAGCAGGACCAGTCCGGCGATGCCGAAATTACCGTCGGTCCGGATGGGGTTGATCACGCCGAGCCAGTTTCCCCGGAATTCCTCCAGGTGCGTCAGCACGTAGATCAGCCTTGCGCCGGCCAGCGAGCCCACCAGGATCAGCGTGCTCAGGTCCTGGACGAAGCCCCTGGGCATCCCCAGGCGCCGGCCGCGCAGCACCGCCAGCACGATTCCCGCCACGAAGGCCGTCATCATCATCAGGCCGTAGGTGGACAGGCGAAAGGATCCGATCTGGAACAGGGTCGGGTACATGATTCCTCATGCAGTGTTCTACTTGCCGCGGCGCAGGCGTTTCTTCTCGGCGGCCGTCCCTTCGAGCACCAGGACGAATTCACCGCGCGGCTCCCGCTCCGCGAATCGCCCCAGTATTTCCACGGTGCTGCCGCGGATGAATTCCTCGTGCAGCTTGCTCAACTCCCGCGCCAGGCAGAGTCTCCGGGAAGGCGCCAGTTCCGCCAGGCTTGCCAGCGTGCCCGGCAGGCGATGGGGGGATTCCAGGAACACCACCGTCTCCGCGGAGCGGACCAGCTCCGCCAGCGCCCCGGCGCGGCCCTTCTTCCGCGGGACGAAACCCGCGAAGCGGAACCTGTCGCAGGGCAGGCCGCTGCCCACCAGGGCCGGAACGATGCTTGTCGCTCCCGGCAGGGGCACCACCTGCGCGCCGGCTTCGATGGCGTCGTTAACCAGGCGATAGGCGGGGTCGGAAATCCCCGGCGTGCCGGCGTCGCTGATCAGGGCCACGCGCTCCCCGGCCTCGAGACGCGAGACGATGCCGCGGCGTGCTCCCGCGCTGGAGAAATCGTGGTAACTGCGCAGCGGCGTGCCCACCCCGAAATGGTCGAGCAGGCGCCGCGACCGGCGCGTGTCCTCGGCCGCCACCAGGTCCGCCGTTTTCAGAACCTCCACCGCCCGGAAACTCATGTCCTCCAGGTTGCCGATGGGCGTGGGAACCAGGTAGAGGATCCCGCGGTCGGCGGCCGGCGAGGTCATGGGCGGTCGTCCCGGCTCTCCGGCCGATTCGGGCCGCCGGCGCCCCCGGTAGTCCGCGGGACGATCGGCAGTCTGCCCTTGAAGCGCTGGGCCGCCATTCGCTCGAGAATGCCGCGCACCGTCGCGGGATCGAAACCATCGGCCACGATACGTTCCGCCGGCCAGCCCAGGTCCACCGCGCGGACCAGCACCCGGTCGATGGTCCGGTATTCCCAGCCCAGGTCGGACTCGTCCGTCTGCCCCGCTTCCAGGTCCGCGCTGGGCGCCTTCGCGATCACCCGCTCGGGGAGCTCGAGCCGGCGGGCGAGCGCGTAGACCTGTTGCTTGTACAGGCCCGCCAGCGGATTGACGGCGCTGGCCAGGTCGCCGTGCAGGGTGCCGTAGCCCATCAGCAGCTCGCTCCTGTTGGAAGTTCCCAGCGGCAGGGCCCTGATCTCGGCCGCGACGTCGAAGATGCAGATCATGCGGCAGCGGGCCATCACGTTGCCCAGGCGCAGGGCGTCCGGAGTTTCGAGAGTCTCGCTGAATACGTCCACCGCCGGGGAGATGTCGATCTTTCGGGTCGTGACACCTATCCGCTCGGCCACCTCTTCTGCGTCCGTGAGGGAGTCGGGCGAGGAACCGCGCCATGGCAGCAGCAGGGCCAGAATCCGTTCGGCTCCCAGGGCCCGTGCGGCCAGGGCGGCGACCAGGGCCGAATCCACTCCGCCGGAAAGTCCCACTACCGCGCGATCGAAACCCGCCCCCCGCACTTCCTCGCGAAGGAAGCGGCTAAGGGTCTCGATCGCCGTCGCGGGATCCAGTTCCAGGTGCTGCATGATTACACTCTGCTCCCGCTCACTTCTTTCACAGACTTCGCCTGAAGATGTCAAGGGCGCTGTCGATGTCCTCGGCGCTGCAGGCGAGCTGCGGGCGGAAGCGGATGCTGCAGGTTCCGCAGGGCAGGATGATCATGCCCTCCGCGAAGCAGCGCTCGATGATTCTCGCCCGCCGTTCCCGCGGGACGTCCACCGCGCACATCAGTCCCAGTCCCCGCGCGTTGCCGAGTTCGCCGTCGCCGCGGGCCAGTTCCTCGAGACCCGCCAGCAGGCGCCGGCCCTGGATCCGCGCGTTTTCCAGCAGATTGTCCCGGCGCATGATCTCCAGAATCCTGCGGAAGCGCACCATGTCCGTCAGGTTGCCGCCCCAGGTGCTGTTGATCCGACTCGGCTCCACGAAGACGTTGCGCTCCACCTCGTCGATGCGGCGGCCAACCAGCATGCCGCAGACCTGGGCCTTCTTGCCGAAGGCGATGGCGTCGGGCCGGACGTCGAAGTGCTCGTGGGCCCAGAAGCTGCCCGTCAGGCCCATGCCCGTCTGCACCTCGTCCAGGATGAAGAAGATTTCCTGTTCGTCGCAAAGTGCGCGGAGGGCCGCGAAGAACTCGGGACGGAAGTGCACGTCCCCGCCCTCGCCCATCACCGGTTCGACGATCAGGGCGGCGACCCTGTGCGGACGCGCGGCCAGGGCGCCGCGAATCTCCCTCAACGTCCGCTGCTCGGCGGCTTTCACTTCGACCAGGACCTCTTCCGTCAACGGAAAGCGCAGCTCGGGCGGATCCACGCGGACCCAGTCGAAGCGCGGAAAATGCATGTACTTGCGGGGATCGGCGGTGTTGGTCAGACTGAGGGTGTATCCCGAACGCCCGTGGAAGGCCTTGCGAAAGTGGACCACCGCCAGCTCGTCGGCGGAGCTTTCGCGGCCTGCTTCCTGGTTCTTCCGGTACTTCCAGTCGAAGGCCGCCTTGAGGGCGTTTTCCACCGCCAGGGCTCCGCCTTCCACGAAGAAAAGGTGCGGGAGGTACTCCGGCATGCCGAACTCGCTGAAGGTCCGCACCGCCTCGGCCATCTCCACGGTGAAGAATGCGGGATTGGTCACCTTGTGCAGGGCCACCCGTCCGATTTCCCGGATGAATTCGGGCGTATCCAGGCCGGGGTGATTCATGCCCAGGGCGCTGGTGGCGAAGAAGCTGGTCATGTCCAGGAACTCGCGCCGGCCAAGGGAGTCGTACAACCGGCTTCCCCGGCTGCGTTCCAGGTCCAGGACCAGGTTCTGCGCTCCCACCTGCATGTGCTCGCCGATGATCCGGTGGACCTCGGCGGGGGGAATCTTCGTCATGGGTCCCTCGCGGTCATTTCATATTTTCAGATTAACGATCTAACCCTGTTGGGACAAGCCGAAGCGATGTGTAACACCTTGCTGGAAGAAGCCGTCGACCTGTGCCGCCGGCTGGTGGACATCCCGTCCATCAGCGGCGAAGAGGCCGCCGTGATCGAATTTCTCGAAACCTGGTGCGGAGCCTGTGGTTTGAGTCTCAGGCGCCAGGAGATCGAAGCCGGCCGGCACAACCTGCTCGCCTGGCGCGGCGATCCTCCCCTCTGGTTTTCCACGCACGTGGACACGGTGCCGCCCTTCATCGGCGCCGACGTCGGGGAGACCGCAATCCACGGGCGGGGCGCCTGCGACACCAAGGGCGGCATCGCCTGCATGCTGCTGGCCGGGCGCCGGCTGCTGGAGGAAGGATTCGACCTGGGCTTCCTCTTCGTGGTGGGGGAAGAGACGGATCACATCGGCGCCGACCGTGCCGGGGAGGAAAA
Organism: uncultured Bacteroidaceae bacterium; assembly: GCA_964568855.1. Classification (GTDB taxonomy): domain Bacteria; phylum CAIWAD01; class CAIWAD01; order CAIWAD01; family CAIWAD01; genus CAZMSD01. The sequence continues at coordinate 1,072 of CAZMSD010000004.1, read as the reverse complement.
GATTCTGCCGGGCGGCGCCAAGCGTAGCATCATCCTCTGCGAACCCACCGAGATGCGGATCGCCCGTGCCCAGAAGGGGGTGCTGAAGCTGGATCTTTCAGCGGAAGGCCGGGCGGCCCATTCGGCGCTGCCCCACCTGGGCAACTCGGCCGTCGACATCCTGCTGCGAGCGGTGGAAATTCTCCGCGGCGAGGACTGGGGCACGGACAAGCAATTGGGCGAGACATTCCTCAACCTGGGGCGGATCGAGGGCGGCGTGGCATCCAACGTCATCCCGCCGAGGGCGAGAGCGGAGCTGCTCTTTCGCACGGTCCGACCCTATGGGGAGATGTCAAGCAGAATCGACGAATTGCTTTCCGGCTCCAGGCTGGGCGGACTGAGCTGGTCCGCTCGCAACGCCGGGGAGCCGCAGGTCTTTCAGCCGCCCGGGAACTGGCCCGACTGCCTGGTTCCCTTCGGCACGGACGCGGAGTTCCTGTCGCCGCTGGGCGAAATCCTGCTCGTGGGTCCGGGACGGATCGAGGTGGCCCACGGCAAGGACGAGCACATCCGCTTCGAAGAGCTGGAAGACGGGCTGCGCGGTTATGAGAAACTGGCCCGGGAACTGTTAGCGAGGACCACGCGGTGATCGAACTGGTATTTCTGGGAACCTCTTCCGCCACCCCGACGGTGCGGCGCAATGTCAGCTCCCTGGCGGTGCAGCTTGAGCGGGAAACGTTGCTGATCGACGCGGGCGAAGGGACCCAGCTGCAGATCCTGCGCTCGGGCATCCGCCGGGGACGCATCGACCGCATCCTGATCACCCACCTGCACGGCGACCATTTCTACGGCCTGATCGGCCTGCTGACCAGCTTCCAGCTCAACCGCCGGGAGGAAGCGCTGAGTCTCTACGGCCCCGCCGGGCTTTCGAGCTACATCAACTTCATGAAGCGACTCTCGCAGACCGACTTCGGCTACGAGTTGAGCATCCACGAGCTGCCCGACCTGCTCGAGCCGACACGCATCCTGGATGAACCGGAATACGAGGTCTGGGCGGCGCCCCTGAAGCACCGGATCTACACCCTGGGTTTCC